>NZ_JAMPLJ010000020.1:0-30185 GCF_039962505.1 Leptolyngbya sp. DQ-M1
CGCACATTCAGTAAGATCATTTCAGGTAGAAAGTGGTGCCATTTGAACAGGGAGTCAGCAGTCATTTAGAGCGAGGCTAGAGGAAATTAAGCTCCACCACCCTACCATTTTTGCGACACAACCCTTTTTACTGCGTAATACGAATCATCCTTGCAGGGTGAAGAAAAGCGATCATCGTATGGCTGGCTCATCTTTCTGCTCCAATTCCGATCTATTTAAGTCTGCTGTTTTTGCTCTTGGTCGTTCTTAATGCTCTATCTGTACATTACAGTGGTTTTGTTTCAAAGCCTGGTATTGTGCCTACCAGAAATGCTAAATTCTCTGAAATGTGCGAATGATTTGATCAAAGGCGGTTCGGTAAGTTGCATCGTTGTTGCCGTGGCCAGTTTTGGATAACGTAATCAAAGTAATCTCATCATCAGATTGAAAAGCAATATGTTCATGCTCGTATAGTCCACTCGACTGAAAAGCGATTCCGGTTTGACCTACGATCGTGGTCGTCTTGAATTGCTGTGGAGCGGCAAATCGATCATTCTGTTGTACCCAGTTCTGCAAGTCTAGCTTTTTCGGATTCTGATAAACGGCAACTTGAACATTAGCAGGATATTCTGTTCCACCTTCATAAGCCCCTGCTTTGAGCTTTTGGTAATGTTCCTTCGTCCAGACTTCGACCGTCGCGATCGCATCTGCCTCTGTCGGTGGACTTTTGGTCAACGGATCGACCACAAAATCCTTTTCAGGATAGCGAAACTCGAACCTTAAGCGATCATTGCGATAGACATTTTGCGTTGAGGAAACCGAAGTCGGAGAACTGACAACGATCGGTGGCTGGTTTTGGCAAGCCATTATTGTTCCTGCCAATAGACTCAATGCAACTGATCCGAGTATCCATTTTTGAAACGATTGTAAATGGTACGTCATAGCTTTTTAGGATGAAGAAGACAAGCTATGACTTCAAGTGAAGAAAGCACCATTCCACAAATCTTCTCGTGTTTTAAAATAACGGTAATAGTAGATTTATAAAAATTAAAATGCTGAATAAGCTCTTTTGAAATACTTGTGTAAATTCCAGAAGTAATAGTGAAGCTAAAGCTATCACCAATACAGAGTAGAGAATTATCTGGAGATCATAATGCTAAATCGTTTATTGCTGGTAGCGCTGCTGTTTGGAAGCTTGGCAGCTTGTACTCCCGGAGTAACAGGAGGTTCCAGCGCCATTAGTTCTCCTGCTAGTTCGCAAGCTGTACCTGTTACTCCGGGTAGTCAGGCTACCCTTTCCCCGACTAAAACCACAACGATTCGAGTCGAAGGGGAAACTCAACAAGTTCCTATTGAATTGCCTGCAAACGCCCTACTTTTTGGCTTACTTTCCAGGCGATCTTTTCACGATTGATCAAGTGAGTTCAGGTGAAGGATCAGCAACCTGGTTTTACTGGAAACAACCCGATGGAAGTGCGAACAAGGATATGTCAAACGCAGTAACGATGAAGCTTTACTGAATATCGAGCAATTGCAATCAGGCATGGCGTATCTTTACGAGCGATATGTAAGGAACTGGGTCATGTTCTAGACCTGTGGATGAGCTATCACACTGCTCGACCAAATTCATAGCGGTTGATGAACAATCCAATCACGACATCGTGCAGCCAGATCGATTTGGAGAAGCAAATTGTTTTTCGAGCTAACCGCCTGACCCGTGTGCGAAGCGTCAAATGCTTGCGCTCAATCCGTTGTGTATTTGCTTTACCTACAGTGTGCTTTTGAGCTTCTAGCAATCGCAAGTATGCACCCCAACTATCGGTGTAGAAGCGCTTGATGGCAAATGGAGCAAGCAATTGCTGAAGTTCTTTGAGTGCTGCATCTTCATGCGGAGCAAGGACATAAGCTAACACTGTACCTGTGCGATGATCAATGGCATGCCACAACCACCGTTGTTGTTTCTTAGACTGCACAAAACTCCACATCTCGTCCATTTCCGCTTCTTCAACTTTTACCACCATCGCACTCGTGGGTAAACTTTCCATCTGTTGGAGTAGAGCCGTGTTGACTCGTTCGAGATGGCGATCTTTTTTTTATTCCTCAATCACGGCTGTGGGGCTAATTTTCAGCACTCTTGCGGTATCTCGAATCCCACTGCCATTCACTGCCATATCGCTGATTTGCTGCTTGACTTCTGGCAAATAGCCGCGATAGCTGTAGTCTCGGATGAAAGAGCGGCGAGGACAATCGGTATTGCGGCAACGATACCGTTGTTTTCCTTCGTCACTTTTGCCATTTTTCACAACGTTAGTGCTGTTGCAGTTCGGACAGCAAACGGGTTCCAGTACCATGTCTACAAGCAATAGTCCGGGCAGAATCAGGCAGCGATAATGCCGTAATTGCAAAGGCTTGAGTAGTTGGGATGCGATTTAATTTGGCTTGGGTCTAAGTCTAAGTTGCAAATAAATCGTTCGAGCAGGTGCTGATTGAGCATTCGCCGTTTGACACTTGCCATTGAGAAGACAAATGGAGCTAGTCCTGAATGCTGCTGCAAAGCGTCGAGTCTAGCGAGATTGAGTGCCGTGAAACTGGCATTGAAATGGAAGGCGAGTTTTTGAGCATCGCGAGCTTGACAATCTTCTAGTCCCGTAAATTGCTTTGCGTCTCGAAAGATAAATTCGATTTGGAATCGCAGTTTGTAGTAGTGGTAAATTTGCACCGGGTCTTGCCCAACATCTGTGCTGAAGAGCAAACAAGTCCGAACGCGAGTCGAGCGCTGGTCTACCAGGTAGACGACTCGAATCGAGCGTTTGAGCGACACATGAAAGACGACAGCAGTGTACAGATTCACATTTGGGGATACGGTTTCGACAAACGTGAAGCGACTGAGGTCACTCAAGTCAACTTTACCTGCATACTTGCGCGGTCTCCCTCGTCGCTTTTGCTCTCCCATGTAGAGAAACTGAAGGTTCGCATCGCACCTGAGCTTGCTGATGACGTGCAACTTCAGATCCACCGCTCCTGAAACAAATCCGGCTTTGGCATAGTAACCATCGACTGCGAGGTATTCAACGTTGGGCGGCAAGTAAGGGCGCACAGCGTCAAGATGATAGAGATAGGCATTATCAACTTAACCGCAATACGAAACAGCGATTGCTGCCACTGAATGACCGTTTGATGCTGCACCGCCACTCCATCATCGAAACGATCATCGACCAGTTAAAGAACATTTCTTAAATCGAGCATTCACCTCATCGCTCTCCAGTCAATTGCTTTATCAATATCCTGGGCGAACTAATTGCGTATTGCTATCAGCCAAAGAAGCCGTCGATTGCCCTCGACCATAATCTCTTGCTCCCGGCTTAACCCGAACTCAGGTTAAATAGCACTACCACAATTTTATCTGCCACTTATGAGGGATTGCCATCCAAAGAAAGATTAATACAATCGAGTTAAATAATCCACAGTCTTTTAGGCAAGCTCTACACATAAAGCCGCAATTACTGCTAATTCATTCTGAATATCTGGATATGGGTACGATTTTAGTGACTGGAGCAAAAGGTCAACTTGGGGGTGACCTTGTTGCTGCGTTGTGTCAGCACTACGGAGCAGCGAGTGTACTTGAAAGCAGTCGAGCAGCGTTGCATCGGGCATACCACTGTGACGCAGTTCCTCAGAGAGATTATCGTTTCTACGAAGTCTTAGATGTGATGGATCGACAGCGGCTTCAGGATTTAATCGAAAAATATCAAATCAATACGATTTATCATTTAGCAGGGGTGTTGTCAGCAAAAGGAGAACAACAGCCCGATCGCTGCTGGAATGTTAACGTCAATGGGTTGTACAACGTTCTAGAAACCGCCAGAATTTATCACCTCAAGCTTTTCTTTCCTAGCTCGATCGCTGTGTTTGGGCCGCATACCCCCAAACTAGATACGCCTCAAATCACGATCGAAGACCCCTCCACGATGTATGGCATTACCAAAGTCACCGGAGAATTGTTGTGTCATTATTACGCCCATCGCTATGGTGTTGATGTGCGTAGTCTTCGCTTACCTGGCATCATCAGTTACAGCATTCCTCCCGGTGGCGGCACCACTGACTTTGCAGTAGAAATCTTCTACGCAGCGCTGAAAGACCGGCACTATACCTGCTTTGTTCGTCCTGAAACTCGATTGCCGATGATGTATATGCCGGATGCAGTGAGAGCCGTTTTAGAGCTAATGCAAGCAGATGAAGCAGCCATCAAAATTCGCTCTAGCTACAACATTACTGCCGTGAGTTTTTCGGCAGCAGAACTTGTCAGCGAAATTCAGCGGTATCTGCCGGATTTTGTCTGCGATTATGCGCCTGATTTTCGACAAGCGATCGCGGATTCCTGGGTGTCTGAGGTCGATGATTCTAAGGCACGAGCCGATTGGGGATGGCGACCAGAATATGATTTGCCCGCGATCGTTGAAGATATGCTCAAACAACTTTCGCGACGGTTGGACGTTCCATTGAAAAACCGGAATCGTTAATCTTCTTACGAGGATGTCATCATGTTGAACACAGCAGCCGCTATCTTCCAGTCGATGCTAGATGAGATCGATCAAGCTGGTCTTGCGAAAGAAGAACGAATTCTCATCAGTCCTCAGGGAGCCGAGATTGAAATTAAGGGAGGACAAACGGTTTTGAACTTCTGCACCAACAATTACCTGGGACTTGCCACCCATCCTGATGTGATTGCAGCCGCTCAAGAGGGTTTGGCAAAGTATGGGTTTGGGTTGTCATCGGTGCGATTTATTTGTGGAACGCAAGCAATTCATAAAGAACTTGAAGCAAGGCTCTCAGCGTTTCTTGGCACCGAGGATACCATTTTGTATAACGCTTGCTTTGATGCCAATACGGGGCTATTTGAAACACTGTTAGATGCGGATTGCGCGGTGATTAGCGATGCGTTGAATCATGCCAGTGTGATCGATGGGATTCGACTTTGCAAGGCGCAACGATATCGATTTGCTCACAGCGATATCCAGGAGTTAGAGCAGATCCTTCAACAAACCCAATCCGCCAAAATTCGCTTGATTGCAACCGATGGCGTTTTCAGCATGGACGGGGAGATTGCCAAGCTCGATCTCATCTGCGATTTAGCGGAACAATACGATGCCCTTGTTATGGTAGATGATAGTCACGCAACGGGCATTTTGGGAGCAATGGGACGCGGATCAATTGAACACTGTGGTGTCATGGGCCGGGTTGACCTGATCACTAGTACGCTTGGAAAAGCGCTCGGTGGGGCATCAGGAGGCTTTACTAGCGGGCATCGAGTGATAATCGACTTGCTGCGACAACGATCGCGCCCCTACCTATTTTCCAATACGTTGGCACCCGTGATCGCCTACACGAGTTTGACGGTATTGGATCTCCTGAGCCAGTCGAATGAGTTACGCAGCCGTTTAATCGAGAACACGCGCTATTTCCGGCAGCAAATGCACGATCGTGGCTTTGAAATCCAGCCCGGTATCCATCCGATTGTGCCGATTATGCTTTACGACGCGAAGCTGGCAAAGACAATGGCACGGGCGCTCCTCGATGAAGGTATCTATGTGATTGGATTTAGCTACCCGGTGGTTCCCCAAAATCAAGCTCGAATTCGAGTTCAGATTTCGGCAGTTCACACGCGATCGCAGCTTGATCGTTGTGTTGATGCGTTTACCAAAATTGCAGAACAGTATCAAAACACTTCAGATGTTATAAAAGCACGATGAGCAACAGCAGTCGGAACCTAATAGAAATCGTTAGGAGGATAAAAAATGATTACTACAATCAACAGAGTTACGATCAAGAACATTACAGAGTTCGAGTCCAAAGCGTTGTTTGGCGCAACCATTACTCGATTATTGTCCCGTGAACAGCTTTTATCTGTGGGATTCGACCATGTGAAGATTGCTAAAGGATCTGCGCTGGAACCTCACGTTCACGAAGCTTCTGAATCTTTTCTTTACATTCTTGAAGGGACCGCAATTATCACGCTAGACGAAAAAGAGTATTCCGTTAAACCCGGAGATACGATCTATATTTCTGTGGGTGCAAGTCATGGCTTTCGGACACCCGATGAGGATGTTGTCTTGCTTTCAGTGCAGTCCCCGCCAATTTATCCAGATGATCAAACGCCAGACATCAATTTTTATAACAATTGACTTGGGGCATTTCTAGCGCTTAATTTGGTTAACCGCATGTTGAATTCGTGTCAACGCTTCAAGGATGTTGAAGAGTGGCATTATTAACTTAACGGAGTACATTAAAAATTAGGCATGATAATCCTAAGCAGTCTTGATCCCTCTGATTACGCAGCAGAGTTTAGCCCAGCAACGGCATTGTCAACTTAACCGATGACAATCAAAATTAGGCACAATAATTTCTCGATCGCGGTCATCGCTCCAATTTACGCAGCATCTTTCACACCAGTGATTTCTCGCCAATCCTCAAAGCGTTGGCGCATCTGTTCTCGATATTGTTTTGCACTCAGGTCATGTTGCTTCGGGTGAAAGTGGGAGCGAATCGGGTCAAAGGCAGAAAGGAATCGTTGCGCTTGCCCCACAGATTTAAATCGCCGCATTCGTCGCTCTCGCATTCTTGTCGGTTGATGCGAATTTTCTGCCCGATTATTCAACTCTTTGTGTTGTCGGTGTTCTACGCTCGGCATCACCTGTTTCTTTGCCGCTTCGTAACTCTTGAGCTTGTCGGTGACCATCACCCGTGGCACAAACCCTTGTTTCTTCAGCAGCTTACGGAAAAATCGCTTCGCTGCTTCGGTGCCTCGATGGCGTTGTAATAAGACATCCAGCACGTTCCCTTCACTGTCTACTGCCCCCCACAGGTAGTATTGCTGCTTCTTGATTGTGACGATCATTTCGTCAAGATGCCATTTGTCTGTAATGTAAGGACGCTTGCGCCGCACCTGATTCGCGTATTGCTGTCCGAATTTCTGGCACCATTCCCGAATCGATTCGTACGTCACCTCGATCCCTCGGTACAACATCATCTTCTCGATATCCCGGTAACTCAGAGGAAAAGTGTAGTAAAGCCACACACAGGAACTGATGATTTCGCCGGGAAAGCGATGACGGGAGTACATGAGAAGAGGTGATCCGAGTTAAATCAGTACGATTATTCTACATTCGGGTTAAGTTGATAATACCCTGTCGAAAGTGTTTCTTGAGAGAGGGATATTCAAGAAAATTGCAGGCGATTGGATAATTTCTGTGCATCCTGTCCGAGAGATATATAGCACTTCATGAAATATGGGAGTGCTTCTTGCTGTTTAAATCAAATTGCTACAGAAGCCAAATGGGATCTCCATAGATTTGTATCAGAGCACACCTTCACTATTGGAATTCCATCATGATAGTGAGTGACCGATCGCTCAATTTCAACTCCCCAATGGACGAACTGGATGAACAACTAGAACGGCTGGTCATGGAAGCTCAACGATATGCACCCCACAGCCACGAGCGGCAAACCGCTTTGGGTCGGCTGATTCGTTTGATTCAACAGTCAGGTAAACTTTACTGCCCTCGTGGACAATTACCTGCAGAAACCTATGTTTATCTTTACCAAGAAGCTTTACAAGAACTGTGGCTACAGATGTGTCGCTCTATTGATCGCTACGACTCGACCAAAGGTAAGGTGATGACTTGGGTGAACTTTTTACTAAATAAGCGTTTCATTGATGCACGAACTAAATACTATTCCAGTACAAACACACGAGTTACCTATGTCGCAGATATCAATGAATTAGATAAGGCGAATGTTTCCGCTGAGACACTTTCAATGTCTGACATTGTTAAACAGTGTTTAGAAGAAGATCCTGAAAATTGCTTTAAGCACAAGCAGATGAAAAGCTGCTCTGAAGTGAATTTTCAAATCCTTGCGCTTCGCCGCTTAGCGGGAGAATCCTGGGAACAGCTTTCGGCATCCTTTGGCGTCAAGATTCCAACTTTGAGCAATTTCTATCAACGCGCTTGTAAAGAATTAGCACCAAAAATTAAAGAGTATCTTCGATCGTGACCCTACTTTTATTCCAGTGTGAGCAATTTTTATGAGCGACCTTATTTCATCGGTATTTACAGTTCCCTTAGCTGCTAGGGTGCATCAACAAGCAGAGCAGTTTCGCCGCCAGTACACGGACGGGCAAAAAGCCAAGCAGGTTTATTTGAATACATTGGCAGTACAGGCTGTGAATTATTACTTGCAGTGTATTGGGATTGAAACAGATTGGGAAGCGAGCCATAGCGCAAATCCCGTCATGCAAATACTTCTGGATGTGGCAGATCTAAATATCCGGCACCGAGGCAAGCTCGAATGCCGCCCCATTTTACCCAATGCTCAAACTTGCCCAGTTCCAGTCGAAGCTCAAAGCGATCGCATCGGGTTCGTTGCTGTTCAGTTGAATGAATCGCTCACAGAAGCGACTTTACTAGGGTTTAGTCCCACGCTACAAACGGGAAGGTTAATGCTGCGTCAGCTGCGATCGCTCGACGAATTGCCAAGCTATCTCCATTCGCTCGCTCCCGTGAATCAAGCGATCGTGACGCTAAGACAATGGCTTGATGAATACTTTGAGGCAGGCTGGCAAGCCGCAGAAATGCTTTTATTCGCTCAAGCTTTGAGTCCAGCGTACAGCTTTAGAAGCGCAGAGTCGGACACCGATTTATCTGACCCTAGTACTCAAACTCGTGGTGCCAAACTGATTCAACTAGACGGCTCGCCGGAACCGCAGACCGTCGCGCTTCTCGTGTCACTGATTCCCGAAGAGGATGTCTCGTCCCAGGCTTCCCATGTTCGTGTTGTGCTACAAGTTCACCCGATTGGTGATCAGGTTTATTTACCAGAAGGTCTAGAACTAACGATTTTGTTAGAAGAGGGACAAATACAGCAAAGCGTTCAGGCAAGAAGCACTGATGATTATATTCAAAAACAGTTAATGGGGAGCTTTGGCGAACGTTTTAGTGTCAACATTACTTTGGGTAATGCGAGCTATGTGGAAAGTTTTGTAATCTAGCTCGACGATACCAATGCTAGGAGTAACACGGCACTAATGGATTTATTTCACAAACTCTAACACGTTAAACGTTAAGCTACTGTGAGTAAGTTAGTTGTCTTAAAGATTGGAGAAGGAAGTTTTGACCGTGGGTTTCCAGTGATCCTGCAAATTGGGGACGAAGGGAAGCAACCTGCGATCGAGCTACCCGGAACTTTGCCACCTGCGCCAAGTTTGCCGCAGCAATATCACGATTGGCAGCTCGCCTATCGCCGATTAGGGCAGCGGTGGCGAATTGAGTTTTTGCAGGATGAAGTGACCCATGTTTCCAGAGTAGAAGACTGCCGTCATGCCGCTCATCGATTAATTGAACAGTTGAATGCGTGGTTAAATTCTGCTGTGTTCCGCCCCTTGCGCGATCGCTGGTTTGAAAAGCTCGACCCGGCAGAGAAGATTCGTGTTCTAATTCAAACTAGCAGTCCGCAGCTGAGCCGATTACCATGGCATTTGTGGGACGTGTTAGACCGCTATCCCACTGCAGAGATCGCCCTAAGTACGGCAGCCTATGAGCGTGTGGAGCGCACCGAAACGGCAAAACCAACCGTCAACGTTTTGGCAATTCTCGGTAGTAGCGTGGGCATTAATGTGCAGCGCGATCGCGCCTTATTAGAACAACTTCCTCAAGCTCACGTTCAACTGCTTGTAGAACCCCAACGACAGGAGTTAGGAGAGCAGTTGTGGAGGCAGGCTTGGGATATTTTATTTTTTGCGGGACATAGCTCCACGGAATCTGAAGTCGGTCGATTGATGATTAATGCTAGCGATCGACTGGCGCTGAGTGAACTTAAATACGCACTTAAAGTTGCGATTCGTCATGGATTAAAGCTGGCAATTTTCAACTCCTGCGATGGAATTGGTTTAGCTCGCCAGCTTACTGATTTGCACATTCCCCAAATCATTGTGATGCGGGAGCCAGTTCCCGATCGAGTGGCTCAGGAGTTCTTAAAGCACCTCTTAAGTGCCTTTGCCGCAGGTCAACCGCTCTACAGTGCAGTTCGGCAGGCACGAGAACAACTAGAAACCTTGGAACCGGAGTTTCCCTATGCAACCTGGTTGCCCGTCATTTTTCAAAATCCAGCCGAAGTTCCACAAACTTGGCAAGATTGGTGTAACAGTACGCTTAGTGTCAAGAAAGGAGACACTGAAGGAATCGCTCAACAAGAGCAAGATACGGTGATTGCACCATTAGCCTCCCAGTCTCATAAACGCAGCAAAATTCGACGGGGAT
This sequence comes from Leptolyngbya sp. DQ-M1, assembly GCF_039962505.1. Lineage (NCBI taxonomy): Bacteria > Bacillati > Cyanobacteriota > Cyanophyceae > Leptolyngbyales > Leptolyngbyaceae > Leptolyngbya > Leptolyngbya sp. DQ-M1. The sequence continues at coordinate 10,293 of NZ_JAMPLJ010000020.1, forward strand.
TGGCGGCGATTTTCTTCAGCAGCATAGCAGCAGCAGGCTTAACGATCGGCGGACGACATATGGGCTGGATGCAACCTCTAGAGCTACAAGCCTTCGATCAATTCCTGCGATCGCGCTCCCAGGAAGTACCAGATTCTCGTCTTTTAGTGGTGACACTAACCGAAGCAGACATTCAAGCACAGCCCGAACCAAGACAAGGATCGCTCTCTGATCAGACCTTATTGAAACTTTTAGACAAGTTAGAGCAACAACAGCCGATTGCGATCGGTCTCGACATCTATCGCAGCAGCGCAACAAAAAATAAATCGCTCAGCGATCGGCTTCGGCAAAATTCGCGTCTCATTACCGTTTGCAAAGCAACCGATTCCACGAGCAATGATCCAGGCGTTGCACCGCCCCCGGAAGTACCACCTGAGCAATGGGGCTTTAGCGATTTTTTGACCGATCCGGATGGCATTCTGCGTCGTCATTTATTAGGAATGGAACCGTATCCTGGTTCCGCGTGTTCTACCTCGTATTCGTTTAGTGTTCAACTTGCATTCCGGTATCTCATCACTCAGGGAATTACTCCACAATTTACACCAGAAGGAGCATTACAACTGGGTTCCGTAACGTTTCAGCCCCTTGAAAATCATAGGGGAGGCTATCAAACCATTGACTCTTGGGGGCACCAAATTCTTCTGAACTACCGGAATTACAAGTCATTACAAGACAGCGTACCGCAGGTCACGTTAACGCAATTACTAAACAATCAGCTTGATCACACCTTCCTAAAAGATCGAATTGTTTTAATTGGCGTGACGGCTCCGAGTTTCGGGGATTTCTGGTCAACTCCCTACAGTACCGGTACTTCGCTGCACCAGAAAACGCCTGGGGTGCTGCTACAAGCTCAAATGGTGAGCCAAATTTTGAGTGCAGTTCTCGATCGACGACCTTTGCTGTGGGTGTGGTCGTTTTGGCAGGACACGCTCTGGATTTGGAGTTGGGCAATTGTTGGTGGGGGGTTAGCGTGGTGGCTCAGAAAACCGCATTATTTGAGTTTGGCAGCCCTCGCAGCGATCGCGCTATTAGGAACAGCTTGCTTCCTGCTATTCCTGCAGGGGGGATGGGTGCCACTCGTTCCAGCTTTGCTTGCATTAGGTATCTCAGGCGGAATCACAAAAACCATCACAAAAATTCCTAGGACATGAGTTATGAGACACAATTTTTTTCAAAAACAAGCACTCAGTTGCTCAGCGATCGCGCTTCTAATTAGCGGATTGTTCACGGCTTTTCCGCTGAACTCCGCGCCTGCTGCCCGCTTTGTTCCCCCTCCTTTGCCACGTCGAGGGGCACCGAGCGGTCATCCGCAGGGCGGGGCGAGTCGAGGCAAATGTCCTGTGGCTTCGTCTCAATTAACGGCATTAGTGCCCGTTTTACCTAAGACGCCTGATCGCTTGGATGTCACTCCAGTTTGGGCATTGACGGTTAGCGATCGACCGACCTTTTGGTTTTATGTTCCGTATCCGCTCACAAGCAATTTAGCCACGGAGTTTGTGTTGCAGGATGAACAGGGCAAGTATCTCTATCAAACGGCTCTGACTCAATCAGGAACTACTCCAGGCATCGTCAGCGTAACCTTACCTAACACGGTTTCGCCGTTGGAAGTAGGCAAACTCTATCACTGGTATTTTCTGATCTACTGCACACCGAGTAATCCTATGTTTGTAGATGGTTGGATCGAACGCAGACCCGATGCTTCGCGTCAATCCGTTCTTTCGCGTGAGCAAGTTCAGCGCTACGCAGCAAATGGCATTTGGTACGATGCGGTGACAACATTAGCTCAATTGCGTCGCCAAAAGCCCAAAGATTCAACGTTGGCCCAAGATTGGACAGATTTATTGCAGTCTGCTGGATTGGGTGCGATCGCAGGCGCTCCGATCATAGATTGCTGTACTCCAAAGAAGTAATCTAAATGATTTGCATTCTGGAAAAAGCCCTGAGCACTCTTGCAGTATTGTATAAAACTGGGCACATAACCTCGATAAATCAATAGAAGTGATTTTTCGAGGAAAAAACTATGCATGATCAAGGTTTATTGTCACCCGAACAAGACGTGATTGAACAACCTCAAGATGAGCTAGTCGACGTTAGACGACGTGGTGTAGTTGCCGTTGAACAAGAAGCAATTGAGCCAGTTGTTAGTAGACGACCTGTAGTTGCCGTTGAACCAGGTTCTGAATCTGCCGATCCGATTGTTAGTAGACGACCTGTAGTTGCTGTTGAACAAGAAGCAATTGAGCCGATTGCTAGTAGACGACCTGTGGTTGCCATTGAACCAGGTTCTGAATCTGTCGATCCAATTGTTGGTAGACGACGTGGCGTAGTTGCTGTTGAACAAGAAGCGATCGATCCGCTTGTTGGTAGACGGCAAGAAATACCTGCGGTACCTCAAACAGACCCTGTTTTCGACCACACTTCCCCCGTTCAGGATGTTCTTAACTTTGGCTCCCAGGACTACAACCATTTCCAGCTTGCCACAAGTGATCCTCTCAATCTGTCAGTAAATAGCATTGCTGGAGAATTGTTCACTGTCAATAATTCTACAAGTGAGCCTTTCTTCTATCTCTAAAAATTCATCAGCCCAGTTCACCGCTCTATTCGTTCGATTCGACTCCGTTAACGCATCAATAAACGGACGCTTAACATGAATTCTCATCGCTTGATCAATCAAAAGCATCCTGCTCCATTCATTGAGCAATTGTCAACCCAGGAATGGCTACCACTTCTTGCCTCCTACCAATTACTTCCTGATGTCTTACGCGAAATGTTGCTCGATCGTGCCATTGCAGACTGGGAACAAACTTCTGAAACACTGCTTCTGACATCCGAAGAAATTACAGCGGCTTATCAAGCATTTTGTCAGCAACATCATTTGACCTCAACACACGAACAGCAAGCATGGCTGCAGAACCACGGTCTACCACCCCAACATCTTGAGGCGGTTGTAACCCGGAAACTCAAAATTCAGAAGTTCAAACAAGCCAAGTGGGGAAACAAACTCGAATCTTATTTTCTCAGTCGCAAACGGCAGCTCGATCGCGTCGTTTACTCTCTGCTGCGTACCTCAGATCCGGAACTCGCTCAAGAGCTATATTTTCGCATTCAAGCCGGTGAACAATCCTTTGCTGATCTGGCGCAAACTTATTCGCAAGGTCCAGAAGCGTTAACAAACGGTATCCTTGGACCTGTTGAATTAGGGACATTGCATCTGGATTTAGCAAGGTTACTCGCAGTCAGCCAACCCAGTCAACTATGGTCGCCTAAGCCTTTTGGTGAATGGTGGGTGATCGTGCGGCTTGAACGCATTCTACCTGCTCAACTGAATGAATTCATGCGTCAACGTTTGTTGAACGAATTATTTGAGACGTGGCTGCAAAAGCAGTTTCAAGAGGTGTCTGAACTCGATCAACGGCAGCTCAACCTTACTGCACACTAATCTCACCAACTTGTTCGTAATGATTTTGTAGCTCGTTAATGGTTACGATTTCTAATCTATCTAAATTACCAAAATGATTGCTACTCGCGTTGTGTCCCAAAACATTATTGCTAATACATTTCCGTTCAATCAGCTCTCAACTGCTATATTGAACACGTTGGAAGACAAAGTTCAACTTCTGCGTTATCGCATTGGGCAAGTAATCTTACCGCAAGGTGTAATGCCAACGCACATTAGTATTCTGCATGCTGGACAGGTTCGACTTTTAGGCATCGACAGGCGTACTCATTCGCCCGTAACGCTCAAGTTACTAGAACCAGGAGAAATGCTGGGCTGGATTAGCCAGTTGCGGGGCGTTACTTGCGAAATGGCGATCGCGTCAACCGAAGCAATTTGCATCAATCTCCCTGCTCAAACCTTTTGGGAATTGATGCAACGAAATCCGCAATTTGCAGCGGCGATTCGCGATCGCTGTGCTTTAGCCGAAGTCTTTGATTTACTCGGAGCCGAGTTAGAACAGCGAGCAGACGCAACCACGAATTTACTACAATTAGCACATGCTGCTTGGACAGATGCAATTGTTCAAAATTTACCGTCTGGAAAACCATGCTACCTCGATTCAGACCGCATCTGGTTTCTCAGTTCGGGTTCACTCAGCGACTACTCGATCGGCAGCCGTATTGATGTGACCGATTCAACTAAACTGCGAATTGGTCACTCGGGGGCACGGCTCGTTGGTATTTGCCAGACCCTTTTGTCTTCAACTCCTCCAATTGAGCCAACTACAGCTTTAACGCTCTTCCCTCAATCAACTGAAATTGAGATTCCCTATGCTCCAGAAACAGTTGCACAGGCTGAGCAATCCACTCGCCTCCAGAAATATCCTGTAGCGCAAGGTAGAGGAGCTCTCGACGCAATGCTTGCTTGTTTTCAAATGCTCAGCCGATACTTTGACATTCCGTTTCGACGAGATACATTACGCCGCATCATCAATAATCAACTTCAACAACACAGTAACGTGTCCCTACACTACTGCGGCACAATCGCGGAATTTATGGGTTTAACGGCTCAATTGATCAAAATTCCCGCGATCGCAATTCACCGAGTACAAACGCCTGCCTTAATCGCTTGGCAAGATAGCTTTGCAGTTCTCTATCAAACGAGCGATCGAGAAGTAGTTATGGCAGTGCCTGAAACTGGAATTGTTCGACGCAAGCCAAAGAGTTTCGTTGAAATTTGGGGCGATGAAGGCGAAGTGTTATTGTTGCGACCCACTAAAACTACTCCTAAACAGCGTTTTAGTCTACGATGGTTTCTCCCGGCGATTCATCAGCATCGCAAGGTTCTGATTGAAGTTCTCATCGCATCTATTTTTGTGCAATTATTTGGATTAGCAAATCCGTTAATTACTCAAGTTATCATTGATAAAGTTCTCAATCAAAATAGCATTGATGCACTATCGGTTTTAGGAATTTTCTTACTCATCATCTCTGTATTTGAGTCTGTGCTGACCAACATTCGGACTCACTTATTTGCTGATACAACTAATCGAATTGATTTAGCTCTTAGCACTGAAGTCATTGATCATTTACTTCGTCTACCTTTATCCTATTTTGAAAAACGACCTGTTGGCGAACTCGCGACACGAGTTAATGAACTAGAACACATTCGTCAATTTCTCACCGGAACAGCACTCACGGTTGTATTAGACGCGATCTTCTCTGTTATTTACATTCTCGTGATGCTGGTTTATAGCTGGGTGCTAACATTAATTGCCCTTGCAACAGTTCCACTATTTGCATTACTTGCTCTTGTTGTCTCTCCGTTGATGCGTCATCAATCTCGCGAAAAAGCAGAACGCTATGCGGAAACCCATTCTAGTCTGGTGGAAACACTATCTGGAATTCAGACTGTTAAAGCACAGAATTTAGAGATGCGATCGCGCTGGCAATGGCAAGACCGCTATTCTCGCTATATTAGTGCAGGCTTCAAAACCATTTCTACCCAAACAACTGCTGGTTCCCTCAGTAACTTTCTCAATAAGTTGTCAAGTTTGTTAGTGATTTGGGCGGGAGCTTATTTAGTGCTACAAGGGCAGCTTACATTGGGGCAGTTGATTGCATTTCGTATTATTGCTGGATATGTGACGAGTCCTTTATTGCGGTTAGTTCAGCTTTGGCAAAACTTTCAAGAAACTGCGCTCTCGATCGAACGCTTGAGCGATATTTTGGATACGCCTCAAGAGGAAGAACTCAATCAACAGCACATTCTAATGCCGACGATTCAAGGTCATGTCAAATTCGACGGAGTTTCGTTTGGTTTTCGGACAAACGGGGCTTTGCAACTGCGAAACATTAATTTAGAGTTTCCAGCCGGGTCTTTTATCGGTGTCGTGGGTCAAAGTGGTTCAGGTAAAAGCACGCTCACAAAACTTCTAGCCCGACTATATGAGCCTCAAGCTGGCAAGGTCGTGATCGATCGATACGATATCAGCAAAGTAGAATTGTATTCGCTACGCAGTCAAATCGGCATGGTGCTACAAGACACGCTGTTGTTTGATGGCACGGTTCGCGAAAACATTGCGATCGCGAATCCCGACGCAACCGATGAGCAAATTATTGAAGCTGCAACGATCGCCTTTGCCCACGATTTCATTATGGAACTCCCCAACGGTTACAACACACGAGTTGGAGAACGCGGGTCTGCGCTTTCAGGTGGACAACGACAACGCATTGCAATTGCGCGAACTGTGTTACAGAATCCTCGCTTACTCATTCTTGACGAAGCAACGAGCGCACTCGATTACAATGCAGAACGCCAAGTTTGCCTCAATTTAGCAAAAACGTTTCACGATCGAACAACATTCTTCATTACTCATCGCCTCAGCACAATTCGCAATGCTGACATCATTTTAGTCATGGATCAAGGAGTTGTGATCGAACAAGGAACACACAACGAACTAATGTCGTTAAAAGGCTCCTACTACTGTCTATACCAGCAACAAGAAGCACAACATTAATTACGAGCTTACAGTCATGGCAACAACAAGTCGATTGGAACATTCAGCTTGGCTGCGACAATCTTCTGTTTGGTCACGCGCGATCGCGTGGGGAATCGTTGGCGTAACGAGCATAACGGTGGTTTGGGCAAGTGTTTCGCAGATCGAAGAAGCGATTCCGGCAACTGGAAAGCTCGCGCCGCAAGGAGCCGTAAAAGACGTACAGGCTCCGGTCAATGGATTAGTAACAGAGGTTTATGTCAAAGATGGACAACGTGTCAAACAGGGTGATTTATTACTCAAGCTTGACCCAACATCTGCCAAAGCTCAAGCCTCTTCTTTGCAGAAAATTCGTGCTGCCCTTCAGCAAGAAACTGCATTTTACCGCAATCAATTAAACGGAGCAGCCCAAGCGCAGGCTATACCAAATATTCCAGCGGATATGCTTTCACTGACTAAGAATCGAGCTGCGATCGCGGCTGAAAACCGTCTCTATCGATCGCAGCTAACTGGCGGACAAGGTGCAAGTTTAAATGCAGAAGAACAATTGCGATTAAGTAGCCGACAAACAGAACTCAGCTCTCGATTAGCCAGCGATCGACTAGAAGCGAAACAAGTTGAGCAACAATTCTATCAAACTCAAACTAAGTTAGCTAACGCACATGCAATGTTGGGAATTAACCAAAAGATTCTCAATGATCTCAAGCCATTAGTTGAAGTCGGTGGAATTGCACGACTTCAGTTTCTCAAACAGCAGCAAGATGTAAGCACTCGTCAAGCAGAAGTTGATCAACTTGCCCAAGAACAAACTCGATTGGCACTCGCGATCGACCAAGCTAAGGAGAAACTTCGGAATACAGCAGCGCTGTCTCAAGAGGATTTACTTGCCAAAATCACGAACAACGAAAAGAGCTTGGCAGATATTGATAGTCAAATTACTAAAGCCATTCTTGAAGACGAAAAACGACTTGCAGAGGTTGAAAGCCAATTGAGTCAGGCGCAATTAACGTTGAAGTATCAGGAATTGCGGGCACCGATCGCGGGTACTGTATTTGACCTGAAACCTAAAGGATCAGGATTTGTATCCACGTCGAGCGAACCTTTGCTAAAGATTGTTCCCGGTGAGTCTTTGATTGCCGAAGTTTACATTACCAACAAAGACATTGGTTTTGTGAGGGAAGGAATGGAGGCAGATATCAGAATTGACTCATTTCCATTTCATGAATTCGGCGACATTAAAGGAACACTAATTTGGGTCGGTTCTGATGCTTTGCCGCCAGACCAAATTCGTCAATATTATCACTTTCCAGCAAAAATCCGGTTAAATCGTCAGCATCTACTAGCAAATAATCGAGCGTTACCATTGCAATCGGGTATGTCAGTGAACACAAACATCAAGCTCCGCAAACGAACGGTCTTGAGCATCTTTACAGACATGTTCATGAAGAATATCGATAGTTTGAAGTTTATCCGATAGGTTGTTTCTGGTTGAATACACATCTATCATTGATGCCTTAATTAGTTAATTCTGAATTCAGTTGAGATAGTTTTCAAACCTGTATAAATACCAATTCTTGGTTTCGATAAATCAATATAAGGCTGTGAATTCGCTCTAGTAACTGCACCATGTTTAAGCTTCCTCATTCACGATCGCCTCCGAGCTTCTAGAAGGCTCTTTTAAGTACTTCCCATTCATTTGGGGGAGATGCTACGCAAAGGAAAAAAGGTTCAACTCAAGTTCAACATCCCCGAAACACAAGGAGAAGCTGTTATGGTTCATACATCTTATGGCACTGCTGGCAATGACGTTAAGGATTGGGCGGATCACGACGGGACTCTGGGTGAAGATAATCAGTATTGGGGCTTAGGCGGTGACGACGTAGTATTCGGACGACTTGGAAGCGACGTGTTATACGGCGATCGAGCACCGAAGCCTAACGATCCCATCAGTTACGATGGGCGCGACCCAGGTACACCGGGCAGGGACACACTGTATGGAGGTCTTGGTGACGACAAGCTTTATGGAGATGATGGTGATGATTTTCTCAATGGTGAAGAAAATGACGACAAGATGTACGGAGGTAAAGGAAATGACTACCTTGATGGATGGGAGGGTGATGACATTCTATATGGTGGGGGAGATGAGGTACTGGGAAACGGAGAGCCATGGCGGTATGAAGACACAGGAGACGATGTTTTGGTAGCCTGGAAGGGCAAGGATCGTCTCTACGGTGGGGATGGTGAGGATTGGCTAGATGGTTCTTATGACGATGACAAGTTGTATGGCGGTGAGGGCAATGACCTGCTGGGAAACCAGTACCTTCAAGGCGAACCTGGCAATGATGAGATGTATGGTCAAGGTGGCAACGATGAGTTGTATGGTGGCGACGGTCAAGATCTACTCAACGGTTATGGTGGCGGCTTTGATAGTATCGGCTTTGAGTGCGACTTACTAATGGGTGGCGCTGATGCTGATCGATTTGTTCTTGGAGATAGCAATGGTGCTTTTTATGCTAATGACGGAACGTGGGGGTACGCCACAATCGTCGATTTCCACAAGAATTCACAGGGGGATCAAATTCTAGTTCATGGTGTCAAGAGCGACTATCGACTTGATTCATCAATCAATTGGTTTGGTGGCTCGGCTAGCGACACTGCCATCTACTACAAAAATGATCTGATTGGTGTTGTACAAGACAAGACCTACACAAGTCGAGCTGAACTACTTACGTTTGTCTGAGGACTGTTGATGCTTAATTTGAATATGTTGTCAATTAAGCATTAGTAGCATCTTTTTCATCTAACTAGCGTGAAGTTGCCTAAAGAAGGGAAGAAATCGCTCTTCCCTTCTCTCGATCGATGGTTCTTAATGGCAACTTACTCCTTTTAGTGCTTCAGCTTGATTGCTACAACAAATAAGTTTCTACAACCAATTTCCCACTAAAACATATGGTGCCCAGTAGCGAGGATGCTGATACTGAGGATTTTGCAGCAGTTTGAGTTGTGCATCTTGTAGAGCAGCCGACTTCGTTGTTGTCGTTTGGGTGAGATTTCGATAAAACTCGCCCATAAACAATGCTGTAGATTCGTCGTCTAATGACCAAAGCGACGCGATCGTACTTCTTGCCCCCGCCCGAATCGCTACCCCAGCCAGACCCAATGCCGCCCGATTATCGCCCGCTGCGGTTTCACAAGCACTGAGAACCAGAAGCTCGATCGTGCCAGTTCCCGTTTGTTCCTTTGTACGCAGCAATTGATTGAATTCGTTTACCTTGATCGGTTGATCCCACGCGAGAATAAAGGTCTTCTCGGCATCCGAGCTAAACTGTCCGTGTGTCGCCAAATGCACAACCGAAAACGGAGTAGCATTAATTTGCTCTTGCAACTGCTTTTCTGTAAAGGTTTGATTCAGCAGTACTTTACTTGGCACTTCCGATTGAATTTCCTCAACTTCGTTTTTCACAAAACTGAGCGGTGCAAAGCCGTGACGCGATTCGGTCAGCCCTGCGGTGAGGGTTCGTAATTGAATTTGTTTGAGTGATCGTGGATTGAGTAGTTGTAGCCCCGGTGTTAGAGCAATGCCATATTTTTGAATTAAATACTGTTGCCCATCATGAAGCACCGACATTGGGATATTCCGCAGGGCTCCATCTAACACAAACACTAATGTTTTCGGTTTCGTTTCTGCGAACGTTGCTTCTGCGGGGCGAATTAGCCAATTGTAAACCTGTTGTGATAGAGTTTGTACTTCTTGTAGAGTGTATGGTTTTGTGAGTTTTTGCTGCAGTTGTTCAAGGGTTTGTTCAACTTGCACTTGCGGAACTAACACCGTGTAGTGCCGTAATTCTTGTCGCGGTAATTTGAGGATGACCTCTAAGCGATCGCTCAGAATAATCGGATAAACGACTGCCGCCGATGCATCCGCTTGGTCAATGACTTGATCCACTTGCACAACCGTATCTAGACACGCTGCCCGGAAAAAATTTTCAAGTTCTGCAACTTGCAGTGATTCAATCACATCGCGAGCTTGAGTTAATTTAACCTGGCTTGGCACTGCGGTTTTCTGAAGTAACAAATCGACCAACTGGCGATAAATTGGTTCCACGCTTTCTCGGAAAGAAAACTGGATCTCCGGATTTACAGCGACTAAATCTTTGCGTAGCGATTTTAACGTATTGACGGCTCCAGTGTAAGCTGCGATCGCGCCTGTAGAATTGCCTTGCGCTTTCAATAATCGTCCTAATTGCCATTCCCAGCGGTAGGCGATATCTGATGCCCGCATTGCTTCGGCTAATTCCAGCGCTTGCTGCGTTAAATCCTGCGCGAGCGACCATTGACGATTTTGTTCGTAGACATGAGCAAGCGTTCCCAGCGCGAAGGATTGCGATCGTCGATCATTGAGGGCGCGAGCTTGTTGTACCGCTTTGGCTAACTGTTGAGCAATGGCGGTGCGATCAAAGCTCGGAAGCTTCAACAGCAGTTGAGCAAAGGTAATTTGCATCTCGATCGCGGTTCGACTCGGCGGCAAGGTTGCCAGTTGCGGTTGAATTTGACGCACTAAGGGTTGAATGTTGTCGCGCTGATTGGGATGAGTCAGCAAACTGAGTTGATTGAGTTGTGCTTGTACTTTGGTGAGGGGCGACGCGGATCGAGTTGCTGCTTGTTGATAAAACGCTAAAGCAGCTTGAGCGTCTCGCTTGGTTTGGGCAACGTTGCCTAAACTTAACAACGCCGCCGCTGTTTCTTCACTGGCTTGAAGCTGTTTGGCGAGTTCCAAACTTTGTTGCAACACAGCATTTGCTGCATCGGTTTCTCCAACGAGTAACAGCGCATCGCCAAAACTTCGTAAGCCTACAACTTTGACCAAAGATGCAGGTTGGTTTTGGAGGGTCGATCGTAAGTTCTCCAAAACTGTCAGTGCACGACGGTGAAATCCTAGGGCTTGAAGTGCCTGTGCTTGATTAAGGTGGCTACGAACAATACCCGCCTGATCGTTTGTTTTTGAGTAGAGCGCCGTTGCTTGCTGCCAAGTTCCCAAGGCTGACTCGGCTTGCCCAGTCGCGAGCTGCAAACGGCCTTGAATATCAAGCGCTTGAGCAAGCACTGAAGTTTGTTGATGGGTAGAACGCAGGAGTTTCAGACTTTCTGTGATAGCTTGATTAGCTTCGGTCCACAATCCGAGCTGTTGAGATGCTAGTGACAAATTACTCAGCGCGATCGCTTGCCTGAGGGTGTCACCTCGCGATCGCGCCTGTTGAACTGCTTGTTGTAAAACGGTGACTGCTTCACTAAACCGCCCATTTTCATACAGTGCTTTTCCTTGTTCTTCTGGGGTTAGAGCTTGGGCGTTTGGGGCTGGAGAAGAAACAGAAGCCGCAATACTGACAGAATCGCGAATTGCAAACGGAACGCACTCAAAGGCAGCTATCCAGCCAGCTGTGAGGAGAACAAGCCAATTAATCCGAGATTTAGAATCCATGGCAGGGAACCGATGAGAGCTGAACAGAAGAATCAGACGGCACCTGAGCAATCAACGCGACGTTTCCCTGAGCATCTTTCACCCATCCTTGGGCTTCGACTAGTTTTTCGGGTGGAGAAGCTGCACGGTTTGAACTTTGACGAACAGCATCTGGCTTAGTATTGACACCGCTTCTTGCCGCATTTTGCTCTGTGCTAATCGCCACATCAGAGGGAAGATTGACCCAAGGTGTCAGCACCGACGAACTTCTCAAAGGTTCACCGGGTGCAGTTGGTAGTCCACCGCGTCCGGTGATGACAAACTGGCTGATCTCTCCGCTTGCCCGACTTGGTGAACACTGTTGCGTGATTAACCGAGAAGCATCGACGGAAACGGTTGGTAAATTCACTAATCCTTGGCTTGGATTCACACTCAGAACATTGATGTTCACTTGTCCATCAATCCCAAAGTCGGAACTAGCAGAAATACGGCTTAATTGTGGATTTCGTGATTGTTGCTGGAATCCTATCAAACCTTGCGTCGTGATGTTAATCTTGCCGCCCGTTCCTGTATAAGCTTCGGTAGTGATGTTACTTCTTTCAGTGGGAACAGTAACAATTAGGGGAGAACGAATCGTAATATTACCACCATTTCCAGTTCCCTCTTCTGTACCTGCTGAGGTTGAAATATTACTACTGCGCCGCAGCAACAAGAGATTGCCTAAAGTGAGAGTAATATTACCGCCGTTCTGACTACTCGTCGTTTCTCCAAGAATTTCAGCTTGATTATCCAGTAAGAGCCGCCGAGCTTGGAGACTAATGTTACCCGCTGTTATATTGCTTGTATCTTCCTTACCTTGTATAAGGGTACTTGCACTCAATCGACTACCGTTCTCGATCGAAACGTTACCGTGGTGCGCCAGAATCTCTAGGCTTCCAGCGTTTCCATGTCCTTCGGTTTTGATAAACACGTTAGCACGATCGCGAATTGAGAGCGATTCAGTTGAAATCTTAATTTCTCCACCGTTTCCGCTAGCTCCTGGATGAACATTGCTACTGATCCGGCTTCCTGGATTTGTCAGAATAATGTCTCGAGCATTAATGGTAATATTTCCAGCGTTGCCCTGACCATAGGTGCTAACACTCAGTCCAGCATTATCCTGCCCTATCTTGTTATCGATTCTGAGCGAGTCTGTCTCAATTTTGAGGCTTCCAGCGTTTCCACGTCCTTCGGTTTTGATAAACACGTTAGCACGATCGCGAATTGAGAATGATTCAGTTGAAATCTTAATTTTTCCACCGTTTCCGTTAGCCCCTGGATGAACATTGCTACTGATACGGCTCCCTGAATTTGTCAGAGTAATGTCTCGAGCATTAATGGTAATATTTCCAGCGTTGCCCTGACCATAGGTGCTAACGCTCAATCCAGCATTACCCTGCTCTATCTTGTTATCGATTCTGAGTGAGTCTGTCTCAATGTCGATCTTACCCCCATTTCCCTTGGCATCGGGCATCTCTATTTCTCCTAAACGGCTCACAATGTTGCTGCTTGATAAGACTACATCCTTAGCGTTGATCTGGACACTTCCAGCGTTGCCTTTGCCGTTTGTATCAACTGAGATTAGAGCATTATTGGTAATTGAAAGTGAGCCAGTCTCAATCGTAACAATTCCGCCGCTCCGGTATGTTTCCGGCTCTATTTTTAATTGCCTAGCCGGATCATGTACGTTGCTGCTGATTGCCCTACCCTCTGCCTGAGTCGGTCCTGGACCTCGTACTGTAACGCTGTCAGCCGCGCGGATGGTGACATTTCCAGCGTTTCCATACCCGTAAGTGCTAGTACTCAACCGTGCGCGATCTTCGATCAAGAGGGATTTCGCTTCAATCTCAATATTTCCTCCCCGTCCATGAACGTTAGGACCCAATTTACTATCACCGACTCGGCTCTGAGCTCCACTAAATCGATCACCTGACCCTCCGTCTAGGTTCCCTTTCAGGGTAACTTGACCACGTGCGCGAATAACGATTGCGCCCGCATTGCCAGTTCCAAAAGTAGAGGCGTTGAGTTGCGATCCCTCTAGCATCGAAAGTGAGCCAGTATGAATGCTAATCTTGCCCCCTTGACCTGTGCTGTTCGGGGCCACAATATTCTTAATTTGAGATTCTCCCGTCACAGTGATTGCATCGATCGCATCGAGCGTAACGTCTCCGGCTTTACTCTCTTCTGTCCCTAATTTTGGTGCAATTCCTGCCTCCAAATCACTTTTATTGGCAATCTCCAAAGACTGAGCCACGATCGCAATACTGCCACCATTATCTTTAGCAACGGAAATTCGAGCCCCATCGGTCAGAGCAACCGGAGCACGGGTCAGACCCTTGGGAACCTCCAACCGCAATTCCTCACCGCTGAGTTTGAGATCCACTCGTCCTTTATCTGCCACGCCTACCAACTCCACCCGTCCACCCGGAGCAGTTAATCTGCTCCCCCTCATGTCAATGTTGCCACCCACGAGCAGCAAACTGCGACCCTCACGAACCTTTAACCCAAAAGCTTCGTCAGCACTCGAAGAAGTGTGTGAGTTATTTTGAATCCCTGCTCGCTCGTTGCGGTTGAAGAGCAACGCTGAAGGATTCACCGTTAACAGTGGAGCAGCATTCGGATCAGAAGCACTAAACGAATTTTGGTCATCGAACTGAATCGCATCAGCAGTGGTTGCTAGTAACGAACCGCCAATTTGTAACTTTGCATTCTTTCCAAAAATAATTCCATTGGGATTGATCAAGAATAAACTGGCGGTGCCATTGGCTCGAATGAGTCCATCAATATTGGAAATAGAGCTACCGGTAACGCGGCTCAGGATGTTCTGAATGTCTGAGGTATTATTAAAATAAGCAGTGCCATTCGTGGGAACTGAGAATTGACTAAAGCTATGAAACAAGTTTTTTCCTGCTAACGTTCCGCCCGTGATGGTGCTGACGTTTCCCTCAACGGCAACGCTCGAATTGTTAGAAAGGCTCCGATCAGGAATCACTTGAGCTGGGACCGGAGATATTAATAAGCCTGAAGCGATCGCGAGTGTGGGTGACAAGAGTACTGCGATCGTTAAATTTAGGAAACGCTTATCTAGGGATTGCATCATCGTACTTAAAGTTTTTCAAAGTCTTACCTGTATCAATCCATCCAGCGCTTCGTGTTGCATTTTGCGCTGAGGGTCTTAAAGGGAAATATGATACTAGTTTATCGCCAAAATTAGCTCGTTTTTATTACGAAAAGTGAGCGTAACAGGAAGCAATAACAACAGAAATTCCACTGCAAATAGGCAAACGATTCTTCTAATCTGTATAAAACTACAAGCATTATTTGATAAATCAATAGAGGCAAACAACTACTAAAAGCCTCTACTCGGTAGATGTTCATTCAGGTGATTAGTTATGTTGAGCTTAATTTGCAACCCAACGAAAATTAGCCTTCTGCAATTAATTGCGAACAAGCTGGATGCGATTGAGATCAATAACCCCAAAATGGCACAACTTCTCTGTCGCCTCATTCCCTCGCACTGCCCCTTTGAACGAGATATTCGTTTTTGCGATCGCGTTCTCCTCCACATACCTCCAATGTGCAAACTGAACCCGTTTTATGAACAATTAGTTGGCTTGCGGTTCAAAGCCCTCTGCTACCTAGCTGATGTTTGTGGTGAAGATATCACAGCTTATTGCTAATATACAGACCCTATTGTTATCCACGAGTGTTAAATTGATGTTTTCGCATGGGTGCGGGGGAATAAATGAAGTCGTTAGAAGCATCACAGCGGCATTATCAACTTAACCATGTACCTTCAAGATTAAGCACAGTATATCCTTGAACATTCAAGCGTTGCTCAATGTTACCAGCAACTTTCAAGCAATTTCTCGCCACTCCTCAAATCGTTGGCGTAGCTGTTCTAGGTAGCGTTTTACACTCAGGTCATGTTGCTTCGGGTGAAAGTGTCCTCGGATTGGTTCAAAGGCTGAGAGAAATCGTTGCGCTTGCCCTGGGGATTTAAATTGTTGCATTCGCCGCTCTCGCACTCGTGTGGGTTAATGCAAGTTCTCTACTCGATTGTTCAATCCCTTGTGTTGTTGATGTTATACTCGCTTTATCGCCTGTTTCTTTGTCGCTTCATCGCTCCTGAGGCTAGTCCGCTAGTGCTTTTCTTGTTCATATTAGGGGATCGTCAAGGTGCAACAAAGAGTTAAATAAAAATAGCTCTGCTATGAGGGTGAAATGATGTCTCGATCGCAACTTCAAGTTCTGCTGACGCTTGGCGTTACGATTGCTACTTCTTCTCCGGGACTTGCTCAGCGCATTCCCATTCCTCCGCCTCAAGATCTACCACGCCCGCTTCCCTCACAACCCTCGCCGTTGGAAGCTACGCCAGCTCCGCTGCCTCCTCCGGATCAACTGCTTCCGATTGCTCCGTTACAACCGACACCTGAAGCTCCTGGTAACGTTCCCGATACCATTCAACTCAAACAAATTGAAATTGTCGGGAGCACAGTCTTTCGGGCGCAAGACTTTTCTGAAATTACTCGCAAATATGTGGATCGCAATGTTTCATTTGCAGAGTTGTTGCAGTTGAGAACTGAAATTACAGATTTCTATGTCAAGCGCGGCTATGTCACCTCTGCTGCCATTTTGCCGCCGCAAGTGCTGACGGGTGGCACGGTCAAGATTCAAATCATTGAAGGTACGATCGAGAGTGTCAATGTGCTCGGAACGCGTCGCCTCAATCCTGCCTATGTCCGTAGCCGCATCGGTCTTGTTGCTCAGAAGCCATTGAATGTGAATCGTTTGCTCGAAGGCTTGCGGCTATTGCAGCTTGATCCTCTAATTGCTTCGATTTCAGCCGATTTGCAAGCCGGAACGCGCCCCGGAACCAGCATTTTACAAGTGACGATCGCAGAAGCCAAAACGCTCACCGTTACTCCGTCACTCGATAATGCGCGATCACCCAGTGTCGGCTCATTTCGACGACAGTTTGGAGTCTCACAAGCGAACTTGCTCGGTTTCGGCGATAGTCTCAGTGCAACTTACACTAAAACGGATGGAAGCAATGGCGTGGATTTGAGCTATACCATTCCTCTCAATCCACGCAATGGAACATTGAGGCTTGCTTATGGCAGTACTCGCAGTCGCGTGATTGAAGAGCCGTTTGATGTTCTCGATATCACAGCGAGATCGCGCTATTACGAATTGACGTTCAGACAGCCGATCATTCAGCGTTCGACCGATGAATTCGCCTTGGGGTTGACCTTTTCGCGGCAAGAAAGTCAAACCGAACTCGGCATTAATAATATTGGTCCATTTCCGTTGTCTCCGGGGGCTGACGCGCAAGGACGAACCCGAATTTCAGCATTGCGGTTTTTTCAGGAGTATGTGCAGCGCAGCGATCGGCAAGTGTTTGCTGCGCGATCGCAGTTTAGCTTGGGTTTAGGTTTGTTCGGTGCCACGCTCAATGATCAAGATCCCGATAGTCAATTTTTTGCCTGGCGAGGACAGGCGCAATGGACAAGGCTTTTAGCGAGAGAGTCATTGTTGTTAATTCGAGGAGATTTGCAGCTTGCCGGGCATACCTTAGTTCCTTTCGAGCAGATTGGCATTGGGGGAGCCGAAACGGTTCGCGGCTATCGACAAGATGCCCTCCTCACGGATAATGGATTTTTGTTCTCAACCGAGTTGCGGTTGCCGATTTTTAGACCCAGTTGGGGAATTGTTCAACTCACACCGTTTATCGATTTGGGTACAGGCTGGAATCGGAGTGGAGAAAATCCTGCGAAAAATACGCTGGTTGGGGCGGGATTCGGCTTACTATGGCAGCAAGGCGAGGATTTTTCAGCCCGGATTGATTTTGGATTTCCGTTGGTGTCGATCGAGAATGAAAAGCGCACCTTGCAAGAGAATGGCATCTACTTCTCGATTCAATATAGCTCCTCGTTCTAAGAGGACGTTTGAGAAGTAGCAGATTATACCCATTTGTTAGAATGGAGACATGAATCGGAAATCTTACAATACTGATGTGTCTGATGATGAGTGGACAATCCTTGAACCATTAACTCCAGCATCTCAACTCAGTAGGCGTCCGCGTTTTCGCAGTATGCGCAAAGTTATTAATGCTATTTTCGGCATTGTCAGGTTAATCGGAACGTAGAATAATCGGACTGGTTCAACTCGGATCATATCTTCTCATGTACTCCCGTCATCAATTTCCCGGCGAAATCATCAGTTACTGTAAATTCGGGCAGCAATACGCCAATCCGCTGCGACGGAAACGCCCGTTCATCGCTGATAAATGGCATCTTGATGAGGTCGTGGTGACGATCAAGGGAAAGCAATATTATTTGTGGCGAGCGGTGGATGCGGAGAGCACTGTATTGGGTGTGCTGCTGCAACGACATCGAGATACCCATGCAGCAGCACGTTTTTTTCATAAACTGCTGAAGAAACAAGGTTTCGTGCCACGGATGATGGTCACCGACAAACTGAAGAGCTACGAAGCGGCAAAGAAACGAGTGATGCCGAGCGTGGAGCATCGAACTCATAAGGGGCTGAACAATCGAGCGGAGAACTCGCATCAACCTACAAGAGTCCGAGAACGACGCATGAGGCGATTCAAATCTCTAGGGCAAGCGCAACGATTCCTTTCAGCCTTTGAACCGATTCGAGGCCACTTCCACCCGAAGCAACATGAACTAAGTGCAAAACGATACCGAGAACAACTATGCCAACGCTTTGAGGAGTGGCGAGAAATTGCTTGTGTGAGAGTTACTGCGTAACATTCAGCAGCGCTTGAATGTTCAAGGATTACAGTGCTTAGTGTTGAACGCATGCGGTTAAGTTGATAATGCCCCCTATGTTGACTTCAAGTAAGCCAGTTTCCTTAGTGTTTCAGTCCCGTTGCCGAGATTCAGAGCTTTGCGACTTGAAATGCTGTGTCTACGGGCAAAACGGCTTTACCTTTGTTTCAGTCCCGTTGCCGGGATTCAGAGCTTTGCGACCCTGCGCTCTGGTTCGTGCTGGCGCCCGGTCTAGTTTCAGTCCCGTTGCCGGGATTCAGAGCTTTGCTTGCATCAGAGATCTGACCTCAAACGGCAAGCAGATTCTTTGCAGGCTGCAAGCTTGGCACTTTTTTGTATGGTTGATCGGCGCTGGCATTGCCCCTTGATCTGCAGCGCGAGCCGCCGCGATCGCGGTCTCAGTCATTTGCCGCAGTTGTGGGGTAAACCTCACCCTCTGCCTGCGCCGATTGCCATGATAAAAAATCTCACCGTAGCTCAGTTGCTGTCCCGTCCGTTCCTCTAGGCAAAGCGCTGCTCCACAGAGTTGAAAGTGATCGTTGAGGTGCTTTGCCATCTTGCCCTTCTTGTATTCGATCGGGATGAGCTCACCCGCTCGCTCCTCAACGGCATCAATGATGCCAGAGACCCCAAGACGATCGCTCCACACCCACTGCTGCTGGTGAATGCGCGTATCGCCCTCTTGCACCACAGTCTCTTCATTGATGTTGCGATGCAGATGACGACCCAGAATAATATGCTCGTTGTCTTCCATTTCGCCCAGCACATACTCAAAATAAAAGCGGCGGGGGCAATACTCCCAAGCATTGAGATACGCCAGGGGCAAGTAGTCTTCTGTCATGGTTTGAAATGATAATTGATGGCAATCCTCCAGCCGCTAAGCTATTGAGTTGAATAAAGCAGAATAGCGCTAACCTTTCTGCCTTGTCGCCTCGAGCTGCTTGGTTAAACCCATTCCCGTTGCGGTTTTGCGGCATTGTCAGGTTAACCGGGACGTAGAATAATCGGACTGATTTAACTCGGATCACCTCTTCTCATGTACTCCCGTCATCGTTTTCCCGGCGAAATCATCAGTTCCTGTGTGTGGTTGTATTACACATTCCCCTTGAGTTACCGGGATATCGAG
>NZ_JAMPLJ010000021.1:0-28357 GCF_039962505.1 Leptolyngbya sp. DQ-M1
TGCATCCGCTAGCTGCTACCCAAGTGAAAGTAGGAACAAATTGGGTAAGTTAACCCTAGCCCTAGAGAACCGGCTTCGTTCATGATAGAAGCATATTCAAAACCGCTAGCTCCTCTATTCACGCTGGCATTTATTAGAAGAAGCCCTAGGCACCTGCCTAGGGCTTATCAGTTGTTGCATCAAGCTCAGCTGCTCGTTTTGATCAGTTGCCACAGTCGGCAGAAAGTCGAGATGCAGAGCGCTTCGGGTGCTTTAGGAGAGTTGGAGATTCAGTCGGCTAGAAATCGACACCACAATACCCTTCTTCCGCAAATCGCCTAACGCTTTGTACAGATCCCCCTCATCCAACTCCCAACGTGCAGCGTAGCTGATTCCTTCGGGCGCGCAAAAGGCAGCGACATCGATCTCAGGAGTTAGCTTTCCGGGGGAATCAATCTGCAAGGCAAAAAAGACATAATCACGTTAGCTTCGCTTCACAGAGTGTTCGCTCGTGAGGAGTTTGAGACTGCGAATCCGTAAGAGTTCGTCTCGATCCAGGAGTATCAGCGTTGAGTTTTGAAGTAATACTCATGTCGTAAATTGAGTTTCTAGAGGCAGCCAAGGTTGTATTTCCAAAATAGAACCTAATTCAAGCGGCATGTACACTGAAATTACGTACTTGAGCGCTGTTTCTTGATCTCATTAGAGGCTCGCATTAGATACTCTACCAATTGAGCCTTGCTCTTTTACTTAGCGATTAAGGAAAAAACCTGACTTCTGATACGGCAACAGAAAATTGACTAAGTGAATTAATACATATGCGAATCCAGCTTTAACCTAGGCGCTAAGTAATTCCTGAGAAAGCCCTAGTTTCCGCTTTTCAAGTCTGTTGGCGACTTTAAGTAGTAATCGTGCCAATTGTGTATCATCTAGCAACTCAATCGGGTCCTCTACTGGTCGAGGTTCTTTACCGGCTAGAAGTTCGCAGAAGTAGCGTTTCGCTCCTGGCGTAATTTGATCTGCACCGTCTAGCATTCGCTCCAGCATTTCGCAGGACGGATTCGTTTTGCCATTACGAAACTCTGAGATGTGGGTTGTGCTAACCCCTGTTACCTCAGCGAGCTTCTTTCCTGTAATTCCAAGTTGCTTGAGCGTCTGATCGAAATATTGATGCATCAGTTTAACCCAGAGCGAATATAATGGTTCAACCAAGGGAGCGTTATAACAATTCGCTTTTGACGAATCTGAAACCATTCTAATTCATGACTCTGCTATGGAAACCATCAAGCTCAAAGATTCACACAATTCAAGTTTTCGTCAACGGCTACAAGTCCTGCCAATTCAGCTTTAGAGAGTTAGCGGTATGAGCACTTATTCTAATAAAAGCCAGTGTCACGACCCATTTCCCTCCAATCTAATCGGTAAACGTCTATGTGAGACGTTCCCTTATCTGTGGAACGCGATTATTTCAACTAACGAAACTACCCCCAAGTGGCAGACGGTTGCTAAGTATCCCATACGTCCGCGCATTCTATGGCGAGAGTGGAAGGACAATTCCAAATTAATTGGCGTTCGATTCGACTCCCAGACCTCTTACGCGCTAATCGACATAGATCGTAACGGTCAGTTCCACCCCTACCAGAACCCAGAATTGCTCACTCTGATTCGAGCGGCACTGGAAACGATCGGGATTTGTCGCACCGTTCTGATTAGATCGAGTTGGTCAGAAGGCTTACACCTCTACATTCCGTTACCTCATGCCGTTCAAACGTTCGGATTGGCTCAGGCGATCAAGCAATGTTTAGAGGCGCAGGGATTGACGATCGCACAAGGGCAGCTCGAAGTTTTTCCAAACTGTAAGGCGTATGCCGTCCCCGGCACTTATACCGAGTACAACGCGCATCGACTTCCCTTACAACCGGAATCAGGATCTTGCTTACTCGATGACGATTACAACCCGCTTAGCCACGATTTAGGGCAGTTCTTCCAGCAGTGGGATATAGCAGCAGCAGGACAAGATCTCTCTGAGTTGATGAATGCGATCGCGATCGCCCGAACGAACAACCGCAATCGACGGAAGCGCCACACCACGATCGTCGAAGATTGGCTCCAAGACCTTCGGGCTGAGATTCAGGAGGGTTGGACTGACTACGGGCAAACGAATCACTTATTGAAGACGATCGCCTGTCACGGAGTCGTATTTGAAGGACTGAAAGGAGATGCCCTCGGTGAATATGTCGAACAGACTGCGGTGAACCTCCCAGGCTATGAGGAATGGTGTCAGCACCGACATGAGATCCGAATGCGATCGACAGTTTGGGCAAGGTCAGCCGAGAACTACTACTGGGCATTAGGGAGTAATCCAAAGCGATCGGGGAATGCCCACAGCGATGAAGGTGAGAAGGTTGTCCCGCTCAATGTTCTGCGTTCAGAAGACGCCCAGAGACGAATTAAGGCTGTTGTGTCTCGCTTAGAGCAGGAAGGTCAGTTTCCCTCAACTGCCACCGCTAGAGCGAAATTAATCGCTGCTGAGGGAATCAGTACCCGAACCCTCTACAACCATCTTGAACTCTGGCATCCCATTCACTATCAATCAGGATCGTGTAAAACAGTCCAGCCAGAGACAATTACAGCGATCTTTGAGGCTGATTCTGAAGATCCACCAAAATCGCTAGAACCCAGTGAGGAAAAGAGATTTTACACTGAAGGGAAAAATATGAAGGGTAGGATGGATAATTCACCTGTTCTACTCGCTCAACTTGTATTTGGTCTTGAATCCTGTGGCTCAGAGGCTCGAATACATATCGTGAAACCTCTAGAGAAGCTCAATGAAGTGAATGACAGCTAATCGAAATGTCAAAAGTCAAACGCTCACAACTCACGTTGGAAGAATTGATTCAGTGGCAGGCAGCGATCGCTGATGTCGCGACCCTTGGAATTTCCGCTATCTCTGTTCATGCCGCACCGGATCGCTGGGAGTATATGGGCATCGCGTCCACTGGAGAGAAGGTTTATCTCAACTTGGATTCAATTCAATTAGAGCCTCGGCGCGCTGGATATTTTTTCACCTATCAAATCGGCAACGATCGACCGGTGGCTTTTACAAACTGCGATGGTCAGTTTCAAGTCGCAGATCGCAATGGGATCTATGGCGGGTTTATGAAGCCTCAATCTGAGGCAATTCGTAAAATGCTAGGACGAGCTTGCACTTATCGCGCCCGTTAGCTCTCTTTGCTGAGACTAGCAATAAGCGGCAATATCTTCCCCGCATACATCAGCTAGGTAACAGAGCGCTTTGAACCGTAGTCCTACCAACTGCTCATAGAACGGGTTCAGCTTGCACATCGGCGGAATGTGGAGCAGAACATGACCGAAGAAGCAGATATCGCGTTCAAAGGGACACTGAGCCGGAATTAGGCGACAGAAGAAATGGGCAGTTTCTGAATTACGAATCTCGAACTCGTCCAATTTTTGTGCGATCGGTCGAAGGAGGGAAGCGATGAATTTGTTGGAAGTGAGGTGCAACATGATCGGTCTCCTGAATGCCTGAAAGTGAAGCGGTATGGCGTTTATCTGATACTGATTTATACGTCTGAGATCAAGCTATTATGCAATGAACTCGACTCATGATGAATTAACCAACACGCTGAATTGACAGTATTCCGAGTTGGGTAGTGACAGTCTAATGATTGGCTGACTCGTAGCTTTAACTCGTCACAAACACGAAAACCCCAGCTAAAAGCTAAGGTTTGTTTCAATCCACTCAATTGCTCAACGTCAATTGAAATCCCAGAAGCTGAGGAGAGACAGCTTCTAGAAACCTTTAGCTTGCAGCCAGCGCCATCAAAAATGTGAAGGTAATTAGCAGAACAGCGATCGCGCCTTGTGCAGCGTAACGTTGTTGCTGCTCAGAGGAAGGAAATTCAGCAAAGTACATCGTAGGTTCCGAAGCGTAGTTGTTGAGGATTCCGTCTTCATTCCGGGTGGTATACATTGCAGGTTCTCCGAGGGGATAATTTGTTGCGTTATGTAAATTAATATAACAGTATCGTTACAAATAGTCAACAAAATCCAGTTTTTCTGATATAGAGATTCGTTCTCCCTGTGATAAGTGTTGCTGACCTATCTTGAGAGAGCAATATTTGCAATGTGTCCCTTGCGATCGCACCATGTACGAGACGGACTCACTCGCAACGAATTAGTTGAGCGCTCCGGTCTCACTCGTCCTTCGTGCCGCACTTTAAAGACAACAGCATCGAAGTAAACAATTGGATACACGCGGTCAAGGGTGCGATTCTGCCACAGTTTACGTTCTTCTTCAACGGCATCAGTGACTTTAGAGATTAATCCAGCGGAGACTTTCACGCCGTACAAGTCTTGCAATTGAGCTTGGATGTCGCGCACACTCATCCCGCGTGAATGGAGCGATAAAATCTTGCCATCGAACCCGTCAAATCGCGTTTGTCCTTCGGGGACGATGATTGGCGCGAGGGCACTGTTTCGGTCACGCGGAATCGCAATTTCAGCTTCGCCAAACTCGCCTTTAATCGTCTTTTTACTGTGTCCATTGCAGCGATTTTGCGGCACATCTTCTTCGACTGGCGCTTCGTGTTCTTCTTCCAAGTGGTGTTCGATTTCGGCATTCAGACAGCGTTCTACTAGGGCTGCCGTCAATTGTTTCAAGATCCCTCCTTTTCCAATTAAGTCTTCGGGATTTTGTAATTCTTCAGCAATTCATCGAGTAATTCAGGTCGAAAGGCCATAATCGTTGTGTTTTTGGTTCAGTGGTTATTAGATCAAACTTTTGAACCTTTGACACTGATTTAAGAAGAGACGCTTTAAAGCCTCGCTTCAATACTGCATAAACTGCCAAATGCATACATGTTAAACCTCGTCAGCCTAGGTTCAAAACAGATTCTACTGGGCTGTAAATCTAACTAGCCTATAGGAGACATGCAAATGAAGCGTAGAGCGTTGATCGCAACTGCTAGCTTAACAATGGCACTGAGTTCCCTGCCAATGCTCGGTTCACCTTCCTATGCGGAGACTGTTAACATTCCCGTTCCCAAAGCAGCTGTTGCTACTGCATTTAACGCGGCATTCAGCTCAACGAAGGTTCGTCTGCACAAAGACGAAAGCTATATCTTGCTGCCGAATGGACAGAAAAAGCCGCTCGACACTCCTGATCCAATCTATGTATTCGACTTTCCAGGGATCAACCGGAACATTGAGTATTCCCTTAACGACATGAACACACACTCCATCCAAGCGACAGTCAATGGCAACCGGATCAATACCGATGTGTTTTTTGAAAACCAGGGTGAGGAAATTAAAGCGAGATGCCGTCGCAAACTGTTTGGGAAGTGGGGTGACTGTTCGCTGGATATGGAACGAGATCTTCATCTAGATAATTCAAGTCTTTCGCTCTCTCTCGTACCTGCTGCTTACAAGGGTTCGATCGCTTTCACGGATCTGAGCACCAAGTTTAAAACCGATGTCAGGATTGCGAACAAGACCTGTAATACCGTCCTACCTCCTGTTAAACAAATCTGTGAAGCGATCGAAGGCAAGATCAAAAAAACGATGACACCCCAGATTGAACAAAAGGTAGCTAACTCCTTCAATGAGCTGAAACCAGAAATTGCAGACAAGGTGCGAAATGCGGCCGGTATTCGTAACCTCATCAATCCAGCATGGAAGGTTACTAAAGTTACCAGTGAGGGCAACAACTTTATCGTGACGGTGGAGCGTCCCGATCAGATTGATGGCTCTTCAGTCAAGGACTTGTCACTTAGGCCAATTCAGACACAGTTTACTTCAACCTGCCCAGCAAAAGTGAAGCTTGATGCAACTATTCAGATGAAGCATACAGTAGCGGGTACAGGATTTCTGACTTATGAGAACGGACAAAAATCCAATACCTTTAACTGGAACGCTAAGAAGGGAGAAGCCGTAACCTCGAGTGTGACTCGAACCTTTGAGGGTAGCCCAGGAACGACAAGTAATGGTTCGGCCGTGATGCAAATTCAGTGGAAAGGCAGTGACGGCAAGACCTACGAGAAAACATCGAATAAGGCAACCTTCTCGGTTAAATGCACACAATCTGCTTCTGATAAGATCAAATTATAAGCCTAGAACGGAGTATGATTGAGCCTTAAGCGCGGAATAAAAGCTTGCAAAGTGAGAGTAGGGAAGGGTTTCATGAAAAGGCTTAATCAGTGTATGGAACCCAATTCCTTAAATTATTGCACTGCGTTGCATCAGCCCTAGTGGGGCTGGGCAAACATAGCGTCTGAACCGGATGGTCGATTTCCATGTTAAGTTTGAGCTGCTCGATTAAAGCTCAATCTAGATTTGTTTAACTGCGCTTGATCGCAGCAATCCAAGCCCAAGCCCTCGTTCTCCCGTTGCATATGTGACAGTTGACGGACGAGGGAATGCAGATTCGTAAATATAACCAGATAGCAATTTAGTCCAAATTTAGTCCATGTATGGAATGACCCAGTTCAAAGCGTTTCAATTCTCCTCATCTTCTGAGGTCTGACTTGCAATTTTAGACAGTTTTGTGTCAATCTCCATTTCGAGTTGCTCACTCGATGGAAGGTTTTGCCTTAATTGATCTGGTAGCTGGTGCGTCGAAACTGCGATCGGCGTACTTAGATTTCTGAGGGCATACTCTACCGTTGTTTTTCGCTTCGACTTGCATAGAATAATCCCGATTGTGGGCTGGTCATCTTCATGCCGGAGCAAATCATCGATCGCTGACACGTAGAAATTGAGCTTGCCTGAAAACTCTGGCTCAAACTCCACCATCTTGAGTTCTAGAACAACATAACAGCGCAGTCGAACATGATAAAACAACAAGTCCAACCTGTACTCTTTTCCATCCACCGTGATTGGGTATTGGCTTCCCATGAAAGCGAACCCCATACCTAGTTCTAGAAGAAAGTCTCGAATGTGATTGACAAGAGCGTTTTCAAGATCTCGCTCCTGAGCATCTTTCCCTAATGTCAAAAACGAAAAATTGTAGGGGTCTTTGATTAAATCCTTTGCCAAATCAGATTGAGGTTTTGGCAGCGTGAAATCGAAATTAGTGATCGCTCCGCCTAGCCGCTTATGCAGCCCGCTCTCAATCTGGTACGCCAAAACTGTCCGGCTCCAACCATTCTCGATCGCTTGCTGCGCATACCAAATTCGTTCATCTGGATTTTTCAAGCTGTCCAGCAGTCGAATCAAATGCCCCCACGGCAATTTGTGCAACAGCTGCTGCACAATTTCAACATTTGGGTAGGCTTCTGCGAAAGCTCTCATATACTTGAGATTTCGAGCCGAAAATCCCTGGACATCAGGAAATTCACGCCGCAAATCCTTTGCAAGCCGCTCTACAACTTTTGTACCCCAGCCCTCTCGCTCCTGCCTTTCCAGGATTTCTTTACCCAGCTGCCAATACAGCAAAATTGCCTCCCGGTTGAGAGCTGTTGCAGCCGACACTTGAGCACACCGAATCTGCTCCTTCAACTGATTCAGGAAAGCATCATAGTCTTGGGGAAAGAGCGAGGATTGTTTGGTCACGATTGATATTGACGCTCTTTAAAACAACTTTAGGCTTCTAAGTTCTCAGTTCCGATTAACTCATCAAGTTGAGAAAGCAATTTTTCCAATTTAGCCCGTTTTTTGGGATCTTCCCAGATTGCCGATTTCTTCAGTCGTTGCCCAATTTGAGCATAGCGCTGAGTGTAGTTAATTTCTGCGGTTTCTCCTTGAGTTTTCGTCAATTCCTGAATCTTCTGCTTAATTTCACTCAAACTCAAATTCTTTGTTGTCGCTAACTTAAGTAAGGATTTACGCTCGCGCTCATCTTTAACTCGTGATATCGCACGAGCCTTCGTAAATTCAAGCTCTCCTTCTCGCAGTGCTTTCAACACCTCTGCCGGTAGATTGAGTAACGGCAAACGGCTGCTTCGGAACGATTCAGCATTAAATCGTCCGATTTCTGCAAGAACTGATTCAATCATCTCAAGCTGGAGGGAAACGTTTCCCTCCAGTTCCTGACCACGATTTTTTGCATGATTCGCGCGATTTAAAACTGAGGCTACATCTTCAGGACTCCCTTCGATTTGAATAGCCAGTAGCTCTAAAATGGCTTCAGTCTCTTCTACAGGATTAAGGTCCTCCCGCTGTAGATTCTCAATCAGTGATACTCGAAGAGCTTGTTGATCATCGAACTCCCTAATAACAACGGGGACATCATGAAGTTGAATTTCTTGAGCAGCACGATAGCGGCGTTCACCTGCAATTAACTCATACCCTCCGCTCTCTAAAGGACGCACTAAGAGCGGCTCCAAAATGCCATACTCGCGAATAGATTGGACAAGTTGCGCCTGCTTCCGTGGATCAAAATAGCGCCGAGGCTGTTTAGCTGGAAGGTGAATTTGTCCAAGAGATACGACTTGGGATGATTGAATGCCTTCAGGATTCTCAATGAATTTCTGGGCGATTGATGCTGATAATCCCTGCGCCAGCGATTGTCTTGATTTAGCCATCTAACACCTCCAATGCCTTCTTAAAGAGTTGCTCTAATTCACGCCGAGCAATTCCAGCAGTCGAACCCGTCAAATCAAATGCAGTTGAGTTCTGCCCAAAGCAGTCGGCTAGAATTTGACGCTGATGAATCACTGTATCTAAAACCGTGACTCCTGGCATTAACCGCAACACCTCGATCGCTTCATCCTTTAACTTGGTTCCTTTCACCGCTCGATTCACGAACATAACTGCTTTGGGGTCACCTCGACGGATCCTTTGAGCCTGATGAATCAAGCGAACCGTATCCGATGCGCTTTCCAAGTCAACCCCAGTTGGTTGACAAGGCACGATCGCTAGGTCAGCCACTAGAATCACAGCTCTCGTCGTCTCAGATAACGCCGCTGGACCATCTACAATTACCCATGAATAAGCCTCACTTAACTTAGGTAATTCATCCAGGAGTTCGTCAGGGGCTTGAATAATTTTGCAAGGAATTTCTTTCTTTAGTCGAGCAAGCCACTTTGAAGATGAGCATTGGGCGTCAGCATCAACGACCAGAACCGTTTCTTTTTTTTTCTGCAACCAGCGGGCAAGGTGTACTGCAACGGTCGATTTACCTGATCCGCCTTTCTGATTAATAATTGAGACGATCGGCATAAGTCGAATTGAAATGACACAGAAAAGTGTATGACAAATTCGCACTGATGCCATTTATTTTGTGCTGCTTTGACCTGGTAGGGAAGGGTTACAAGAGATTGATCTGCGATGGCACTGATTCTACTCAATCAGGTTGCCTTCGCGGTGTTAGAAGCTGTGATGCGGGACATATTGATTTGAACCATGTACCCCCTGTCAAAAAAGGAAAAGGGCGGAATGTCCGTATAGCTTCAGCCCCAGCAACCTCACCTCAAGAAAAGAGTGCGCCGCACTCTTTTCTTGAGGTGAGGTTTTACATCCCAGATCTAAACTGCGTGACTGCTTCGGTGTAGCGAATGGGCAGCACATACTCCAGGTTCTCATTGGGGCGCGCAATGATGTGAGTTGACAGCACAGAGCCGCCATTAACCCGCTTGATTGACTCAATGCCCGCGGCGATCGAAGCCTGAACTTCGGAAACATTGCCCCGGACGACGACGGTAACTCGACCACTGCCGATTTTTTCGTAGCCGACTAAGGTAACTTGAGCCGCTTTCACCATGGCGTCCGCCGCTTCAACAACCGCCGGGAAGCCCAGGGTTTCAATCATTCCAACAGCAATTGTCATAAAGATATGTCTAACCTTTTTGATGGTTTTGATGGTTGATAGACACCTAGGTATCTGTCATTGATTTCATTTGAACGAATCTGCCTGATGGGTTGATACGGTGCCCAACCCATACTCATCAGGTGTCCTTTGTTGCCTGTTTTATAGAATGCCGCGCCTGTTAACTAAGTACGGTGGTAGTAGCTCTAAGAACTAAATACTACAACCTTTGCACTCAATAGCGTTGCACAGCACTATCAATAAAATCCAGGATACGGTGTCAAATAAAATCTTGATTTCTCAAAAGTGTATCTAACATTAAGTGTAACGCTGTTTACAGTTCCAGCTCATAAATCTGGGCAATCTCCTCGGCTTGAATTCCCAGATACGCCAACGTCTGCTGCTGTGTGGCATGTCCAAAGGCTTCCATCAGCAGCGGAATGGCAGTCCCACGCTCTAGTCGCTGCCAAATCCAGAGCGAGTTGTCCTGGAAGCGACCGGACGATTAGAGCGACTCGCCCTGTGTGAATTAGCGGCGGCTGGATTTACGGTTGCTTTAGCGAATCCACAACGAGTGCGATCGTATGCCAAAGCTCTGGGCAAAGCCAAGATAGATCGCCTAGATGCTCAAGTATTAGCACGATTTGGAGAAGCGACTCAACTCGTGCCCTATCCGGTTCCTGAAGCACTCACCCTGCAACTGATGGATGTGGTCGATCGGCGACGGCAACTCGTTGAAATCATGGTTGCTGAAAAGAATCGTCTCAGTCGAGCGAGCAGTACTGTCCGCCAAGATATCAGTGAACACATCGAACAGTTATAAGAGCGGATTAACGCTTTGTCTGAACAACTGCAACACTTAATGCAACGCTCGGGTGAATGGAAACGCAAACGGCAACTGCTCCTCTCTCTGTGCGGTGTCGGTGAACTGACCACGGCTGTTCTATTAGCAGAACTGCCTGAGCTCGGAACGATGTCTCATACCAAATTGATTTTTGAGTGCGACAGATCCTTCGCCCCCTAAATCCCCCACGCGTGGGGGACTTCAAGCCAAATCTGTTTCGGATTCTCAAAGTCCCCCAGTATGGGGGATTTAGGGGGCTTCCAAGATCTGTCGCATTAATAAATTGATTCGGTATCACAAGAAGATAGCTCGTCTAGTTGGGGTTGCTCCAGTCAATCGAGACAGCGGTCAACACCGAGGCACTCGTCGCATTCAAGGCGGACGGGCTTCGGTGCGTTCTGCCTTGTTTATGGCTTGACATTTAAGATAATCGCTAGAACACAACCGATGTCATAGGGACGTTGATAGTCTTGCCTTTCTCAAAAGAAATTTAAGAGCCGTATCCTCTCTCGAAATAATGTCAGCGGTAGCTTCCATACCGGGTTGAATGAGGGATTGATGCCCGTCTTTCACAAAATAAGGTTGGTCTACCTGAATGGCTACTTCATAAAATGCACCTGTGCCACCAGCACTACTCGCTAAATTGTAGATAGGCGTAGAAGGATTGCCGTTAGCACTGCTAGGTTGAGAAAGCGTAGCATCAGGTGCAATGGCTCGAACAGCACCCTTGAGAATGCCATAATCAGGATAGGGATAGGCAGAAAATCGCAAGTGAACACGACCCGTTTTACAGTCCGCAGCCCGTTCTTCTTGGCAGAGCTGAATTTTACTAATGTCTTGCGCTGCCACGCGAGCTTTCATAATCATAGAGGCGTGACTGGGAGCGATTTGTGCGATCACTTCTCCAGAGCTGACAACCTGACTAGGATTACGTAAGTTTAACTTGAGAATTGTGCCAGAGATAGGTGCAAGGATGGCTGCTTTCTTGAGTTCAACCTCGGTTTGCTGCAACTCTGTGCGATCTCGATCGATCTGATTCTGCATCTCAACCTGACGTTGGAGTAGCGTTTTTCGTTCTTTATCCAAACTCGCAAGGGTGGCTAATCCTCTAGCCCTTTCCTGGTCAATGCGTTCGGCAGCAATGGTAACAGTTGCCATACTTGGATTAAGAGCAGCTTTTGCACGCTTTAGGCGAGCTTGAGCCGCTTTGAAAGCTTGTTCTTTTTCCTTAATTTGCAGTTGAGAAATTGCGCCTGTGCTGCCTAACTGTTGATAGCGGCTTGTCTCTTCTCGCGCTAACTCCAAAGCAGCTTCGGCTTCTTGAACCCCTGTCTCGATCGTAACTCGTCGTTCTGCATATTCGCGCTGATTGAGACTGAGATCAGCTTGGGCAGAGACAACGGCTCGGTTTAGCAAGTCTGATTCTGCGGATTGCTGATTGTTAATTGCTTCGAGCTGAGCAGCAATTTGAGCGAGTTGCTGTTGATTTTGTTGGATGTTTCCCTGCAATTGGCTCTTTTGAGTTTGAAGGCGCGAATTATCAAGGTAGGCAATGACATCGCCCTGTTTAACAACTTGATTTTCTTTGACTGCAATCTCTTTGATACTTCCCTCCATTGCAGCCTGAACAATGCGGAGTTCACCGGAGGGTCGAACGATGGCAGGGGCCTTAACCGTGATGTTGTACTTCGTGACTGAAGCAAGAGCAAAGGTTACGCCAACAGCCCCGATCAGAAACAGCCCACTCAGCCTAGTCAGCAGGCCGATCGAGGGAAGAAATTCATCACTTTGAACTGGACGGAGGGAATCTGAGTCAGAGCGAACTAGCATAATCGATGAACCTAAAACTCAGGTTTCTTTAATTAACAATGGCTCGGTATAGCAAAATTATATGCAATCAAAATGTTAGCTGAAACACTTTATAAAGAGGGTTGTGCTTTTGGAATAATTTGGAATGATATTGAGGCAAAACACGGAAAGTTGAGCGGTGATTAGGTGATTCGTAACCTCTATGTAGCTAACCCAAATTACTCCCAAATTCAGTGACCTAAAGTGGGAGAACAATCATTCATTAGTATCTTATATACATGATGGTTTAATCTATATTTGTATGAATAGATTTTAGATACTAAGCGCGAATGGATTGATTGCGTATATATGCCGGAAAATACCCGATTAATTAAAATTCAATGTATCAGATAATTCCTACTCACAAAGCTTTACTGGTAGAGCCGCAGATTATACTGATTTTAGTATATTAATTTACATAGAACTAAGACTTGATAGAAAAATCACTTGCTTCTAAAAACTGTAGAGATAGTTATATTGCTTGCTCTGCATTGGCTTGCAATTAGAATTAGAGTTTTTTGGGGGAATAAAATTGTTAGATTTAATACATGCGGTTTACATTGGATCATGATTTTCTGCAATGTTTTTTAAAGAAGAAAGTATTGCTTTAAACTAAGAACTTATTAACTATGGAATTAGATCGATTGAGATCTAAGAAGTTGAATTTCCGTTACTTTACTTGCATCTCCGCTAGATTGTTTTGATTGAGTTGACGAATATCCAAGAAACTAGATATTCGTTCATTTGCAGGCAAGTATTTAAGTCACTTTTGAATAGGCCTAAAGAATCTTAGGTGACTGATCAGGCTGTCTAGTTAAAGCTTTATTGTTCAACAAAGTTCTTGCTGACAATAAATGCTGTGACCAGAGAAGCTTTATTTGACATGGCTTAAGCTATGCCATTAAAGCTTTTAGACTGTCCTAGCTAGACTTGAATACTTACTTCACAGGAAACACATCTTTAAACATTTACCGCTGCGTGCGGTAAGGAGGTTCATATGTCTACTTTCGATATCATTCGTGCATGGAAGGATGAAGATTACCGGCTCAGCCTGACCGATGCTCAACGTGCCATGCTGCCTGATTCTCCAGTCGGACTCGTTGAATTGTCGGATGCTGATATGGGCATGCTTGCAGGGGGAACGGGTTACCCTAGCACCTGTGATCCGTGTTGTTGCGAACCACCATCCAAGAATAATGGCAGCAACGGAAACGGCGTTGCCCATGGTTGCCGGGGCAAACAGGGCAAACGGTAAGTCAGCAAAAGTGCTGATGGGATTAATACTAAGTCACTACAGCAAATTGTCTAGGCCTTCGCACCAATTACTGTAGTTGATTAGTGCGTCAGAATGGGGGGTCACAGTGCCCCCCATCACTGCTGCTAGTAGCGCATCTATGAATAAACTCCGCGCGATCGCATCGTGTTTGAGGAGGTTAATGCTATGAATCCACCAGAATTTCAAGCGTCTGCCTGGTACCAGGCGCTCACATTGACAGAACGTATTGCATCACTGCGTGCAGTGCAGGGTAAGACACCGAACGTTGAGGTAAACGCTGATCTGGCTGAGCGACGGATGCAACGCTGGCGATCGCAAGTCCCATTCACGACAAGCTCTCATTTTGAGCAGCGTCTAGCGATCGATGACATTACTGAGGATGAATTTCGAAAACTTCTTGGCGAATCGATTGAGTCTGTACGAGATCGCTTGTCTGAACCGCCAGCATGGTTAGCAGAGCTTACTCAGGCATTTTCTCGTCCCGCTGGCTCAAATACTCTTTCTTTACCAGAAGAACTGAAAGATTACGAGATGGCTGGTTTTTTAAGCGCAATTGAACCGCTCATTAGCAAGGGCCGGGAGCAATTGCATGAAGGAATAAAAACGCTGCAGTCGATGCGCTCCAACCTGCCTTTCGATCCTAGTACGGTTGAAGTAGTACTTTTTGCCAGTCTACCAGGGCGGTTGCTGTGGATGTTGAGCCGTACGATGGTACTGGAACTCAACATCGCCCGCCTGCAAGGACTTCTACAGGGTGACACAGCCGAGGACAGATTCCAGAGCTTTTTACAGCGCTTGCAGGAGCGAGATATAGCAATTACCCTCCTCCAAGAGTATCCAGTCTTGGCTCGGCAACTAAAGATTTGCATTGATAACTGGGCCATTTTTAGTCTGGAGTTTCTACATCACGTGTGCGCAGATTGGGAGGCTATCCGCACTACTTTCAGCCTAGAAAACGATCCGGGTGTGCTGATGCAGGTACACAGTGGTTTAGGCGATCGACATCGGGGCGGACGAGAGGTGCTCATTGCAGAGTTCACCTCTGGCTTTCAGGTACTCTACAAGCCGAAATCTCTGGCCGTCGATGTGCATTTTCAAGAACTCTTAACCTGGATCAATCAGCGAGGCGACCACCCGTCATTCCGAACTCTAAAAATCTTAGATCGTGGTGCCTACGGTTGGGTCGAATTTGTTGCTGCCCAAGGCTGCACCTCTGCAGACGAGATTCAGCGTTTCTACGAGCGCCAAGGCGGCTATCTAGCGCTGCTGTATGCAATAGGAGCGACGGATTTCCACTGTGAAAACTTGATTGCGGCAGGTGAGGATTCCGTCTTAGTTGACCTGGAATCGCTCTTCCACCCGCGCCCTGAAGCAATCAAGACCACACAAATCAGCCAGCTTGCAATCAATACGATGGAGTACTCGGTTTTAGGAGTAGGATTACTACCTGAGCGGAGCTGGTCAAACGCTGAGCATGAGGGCATCGATCTTAGTGGACTAGGTGGAAAAGAGGGTCAGCTCAGCCCCCATCGCCTCCCATACTGGGAAGGAACAGGTACGGATGAGATGCGACTTAAGCGTGAGCGGATGGTGATACCGGGGAGCCAGAATCGACCAACCCTTAACGGCATCGATGTTAATG
This sequence comes from Leptolyngbya sp. DQ-M1, assembly GCF_039962505.1. Classification (NCBI taxonomy): domain Bacteria; kingdom Bacillati; phylum Cyanobacteriota; class Cyanophyceae; order Leptolyngbyales; family Leptolyngbyaceae; genus Leptolyngbya; species Leptolyngbya sp. DQ-M1. The sequence continues at coordinate 15,356 of NZ_JAMPLJ010000021.1, forward strand.
TCCTTGACTATACGGAAGCGCTTGTCTCTGGATTCACTGCGATTTATCGGTTACTGCTGAAACATCGGGATGAATTGTTGTCAGGGAACGGTCCCTTAGCGCGCTTTGCTGAGGATGAAGTGCGGATTATCGTTCGTGCAACAGGAGGCTACCTTCGGTTGCTGGATGATAGCTTTCATCCCGACCTGCTACGCAGCGCCCTTGACCGCGATCGCTTTTTTGATCGGCTTTGGATCGGAATCGAGAATAGCCCCTATCTGGTTAAGGTGATTCCGGCTGAGCGCGAAGACCTGCAAAAGGGCGACGTTCCGATGTTCACCACGCGCCCCAGTTCCCATGATATTTGGAGTAGTTCTGACGAGCGAATTGCTAATTTCTTTGCTCAATCAGGACTAGAGCTTGCTCAGAATCGACTGCAGCAACTGAGTGATCAGGATTTGCAAAGGCAAACTTGGTTTATTCGCGCTTCTTTGACAACGGTCTCTGTGGGCGTGACTCAAGTGCAATGGCAAACCTACCAACTGACTGAACCAGAAACAATTGCAGATCGCGAGCAACTGCTCCTAGCTGCTCAAGCTATCGGGGATCGACTGGAAACAATAGCGCTGCGTAGTGAGGACTGTGCTACTTGGCTTGGTCTGGTATTCCAAAAAGAACGTTACTGGTGTCTCTCACCATTGGCCTTAGATCTTTACGATGGTGTGGCAGGGGTGGCCCTGTTCTTAGCCTATTTGGGTGCTATCACCCAAGAATTGCGTTACCGCAAACTGGCACGGGCTGCGTTATCGACAATGCAGCGTCAAATGGAGCGCCATAAATCATCCATCAATTGGATTGGTGCTTTCCAGGGCTGTGGCGGAGTGATCTACACGCTAGCCCACTTGGGTGTACTGTGGAATGACCCAGCACTGTTGGCTGAAGCCGAGGCAATTGTTGAGCTTTTACCGCCTCTGATTGAGAAAGATAAACAAATTGATATCGTTAGTGGCGCGGCTGGGTGCATTGGCAGTTTGATCAGCCTGTATAACTGCATTCCATCCGAGCGGACACTGGCTGCTGCGATCCAATGTGGCGATTATCTCATTGCCCGTGCTCAGCCGATGAAGCAAGGCATCGGTTGGGTTGTACCGGATGCCGGAGAGACACCATTAACTGGTTTCTCCCATGGCACAGCTGGGATAGCATGGGCACTTCTGGAACTAGCAGCATTAACTCATGAAAAGCGTTTTCGGACCGCTGCTCTGCAAGCGATAGACTATGAGCGCAGCGTCTTTTTCCCAGAAATGGAAAATTGGCCCGATCTGCGTGAGTTTGAAATAGCAGCCAATAACGGTCAGATTGATTGTATGGCCGCATGGTGCCATGGTGCGCCAGGAATTGGACTCGCTCGTTTGCGCTGTCTCCGGCACCAGGACGATCGTGAGATCAGAAATGAGATCGACACGGCACTCAAGACGACTCTGTCCAAGGGATTTGGTAGCAACCACTCCCTATGTCATGGTGATCTAGGAAATCTTGAGTTACTGTTGCAGGCAGGTGAAATCCTGAACGAGCCACAATGGAGTTTTAAAGCGAAGCAACTGGCAGCTGCGATCCTTGAAAGCATTGAGCAGCACGGTTGGTTGTGTGGAAATCCCTTGAGTGTGGAGTCCCCTGGGCTGATGACAGGGGTATCAGGCATCGGCTATGGACTCCTCCGTTTGGTAGATCCGGAGCGTGTTCCTTCAGTGCTGGTACTGGAACCCCCGAAGCTGAACTACACGGGGCAAGGGTTTAATCGTTTGAGTGTTGTAAGCGCACCTGAAACTAAGTGATGAAGTATCATAACGTTCGCCAGCACAGCGAGGAAGATTGCGGGGCCGCTTGCTTAGCTACGATCACGAAACACTACGGGCGTACTTTTACCCTCAATCGTGTTCGGGAAGCAGTCGGTACCGGCCAACTTGGTACCACTATGCTGGGGCTAAAACGGGGAGCAGAAGCGCTGGGGTTAAATGTTCGTGGCGTCAAAGTGTCGCTAGAGATGATAGACAAGCGTAAAGTGCCGCTGCCCGCAATCATCCATTGGAAGGGGTATCACTGGGTTGTTCTATATGGGCAGCAGGGCAAGAAATATGTGATTGCCGATCCAGGTGTAGGAATTCGCTATCTCTCTGGCCAAGAGTTGATCGAGAACTGGAGCACTGGAGCAATACTCTTACTGGAAGTAGACTCCGCTCGCTTTTATGCTCAGTCCAACGAGAAAATCAGCGGCTTTGGGCGGTTTTTCAAGCGCCTATGGCCCTACCGTGCCATTCTCATCCAGGCACTGCTTAGCGCTCAGGTGGTCGGTCTTCTGTCTTTAACCTACCCTTTCCTGATCCAGATTCTGACCGATGAAGTGCTGGTGCAAGGGGATACCCGACTGCTAATTGCTGTGATGGTGGCAGTCGTAGTAATGAGCTTGGTTAGCAGTAGCATAGAATTCGTTCAATATAACTTGATTGCTCATTTTGCTCAACGATTAGAGCTTGGATTGGTTCTCGAATTTAGCCGTCAAATCCTGCGCTTGCCTCTGACTTACTATGAATCCCGTCGCAGTGGTGAGATTGTCAGCCGACTCCGAGATATTCAACAAGTGAATCAACTTGTCTCCCAGGCTATTGTTAGTTTACCGAGCCAGTTGTTCATTGCATTAATTTCCCTAGGCTTCATGTTGTTTTACAGCGGAAAGCTGACCTTAGTTGCCGTTGGTGTTGCTGTGTTAATGGCCCTATCGGTTATTGCGTTTCTGCCAGCTCTTCAACACAAGGTTCGTAGTGTCTTGGTCTTGGAAACAGAAACCCAGGGTGTTTTGGTAGAAACATTTAAAGGAGCATTAACCTTCAAAACAGCAGCCGCTGCTCCTCAACTGTGGGATGAATTTCAAAATCGTTTTGGCCGCTTAGCGCATCAGAATTTTCGCACAATTCAGATTGATATTATCAACAACATCTTTTCCAGATTTATTTCTGGGGTTGGCAGAGTTGGTTTGTTGGGGTATGGCAGCTTATTAGTAATTAGGAACGAACTCAGTATTGGGCAATTGTTTGCCTTTAGTGCCATGAACGCTAACTTCTTAGCGTTCATTGGTACGGTGATTGGATTTGTTGATGAATACACCCGTGTGAAAACAGCGACTCAACGTCTAGCAGAAATTATAGACTCTACCCCAGAAACTCAAGACGATGCACAAAAGCCATCTGCTCAGATTCCGGGCGATGCTGATATCAATCTCACCCAGGTTAATTTCCACTACTCGGGTCGAGTTGAATTGCTGGAAGATTTTTCTGTTATGCTGCCCGGTGGTCAAGTGATTGCCTTGATTGGTGAATCGGGGTGTGGTAAGAGCACCCTCGCTAAACTGATCGCAGGTCTTTACCAACCTCAATCCGGTAATATCCGTATTGGCATTTATAACTTGCAGGACCTTACCTTAGATGGTCTTCGGCAGCAGATTGTTTTGATTCCGCAAGATGCTCATTTTTGGAGTCGATCGATTCTCGAGAACTTCCGCTTAAGTGCTCCCCACGCAACGTTTGAGCAAATTGTGCAGGCGTGCCGAATTGCTGAGGCTGATGAATTTATCAGTAAACTACCTGACAAATATCAAACCGTTTTAGGCGAGTTTGGCGCAAATATTTCGGGTGGGCAACGCCAGAAACTTGCGATCGCGAGAGCGATGGTCACTGAACCACCCATTCTTATCTTGGATGAATCAACAGCTAACCTTGATCCAGTCAGTGAAGCAAGGCTTCTAGATGGTTTACTAACTCACCGTCAAGGTAAAACCACTATTTTGATTAGTCACCGTCCTAGAGTTATCAATCGAGCTGACTGGATCGTGCTCTTGGAGCAAGGCAAGTTAAAACTTCAAGGGTCTCTAGAAAGTTTACACTCCAGTTCAGGAAGCCACTTAAGTTTTCTAACTCCTTGAAAAAGTCTGTCAGAACAGCATTGCTAAAGTTGGCGGAAATTGCACTTCGCTGTGCCGATTTTGCCCTTGAATATGAAGCATCGGGTTGGCTCGTCGAAACCACTGTTTCAAGGTAGATCATTTGTGCTTTTTCTGTGAGTTTTCACACAGTCTGCCCGATCGCAGAAGTCCCGGGACTAGAACTCATGCATCCGCTAGCTGCTACCCAAGTGAAAGTAGGAACAAATTGGGTAAGTTAACCCTAGCCCTAGAGAACCGGCTTCGTTCATGATAGAAGCATATTCAAAACCGCTAGCTCCTCTATTCACGCTGGCATTTATTAGAAGAAGCCCTAGGCACCTGCCTAGGGCTTATCAGTTGTTGCATCAAGCTCAGCTGCTCGTTTTGATCAGTTGCCACAGTCGGCAGAAAGTCGAGATGCAGAGCGCTTCGGGTGCTTTAGGAGAGTTGGAGATTCAGTCGGCTAGAAATCGACACCACAATACCCTTCTTCCGCAAATCGCCTAACGCTTTGTACAGATCCCCCTCATCCAACTCCCAACGTGCAGCATAGCTGATCCCTTCGGGCGCGCAAAAAGCAGCAACATCAATGGCAGGATTTAGCTTTCCCGGATAGTCAATGTGCAAGGCAAAAAAGACATAATCACGTTAGCTTCGCTTCACAGAGTGTTCGCTCGTGAGGAGTTTGAGACTGCGAATCCGTAGAGGCTCGTCTCGATCCAGTGAATACCTAGCAGTGGGGGCAGAATCGGATTGAGTCATAATCGGATAGTGCATAAGTGAGATCGATTATACGGGGTTATTTCCTCATGGCAATGCAAACAGAATAAAGTTCGCAGCCTTAAACTCCTGTCTCATTCCAAGATTAGTAGTCTCAAAATCGGCTTGGACTAGAACCGGACTAAATCGTCAGTTTGTAGTACGCTGTAACGCCCAATTCTCGTGAGACTGAACACGGGCGTTTACAATCAAGGCAAATTGCGGATTCCCCCGACTCATCAGCCTTTACACACTGTCTCATCGGTTGGAACTTCTGCGGAGGGTGCAGAAGCGCGATCGTACAGAAACCATCTTCGATACTCAACCACTCTGCACTAAGAGCGCAGATGTTCTTCAAGGACTGAAGGCTCAAGTTAACTCGAGAGTGACAAACCGGATGGTTCCTTCTTTCCAACTTCACTGGCTGAACGATTCACTTTGCCTCAAGTCACTCACCTCAACTCTGATTTCTAATACAGTGCGGATGAATTTGAATGTAATGCGTTTCCAGTCTTTCACAGAGGTCGGTAAGCAGCTAAAATTCGCGCTGAAGGCGCAGAGTTTTGGCTAGCGCACTGTGACAATCAAGCAAATCATAGGAATTCGAAGGCAAATTTTTCATTCGAACGACGCTTCTAAGCAGATGGAGCGATAAAGTAAGTTGGGAAACAAGGAGAGTCAAGTTGGATCTAGAAACCGTCTTAGAATATACGTCTGATGCCATTACTGCACTCGACACCCAGTGGAACTACATCTGCGTCAACCACAGCGCAGAACTGCTGTTGAGACGCAAGCGTGACGAATTATTGGGGCAGTCTATCTGGGACGTTTTTCCTGACCTTTTGAATACGCCCGCAGAAGTCCAACTCCGACAAGCTGCAGCGGCGCAAGTTAGCGTCAAATTTGAGTTGTTTCTGCCTAAGCTATATGCTTGGCACGAAGTCCGGGCTGTTCCGACTGAGAACGGGCTGCTCCTATTCAGTCGCGATATCTCTGACCGAGTTCGAGCCCTCCGAGACGAAGCCGTGCAGGCTGAAATCCGGGCGATTCTCGAACAAGCCCCGATCGCAATCTCGATTATGCGGGGATCGGAACATCGCATCGAGATGCACAATCGCAGGTTCCAGCACCTCATCGGCGGACGCAACTTAGAGGGATTAACGGTACGCAATGCCTTTCGAGAATTGGAAGGGCAAGGGTTCTTTGAGTTGCTCGATCAGGTCTATACGACTGGCGTAGCCTACGAAGGCAAGGAAATGGTGGCGCGTTACGATCGTGACGGCAGTGGTGAATTGTACGAAGGGTATTTTAATATCATCTATCAGCCTTTGTTTGACCTGAGTGGACGAGTGAACCGGCTTTTGAGTTTGAATATCGAGGTCACTGAAGAAGTAGAGGCACGACAGCGCATTGCTCAATTTGCCGCTGAACGCGATGCCATCCTGCAGCAATTGATAGAAGGGGTTATCGTGACCGATGTGAAGGGGCGAATTACGTTTGTCAATGATGCCGCCTCACGGTTGCACGGGGTTGCCAAGCTCGATGTTCTACCGGAAGACTATAGCGAGATGTATCATCTCTACACCGAGGAAGGGCACGCTTACCCTGCAGCAGAGCTACCTTTAAGTCGAGCTGTGCTCAAAGATGAGGTCGTGAAAGAGGCACGCTGGCGGATTCGGCGATCAGATGGGACAGAGATTCTAGTGGAGGGCAATGCTCGTCCCGTCTACGATGAGCAGGGCAGAAAAATTGCTGCGGTACTTACCCTGCGAGCATTATGAAGTGAAAGCTGACTGCTCAACCTGACGCGATCGCTATTTGCCGTCACACTTGTGACCACAGTCGTACAATAATGGCTGGGAACGCAATCGAACTATGCCATTTCCGCTTGCACTGCGGCAACTTAAAGTACTGCTAGAGGAATTGCTTAATATTGATTCAAACGCGTCGGTGCTCAGACGTTGTGACATTCCCATTTCTCAGGATGAGCAGTAGCAGCACTTTTACGCCAATCAGCCTACAAGGTTAGTGATGGAAACTAGATTGCAATACAAAATGATCTCAATGCCGCAGAATCACGACAATTCATCCAGTCTAGCCCGTCAAGAAACCGGAATCTTGCTGCAAATAGCAGATGGCACCATCACTGCTTGTAATCAGGCAGCTCAACTCATTTTAGGGATGACACTCGACCAACTGCAAGACACCTCATCGCCAAATTTGTTCTGGCACATGATTCATCCGGATGGGACTCCATTTCCTCATCAGATGCATCCAGTGCTCCTGGCACTCCAGTCTGCACAGCCGTGTTTGAACGTCAAAATGGGATTTTATAAACCTGATGGCGATTTGGTATGGGTCAAACTTGACGCTCAACCATTATTTCGCTGTGGGGAACATACCCCTTATGCTGTTGCCGTTACGATTACTCCGTTCATTTCGCCCACTGAATCAGTACACCTTGTCGGTACAACGCCTGCATGTCAAAGAATCCAATTCCCTGAATCGGCAATGAGCACAGTGTGCAATGTCAAAGGAATTGAGGCAACCGAACGGATGCAACTCGAATCAGAACCAGATTGCGGACAGATTGAGGCTCGGTTACACGAAAGTGAATCCCAATATCGTGTGCTAGCAGAAGCAATTCCCCAGTTGGTATGGGTGACAACATCGGATGGACAAAACGAATACGTTAATCAGCGCTTCTGTGACTTTGTAGGCTTAACTTCATCACAGTTATTGAGCTTGGATTGGCTCAGCATTGTCCATCCAGATGATCGAGATCGCACCCGTGAGCGGTGGCTTGCTTCTGTAAAGAGTGGTAACTCTTACGAGATCGAATACCGTTTCCGTCACTTCGATGGGACGTACCACTGGTTTTTAGGTCAGGGAGTGCCGTTTCGAGACGAACAAGGACAGGTGGTGAAATGGTTTGGCACTTGTACCAATATTGACTTCCAAAAACAACATGAAGCTGAAAGCATGCGGCTGATAGCAGAGCAACAAGCGGCTCGCGAAGCCGCAGAACGAGCGAATCGCATTAAGGACGAGCTCTTAGCGGTGGTGTCGCATGAACTGCGAACTCCACTCAATCCCATTCTCGGTTGGTCAAAGCTATTGCGAATGGGCAAACTCACGCCAGAACGTGCTGCAGAAGCCTTGGGTACGATCGAGCGGAACGCTCAGCAACAGGCACAACTGATCGATGACTTGCTCGATATCTCACGCGTTCTACGCAACAAGCTGGTCTTGACCGTTGAGCCGATCGATTTAGCCGGAATCGTCGCGAATGCCCTCGAAACAATTCAGCTTGCCGCTGAGGCAAAATCAATTCATGTTGAAGCCTCGCTCGCCGTTCATGTTGGCGCGATTAGAGGAGATGCAGGACGGTTGCAGCAAATTGTTGGGAACTTGCTCTCTAACGCTGTGAAGTTCACACCGGAAGGCGGACGAATTCAAGTGCAGCTCACTCAAAGGGGGGGGTATGCCCAACTGCAAGTCATCGATACCGGCAAGGGCATCGCGCCGGAGTTTCTACCGCATCTGTTTGAGGCGTTTCGGCAGGAAGACAACACGACAACTCGTCAATTTGGCGGACTTGGACTGGGGCTGGCAATTGTGCAGGAACTGGTAGAACTACATGGGGGGACGGTAAGGGCGGACAGTCCAGGGGTGGGACGAGGAGCAACGTTCACAGTGAGGCTCCCGATCGCATCGCCACAACTCATCAATCCGACTCCTACCCTGCCCGACCACCAAGACGGGGATTTAAGTGGCATTCGCATTCTGGTAATCGATGATATACAGGATTCGCGCGAGTTTGTGGCGTTCGTTCTCCAGCAAGCAGGCGCGATTGTAACCATGGCATCGTCCGCTCAAGCTGCGTTAGACCAGATTAGGGAAGCGAACCCTGATGTGATTATCAGCGACATTGGTATGCCTGACATTAATGGCTATGAGCTCTTACAACGAATTCGCCAAGATTTTGCGCTTTCGACTCGCGCTATTGCATTAACCGCTTATGCCACTGAGAATGATCAGCAGCAGGCATTAGAATCAGGATTCGATCGACATTTAGCGAAACCGATCGATCCGGCAGCCTTAATTGAAGCAGTTCTCGTGCTTGCTCATTCCTCGTTGAAATAAGATGAAGCAAATGATATGAAGCAATCGTTGGTTCGGCAGATCAATGCTGGCTTCAGCATTACGCTAGTGCTGGTGTTAATCAATGGTGTGATTTCCTACCGCAACATCTTCCGGCTGGTTGATAATGAGCGACTCGTGCGCCAGAGCCACCAGGTTATTGCTGTGCTAGAAGACACGCTCTCAACACTTAAAGATGCGGAAACTGGACAACGCGGGTATTTGCTGACTGGGCAAGACCAGTATTTGGAGCCGTATAACAGCGCGATCACTCGGGTCAGTGAGCAAGTCCAGACGCTAAAGCAATTAAAGACAAGAACCACGCAGCCGCAACAAATTGAAGTACTAGAGCAAGCGATCACGGCAAAACTGACCGAATTAAATCAAACCATTCAGCTCCGTCGCACAGGCAAATTTGATGAGGCGCTGCGAATTGTTCGGTCGGATCGTGGCAAGCGGATTATGGACAACATTCGGACGCAAATCGCCGTCCTCGAGCGCCAAGAAACGGATCAATTGCAGCAACGAACAGCAGAATCGCAGCAACACTTAAGCTCCGCGCTGTTCACCTTTACGCTCATCACTGGGACAAGTTTAATCTTACTGGCGCTACTGGCGGAACTGGTTAGACGCAATGAAGCACAACGACAGCAAGCAGAGCGAAGCCTGAGGGAACGGGAAGAGAGGCTTCAGACATTTGTGAAATATGCGCCTGCGAGCATTGCGATGTTTAACGAAACAATGCACTATCTTGCGGTTAGTCAGCGCTGGATCGAGGATTACCACCCCGGCTCGATCGAATCGGTATTGGGCAAGTCGCATTACGATCTGTTTCCAAACCAGCCTGCACGATGGAGAGCCGCTCATCAACGCGGGTTGGCGGGACACAGCGAAAAATGTGATGAAGATCGCTACGTATTGCTTGATGGCTCCGAACAATTTTTGCGTTGGGAAGTGCAGCCCTGGCAAGACAACTCCGCAAGGGTCAAAGGCATTCTCATTGCTGTGGAAGATATTACCCAGCAAAAACGAATTGAGGTCGCCCTGCGCGAGAGTGAACAGCAGTTCAAAGTGACATTTAATCAAGCAGCGGTCGGAATTGCTCAAGTTGCGCCAAACGGCACCTGGCTACGAGTCAATCAAAAACTCTGTGAAATTGTCGGGTATCGCTACGAAGAATTGTTGGCTTGTACATTTCAAGACATCACCCATCCCGCCGACCTCGACCTTGATCTGAGCTATATGCGGCAGATGATAGCAGGAGAAATCCAGACCTATTCGATAGAGAAACGCTACATCCGCAAAGACCGCTCGATCGTATGGATCAACTTAACAGTAGCGCTAGTGCGTGACTCTGATGGACAGCCAAAGTATTTTATTTCTGTCATCGAAGACATCGATCACAGAAAGCGATTGGAAGCCGAACGCCAACAAGCTGAATTAGCATTGCGCCAAAGTGAAGAACGATTCCGATCGGCAATGGAATTCTCGGGAATTGGAACCTGGGATTGGAACCTGCTTACTGAACAGGTGATCTGGAATGACAATTCCTTTCGGCTTTTAGGTTATGAACCACACGGCTGCGAACCCAACTATCAAACGTGGCGAAATCGCGTGCATCCTGACGATATTGAGGCAACCGAGCAGGCGATTCAATCCGCGATTTCAACTCGGTCGTTCTACTTCTCAGACTTTCGCGTTGTTTGGGACGATGACAGCGTGCATTGGATTTCTGCACGCGGACGAGCGGTTTATAACGACACCGAACAACCGATCCGTCTGCTTGGCGTGATGCTCAACATCACCGAGCGCAAAGCGGCTGAAATTGCATTGCAGCAGCTCAACGCTACCTTAGAACAACGCATCGAGGATCGAACCACGCGACTAACGGAAATTAATCAAGAGCTAGAAGCGTTTACGTATTCGGTCTCACACGACCTACGAGCTCCCCTCCGAATTATGCAAGGATTTGCTCAGGCATTAGAAGAAGATTACGGCACTCACCTCGATGATCTCGCTCATACCTACATTCAGAGCATTTCCGATAGTGCGGTGCAGATGGGCACCTTGATTGATGATTTGCTGAGCTATAGCCGGCTGAGTCGAACGCAAATCAATTTGCAACCGACAGAGTTGAATGCCGTGGTTGATGCTGCCCTGCGTCAACTACAGCGCGAAATTGAAGAGCGTCACGCAGTCGTTCAGATTCAGTCTCCGCTGCCCTCGGTAATTGCTAACCGCCCAATTTTGATTCAAGTGGTCACAAACTTAATCAGCAATGCGCTCAAATTCGTGGAGCCGTCAAACCAGCCTGCCATAATCATCGCGGCTCAGGTTGAAAAAAATTCGGTAAGCTTAACGATCGAAGACAATGGCATCGGTATCGCACCCGAATATCAAGATCGCATCTTTGGTGTGTTTGAGCGGTTACATGGCATCGAAACGTTTCCGGGAACAGGCATTGGTTTGGCGATTGTCCGGAAAGGCATCGATCGCATGGGTGGGCAAGTTGGGGTAGAGTCTCAACTGGGTCACGGTAGCCGATTTTGGATTGTGTTACCCCTTGCATCTAACCAGATTGATTCTCCGCATGACTCAAATTCGCATTCTCTTAATTGATGACAATCCAGGCGATCGTGCCTTGGCGATTCGCGCGCTCAAACAAACCTTCTCCAATCTGCAAATTCAAGAGGTTCTCGACCAGGGCGGCTTAAATCGCGCCATTCGAGAGAAAAATTTTGATTTGGTGGTTACAGATTTCCAAATTCGCTGGACAACAGGGATTGACGTTCTTCTCGCCATCAAGGAGAAAGATCCAACCCTTCCAGTGATTATGTTCACCAACACAGGCACGGAAGAAATCGCCGTCGAGGCGATGAAGCTTGGACTAGACGATTACATTCTCAAACGATCGGATGCTTATGCTCGTCTACCTGCTGCTGTCAGTCGTTCGCTCGAGAATGTTAGAATCCGTGCTGAGCTAGAACGGTATACCAACATTCGCGTTCATGATCTCAACGAAGCGCTGCAAACAATTCTGTCACTCAGTTCACGGTTACTCGAGAGAAGTACATCTCGTTCTCAGGCTGACCAAACCGACTTCCAGCAGATTTACCGCGCTGCTCAAACGGCAAGCGAATTGCTACAAGACCTACTGCCTGAGAATCCTTCACACAAATCAAGTAACTCGTGACAATGGATGTGCCCCCAATTTTACTGGTTGAAGATGATCCTAAAGAGGTTTTATTAATTCAGCGGGCGTTTCGTAAAGCTGAGATTGCTGCTGACTTGCATATCATCAACGACGGAGAACAAGCGATTGCCTACTTGGCCGGACAACCGCCGTTTGAGGATCGCGCTCAGTATCCACTTCCGATGCTGATTCTGCTCGATTTGAAACTTCCTCGTCGCTCTGGAGCTGAAGTACTGGCTTGGTTACGTCAACAACCCGGATTGAAGCGCATTCCCGTCGTGATGCTGACTGCCTCAAGGGAATATGCGGATGTCAACCGAACTTATGACTTAGGAGTGAACGCTTACATGGTCAAACCCGTTAGCTTTAACCAGCTTGTAGAAATTGTGAACACACTGCACGTTCATTGGCTTGTGCTGAACGAGAAACCGCAAATCGATATCTCCTAGATAGGGACATCTGGGCGTTCTATGCTCGAGATCCTACTGATTGCCTTCGTTAAAGAAGAAGACCAGAAAGTATTAACTCATTAGTGGTTCAACGTTTTGGTTCGTTGCCGCACCCGCAGAAGGTCCGGGCTGAGAACCTGTGCATCCGCTAGCTGCTACCCAAGTGAAAGTAGGAACAAATTGGGTAAGTTAACCCTAGCCCTAGAGAACCGGCTTCGTTCATGATAGAAGCATATTCAAAACCGCTAGCTCCTCTATTCACGCTGGCATTTATTAGAAGAAGCCCTAGGCACCTGCCTAGGGCTTATCAGTTGTTGCATCAAGCTCAGCTGCTCGTTTTGATCAGTTGCCACAGTCGGCAGAAAGTCGAGATGCAGAGCGCTTCGGGTGCTTTAGGAGAGTTGGAGATTCAGTCGGCTAGAAATCGACACCACAATACCCTTCTTCCGCAAATCGCCTAACGCTTTGTACAGATCCCCCTCATCCAACTCCCAACGTGCAGC
>NZ_JAMPLJ010000022.1:0-23830 GCF_039962505.1 Leptolyngbya sp. DQ-M1
AGGGGATATTGTATCTCAAGCACAGTTTATCAGCGAACTCTTTGGAGCGAGGGCTTAAAGCAATACGAATGAGACCGATTCGTTTGTTACTTTAAAGTCTTTGCGACACAACCCTTCGTTCTGCACAACCCTTCGTTCTGCTGGCTCAACCGTCGGAAAATTCTTCCATTGGTAAGGGTGTTCGGTTTGGTTGGCACGTTATCTTGCCCGAATCGAGGAAGTTTGTTGACCAAAGCCTTTAGATGAGGACATAACGAACAGAGCATCAACAGCTTTGTTTATCCTAGAACATCTTTAGCCACTGCGAAATCTTAACCAGCCTGGGTAATGCTGTGACCAAGCGTACGCCTCCGCTTGCAGAATTGGATCACCAGAATCAAGAAATCGCTGCATTTTTGCAACTTGAGTGGGTGCAGGTAGAGAACTTGAAGGAGTTGTGTTCTCTAATTCAAGAGTTTCTGACAGATTCTCGATCGCTGCAACATACACACAGCCTATTTCAGCTTGCTGCTCTGCATTAAAATTACTGGCTGATGAAACAGAATCGACATCAACACAATCGCTAGAAGCGTGATGTAAAGAGGGATTACCGCCATAACCAGGTAATAAGCTTGTAGAGTTTAAGAGCAACTCTTGAGCAATATCTAGCTCGGATTGAGTGGAAATGCTTTTAGAGTTCTCACAAGTTAGAGAATCTGAATTGATCAACTCTGGATCAATTGAAAGATGTTCAGGATGCCAGAGATCCCGATGTTTATACAGCGATCCACCTCCGATTTTGTATTGCAGCAAAACTTTAAATCGAGCAGTTGCACTCATAGGTAATGATTCTTTTTCTAACAAGTCAGCGATCGCATTCCGAATTCGACCTCTTGCGTTCTCTGATTGTTGCTGATTCCAGGTCGGAGCTTTTTCAACAGCTTGATCTAACAGTTCTGATTTTTGCTTGAATTTGCCGTTCTGCTCTCCATAGTGAAAGTAATGGCTATTTTCAATGCACCGTGCCCATTCTTCTGCTCTCTGCTCGATTTCATGCTGATGATTACAAAACTCTGTGTAACCCGGTAGCAATCGTGCAACTTCCACAATTCGATTTACGAGCGCAGTTCCTGTGAGTGGATCGCCTCCGGCTAAAACATGATGAAAAATGTACTCACGCATCGTGATTCGACCAAGCAAACGATTTGTTTGCCCGGAACTTGTCCAACCGAGTTCAATTTCAGCATTAAGATCCGCAATGAACTTATCTGCTTTTCCTGAAATGTGAAGTAAACGGTGTTTTGCTTGCTTCAGAATTTGCTTAAAGAGATGAGAATCTATCTCATTCTGTTGTTGAGCCAATTTCCACTGTTCTACAAACTGCTGCTGTGTACTCCAAATCGGCTCAAGATCCCGATTGAGCAGATAAGAACCGACTTGCAGTGGAAGCCGGTGAGCATTAAACAAGCTTAGTGTTCCATCTGTAGAATACGGTTTTGGATTTGGAAAGACTTCGAGTTGTCCTAATCGAATTTTGAAGCCAGCATTTTCTAACAATGTAGAAACGACGATCGCCAACTGCCAAGAACTCATAGCCTGTGGCAGAGGAAAGTATAAATGAAGCCCATCACTGTAGCTAGAAGTGCAAACGAGATACTGTATCAATCCAAGCACTTCTAAGGTCGCAGCAATCCGAGGAATAGCAAAGGGATCGTACTGAGGATGATAGAAACTCTGAATATCAATGTCTAATAAACAGTACTGTGTCTGGCTGCCGAAGCGCACTCCATACAGACCTGTAGATTGCTGAATTACGCGATCGCTGAGGGGATATCGGCTTTCTGTTTTCCAACTAGGTTTCTCTTTTGGTTGGGCGTGATCTGCCCAGATGAAATCATAGCGATGCGGAAAAAGCGCAAGAAACTCATCGTTCCATTCCTGCACGAACGATGAAGAGAACTTCCCCATCTCACTTTGAGTTTTTTGTAATCGATCACTCATGCTTGTAGAACAATTCACATTCGATCGGGATCGTTTATACCAAATGCTCGATCGCTGATCCGAAGCCGGATCTCGCTGTTTTGTAATCAAAGCGATTACAAATGTGAAAACTCATAACGATGTAATCGTTAGTGTAGCGATCGATTGGGGGAGAGGGTCTAGAGCGATCGGGGAGGGGGATCTAGAATTTTTGGGTTAGGGGGTCTAGAGCAGTTGGGATGAGGCTCTAGAGCCAATTGGGTTTGGGGGTCTAGAAGGTTTGGGGATGACGGTCTAGAAGGTTTGGGGGTGACGGTCTAGAAGATTTTTGGGGGTGGAGGTCTAGAAGTATGTGTAATCAATGGTTTGGGGATGAGGTTCTAGAACAAGCTGTAATCAATTGTTTGGGGTCAGGGAGCTAGAGTTGTGTGTAATCGGCTAAGAGTCCTATCCCTAAGGGGATTGAGCATTTTGGCATGATGTTAAATTTCTAATTTGATTTCAAGAAAATTCCTAAAATTAATTAGCAGAACGGCCATACAGAGCGGCTTCAACGCCTTGTAATCACTCTGCTCGATGGTCGATCGTGATTACAACGTTGTAATCACCTGTAATCAAGGCTTGTAATCAAATGCTGTAATCACTTGTAATCATTTCGACCCAATTACAAGCAAAATCACATTTCTTGCTCAAATAACTGGCGCAAAACCTGCTCATTTTCAGGACTAATCGATCGCTCCTCATTCTCGATCAGCGAAATCAGCCCCTGGCTCATCCCACTTAACTGAGAAAGCTTACGCTGACTCCATTTCTTTGCCTGACGTAGCAGTTTTACTTGTTGCCCAGTCAATCTTTGATCTTCGATTACAATTGTCGATCCAGACTCTTCACGCTCTTCGAGCTTTGCGGCTGAAATTGCTTCGGTCTGCCAATCTTCAGCAGGTGTAATCCACAGTTTCGCAGCAAGTAGTCGATCGAAGAAGCCGCGAGGACGCTGAACCTCATCGCGCCCAAATCCTGGTGGCTGAAGTTCCAGAGGATACGTTTCCAAATCAAACTGAATTGACCATCCGCGATCGTGCAACGTCAGTAAATCTTCATCCCAAGTACTCGCTAATTTTTTGCGAAACTCACTACTTTGTTTTGCTTGCTGAATTTTCTGATTACCATACGCGACTTCCATCAAAGTTTGAACATTCAGCGGATCTTGACGATTAAACTGTGCTTTGAACAAAAGCCAAACAATTAATCGGGCTGCCCCTTCTCGATGCTGCCAGAGGCTCATTACACTTTCAAGTAAGGTTTGCGGCAGATTTCCAAGTTGGTGATACGCAGTGCGATCGCGCTTCCCTTCCTCGTTCAGAAAATATCTCGCCCACAGTCCTGGCTTAACAATAAACGTCATTCCCGTAAGTTCTTTATTGCCAAATAGATCTTGCTGATAGTGATAGCGTGTTCCCATAATGTGCCACAGTCGCCCTTCTTCGACCGTAAACCCTTTGACTCGTCCTTGAGTTGGCAACGAAATAAAGGTGGTGATTTTGCAGGGCTGTTTGACTAATTCCTCGATCAGCGCGAGCTTTTCTCTGCGATTTTTATCAGTGCGTTTTTTCAGTCCTAAATAGGCTTCGATTTGTCGATCGTCAATAATTAACTCCTGTTCCCAAGGGCGCTCTAGCTGTGCCGCGTGTGCTGCGTAGATTAAATGCATACAAGCCGCACGAATATCAAAGGTATCAATCACTGCTAGCGCCGCTGCTCCTGCAAGCGTCGCTGGATGTTCGTCTTCTAGATTCTCTGTCACCCAAAAATGAATCGCACCTTGCCCATCTCCAATGTCTCGCGCATAGTACAGCTTGCCATCAGGATCGTTATCCCAAGGTAGATGTTTACGCTGAGTCAGAATATTTCCTGCTTCCCAAATTGGTAAGGCCGATGCCATCCGCGTTGTGTGATGGTCAGAAAAGAGATCCGGGCTCGTTTTCGGTCGCTCGGCTGCGTTGGTTGGCTTCGTTTTCTGTTTTGCCTTTTGAGTTCGAGAAGGTTGTGGTGCAGCGGCAGAAGTCTCCTTTGATTTCGCATTCTTCTTTTGACGAGCCATGCTGCTTGACCTCTTGAACCTGAAATTGATCAGACCTTCGCTCTCAAACGCCGTTGGATTACTTTTTCAACCTTCTTTAACTCAGCATCTGACAGTTGCTCTAGATACTGTAGAACAGTCTGTAAATCGAGATGCTGAATTGCGTGATTTACTTTAGCATCAACTGGCTCAAGATCGAGCGAAGTGGCTTTGACTTCGATCGTATTCACAATCTGCGCGAGGGGTACGATTTCGCATCGGACAAATTCTGCTTCTCTCAGCACAGGTTCTAATCGCGGCATTGCAGCATTGCGCCACTTGCGGCAGTGTTGCGGCATCGCTTGAATACGATCGTCCCCGAACGACTCTCGATAATAGCTACACCATACGCCGAATTGATTTCCCTCGTGAGACGGATTGTGCCATTCGCATGTTCGACAAGTTGGCTTTTCTAGATATAGAGAGCCATTCAGTTCTTCTGATGCTGTGGTTGTTTCTGCGTTGTTCGGTGTACAGACTATTTGAGTTAATTGTTGTGTCAGTACTTGCCCTTTTTCGTACCACCAGCGTTCGAGTGTGAGTGGATTCGGCGCGACGAAGCTCGTTGATTTTCCAGCAATTTCACAGCTTACATTCAGGCGATAAGGTTGTTTAGGAACAGGACAATGCTCGATCGACCACTGCGGTGATAGTAAAGCTTGTAGCTGCGAGAATTGTTCGCGAAAGGTTTGAACTTTCCAATCGCGATACTGATTCATCAGATCCTGATAGTTGCGAAAAAATCGGGCAATATTTGTTCGATCAACTAAGTAAAACTTAAATCCCTCTTCGTCTTCTTCGCACCGCTGCAACAGTCCCCAATTTTGTACTAATTCTCGATAGTGCAGAAACCGCTGACTCTGTTCGATATCTACAGTTTTTTGATGACGTTGAATTAAGGCTTCGACTCGCTCTAAGTCAAATGTTTCGCCTTTGAGAACGCGATCGACAAATTCAGTTCGGGCTGCTCTTGGAGTAATGTCTGCTGAAATTCGATAAAGTACTTTCGTTTCAACCTGGTTCAAGGCGGTCAGTGAATCTTGATTCTCAAACGGCAGAAAAGCTCGTCCGACTGACATCATGGAATAACACAGTGAAGTGCTTAACCCAGTCTTCTCGCGTGCCCACCCCAAAAACTCACTATTCTGACCCCAGCCAAATAAAGCTTTGACTTCGAGCAATTCTTTTCCAGTTTCATAAATATCATAGAAAAGTCGTCCGAAGCGGCTTTGAATATTGCTAGCAATTTCTTCTAAGCGATCGCATTGAGCCGCAGATAGCGCGACTTGTGCTGTATTGATTGAGCGATCGTCTTTGGGCGGTAAAGACACTAGAACTTATCTCCAGTCTAGTTTTTTATATTGTATCTAGAATTCTGGAAAAAATACAGAATTCTAGATAGTTCTCTAGCTTGACGTTTCGATTAGAAGTCGCTTGTATACTGGTAGTAGGTAAAGGATGAGCCGTCGAAGATGTACATTCTGAATGCACCAACGGGAATTAAAGAAGGTCGTCAATTGCTCGGCAGAATGGTCAGGGCTGCCCGTGCGATGCGCGGTTGGACGCTCGATGATCTCAAGGAGCAGATTGCCCAGAATGTCTCTTACCGTAGCGATTCTGGCATCGAACCTTACATTGTCAGTAAATCTCAGTTGAGTGTTTTAGAACGCGGTCAGCCTGTTCTTGATCCGCTGTTGTTTGAGTCGATCGCGGTTCTAGAATTACTAGATCATCCGATTGAGCAACGCGCTCTCATGATCGAAGAAATCAAAGCGATTAACTGCGGACTGTTCGATCTAAAAACTGGGGCATGGCTCAGTTCTGAGCCTTCAAGAGTTTTGACACAATCCGTGATTGCAAGTTGAGTAATTTTATGAAAGTTTCTACGCTACTGGAAACTTTCATAAATTTCAGACACTTTTATAAAAGTTTCTATCTATATGGAAACTTTTATAAATTTTCAGACTTCATCGTCGAGTACAGCACCGATTTCTGACTCAAGTTGTCCGATCGAAGGCAAGCTGCTCTTAAAGCGTTCTGGCAAGCTGTCCCAAATTTCATGTGTTGAAACGGTACTGTCAGGTTAACCGGACAGTGGAATCATCCTACTGGTTCAACGTTGTTCGCATCTGCTTGCCCATGTACTCCCGTCATCGTTTTCCTGGTGAAATTATCAGCGACTGTGTGTGGCTTGATTACCCCTTCCCATTGAGCTACCGGGACATTGAGAAAATGATGCTGTACCGTGGGATTGAAGTGACGGACGAATCGATTCGGGAATGGTGTCAGAAATTCGGGCAGCAATACGCGAATCAACTGCAGCGCAAACGTCCTTACATTGCAGACAAATGGCATTTGGACGAAGTGGTCGTCACCATCAAAGGGCAGCAATACTACTTGTGGCGAGCAGTGGATTCAGAAGGAGATGTGCTGGATGTCCTGCTGCAACGGCATCGAAACACGAAAGCAAGTGATGGCTTTTTGACGAGTGAGATTGCTGGGGCAACAGTGACTTTATGGAATGCAGTAGTGGACGATACCGTGATTGACCTGAATGGAGCAGCGGATGGACTTGATACAACTGCGATGTTCATTGCTGGAGGGCAACCCGTTGCCCTAGCAAATACGGCAACGATTATTAGCCCATCTCCCATTGACGCAGTGCTAGTCTGGATTGACAATGTGGTGAATGGTGCGAATGAAGTTCTAGCCGTTAATACGACGGGAACTTCTCTGCAGGCTCAGTTCTATGAGAGCGGTGAACTGCTAATTACGGGTGAAGGTTCTGCTGCGGATTATCAGAAGGTATTGCAGACACTCACATATGCTAATAAGACAGCCGTAAAAGATCTCGACCCAAGACAACGCTCGATTTTAGTGGCGTTGAATAATGAGAACGGCTACAGTGATGCAGCGGAGGTGCGGCTCTCGATCGTGGTTGCTTAGTCTAAGGTTGTGTCGCAAAAATGATAGGGTGGGAAAGCTCAATTTTCTCTAGCCTTGCTCTCAATGACGACCGACTCCTTGTTCAAATGACATCACTTCCTCCTTGAAATCATCGTGCTGAATTTGCGCTGGTATTGTCGTTATTCCTTAAGCTATCGGGAGTTGGAAGCAATGATGGCGGAGCGTGGAGTCGCTGTGGATCATTCCACCCTCAGTCGCTGGGTGCTGAAATTTGTGCCCGAACTGGATAGGTTGTGTCGCAAAGATTTTTAAGTGAAAAACGAACGGGTCTCATTCATATTGCTTTAAGCACTCATTCCAAAGATTTCATTGATGAATTCTATTTGAGACACACTGTCCCCTCGACTAATCCCTTTCACCTGCCCTTTGCAAATCATGTTCATTGCTTCTATCCCTCGCAATGTTCTCCTTGCTGTATTGAAGGATTGAAATCCTATCATCGGTTTGACAATTCGGTTGATGTTCTAATGGTCTTGCTCGATGAGATTGTTCAGAGACTTGCTCTGCCGCAATTCGGTTTGGGCTTCCAACGTTTTCTCTTGCTTCAATTCATTCATTGCCACTGGATAGGCAGCGTTTTTATCCACGGTGATGACGCGTGGAGCTTGAGTAGGCTTGGCTCCCAGGACTTCACGAAAAAAGCGCTCAACCGCCTTCCTATCCCGCTTCGCACTGAGCATGAAGTCCAGCGTGCTGCCATCCGTATCCACTGCTCGGTACAGGTATTTCCACTCTCCCTTCACTTCGATGTAGGTTTCGTCAACTCTCCAGGAATCATTCGTGGGATTCAAGAACGATAGCTTCGCTTCACGGAACGTGTGCGAGTGCGTTTATCCAGTTCTGGTGCATACTTCAGCACCCAGCGATTGAGGGTGGAATGATCCACAGCGACTCCTCTTTCCGCCATCATCGCTTCCAAATCGCAGTAGCTCAGAGCGTAACGACAATACCAGCGCACGTTCAGCAAGATGATTTCGGGCAAAAAGTGCCGCCATTTGAACAAGGAGTCAGTCGCCATTTAGAGCAAAGCTAGGGAAAATTGAGTTACTGCACCTTACCAATCTTTGCGACACAACCCCTTTCCCTCTCCCTATCGCTACGATAATGAACATAGGTTAAGAATAATTGCGGAGCCAACCACCTTTGAATATCTTGTGGATCGGGCTTTCAACCAGATTCGGCAGTATGCTCGATCGGATACCGCCGTCACAATTCGACTGCTCGAAGCGATCGCGCTGATTGCAACGTATGCAGAAACTTCAACCCAGAGAGGCGTTCTACGTCGTCATGCAGAAATGATTCAGCGCGGTAGCCAAAATGGGCTATCTGAGAAGTGCGATCTCCATGATGTGGAGCAGCGATATCAAGAAGCAATAACAGCCTTAGATCCTGAAGAAGCTAACCTTGACTTTAGGCAACTCTGACATTCATTCACTAGGGAACCGCAAGTGTGATGTTGGTGCTGTGTCGGGGGAGTCAAGGCTTCAGTCATAGGAATTCTATCCACGGAAAAACTTGAAAGTGGGCGGAGAGGGGACGTGACTTTATACTAAATCGATTTGATATTACACTCCGAGATTGAACAAGTTATCTCTTAAGGAGGAGGTATGAAAATAGATACGAGGGACATATTTTATACCGGACTATCTAAGTTACGAATTATGCCTCATGTCTTACTGGTTGATGATGAAGCACCGCTGCGTGATAGCCTGAGCTACGCTTTGCAGAAGGAGGGCTATGGAGTCACAACTGCATCAGATGGTGCTGCGGCATTGAAACTATTTCATAAGCAAGTGCCGGATGTCATTTTGCTGGATCTGATGCTACCAGAGATAGGCGGCATGGAGGTGTGTTGGCGCATCCGAGCATTTTCCGATGTTCCTATTGTGATGCTGACTGCAAAAGATCAAGACATCGATAAAGTGTGGGGACTCGAAGCAGGAGCCGATGACTACATCACGAAGCCATTTAACACACGAGAATTGTTAGCACGCATTCGAGCGGTTCTGCGGCGACGCTCGGCGGCAGAAGGATCGCCGCTCATGGATTAGGGGCAATGTGGCTGAAACGATTGGGTGCAATTCGGTGGAATTCGTTACACACAAAGCTGTTAGTCACATACTGGCTGCTCACGGTGCTGGGAACTTCGCTAATGGCAGGGTTTCTGTTGCGATCGCTCTCCGCGTACTTTATGCAGATGCGACAAACGGATTTAGAAAATTGGACAACTGCGATCAGTGAAAGTGTTGCAGATGAGCTAGAGCGAGAAAATGTTCAGCGTGTCCAGCAGTTGATGGAACGTCATGGTAAACCCGAAACAGTAACCGTGCGTGTTCTAAGTCCAAAAGGGCAGCTACTGGCATCCTCTGCTTATGAAGACCATCACATCACAAACTGGCTGGTGGTTCCAGGTGTGCGAGAAGCTTTACAAAATCAGATGGTGCAGGGAACGGCAAAAGGGGTATTAGCGAACGACGATCGCTTGTACGTTGCTCGTCCGATTCGTCGCAATGGACAACTTTTGGGTGTGCTGCGAATGTCCGTAACGCTGGAGCAATTTCAGCGGCAATTTTCATTTCTGTGGTGGACGGTCATGGGAGCGTTGTTGCTGACAATGCTTCTGTGTGCAGTGATCAGCGACCGTTTAGCCAGAAGTTTCTCCATCCCGATTCAAACGATGCGAAACTTTGCGATTCGCTTGGGAAGTGGTCATTTTGGCGATAAATTAAGCATTCGTCAAAGCAATGAATTAGATGAACTTGCGATCGAACTCAATCGCATGAGTGAGCGATTAGCATCCCTCGATCAAGAGCGCCGTACGTTTCTCGCCAATGTCTCACACGAACTTCGCACCCCGATTAGTAACATTCAAGTCACCGTAGAAGCCCTGCAAAACGGAGCCGTGGAAGAGCCGCACTTACGAGATCGCTTCTTTGAGTCAATTGAAGATGAAACACGACGATTAGCTCGACTGATTCATGATTTGCTTGATTTGGGACGATTAGAAGCCGGAGCAACCTTATTGGAGCAGCAGACGATCGATCTCCAGCAGTTAATCGATCGTGCCGTTCGAGCCGTAGAAACGCGAATGCAGATGCGTCAGATGTCATTTCGTCTCAATATCGCAAAGGTTTCACTCATCGGCGATCCAGAACGACTACTGCAAGCCCTATTGAACATTTTGGACAACGCGATCAAACACTCTAGAGAAGATTCTCAGGTTTTTATCGCGGGGGCACGAGAGGGGCAACAGGTCGTGATAACAATTCAAGATCAAGGACCTGGGATCGAGCAAACCGCATTGCCTCGAATTTTTGAGCAGTTTTATACGGGTGATCCGTCGCGTAAAGGCAGTAGTACGGGATTGGGACTCGCGATCTCACAGCGCATTATTCAGGCACATCAGGGCACGATCACGGCAAGTAGCTCGGTTGGGCAGGGGGCAGAATTTACAATTTGCTTACCGCTCAAATAACTTACATCACCTGCTTAAAGCCGCATAGCTAAAGAATAAAGTAATTCGGGCGTTGCTGAATAGTGGTATGAATCAGGCTGGAGTTGGCACGTCCCAGAACTTGAGGTAGTGCAGTAACAATCGAATCGAATGTCTCAGCCTTTCCTCGGATTTGGAGTAGCACAGCGTCTTGCGATGCAATCGAGCGAGGTAGTGTCGTAACCGGGTGTTTTCCGATTCCACTCGGGTCATGTAAGTCTTGCAGACGATTTGATCACCATCGGGAATGAAACCTGGATAGACCTTCCACCCATCCGTGACATAGAAGTAGCATTGCCATTGTTCAACCACCCTCCACAGCAGTTCAAATGTTTCAGCACTATGATCCCCCAGTACCCAACCTAAAATTCCGGTCGTGAAATGATCGACCGCGCTCCAGATCCAGATTCTGTTTTTTTCGAGCCAACAAACGTTTCGAGTTCATCGAGTTCGCCAACTTGAGGGGATTGGTCTGGAGCATAAGCATCCGGCAGATTCTGTCCGACCTGCTTGACCCAGTGAATGATCGTTGTTTGATGGACTCCTTTGACTCGTTCAATGGCTCGAGATCCCATGCCATTGGTGTACATCAACAAGCATTCACGTTTAACCTGCTCTGAGTATCCGGGTGATGGATCATAGTGATCGATGAACTGCCGCCCACAATCGACGCAGATGTGATTCTGTTTACCTTTCTTTTTTCCATTCTTACGGATATGAGTAGACTGGCATTCAGGACACTGCATAGAGAATGACCTCAATTCATACTCCCATTATGCAACGCCGCTTTTTGCTCATCAACAGCGCTGCGATGCCGCCAATTGCTGCAACCAGTCCTGAACCGTCACACGATTGCGCCCAATCAATCTAGCCGCCGCTTGTACGGTCTTCGCTTGCTTCGTTTGCAACAGATACAGCACCTGGAGACGTTCTTTACCTGTCGCCATGGTTTGCGCCCTCAGTAGTTGTTTCAGTTCTTCAGTGCTTTCTTGAATCTCTAGCTTGTAAACGCCTGCCATCGTTGCTGACGGAATGCTACATCTGAGTCATATCATCTGTAGTCATATTTTGAAGATTTGGTATTACTTGCAAGTTCCTGTACTTTATTTAACTATCTAAAGAGAAAGAGCGATCGATGCGCCAAGCTCAATCGAAGTAATGCCTTTGCCGATCTCGAAAATTGCAGCACCTTGTTAAGAGATTTGTGACTAAAGAATAGGTGTTGGGAATAGTGGGATGTCGAGTTCAGCAGTAAATTCGTCTGTCAAGTTCCAGCAACAATGCCCTGACATTTACCCATCCCAATTTTGATATAGCCTTCCTCTTCACAATAACCCTGAAGCGTAACTTCATCTCCTTCTACTAAAAACGATCGCATTTCTCCACTCGGTAACACGATCGGCTGTGCTCCTCGTTGCGTCAGTTCTAACAAGCAGCCTTGAGTCCCTGCCTCATTGCCTGAAACCGTTCCGCTAGCAAATAAATCCCCAGGGCGAAGATTGCAGCCATTACTAGCGTGATGAGTGAGCATTTGTGCCGCTGTCCAATACATGTGTTGGAATTTGCTCTGGCTTAAGCGCAAAGGTGCTATTTTCTCTTGACGCATTCGTGCAGAAGACAACATTACTTCTAGCCTTATCTGAATACCGCCTGTGCTTTGATTTGTAGATGATGTGAGATAGGGCAAGATCGGTGGATCATCGACCGACCTTGCAAATGCAGAGCCTCGAAATGGGGCAAGGGCTTCCATCGTCACAATCCAGGGAGAGATTGTAGTGGCAAAGCTTTTTGACAGAAAAGGGCCAAGGGGCTGATATTCCCAAGCTTGAATGTCTCGTGCCGACCAATCATTCACGAGGCATAAGCCGAATAGGTGATCTTCTGCTTGATCGATCGAGATTGTGTCTCCTAATTCATTCCCCCTTCCCACAAAGCAACCGACTTCAAGCTCGTAGTCCAACATTTGAGAAGGGGCAAACGTCGGAGTTGAGCTGTTTGCTTGTTTCTGCTGACCGTAGGGACGTTTGATAGAAGTGCCAGTAGGAACAATTGATGATGCCCGCCCGTGATAAGCGATCGGGACATATTTATAATTTGGCAATAGGGGATTGTCGGGGCGAAATAGCTTACCAACAGTGGTTGCGTGAAAAATAGAGGCGTAGAAATCTGTGTAGTCGCCGATCGTTGCAGGCAAAAGCAATTGCGCGTCTGACATCGAAACAAGGATTCTGCTATCGGGAGCTTGTCCAACACGAAGTAATTGACTGAGATGATGGCGCAAGCGTAACGAGGCTGTTTTTCCCATCGCCATCAATGAGTTTAAGGTTGAAGCACAGCAGGCAGCCTGCAAAGACTCTGGTAGTTCCTCAAGTAGCCCAAGCTTTTGACAAGCCATTAGATCTAGAATTTGATCGCCGATCGCAACCCCAATATGAGGTGTTTCAGAGCGACCTCGTTCTTGAAATACTCCGAAAGGAAGATTCTGGATTGGGAAATCAGTGTCAGCTTGATTTGCGGAGTTAACCCAACTCCGCAGATTTGGATCATGAGTGGAATCAATCGTGCAGGTCATAAAAGTTTCAAGTCGTAAAGTTCATGAATGGGTTCTTCAAAAGAACAAGAACCGAACGATCGAAAGAATTGCTGTCGAGAATGTTCGATCGCCAATATCGGAAGGGAGAACTCATGCCAACCTATTTCGATATCGCTCAGTTGAAATGAATCGATCGATGATTCCTCAAGGATTGCCACAACTTCATCAAGTGTGACGGCTTGTTGATAGGCAAAGGCTGAAGCGATCGCAACATTCAAAAAACCGTGCATTGTCGTAGAAGTTTCGTTCAAGGCATGAGTTAAGCAATGACCTCGTAAGGCATGATGTAATCCAGCCGTTGCCTTAAAGGGAATTCGAGCCTTCGCCAAGGACAAAATGCGTTGTCCCAGTTGTGTACTATCAGGAAACGCATTGCTAGTAATACCGCCTGTTCGCAACTTTGCACCTGCTCCTATTTGGTGCAGAATATCCAGGTAGGGTTCTAAGTCAACATTAAATGGAATTTCAAAAAAAGTGTCTACTTCAGCAGGTATTTCTAGCCTGATTGACTGAATCTCGACAGGCGAGAGTGGGGCGACTTCCAAGGCGCTAATCTGAATAGAAGGCTTATAGTCTCTTTTAGTTGCTTGATATATCTGCTCCAATCCCGATCGCCAGTTTCCAGACACAATCACGCTTAATGACCAAGGCTGAGATGAAGAGGCATCTTCAGAAGGCAAAAGCTTGATGAACTCTGGAAGGCGAGTAGCAGGCAAAACGAAGCGATCGAGCATCCAGCAATGTGGAGAAGCGTGAGCGCGATCGTAAATATTTATTGCTTCAGGTAGGCTTAGCTGTGCAGGGGGAAAGATTCCAGCATAGTCTACAATCCGCGCAAGAAGTTGTTTGAGCGATGTTAACACTCGGCTGCACCTCCTTTAATTAACAATCTGGGCAGGAGATTTGATTTATGTCTTAAGCACTCTCTTAAATCTATCCTTGTGATTAGCAACTCCGAAAAGTTAAATCTATAATTTAATTATGGCTTCTCAGATTGGTTTAGTAACCTGATCTTGAGAAGCCTTAGGAATCCACAACCTAAACACCGCTTCAAATCCGCTTGGTAGCTGCAATTAGATTCACAAATTTTCACAACTCCTTCTTTACAGTTGCTAGCTACTTTAGGCGTTACTATCTTTCCTCTGTTCAGGAGGAGCCTAATGGCTGAGTTATTTCCCATTTTATGTTTTGATCACCTTGAGTTCCATGTTGGTAACGCAAGGCAAGCAGCAAGTTTTTATGAAACTTTCTTCAAATTCACAAACACAGCGTATCGAGGCTTAGAAACAGGGAGTCGCAAAGTTGCTTCGTATGTCATGGAGCAAGGCGCAATTCGATTAGTTCTAAGTACAGCGCTCAATTCTGATCATCCTATTGCTCAGAGTGTACTGAAGCATGGTGATCATGTCGCTGTGATTGCAGTGCAAGTGCCTAATGTAGCAGAAGCTTATCAACAAGTGACTGCGCGAGGAGCGATCGCCGCAATGCCGCCGACTCTGGCAGAAGATGAAACGGGAATTTTGCAGTATGCAGCGATTCACATCTACGGAGATGTACTTCTCAAGTTTGTCGATCGACAGAACTATCGAGGCATCTTTGCGCCCCAGTTTCTGCCTCGGCATTCAGTAGAACTGAATGCCGAGGCAGGACTTCAAACCATTGATCATATTGTTGGTAATGTTGAACAAGGCGCAATGGAACATTGGGTGAAGTTTTTTGCCGACACAATGGGTTTTCAGTTATTAGTTCACTTTGATGATGCAGCCATCTCGACTGAGTATTCAGCATTGATGTCTAAAGTGGTGCAAGATGGCTCTGGCAAGATTAAACTCCCGATTAATGAACCTGCATTAAGGAAAGGAAAATCGCAGATTCAGGAATATTTGGAATTTCATCAAGGGGCTGGAGTTCAGCATGTTGCCTATTCAACTCACAACATTGTGGAAACAGTCACAAAACTCAAACAGGCAGGCGTTGAGTTTCTGCATGTTCCAAGCTCCTACTATGAAGATTTAGAAACACGAGTTGGCAAGATTGATGAATCGATCGAGCGTCTAGCAGAACTCGGAATTTTAGTCGATCGCGATCAGGAGGGTTATCTATTACAAATTTTTACGCAGCCCGTTGAGGATCGTCCTACTTTGTTCTTTGAAATTATTGAGCGTCATGGTGCTCAAAGCTTTGGCGAAGGCAATTTCAAAGCTTTATTTGAGGCGATCGAACGGGAACAAGCCCTTCGAGGAAATCTCTAGGCAGAAGTTAGAAATTACGGTATCAAGCAATGACGTACTATTACCAGCTCGGTACAATTCCCCACAAGCGACATACCCAATTTCGTGAGCCAAATGGTTCGCTCTATCACGAAGAATTGATGGGCATTCACGGCTTTACGGGTATTCAATCGCTGCTCTATCATTTGTACCCGCCAACGCAAGTGTATAAGGTGTTTCTAGAACGGACGATCTCGCTGGAGTTTGAAGAGTTCGGGGCACTCCGGCATCGTCATTTGCGGACGCAGAAAGCATTGAGTGAAGGAGATGCGATCGCATCCCGCATTCCTCTAATGGCAAATGGAGATGTCTGTATTTCAGTCGCACAACCCACAGAGCCAATGTCGTATTGGTATCGATTTGCTCACGGTGATGAAGTCATCTTTGTTCATGAAGGGAGTGGGTTACTAGAAAGCCAGTACGGTCAGTTGCACTATCATCCGGGGGATTATTTGGTGATTCCAACTGGAGTCATGTGGCGAGTTTTGCCTGAAAGCAATACGACTCAACGCATGTTAGTGATCGAAGCACAAGGACACATCGAGCCGCCTGCTCGGTATCTGAATCGTTATGGTCAATTTTTAGAACATGCACCTTATAGTGAGCGAGATTTGCGCCCACCAGAAACCTTAACTCCTCACGATGAGATGGGCGAGTTTGAAGTGCGGGTAAAGGCTCGCGATCGCATTACGACCTATCTTTATCATCATCATCCACTCGATGTGGTGGGTTGGGATGGCTATCTCTATCCTTACGCCTTCAACATTGCTGACTTTGAACCTGTGACCGGACGCATCCATCAACCGCCGTCTGTGCATCAAACGTTTGAAGCACCAGGATTTGTCATTTGTTCGTTTGTCCCTCGGTTGTTTGACTACCATCCGCTCGCCATTCCTGCACCTTACAATCATTCCAATGTTGATTCTGATGAAGTGCTCTACTATGTCGAGGGAAATTTTATGTCTCGTAAGGGGATTGAGCGATCGTCGATTACGGTACATCCGAACGGCATTCCGCATGGTCCACATCCAGGTATGTATGAAGGCTCGATCGGCAAAGAGCGCACTGATGAACTCGCGGTCATGATCGACACGTTTCATCCGCTAAAACTGACTCGACAAGCAGTTGACCTAGAGGACATGCAATATCTCTACAGTTGGGTTGCTTGAGGGCAGTCCCAGATTCGTTTCACAAGGAGGAAACTCTCTATGGCTCCGGTTCTCACTATCTCTACACGCTTATCTATCTCCGATCGAATTCAGGAGCGCCTGCATCAGGGGAAACTAACTCAGCAACAAGTTGATGACTTCCAGGACTTTCTTCACCAAGTTGAGCGTGATTTTTTGCGGCATCCTATCATCACAGATAACGCTTATACTCGCTGGTTCCAAGCAGGCAACGCCACAGATGAGCAATTACGACATTTTATCCGTCAGTTTTCTGTTTTCTCGAATCAATTTCTGATAGCAGCATTATTGAAAGTCATTAACTCTCCAACACTTCAACAATCGCGAGCAAGCCGCGAGGTTTTATTGAATGAGCTAGGCGTTATTTATCGTAAGTTGCAAGCAACAGACAACGCACAAACGTTCAAAACAGAGGAGGAAAAAGATCGAGAAGGTGATCCTGAAGTGGTCAGCACAGAAGGAACTGTTGATGGCGGAATCTGTCGCTTTCGGGCAGCTCATTTTGAGTGGTTAGCGACTGTTGCAGAAGGAATTGGCTTGCACTATGAGGAGATTGGTCAACGTAAGCACGGTAGCTCGACCACGCTACACTTTTGTGATGAATTGCAGCGTCTCTATGGAAGTGATGATCCGAATGTGGCGGAGGGTGCTAGCTTTGCAGTTGAAAATTGGGCAGCAGCAGGATTCTGGCAAGAGCTAGAAGATGGATTAACGCGCATCAAACGAACTCGGCATCCACAACTGCATTTAGCTTTCTTCACTTGGCATAATCGCGTGGAGGCTCAACATGCAGAACATACTTTAGAAGAACTCGAAGCCGTGTACTTCAAGCCAGAGTTCGATCGCGCTAAATTCATTCAGGGAGGGCAACAAATTCTAGATGCGATCGCAGTTTTTTGGAATGGGTTGGAGCACGATCGCAATGATTGAGGAAGCAACAATGCACCAAGAGTTAGCTCCCGCTTGGGTTCCATCAATCGAACAAATTCAGGCAACAAACATTGCAGTGCTGATGCGGGACTTGAACATTCGCACTTATTCAGAGTTGCATTCTTGGTCAATTCGCGATCGAGCGGCTTTCTGGGAGGTGATGATTCAACGGCTTGGAGTTTGCTTTCGGGAGCCGTATACGCAGATTGTTGACTTATCACAGGGTGTAGAATTTCCGCAATGGCTTGTGAATGCTCGATTGAATATTGTTGAAAGCTGTTTTCAAGCTAGTGAAGACAAAACCGCGATCGTTTTTCAAGCAGAAGGCGGTTCGCTCCAAACTTGGACTTACAAGCAATTACAGTTCCTCACAAATCGGGTTGCGAATAGCTTAGTCAAATTAGGATTTCAGCCTGGCGATGCAATTGCTATCGCGATGCCAATGACAGCTGAATCTGTCGCAATTTATTTAGGAATTATCAAAGCGGGTTGTGTCGTCGTGTCGATTGCGGATAGTTTTGCAGCGATCGAAATTGCAACTCGGTTACGTATTGCGAACGCCAAAGCAATTTTTACTCAGGACTTTATTTATCGGGGTGGAAAGCAGCTACCGCTATATCACAAAGTTGTTGAAGCTAAGGCTCCAAGAGCGATCGTACTTTCTCAACATCCAGCTTCAACAGTTGAATTGCGATCGCATGACTTAACTTGGAGTGATTTTCTCAGTACGAATGAAGTCTTTGATGCAACTCCAACATCTCCCACAGCACACATCAATATCCTGTTTTCTTCTGGCACAACCGGAGATCCTAAAGCAATTCCCTGGACACAAACAACACCGATCAAATGTGCAGTGGATGGGCATCTGCACCAAGATATTCATTCCAGTGATGTTGTTGCTTGGTCAACCAATTTAGGATGGATGATGGGGCCCTGGCTGATCTATGCAAGCTTGATTAACCGCGCGACGATCGCGCTTTATGACGGCGCACCGACGACGCGAGAATATGGTCAATTTATCCAAGCTGCTCAGGTCACTATCCTGGGTGTTGTGCCGAGTTTAGTCCGAGTTTGGAAAACGACCGATTGTATGCGGGGACTGAATTGGAGCGCAATTAAAGCGTTTAGTTCGACAGGCGAATGCTCTAATTCTCAAGATATGCGGTACTTGATGTCTCTCGCAGACAACAAGCCAATCATTGAATACTGCGGTGGTACTGAAATTGGCGGAGCTTACATCACGGGCACTCTTGTTCAGCCTTGTATTCCAGCAACTTTCACAACGCCTGCACTAGGCTTGGATTTTACAATTCTGGATGCTGATGGTTGTTCTGCAAATGAAGGGGAAGCTTTTATCATTCCCCCTGCGATCGGACTTTCTACAAAATTGTTAAATAAAGACCATCATCAGATCTATTTTGCTGATGGTCTTGATAAATTGTCCTTGCGTCGTCATGGTGATTATCTGAAGCGATTGCCGAATGGTTACTATCAGATGGGCGGCCGTGTGGACGACACAATGAATTTGGGTGGAATTAAAATAAGTTCTGCAGAAATTGAACAAGTGCTAAACACGGTTGCAGGCATTCGTGAAACGGCAGCAATTAGCACTCCGCGCAATGCTCAAGGTGTAGTGATTTCTGAAGGCGGACCGAGCCAGCTTATTGTTTATGCAGTTGTTGAGCCTAACATTCAGAAAACACATGCAGAACTCAAAGCATTGTTACAAACAGCGATCGCTCAACGCCTCAATCCGTTGTTCAAAATTTGGGGCTTGGTGATTGTAGAGGCTTTGCCTCGCACTTCATCAAACAAAGTAATGCGGCGAGTTCTGCGCGATCAGTTCAACACAATTTACCTCATGAGGGTGTAACGCATGGAACTTGCAGAACGAATGAGTCGATTAGGAACAGAATCCGCCTTTGATGTCTTTGCCAAAGCACAACAGCTAGAAGCTCAAGGACGATCAATTATCCATCTAGAAATTGGGCAACCAGACTTTCCGACTCCATTCCCAATTTGTGAAGCAGCATTTCGGGCAATGAAAGATGGCTATACAGGCTATACTCCGGCAGCTGGTTTGTTAGCATTGCGAGAAGCGATCGCTGAACATATTTCGACAACCAGAAATATTGAGATTCACCCAGACGAAGTTGTCGTTACACCTGGAGCTAAGCCGATTATCTTCTTCACGCTAATGGCGTTAGTGAATGAAGGAGATGAAGTAATTTACCCAGATCCAGGCTTTCCGATTTACCAATCGGTGATCAATTTTGTGGGTGCTAGAGGAATTCCTTTACCGCTACGTGAAGAAGTTGGGTTTCGCTTTCATTTAGATGATTTGATCAATGCAGTATCCGATCGAACTCGCTTACTCATTCTCAATTCTCCTCAAAATCCCACAGGGGGATTGCTGCAAGTTGAAGATTTAGTCGCGATCGCAGAACTTGCCGATCGACATAATTTCTATGTTCTCTCCGATGAAATCTATTCTCGGATTCTCTATGAAGGTAAGCACATTAGCCTGATTCAATTTCCGGGTATGAAATCTCGCACTATCCTGCTGGATGGTCATTCTAAAACCTATGCAATGACGGGATGGCGGCTCGGCTATGGTGTTGTTCCTAAACACCTTGTTGAGGGAATTGTTCGTCTTATGATCAATTGCAACTCTTGCACTTGTGCCTTTACTCAGATTGCTGGCATCGAAGCGCTTCGAGGCTCACAAGAATTTGTA
Source organism: Leptolyngbya sp. DQ-M1 (assembly GCF_039962505.1). Lineage (NCBI taxonomy): Bacteria > Bacillati > Cyanobacteriota > Cyanophyceae > Leptolyngbyales > Leptolyngbyaceae > Leptolyngbya > Leptolyngbya sp. DQ-M1. The sequence goes on from NZ_JAMPLJ010000022.1 coordinate 20,256, forward strand.
GATCAAATGGTCGCTCAGTTTCAGCGCCGACGAGATACTGTCGTCGATGGTTTAAACGCGATCGAAGGGATTCATTGCCTAAAGCCTGCGGGTGCATTCTATGTGTTCCCAAATGTGAAAGATTTACCTTTGTCGTGTAACGCACTAGCGGATTACTTTCTCAATGAAGCGGGCGTTTCACTACTCGCGGGAACAGCGTTTGGCAAATTTGGCGATGGCTATCTCAGAATTTCTTATGCCAATTCATTAGAGAATCTTCAAATCGCGATCGACCGAATGCGATCAGCCGTAATGAGATTGTAGTCAGCTCATTTTCCTCGCTTATAACCTGAGTAATTTAGGCTCATGACTTGAGTATTGGAAGCTCATGACCTCAGTATCGGAGACTGACTATTTAAGCAATTCAAGCTCACTCTATGAACCTGAAAATCTCTCACCTGAGTATAAACAGATCACTTATCGAGCTTCCAAAGCTGAGTCACCGATCGCTGAGAATTCAAGCACTTCCCTTGCTTCGGTGTCTGCTTAACAGATTTCTGCACAACTAGCCCGATCAGAGAGTCAGATTGTCACTAAGCGTTCCGCAACCTCATGCAACGTGTGCAATAACCGCTGAACTTCCGCGATCGTGTTGTAGTGAGTGCAGCCAATTCGCAAGAATCCTCCACTTTCCTCAATTCCGAGCCGTTGAGTGAGATTCAGAGCATAGAAGTTCCCATTCCAGATGAAAATACCGCGATCGCCTAATATCCTTGCAATTTCAGCAGGAGAATAGCCAGCAATGCGAATTCCGAACGTCGGCGTGCGCCAGGTAAATTGCGATCGCTCCGTGATGCCGTAGAGAGTCACCCCAGGAATTTCTAGCAAATGAGGGATCAAATATTCAGACAGCGATCGCTCATAGTTCTGAATTGTTAGCATTGCCGCAACAAGAGCACTCCGCCGATTTGTAACGATCGGTGAAACGTGCCTCCCTAACTCAGCTAAATACTCGATCGTTGCCACAACTCCCGCAAGCCCCTCAAAATTCTGTGTTCCTGTTTCCCACCGAAATGGAACTTCTTCAGAAGCAGGACGAGGCTTGTAAGGCTGTAGCCGAGCTAAATGCTCTCGTTTGCCATAGAGAATGCCAACATGCGGCCCAAAAAACTTGTAGGCAGAGCAAACGAGGAAATCACACTCTAGCGATCGTACATCAATTAGCCGATGGGGCGCATAGTGAACTGCATCGACAAACACCCATGCTCCCACAGCATGAGCTAACTGAACCGCTCGTTTAACATCATTGATCGTGCCAACTGCATTCGAGGCATAACTGATCGCGACTAACTTTGTGCGTTCCGTGATCTGATGTTCTAAATCAAGCATGTCTAGAGTACAGTTGTTCTCATGAATATCAACTGTACGAACAATTACACCCCGTTCTCGAAGCGCTAACCAAGGCGCGACGTTGGCATCGTGATCAAGGTTAGTAACAACAATCTCATCACCGGGTTGCAATTCTCGACCGATTGATCGACTCATTGCAAACGTGAGCGTCGTCATGTTTGCTCCAAACACAACCTCATCACTATCGCAGCCTAGAAAATCCGCAACTGCTAATCGGGCTTGTTCTACTAACGCATCGGTTCGCGCGCTGGTCGCAAAAGCTCCGTGCAAATTAGAATTTGATGTCGTCAAGTAGCTCGCGATCGCATCAATCACCCCCTGCGAAACTTGAGTCCCACCAGGTCCATCTAAAAACGCGACTGGATACCCATTTATTTCTTGATGTAGGGCGGGAAATTGAGCGCGAATCCAATCTAGATCAAAAACAGTCATAGGACGCTCCAAACTCAATTCTCATCTGGCGGAAATAGTCCTGGACAGGTTAAAACAAATACATCTCTGGTTCCTTGCTCACCTGCAATCACATTGACAGGCGATGTGTAGTGAAAGTATTGAGCATCCCTGAATACGAGAAGTTCTCCCGGATTTAAGACTTTGCTAAATGCTGGAGGCTTGCCGTCTTTTGATTTATAAAGATGAGTTTCACCACCCCCAATCTTGTTGCGATCGACCGAGAAAATTCCAACAATATCGACACCATCCCGATGGATTCCCTCTGGAGCCGGATTACCAGATTGTTGAGGAGATGCAGTCGTGCGAATCTGATGAACTCCAATCTCTTGGGAAGTAGAGCACAGTTGGCAGAACTGGAAAAACTCCCAAATCAATCGTTGAAAATCTTCTAGTTGAATTAACTCATCATCTAGCTCAGGATACTCTCGAATCACATCTCCTAACAATGGGTTGCATTGCCTGCTCTGGAAAAAGCGACGGTGAGGTAACTTGATTAATCGATCGCCAACTATTTTGAAGTGAGAGAGCCGCCTAAATCGATAGCTACCTTCTAAGTAGGGATCGTTTGGGAGATGAGCAAACGACGGTTGGAACTTATCAACCTCGATCGCGGTTAACATCTCTAAAACATAACTTGCCAGACAATTTGCCTCTGGCTTAATAAATTCTTCTAGTTTAGATAGATTTAACATTTGACTTCCTCATTTCAGTCAACACAAGCAGATCAATAAATCGACTGCTTGTGAGCAAATCGCTGAATCAGAAACAACATGAGAGCAATCAAACTCCGGTTACTTCTAATCTAAATCCAGTGTGTCAAATATATGATGTTTTGTAGCGCTCTCTTACGATAGTTAAGTTGACAGAGTTAACAATGCAGTGTCAGTTACAAAACATCATACAGGCACTATGTTGAGGTAGAGAGTCTGATTACACCTGTCTACTTACTATTGTAATGAGATTTTCATAAGATTGTCGATCCATAGCGAGTACCCCTCAGATTATTATTCATGTACTTGCTCTGCCACAATTCTGTCTCTGCTGCTAGCGTTTCATCGGCTTTTAACGCTGCGATCTCGACCGGGTATGCAGCATTCCTGTAACCGTGATTACCCGTGAAGCATAAGTATACTCTGCCTTCAACTTCGTTGGGGTCAGGCAGTACGAGGATTTTGCAGGAATTTCAGCAGAGTCAGAGCTTTGAGGTTCTACAAGGATTGGCAATTCCCGTGAAATACCTGAAGATAAAAGAAATCTCCTTAATCTAGCTGCACACATCATCGGAGCCAGGAGATGAAACACGCAGACTCGAAGGCATTGGACCGATTAGAAGAATTGCTGGTAAAGCTTCGTCAATATCAGGGCTTGAAAGAAAAAAAGCGTGGAATCTTCTACTGGAAATCGAATGCCTTTCTTCACTTTCATCAAAATCATGACCAGCTATTTGCCGATTTGCGAGTTGGTTCAGATTGGGAGCGCTTTCCAGTGAATACGCAACTTGAACAAGAGATATTCCTTACCCAGGTTGAGATTGAATTGCGAAAACAGGGCATTTAGGGATTTCTGTATTTAGATGGGAATTGGAGCAGAAAGACCCTTGTTGTTTGTATGACTTGGGCAGGCACTATCAACTTAACCGGAAGTATTTAAATTTAAGCACTGTAACTCCCTTAATCGTCAGTCTCGCTCAAGTTTATGCAGCATCTTTCACACACGTAATCTCCCGCCAATCT
>NZ_JAMPLJ010000023.1:0-21913 GCF_039962505.1 Leptolyngbya sp. DQ-M1
CAAAAGCAGCAAAGAAACGACCAAAAACGATCGTGCTTTTCCTTTGAAAGCTCGATCTGTCCTCGTTGTTCAAGATTTCACATCAGCTTTCAAACAAAACCCGCAACCAGTTGATATATAGCGATAGGGTTGAGGCTAAGATTGTAGCTTCCCTATAAACCATCAACTCGGTGACTGAAGCTGACCAACGTCCGGAAGGTCAAGGCATCCCCAGCATTTCAGGTGAAATGTTGAATCAGATTATGAATGCAGTTTCGTTCTCGGGTGATCACGAGATTGCAAGACTGGCAATCGTCATTAAGAACGTCAGAAGTTTTAAGGCAGGATTGGCTGCATCTGATTTAGCCCTACGTCATGCCAGTGGGGAGTACGATCAGGCGCTGTGCCTCAGTTTGTACCAAGCCTTGCGGCAAGTGAATGCCATTGACAGTGACAATGGTATCAGGGTGAGTACCTTACAGCGTCTCTGGAGGTACAAACAAATTCCACTCCTAGAACTAGAGACAAAATTTGGGGAGCGTTGAAGAAAGGGTGGGCATAAGTCGATGACTTGGTCGTGGCTGAAGGATTATGACCATCGAGAGGTAGCGATCGCGACGCATACCCTCGACTTCATGCAGTGGCGAGCGTTACATCAGAGTTAGAGCGAATTATCATTAATCTCAGTAAACCGCCATTTAATGTCTGTATACCCGCAAGGGACTAACTATGCAACCCACTGCGCCATTGCCCGACAAAATTAAGCAATCGTTTGAAAGACGTGCCGCAGAAATTGAGTACCCCGTAGAAGCAGTACTAGAAATGGCACTTGCAGGCTTCCTCGACAGCGAAAGCTTGAGTTTTTCCGATTGCAAGCCTCAATATTAAGGTATTTAATCCCATCCAGTTATAATAGGAACCTTCAGAAACTGAGTGTGCGAGTTCGATAAATGGGGATCAAATTCGCAATATAATACGGCTATGTTACAACTCTGGACTATATTTTGGACTGACGAACATACTACAACGAGGCTAAAACCCGCATTTTCTCGTTCAGTCCAAATCTTCAATTCAGTCCAACTTAAAATGGCTCAATTCCAACCAGGAAGGCAAATTGAGCCATTTTTGCTGCTGTTGAACTTCTGCGGACCCCGCAGGCGATCGCTACGGATCAAGCGGGCTTCGACCTCAGCCGCCCCCATGTCCTTCGGATGCTGTTTGTTGTGAAACAGGATGAAGCGGCGAATCCATTGCACATACGCTTCTTCAGTCCGATACGAATAGTGCCGTACTCGAATCGCATCACGCACTTGATCTCACAGCTTTTTGGGTGGTGAGGTCATTCCGTTCAACCCCAATCTTCAATCTGGTTGAACGAGATCTTAGGCAGAATAGTACAGACTTTCGCTGAGAAGAAATACGGAAATTTTCGGTCTAATGCCCCTGTCGAGGGGTAATATGCGGAATGTGAGTCGATCTAATGTTTCAAATCTCGGCATTAGGCAGAAAAAGTCGATCTAATTCCCCAGTTTAGGGTGTTAGCCCGACTCTCAGCAGTCTAAATCGCTCCAGAAGGGTGTTATGCCGACCACGTTCGGTCTAACGTCCAGATATGGGTGATTAGGCGGAGAGAGTCAGTCTAATAAATAGTTAGGCGTTGATACACTTCTTCTGTGGACGAAAGCCATAATCAAGTCCTCACACGACATCGATTTATTTAGTGTGCGTCTGCTTACTCCTGCTGACGCTGAAGCGTACCATTCAGTGCGCTTGCAGGCGCTTCATGAACTACCACCTGCTTTCGGCTCACTCCCTGAAACTGAGCCAAGTATCTCCGAGACTGCTGCGAGACTTGTAGTAAGCGATGAGCGTTGCTTCTTAGGAGCGTTTCAAGGCGAACAACTTATCGGCATCATCCGGATTTCTCGCTATTCAGCACCCAACGAGAAGCACCGTGCTTATCTTGCGGGTCTGTATGTCCTGCCCTCGTTTCGTTGTCATGGTTGTGGAAGAGCGCTCATCCACCACGCATTGAGTTGGGCAGCAAATACTCCAGGTATCAGGAGAGTTAATCTAACTGTCGTAACCCAGCAAGAAGGAGCAATCCGCCTTTATCAGTCGTTCGGCTTCCGCATCTACGGTACTGAACAGGAGACCTTTTCACGAGATGGACAATTCTACGATGAGTACTTGATGACCTTAGAACTCGACTCTGGTAATAACTGCAACGCCTAACAATCCGCTTGCACACCGACCGTTTAAAGGGGATTGGTTGAGTCCGAAAGGGTTCTGCGGCGGGTGAAGCGAGTCGTTATGCGGCTTGAGTTATTGGTGTTGGCGGTGCTTGGAACGTGTCTGTTGGATTCATTAAACTTAAGACGTTGAGTAAGCCCATCCTCAGATGGCTCTGAAATTATGGCATTTGAATTCGATCATCTCTTTATCTGGACTGACGTTGGTGCTTACGAAGCTGAGCGCCTAGTATCATTTGGTTTGGTGGAGGGAACCTCTAATACGCATCCTGGGCAGGGCACAACTAATCGCCGTTTCTTTTTTCATAACGCAATGTTGGAGTTGTTGTGGATTCATGATCCAGAAGAGGCAAGGTCTGAGCTAATCCGTCCCACTCGTCTTTGGGAGCGATGGACGCATCGGAACGATGGTGCATGTCCATTTGGGATCTGTCTGCGTCCGGTCATAGGTTCTGGTGACACAGTTGCATTTTCCAGTTGGGCATATCGCCCACCTTATTTGCCTAAAACAATGAGTATTGAGGTGGGAAAGAATAGTGATGTGTTGACTGAGCCATGGCTGTTCCAGACTCCATTTGGTCAACGTCCAGATCGATATCCTGTTGAGAAGTCACAACCTCTAAATCATGGTATTGGTTTACGCGAAATTACTCGTGTAGAGTTGGTGAGTCCTGCTGCAAATAGTTTGTCACCCGAACTTCAAGCAGTGGTTAATACAAAGCAGATAAAGCTACGAGGAGGAGCAGAGTACTGTCTAGAGCTTGGGTTTGATGGAGAAGTGCAGGGGAAACAGGTAGATTTCCGACCTCAGTTGCCGCTTGTGATGAATTGGTAGCGTAAAGTCGTCACCTAACAAGTCGCTGCAGGAACGATGAGCCTGGTTGGTTGTTCGAGAGGTTGTCTACGTCCGGTGAGCTTGGTCGTTAGACTGCTGAGGTATCGGTAGGGTGGCACTTCAAAATTATCTGTTAGTATTCACCATTGAGTATTGATGAGATTTTTAATGAAACGATGAGTTTAAGTGCTGTGAGAGATTCACGGTTAGATTATTTCGTTCGTCTCGACCACAGAATCTTTTCTGATGACAGAGGTAGAGCGGATTAGAGCACGATAATGAAGTGGCTTTCAAAAAGGAGTAAACAAGTGACAACTGACAGAGCAGTCGAGGAGCGCATTATTCTTGAATTAGATACCGCCTTTCTTGATGCTTTTCTACGGCGTGATGTAGCAGTGGTTGATCGTGATCTACCAGATGACTTCTTAGCTGTCTTTCCAGATGGTCGAGTCGCAAATAAACAGATGGAACTGGAAAATGTCAGGCACGCTGCGGTTGAGTCGTACACAACAGATGAAGTTCAGGTGCATTGGTATTCCGATACAGTAGCAGTAGTCAATTTCCGTATGGTGTTAAACATGAAGGAACGAGGACAGAAACAGGTTAGGGACTTGCACGTTTACATCAAACGGGACGGGAAATGGCAAATGATTACAGGGCAAGTGACACCAATTCTGCAACCCTGATTATTGACGACAGAGATAGGTATGTCGCAACGATCGCACAGTCTAACAACCCTAGTGCAGCGGATTGCCTGGAGCCGATTGTGGTGTTGCAAAGTCTTTAGCAACCACTGACCACGATCGTTAAAGCTATATTTTTGAGTTCTGGTGAGCTGCCGCACACAGCAGAAGTTCCAGCATTACCAAAGCATCACAAGTTCTGCCTTGCATTAGACAGGAGTGGCGTTGGCAACGAATGAAGCAATTGACCCTGTCATTCCAACTCAGTTATGGCTCCACTGCAACACTGAAAACCTGATGTAGCGGGATTACAACCGCTGCCGAGCTAACACTTGCTGAGCCAGCAAAAGTAATGGCTCATCTCGGATGCCAGCTTTCATTAATCCATCGACGGTTTGCATCAAATACTCCGCACAAGAACCCAACTCGCCAGACGCAGTCGCAATACTGTGAATCGTTGTTTCCAAAGAAATGTTCCCCGCGTACGCACGATGCTGACGGTTAATCACAAAGGTAATCGCAGGCAAGGATTGCATTCCATCAAACACTCTCACCCAACGAGGCAGATAAGACCCAACGACCATTTCCCGTCGCCATAGCAAAGGGAGTTCTGAGGACACATCCACCGCATCAATGCGATAGGCAATCCCGCGACAACTGCCTCCCCGGTCTAGCCCTAAGACTAATCCTCGATTGTCTGGCGTTCCGCGCCCTTGAGGCACCCAGAGGCAAAACCGGCGATGCCAGCCGTAGATTTTACCGATGCGCTGTTCTGCAACTTTGATGATCGGGTTCCAGATGAGTGAACCGTAAGCAAACACCCAAACATCAGAGTTGGATGGATGATGCAACAGGGTTTGGCGGAGTGACTCCTGTAACTGGGCTTCACTCAAGACAATGCCGGTTCCAGCCTTGAGGATAGTCTGTTGTAAGCGGTTAGATTCGAGATCTGAACGGGTGAGTGACACGATGTCGGATTTTGAGTGGAGTCATCCCTCGATTGTAAGCGCATCTCGACTGACACAAGACGGTCGAGACTTTGTTGAACTGCCGAACATGTTTTAGTGCAACAAGACTTATCATAACGACACCCAACAGATCCGACTCTAGCGGACTGTTTGGATATCCAGTGTATGGCTAGAAGCATTGGTAGCCGCTGAATGCAATCGCTGGGTGTAGGATAATGACACGATAACAATTGTCAAGTCATCATCAAACTAGTTTGTGAAGAATTCCTAGACCTAATCAATAGGTGTCATCGATGAAAGAATTTCAGCTCCAAGGGATTAATCATCTTGCTCTCGTCTGCAAAGATATGACCCGCACGATCGATTTCTACTGCAATACTTTAGGTCTACGTCTAATTAAAACAATCCAGATTCCTGAAGGAGGACAACACTTCTTCTTTGACATTGGAAATGGGGATGCACTCGCCTTCTTCTGGTTTCCCCAAGCTCCTGAAAGTGCACCCGGTATCGCATCTGTTAATCCAGCTGCACTGCAAACGGGTGACATCAGAACTGCTCACGGTTCAATGAATCATGTTGCTTTCCGGGTTCAATCTGAAAAACTAGATGAGTACCGAGGTCGGCTCATTGCTAAAGGCATTCAAGCAACACCGGTTCTGCATCACGCGGATGTGCCTTCCGGTTACGTTCCAGAAGCGGATGAGAGTACCTTCATCTCTTCCTTCTACTTTTTTGACCCAGATGGCATTCTTCTAGAGTTTGCGGCAACGGTTCGTGAGCTGGGTGATCCTGAACGGGACCTTAATCAGATGCCGGACACCGCTCAGACATTTTAGAGATCGCAGCCTAGCATGTTTCCTGAGCAACCGCTCGCTGCTACCTAAGTGAAAGTAGGAACAGATTGGGTAAGTTAACCCTAGTCCTAGAGAACGGATTCGTTCATGATAGAAGCATATTCAAAACCGCTAGCTCCTCTATTCACGCTGGCATTTATTAGAAGAAGCCCTAGGCAATTGTCTAGGGCTTATTAGTTGTTGCATCAAGAACAGCGGCTCTTTTAATCAGTTGCCGCAGTCGGCAGAAAGTCGAGACGCAGAGCGTTTTGAGTCTCTTTAGGAGAGTTGAAGATTCAGTCAGCTAGAAATCGACACAACAATGCCCTTCTTCCGCAAATCGCCTAACGCTTTGTATAAATCCCCTTCATCCAACTCCCAACGTGCAGCATAGCTGATCCCTTCGGGCGCACAGAAAGCAGCCACATCGATCTCAGGATTCAGCTTACCTTGATAGTCCACTTGCAAGGCAAAAAAGACGTAATCGCGACCACTGGTGAGAAGTCTGAGACTACGAATTCGTAATAGTTCGTCTCGATCAACCAAGTAGTTGGCAGCAGCAGAATTGTCTTGAATCATAAATAGTACAAGTGTATGTTAACAGTTACATTACACGAAGCATTTTCTAATTGCAAGAATTCAAGAAAAACATCGAGCCTCTGTATTGTTTTTTCTTGTATCTAATAATTCTGGAGAGCTAAAACTGTGACGATTAGCATTTTTTACTTTACTCACAATGTTATTTGAACACGAAATATATTCTCTTGATAAGACTAGATTCACTCTCAATAAGAAAATAAGAATTTGACATAAGCTTATGTCTCGATATTTAGCTCATATTGATAATCATTCAAATTAAATTGCAAATATAGGAATTTTCTTAACAAGTTCTGAAACTTTAATCGGAGAGCAAAGATAAATCTAATCGACAATATTTTAGAGTCGTAAAATATACGATTGAGCACCAATATAGCTGCGCCTCAGAACCAAAATTAAGATGCACTAAACCAGGTCACACGGGCATTTGAGTCGTTTTTAGTGATTGTTTTGTCAGCTTTACTGAAAATATTTAGTGCAGTTTTATTGAAGAAAATCGCTGTAATGTCCTAGGGAAGTGAATTTAAGGGATTTTATTAGAAAAACAAGCTCGTTGTGGAAGGATATTGCCTTCTAAAATCAATTGGTTGATTTATACTATTAGTACAAATCAACTGAAAACTTATGGCTAGCCACTCCTACCCTAAATTCTTTGACCTGGTTCAACGCTACGAAGAGAGGCTCTACCAGACACTTTCAGCCGAGAGCGCTCAGGTCAAAATTTATCAGTTATCGTCGGTTCTCTGTCGTCTTATTCTTCCTCAGCTCGGCTTCCAACGCGTTGATCCCAGCGGCAAGATGACTACAGAAGAAAAAGCGGCAGCGATCAACTTTATGAAACAGCTTCCGATCACAGCCATTCTGAGAGCGCGCTCTGCATTAGAGACAGGAATTGCTGCACTCAGAACTCCTAAGCCTAGCTATAGAAATTATCGCTCGCACTTTGGACAATTTGAAAATTATGCTCAGCAATTAGACATTTATCCTCATCCAGAAAAATCAATTTTAATTGCTGAGCGTTGTGGACCGATTCAGCAACTCCAAGGTGGCAAAACAAAGCTGACTTCTAGAACTGGATCTTATAAATCCTATGCAAAAGAGATTGAAGAGCTTTCACCAAAATCTCAGCAAGAATTGAGAGATGCCCGCCGTTTTTTTACCGATCCAAATGATTCATTTCGAGTGTTTAAAGTTCTCAAATGGACTCCTATGAGGCTTATGAGAAAGAAATTTTACGAATATATGGTTTTTTGGAGAAATACGCTAATCCTCAAATTCCGGCTGACGAATTGTGTTTAGACTGCTTGTTTCCAGTCATCAATCCTGCTGACATTGCTGATTTGAATGATTACGAGCGGCGACAATTTTGGCTAGCCCATCAAAATAGACTGAAGCAGATTCGCTCTGATTATTACAAATTCATTGAAGACTTCTCTGAATCAACCTCGCCATCCACTCGTGCGAATAAAGACACCGCGATCATTAATTACATTAAATTCAAATACAGAATGTTCGTCAGCGACAAAAAGGATTATGACGCTAATCCACTGATTCAAACCATGCGTACGGGGCTGAATCTCCAGATGCAGGAGAAGCATCGACGACAGAAACATCGGCAGACCGAAGCTGATGAATCACTCAAATTCCCTGACCCCGTAGAAGGCAAGACAGATCTAGAAGTGATGAGAGAAACGGTTCTGATGCCCACATTCATCTTGCGCCGACCCCGGTTGTGGCAAGAGTTTCGACAACCACTGGCACGATTCGATCTGGGGATGCTTGGTTTACTCGTGAAGTCGCGATCGCAAAATATCTCACCGCCGTCGGTGCGCCGATTATTCCACTGAGTTCGACACTGGAGGCAGGACCACATCATCATTTAGATTTAATTTTAAGCTTCTGGGAGTTCGTACAAATCTTAGAAGAACCCTTTGATCCGTACCAAGCAGGCCAAGCTCTTCGCCACTGCCATGAAGCTCTAAAGGAATTTTCTGGAGAGTTGCTTGTTCTCGCGTTAATTTCGGAAGCGCGGCAACTCCTCGATCGTTTAATCGCTGAATCAGAGTTTACGCTAGCGGACGCAGAAATGCTACTGCAAGTGAGTGACCGATTAGAACCACAACTGCGACAGCTTCCGATGCAGCCCATCCACGGCGATCCGCATTCTGGCAATGTTCTCAAAACGACACGCGGCATATTGTGGACAGATTGGGAGGATGTGATGATTGGACCAATCGAGTGGGACTTAGCCTCTCTAGTCGCATCCCCCTATGTGTTTGGCACAGATCGAGACAAGGCAGAGATGGCGCTGGATGGCTACGGTCGATCGTTCGATCCTGAAGCATTAGCAGTCTGTATTGAAGCTCGAACATTGGTGGCATTAGTGTGGACGATCATTCTGCATCGCCAGCATCCAGATCGATCGCGGCAAGCCCGGATTGAAGGAAGACTGCGCTGGTTGCGGAGCCGTAAGACCCGATAATTCGTCAATCGGTCGCGGATTTATTTCTGCTCATAGATCGGTGTTCACTCCGCAACAACGTGCCACGATCGCGCTGAGCAAACGAAAGTAAGGAGAATTTTAATGGAGCGAACAGTTAGCGATCAGGATGGCATCACCTGGTCCTGTATTGAAGCATTCACTGGACTCTCTGACGAAACCGGACACTCAGGAGCCGCACAAGTAAAAGGGCAAGAGGGCGCTTACTGGGTGGTCTGTACACCGAGTGGTGGGGCTCAGTCTGTTCGACTCAAACTATCCGGCGATTGGCAGAATGATTACTCAGATGAGGCACTGCTACAAGAAATTAAAGAACAGTCCCACTGAACTCGGCTCCCAATCGGATATAAGCTGAGCAGGGTGGTTTCATAGAGAGAAAGAAAAATGAGGATGGACGGCATTATCAACTTAACGGAGCAGATTCAAAATTAGGCACGATAATTCCTGAGCAGTCTTGATCCCTCTGATTACGCAGCAGAATTTAGCCCAGCAACTTCTCGCCAATCTTCAAACCGTTGGCGTAGCTGTTCTCGATATCGTTTTGCACTCGGTTCATGTTGTTTTGGATGAAAGTGTTCTCGGATTGGCTCAAACGTGGAGAGAAATCGTTGCGCTTGCCCTGGAGATTTGAATCGCCGCATTCGTCGTTCTCGTACCCTGGTGGGTTGATGCGAGTTCTCCGCCCGATTATTCAATCTCTTGTGCTGTCGATGCTCTACACTCGGCATCACTCGTTTCTTTGCAGCTTCGTAACTCTTCAGCTTGTCGGTGACGATGACGCGAGGTACAAACCCTTGTTTCTTCAGGAGTTTGCGGAAGAATCGCTCTGCTGCTTTCGTGTTTCGATGCCGTTGCAGCAAGACATCCAGCACATTTCCTTCTGAATCCACTGCTCGCCACAAGTATAGCTCTACGTAAGAACATTAGGACAGTTTTTGAAGGCAGCATCGACACAATCTCGAAAGCTGTCAAATTCCTCCCAGCGCTGCCGCATCCAGTTCTTGAGCACAAACGACCAGTTCTCAATCGCATTTAAGTCCGGTGAGTACGGCGGGAGATACCAGATCTCACAACCTGCTTCAGCGACCAGTTCTTCAATGAACTGCGAGCGATGAAAACTGGCATTGTCAATCACATCGCCCGGTTGCAAGTGTGGCAGAAGGCAGGTCTGAACCCAAGTCTCGAACAAGGCTCGGTTACACGAACCTGCAAAGGTCATGGGCGCAACCATGATTTTTTGCTTGAGTGCGGCAATCCAACGACTCGTTCTCGACGCTTGCCAGATTTTTGAGCATAGAAGCGTTGTCCAATTTCACAGTAGCCGTAAGCATACTCATCTCGATTGTCGATGAGGCAGGCATCGACATAAATCACTTGCTCGGGTCGCTTGGTCTTTAATCGTTCGACAAATTCCGCTCGTTTTAGGTCGTCGCGTTCTCGGTAGCCGTACGTCTTTTTTTTCGACTGACTCCAATTTTTCCCAAGGCATCGCTTATGTTTTGCTGCGTCACGTTGTCGCCCCACAAGGTTGCGAGTTGCGCTTGCGTTTTGCCACCATGCTGTTTCACAAACTCGCGAAATCGCTTCCAATCCTTGATTTTGTGCCGACTGCCTTGCTGATAGTGCGTGATAGCTCGACAAGTTCCGGTTTTTGCTTCACGTTTGAGCCACAGATCCAGCGTATTGCGACTAATAGAGCTGTTGGGAAATAGTGGATAATTAGGAGAAGCAAAATGAATTCAGATTGATGCTAGACCTTAAGCGAGCGCTGAGTCAAGATCGCCTACTTCGAGCTTTGACTGGACTGAACCGCAAAGCATTTGATGCGCTGCTGCCGAGTTTTGAGCAGGCATACGAGGCAAGCCGAATTGCCGCAAAGCCACAGCGCAGACGAGCAAGGGGCGGCGGACGCAAAGCGAGACTGAGCAGCATTGAAGCGAAGCTGTTTTATATTTTGTTCTACTTCAAATGCTACCCCACGTTTGATTTAGCAGGCATTTTGTTTGACCTTGACCGTTCGCAGACGCATGAATGGATGCACGAATTGCAACCCGTTCTCGAAGCGGCTTTAGGGCATGAGATGGTGCTGCCAGAGCGCAAGTTACGCAGCATTGATGCGTTCCTCGAACAGTTTCCGGGTGTGGAGCGCGTGATGATTGATGGCACAGAACGCCCGATTCAACGACCCCAGGATGCGGAAGAGCAGACCTTGAACTACTCCGGGAAAAAGCGTCGCCACACCCGCAAGCAGTTGGCGGTCGTAGACCAAACCAAACGGGTGCTGGTATTGAGCAAAGCTCGCGAGGGGAAGCTCCATGACAAGCGCTTTGAAGCCCAAGAGGAGATTGCCTTTCACATTCCCGACGAGATTCCAATCGAAGTTGATCTCGGCTTTCAAGCTTGCAATCCGAGTACACGAACATTCGCATTCCGCATAAGAAGCCAAAAGGGGGTGAGTTAACCGATGAACAAAAGCAAGAAAATCGCACCCTGAGCCAGTCGCGAGTCCTTTGTAAGAATGCTTTCGCAGGCATCAAGCGCTATGCTGCGGTCAGCGTGATTTATCGCAATCACATTCAGGATTTTGATGACCATTTGATGCTCACTGCTGCTGGACTATGGAACTTCTACTTGCAAGCAGCTTAATCTCAGAAACGAAAGTCAGAGTTCTGCTTCAAGGTCAAGTTATTCTCCAACAACTCTAATCAAAAAACAGCAATACTATCTGTGGCGGGCGGTGGACGGTGAAGGAAACGTGCTGGATATCTTGCTGCAACGACATCGAGACACCGAGGCAGCGAAGCGATTTTTCGTAAGCTGCTGAAGAAACAAGGGTTCGTGCCACGGGTGATTGTCACCGACAAACTGAAAAGCTATGAAGCCGCAAAGAGACGAGTGATGCCAAGTGTGGAACATCGACAGCAGAAGGGATTGAACAACCGGGCGGAGAACTCCCATCAGTCCACAAGAGTCAGAGAAAGGCGAATGAGGCGATTCAAATCGCCCGGACAAGCGCAACGATTTCTATCAGCATTTGGACCGCTTCGAGGGCACTTCCATCCCAAGCAACATGAACTGAGTGCAAAACGATATCGAGAACAGTTACGCCAACCCTTAGAAGATTGGCGAGAAATACCTGTGTGAAAGATGCTGCGTAAACTTGAGCGAGACTGACGATTGAGAGATTTCCGTGCTTAATTTTGAATCTTCTCGGTTAAGTTGATAGTGCCCAATTAACTTATAGGAAGCTTTCATCAAGCCTTTGACAATTATCTTTGTGGCACTAAATTAGCAGGAACCATAAAACGGAAGGAGCGTCCCCCTGCCTGAAGTCGCATCTTATTTTTAGAACTGAGAAAAGTGTTGATGGCTCAGGCTGTAGTGCCTTGAGTCACGCAAGCAACCTACACAAGAGGGAGTAGGCAAAGCAACTCATTCCCTACGGTGTAAGTAGCACCAATTGATGCATTAACCTGCTTAGGCTTTATCAACGATGTTCTTAACACTGTCTTTGATATCTTCCTTAGCATTTCGCATTTCAGCTTCGGCTTGCTTTGCCTTACCTTCTACTTGCGCTTGCTGATCACCCGTCATGCTACCGATCGCTTCTTGTGCTTTGCCTTCGATATTTTTAGCAGCCGCTTTTGCTCTCTCTTCTAAACTCATAATTTACACTCCAATAATCATATCAATTCAATTCATTGAGCCAGCTTGGAAGCTTTCTCTGACGGCTCAATAGTATAGAAACTACAGGAGCCGATAAATGTGCTGTATCCAACGCGAGGCAGATTTTAGCTTCCTTAATTCCCTGAACTTAGATAGTGAAGTGGCAATCGAATTGAATGTCTAGCATCTCCTCGGATTTTGAGTGGCACAACGCTTTACAATGCAGTGGAGATAGTGCCGTAAATGTTCAGCTTCAAGGCTCTTTCCACGTTTTGGTGACCCAGAATGTTGAGTAGCCCGAAACTCAATCTTTAAGTTAGATGAAGCAACGTTCGCGTACCTCTCAGCTACATTTCTCCCGCGATTAAGGATGTTGTAGGACATGAATCACCAAAAGTGATATTCGTGATGAAACATTGCTTAACATCTGAAACCCTGATTCTGTGGCTGACCTATTACAGAACTTCACGGTGACAACCTCAAGAGAGATGAAGCCGCAAAGAAGCAGATGATGAAGCGCGTAGCGCATCGGCAGCATAAAGGACTGAATAATCGAGTTGAGAACACCCATCAACCTACACGAACACGAGAGCGACGAATGCGACGCTTCAAATCACCCGGGCAAGCCCAACGATTTCTCTCAGCTTTTGGACCGATTCGAGATTACTTCCACCCGAAACAACATCAACTGAGTGCAAAAGTTACCGCGCACAACTACGCCAGCGATTTCAAGATTGGCAAGAAATTGCCTGCCTGAAAACTGCTGCTTAAATTGAGCGAACCTGACGATTCAGGAATGATTGTGCTTGATTTTGAATAATCACGGTTAAGTTGACAATGCCCGTGTGAATTATGTTGACCTCGTGCCAAGTCATGTTCGTTGGTGAAGTATTATTGTCTCCCTGTAGCCTTTAAGACTTGTCATCTATTCTAGGGAAATAGACAGACAATTCTATCACGTTCACAAGCTCATCAAATTACTCGTTCCATACCTAACA
Organism: Leptolyngbya sp. DQ-M1; assembly: GCF_039962505.1. Lineage (NCBI taxonomy): Bacteria > Bacillati > Cyanobacteriota > Cyanophyceae > Leptolyngbyales > Leptolyngbyaceae > Leptolyngbya > Leptolyngbya sp. DQ-M1. The sequence continues at coordinate 13,312 of NZ_JAMPLJ010000023.1, forward strand.
TGGGGAAAGTCGAGTATTCAACATTTAAGAGTATCCGTTTGTAAAAAGATGAGTATTACGATCGCTGGCTATACCCTGCTCGAAGTTCTTCATGAAGGAGCCGCCACCTACGTTTACCGGGCTAAGACGGTATCTGACAGCAATCTGGAACCAACGAGTGTCATTATCAAAACCTTGAAAGCTGAGTATCCAACGATCAACCAATTGGCTCGGTTAAGACACGAATATCAAATTCTTCAAGAATTAGAGATCGAAGAAGTTGTCAAGCCATTAGCCTTAGAAAGCGACCGAGATGGGTTAGCCCTCATCCTGGCTGACTTTGATGGAGAATCGTTGGCGAAAGCGATCGCTGTAAGACGATTCGAGCTAAATATTTTTTTACAAATTGCCATTCATTTAACTTCAGTTCTGGCGCAGCTTCACCAACAAAATATCCTTCATAAAGATATTAAGCCTGAAAACATCCTCGTTAACGAAAAAATGAGTGAAATCAGGCTGATTGATTTTGGGATTTCTACTCGCCTGCCAAGCGAAAATTCGCCGACTATTAACGTCCTTGAAGGAACGCTGTCTTATATGTCTCCCGAGCAGACCGGGAGAATGAACCGCTCGATCGACTACCGGACTGACTTTTATTCTCTAGGCGTTACCTTCTATGAGATGTTGACTGGGCAATTGCCGTTTCAAGCAACTGATACTTTGGAGATCATTCACTGTCACATTGCTAAAGCACCAGTCCCGCCTCATCTGGTCAATTCAGATATTCCAGAGGCGGTGTCTGACATTGTTATGAAGCTACTGGCTAAGACGGCAGAAGACCGTTATCAGAGCGCACTAGGGCTGAAGACTGACTTAGAAATGTGTCTAGAGATGCTGCAATCTTCTGGCACGATTTCCCGTTTTAAGGTGGGAGAGTTCGATTTATTTAGCCAATTTTTGATTCCAGAAAAGCTCTATGGACGCGATCGCGAAGTGAGCTTGTTAATGCAGACCTTTGATCGCGTCAGTGCTGGCAAAACGGAAGCCATGCTCGTTAAGGGTTACTCTGGCATTGGAAAATCGTCATTAGTCAATGAAGTTCGCAAACCGATCGTTGGCGCTAGAGGATACTTCATCTCTGGTAAATTTGACCAATTCCAGCGCAATGTTCCTTACTCTGCAATGATTAGTGCCTTTCAGTCCTTAGTGAAACAACTGCTGACTGAGAGCGAAACACAACTGGCTCAATGGCGAACCAAGCTTTTAGGCGCTCTGGGTAACAATGCTCAGGTCATTATTGATGTAGTTCCAGACGTGGAACTGATTGTTGGCAAGCAACCCGCTACTGTGGATCTTGCACCAACAGAAGCACAAAACCGACTTAATCTCGTTTTTCAAAACTTTATCCGTGTTTTCTGCTCACCAGAGCACCCTCTAGTCCTGTTTCTGGACGATCTGCAATGGGTTGATTCTGCCACACTGAAGCTGCTAGAGGTGATTCTAACCGATGCAGAAACAGGTTATTTATTCTTGCTTGGAGCTTATCGAGATAATGAAGTCAGTCCAAGTCATCCCTTAATGATGACACTCGATTCACTACGATCGACATCTGTTGTCATTCATGAAATTACCTTAGCTCCTTTAGCCCTCGCAGATATTAGCCATCTCATTGCTGACACGCTGCATCGTGATGCAATTTCTGTCCAGCCATTAGCTGAATTAGTCATCCGCAAAACGTCGGGCAATCCCTTCTTTGTCAATCAATTTCTCAAAACGCTGTATCAAGAGAGTCTGTTGACGTTCTCGGTTCCATTAAAGGTCGGTGAACCTAGTTGGCAGTGGGACATTACCCAAATTGAGGCAATCGGCATTACCGATAATGTTGTTGAATTGATGATTCAGAAGTTGCGAAAGTTGCCTGAATCGACTCAACAGGTGTTGCAGTTAGCTGCTTGTATGGGTAACACGTTTGATTTACAGACGCTTTCAATCATCGATAAGCGATCGTCAGCCGTTACCTATCAAAACCTATTGCCAGCTATTGAAGAAGGCTTAGTATTATCAACTTCTGAATTAACGTTTGCATTTGAAGACCTGATTGATACGCATTTAGTAAGCCTAGGGTTTAGATTTCTCCACGATCGAGTGCAACAAGCTGCATATGCGCTGATTGATGATAGTTCTAAGCAAGCAACTCACCTGCAAATTGGTCGTTTGCTTTGGCAAAACACATCGTCAGAGATGTTGTCAGAAAGGATATTTGAGATTGTCGATCACCTCAACTTAGGAATTGAGCTAATTGCTGATCAAGTAGAACGAGACAGAATTGCTCAGCTTAATTTGATAGCGGGTCAGAAAGCAAAGGCAGCAATGGCTTATGTTGCAGCAGTTGAATATTTGCAAACAGGGATGGAATTTTTAGTTGAAGATAGCTGGACTCTTCAGTACGAACTCGCATTAGCACTGCACACCGAAGCAGCAGAGTCGGCATATTTGAGCAGTAATTTTGAAGCAGTACAGCGATTCGTTGACATCGTGCAAAACTGCGCTAAAACTTTATTGGAAAAAGTGAAAGTATATGAGATTCAGATTCAAGCTCATGTATTGCAGAACAAACTGCTAGAAGCAATTAATACAGCACTACAAGCCTTAAAGCTGCTGGGAGTGAATTTTCCCGAAAATCCAGTTCCATCTGATATTGGACAGGCACTTTCCGAAACTGCGGAGATTTTGAATGAGAGGCGAATTGAGGATTTAGTTGATCTGCCTCAAATGAGTAATCCCTACAAACTAGCAGCCATTAAACTTTTAGCAAGTATCTTTGCTCCCGCCTATATTGCTGCTCCTACACTGTTGCCGCTGGCGGTGTGCAAACAAGTCGACCTATCAGTCCAACACGGTAATGCTCCCGTTTCTCCTACTGCTTATGCCAATTATGGTCTTCTACTTTGCGGAGTTGTGGGAGATATTGACTCGGGCTATCAGTTTGGTCAATTAGCTTTAAATCTGTTGTCAACATTAAACGCTCAAGAAATTAAAGCTAAGACGATCGTCATCGTCAATATCTTTATCCGACCTTGGAAAGAACATCTGAGACAAACGTTAGAGCCTTTGAGGTCAGCTTATTCTATTGGAATGGAGACAGGAGATTTAGAATTTGGTGCTTTTGGGCTATTAGTGAACTCCTATTTCGCTTATTACAGCGGCAAAGAATTGACTGCCCTTGCGGGAGAGATGGCAATTAATAGAGACGCAATTGATAAAATCAAGCAAAAAACAGCACTCAATTATCACGAAATCTATTGGCAGGCTACCTTAAATCTGCTGGGGCAAAGTGAAAATCCTTGCCGTCTCCAAGGTGAAGCCTACGATGAACGCCGAGGGCTACCACTACATGAGCAAGCAAACGACAGAGCGGCGATCGCTTACACCTATTTGAATAAACTTTTACTTTGTTATCTATTTGAAAATTACTCAGAAGCGATCGAGAATACTGTGCTCGAAGAAAACTATTTGGATGCAGTTGTCGCAACACCCCATCTTTCTCTCTTTCATTTCTATGAGTCTTTAGTCAAACTGGCTGTGTATTCTGACGCTCCCCAGTCAGAACAACAAGACATTCTTGGCAGAGTAAAAGCGAATCAAGAAAAGATGCAGCAATGGGCGCATCATGCTCCCATGAATTATCTGCACAAATTCTATTTAGTAGAAGCAGAGCGGCATCGAGTTTTAGATGAAAAAGTAGAAGCAATGGAAATGTATGACAGGGCGATTGCGCTAGCTAAAGAAAATGAATATCTGAATGAAGAAGCACTGGCATATGAACTGGCAGGTAAATGTTATTTAGGATGGGGGAGAGATGCGATCGCCCAACTCTATTTACAGAAGGCGCATTATGCTTATCAGGTTTGGGGTGCTCAAGCTAAAGTTGAGCATTTAGAAGAAAAATACCCTCAATTTCTGCCCAGGACTCCCGCTAAGAGCAGAACAAAGGCGACAATTTCCCAAAGAACGACAAATTATCCTGACGCTAATCACAACCTGGACTTAGCCGCTGTCATGAAAGCAGCACAAGCTCTTTCGGGTGAGATTGTTTTAAGCAAGCTGCTGACAAAATTGATGCAGATCTTGCTTGAAAATGCAGGTGCAGAAACAGGAATCCTAATTTTAGAAAAAGACTCGAAACTCTTCATTGAAGCTGCTGGACGTATTAATCAAAACGAGATTATCGTTCAGCAATCTATTGCTGTAGAGACAAGCCCACTACCACTATCCATCATCAATTATGTGCGGCAAACCCAGGAGAATGTGGTTCTGAATAATGCCACCCGTGAGGGAATGTTCACAACGGATAGTTGTATTCTTGATCACCAGCCAAAATCTGTTTTGTGTGCCTCGATCGTTCATCAAGGAAAGCTGATTGGGATTCTGTATCTAGAAAACAATCTCACAACGGGTGCTTTTACCGCAGAACGAGTGGAAGTTTTACAGCTTTTATCCTCTCAGGCGGCAATCTCCATTGAGAATGCCCGTCTTTACCAAGATTTGGCAACTGCCAATGCTGATTTGAAACAATCGCACGAACAGCTAGAGGAATATAGTAAAACGCTGGAAGCGAAAGTCGAAGAGCGAACCGTGCAACTTCGGCAAGAGGCGCGCGATCGTCAACGAGCAGAAGAAATAGCTCAATCCGCGAACCGAGCCAAGAGCGAGTTTCTAGCAAACATGAGTCACGAACTCCGCACACCTCTCAATGGCATTCTGGGCTATACCCAAATTAGTCAAAAAGACCGATCGTTATCCGAACAGCAAAAGCATCGCATTGCGATCATTCACCAATGCGGGGAACACTTGCTGACGCTGATCAATGATGTTCTGGATCTTTCCAAAATTGAAGCCCGCAAGATGGAACTGTATCCGAGAGAGTTCAATTTTGCTGAATTCTTGCAAAGCATCACAGAGATCTGCAAAATCAAAGCTGAACAAAAAGGGATTTCGTTAATTTATCAACCGCTGTCGCCTCTGCCCAAAGTGATTCGGGCAGATGACAAACGCCTGCGCCAAGTCTTGCTGAATCTGCTGGGCAATGCCGTCAAATTTACTGAGACAGGAACGATCGCCTTTAAGGTCGGCTATCACGAGCAGAAGCTTCGCTTTCAAGTCGAGGACTCCGGCATTGGTATTGCCACGAATCAGCTTGATGAGATTTTCAAGCCGTTTCAACAGGTCGGTGAAAATAGTCGCAAGCCAGAAGGAACAGGGTTAGGATTAGCGATTAGCGGTCAACTGGTTGAGATGATGGGCGGAACGCTTCAGGTCAAGAGTACCTTGGGGGTAGGCAGCACGTTTTGGTTTGATTTAGATCTGCTAGCCATTGATTCATCGGCAGCTACGGCTCATGCCTTACAGCGCACGATTACTGGAGTCAAAGGCAACAAGCGGAAAATTTTAGTTGTAGACGATAAAGCAACGAACCGCTCTGTCCTCATCAATTTCCTGGAGCCGATCGGATTTGACGTATTAGATGCCGTAGATGGTCAAGATGGACTAGATAAGGCGCAAGCGTTTCAGCCCGATGCTGTCCTGATTGACCTGGTGATGCCCAATCTAGACGGTTTTGAGGCAACCCGTCGGCTCAGATTAATGCCCGCCCTCAAAGACATCGTGGTGATTGCAATCTCGGCTAGCGTCTTTGAGTTCGATCAGCAACAGAGCCTCAAGGTGGGCTGCAACGATTTTCTACCGAAACCTATTCGAGAAGACGATCTCCTCCAGAAATTGCAGGAGCACCTGAAGCTGGAATGGATCTACGAGAATGAGAGTGAAATTGGAGAACCCTTTGGAGAGAGTAACAAACAGGAAAACAGCCAAGCCAGTTCTTCCTCAGTTTCCCCTAACTTTCTAATTCCACCGGCAGAAGAGATTGCTATTTTTCTAGATTTAGTCATGCGAGGAGATTTACGAGCCATTACCAAACGAGCGACACAACTAGAGGAGTCGAATCAGCAGTGGAGTCCTTTTGCCACCCATTTGCGGCAGCTTGCCAAAGAATTTAAGGGACGGCAAATTTTGGAATTTTTGCAGCAATTTTAAGAGGTATTTCTAATGAACAGAGGCGTTGTGGAAGAAGATGTCATTTTGATCGTGGATGATACGCCCACGAATTTAGAGGTGTTGCTCGACTTACTAGAGGCTGCTGGTTTCAAAGTAGTGGTGGCTGAAGATGGGGAAAGAGCGATCGCTCTAGCAGAGTATGCTCCACCTGATTTGATTTTGCTAGACATCCTCATGCCTGGAATTGACGGTTTTGAAACGTGCCGTCGCCTAAAAGCAAACCCAGCCACACAAGAAATTCCGATCATTTTTCTGACGGCTGTTAGCGATAACGTCGATAAGGTCAAAGGCTTAAATCTTGGAGCAGTCGATTACATCACCAAGCCACTCAATCATGAGGAAGTTTTAGCACGAGTTAACACTCACGTTCGACTACAAAACCTGACCAAGCGATTGACTGAACAAAATGAGCGGCTAGAAAAGGAAATTCAACAGCGCCAGCAGGTAGAAGCAGAACGCGAGCAAGCATTTAGAGCACTACAGCGCAGTGAAGCTCGATTTCGACGGCTAATTGAAGCCAATGTCATTGGAGTTATTTTTAGCATGACAGATGGCAGGATTACAGATGCCAATGATGCCTTTCTCCGAATTGTTGGATACGATCGCGCTGACTTGAAAGCTAGGAACTTAAACTGGCAAGCAATGACGCCTCCAGAATACATCCACCTCCATCAAGCCGCAGTGACAGAATTAACCAATACTGGAGTGTTTAATGCCTTTGAGAAAGAATATTTTCACAAGGATGGACACCGCATTCCTGTCATGATTGGCGGAGCTTTCCTTGATGAATCTCAAAAGGCGATCGTTGGCTTCGTCCTTGACCTAACTCAGCACAAGCAGGCAGAAGACAAAATTCGGGAACAGGCGGCTCTACTCAACATTACAACCGATGCCATTCTAGTACGAGATTTGGATAACAACATTCAGTATTGGAACAAAGGTGCAGAGCATCTCTACGGATGGAACGCTGAAGAGGCGGTCGACCAAAACGCGACTCAACTGTTGTATCGACCAGACTCACTCAAGCAACTTGAGGTTGCTCAAAAAAGTTTAATTGAGTGTGGTACATGGCAAGGTGAATTGCATCAAGTCAATAAGCAGGGCAAAGAAATCACTGTTGCCAGCCGTTGGACCTTAATGCATGATGCCCAGGGGCAACCCAAATCTTTCTTGACGGTTAATACAGACATCACTGAAAAGAAACAGCTTGAAAGCCAATTTCTGCGAACTCAACGGCTTGAGAGTTTGGGTACCCTTGCAGGCGGTATTGCCCATGATCTCAACAATATTCTGACCCCCGTTCTCAGTACAGCACAACTGTTGCAGTTGAAGTTTCCCTATGCTGACGAGCAGAGCCAGAACTTGCTCAAAATCGTTGAAGCGAATACTAGACGTGGGGCTGCGCTTGTCAAACAAGTGCTCCAATTTACTCGTGGGATAGAAGGCAATCGAGAGAGCATACAAGTAGAGCCTTTGATCTATGAAGTAAAACAGATTGCTGAAAAGACGTTTCCTAAGTCTATTCAAGTCCTAACTGATGTAAAGCCAGGGCTTTGGTCAGTTTCTGGAGATGCAACTCATCTACATCAGGTGCTGGTAAATTTGGTCGTCAATGCTCGTGATGCCATGATGAATGGCGGTACACTCACTATTTCTGCTGAAAACCTATTTATAGATGAACACTATGCTCGTATGAATCTTGATGCATCTGTCGGTCCATATGTTGGACTCCGTGTAAAAGACACAGGAACCGGAATGCCAATCGAGGTGATAGACAGAATTTTTGAACCGTTTTTCACCACGAAAGAGATTGGTAAAGGGACAGGACTAGGGCTTTCTACTGTAAGAGGCATTGTAAAAAGCCATGGAGGATTCATAGATGTATTCAGCAAGGTTGGTAAAGGAACTGAGTTTAAAGTATTTTTACCAGCCACAGAAGCAACCGTTGCCCCACAAGCGGAGCCTTCGAATCTGCTTGACGGAAATTCAGAATGGATTCTTGTCGTAGATGACGAAGTAGAAATTTTAGAAACAACCAAAGCTGCGCTGGAAGCCTATAACTATCAGGTTCTAGTAGCTAATGATGGAATTGAAGCCATTGCGCTTTATGCCCAACACAAAGATAAGATTGCTGTCACTCTGATCGATATGATGATGCCATCTATGGATGGACCAACAACAATTCAAACCCTACAAAAAATACAGCCAGGGCTCAAAGCGATCGCAATCAGTGGATTTGTGTCTAACGATAAATTGAGAGAGGCGAGTGGGATCAAACACTTTATCGCTAAGCCCTACACAATTCAAGAACTTCTGCAAGCCTTACAGATTGTACTAAAACAGCCTGCGGTTGTGTCGCAGAAATGGTAAGGGTTTGAATTATTAAGCACTGTGTCGGGTATCATCAACTTAACCGCTTATGTTCAAAATTAAGCACAATAATGCCTGAACATTCGGCGCTGCTCAATATTACGCAGCAACTTTCAAGCAAGCAATTTCTCGCCAATCT
>NZ_JAMPLJ010000024.1:0-20496 GCF_039962505.1 Leptolyngbya sp. DQ-M1
ACGAAAGTGGACGGACTGATTGCTGACTTAACCACCGAAACCGTTGCTTCTGTGACTGGCTTTAGCTTTATCGTAGATGCTCTATCTGTCGCAGGTATTTTTTGATTTGGTATTAACCAAGCAAGACTAAATCAAGCAAATTTAGCCGATGCCGAAATGATTCAAGTTTGTTTGATGCACGCAGACCTGAGCGGGGCAGATCTCAGCGGGGCAAATTTGATCCATGCAGATTTAAGTGGTGCAGACCTCAGTGAAGCGAAGCTAGGTGGATCAAATTTGCAGAAAGCAGACTTGAGTAAGGCAGATCTAAGCGGGGCCGATTTCCGGGGCGCAAATTTGACGGGAGCAGATTTGAGTGAGGCAGATTTGAGTGATGCAGACCTGAGTGGAGCACATCTAAGCGAAGCAAATCTAACGGGAGCAACACTTGACGGAGCCAATATGGACAAAGCGGGGTTAAGTAGAACGATAATGCCCGATGGCAGCATCCATGACTAGATTTCAGAATGATTGTGAGCCCATGCTTGAGCGCAGTGTAGAGGTAGATGTGAATTGTTCTATAGAACAGGTTTACGACCTCTGGGCAAACTTAGAAAATGTTCCACGCTGGATGCCCCTTGTCAAAAGGGTCAGACGCTTACCCGGAGATGAAGAACTATGGCATTGGACGTTTGGTTTAGGCTTTCCACTTCTAACTAAATGGACTTCGCGCATTACTCAACGCATTCCTTTACACTTAATTGTCTGAAAATCGATTTCTGGGCTATCAAATCGCGGTTGTGCCGAATTCTTTCCGAGCGATCGCGGTTGTCGTTTACGTCACGCTTGCTTTCGACCTACCCGGAGGAATCGTGGGAGCCTTATTAGAGAGAATCGGTGTGGATCGTTGGTTAGAAGCAAATTTAGTAGAAAGCTTGAATCAGTTTCAAATCCAAATTGAGGCAGAAGTACTTCGACAGACTGTTCGATCGGGTAGTTAGGAAAGTCTAGAATAGAGATACAGCGATCGTACTACGCGTCGCGAGGCGACAATATGAACGCTAATGAAGTCCTCAAACGGTAGGCAGACGGGCAAAGAAGTTTCAGAACGCAAGGTTTAAAGAACTTGAGCCTTATGAGAGCAAATTTAAGCGGGGCTGATTTTACAGAGCCAAGTTTAGCTGGAGCAGATTTGACTGATGCAGACCTAAACTATACCAATTTGAATTAGGTAACTTTGAAAGAACTAACGAGCGAAGCAACCTTAAAAGGAGCTATGCTGCCATTGGCAGCATTTACAACGATTTTTTGGAATCTGCTAATGACTTGGGTACTTAATTAGCTACTAAAATACAAGAACTTTTAAGTGGAGGGAAGAAGATGACGAAAGAGAAAAAAGGCAATAGAGAAGCTAAAAAGCCGAAGGCAAATTCTCAAGATACGAAGAAACAGAAAAAAGACCCGAAAAGGTACGATGGAATACAACTGAACAATTTCGGAACTTAAAGTAGAATCTGATTCTATTCCCTACTTTTCCAGTAAGTCAGGGTGACTAGCTTGCTTCTAACTTCCACTACTAATTTGACAATCAGTAGATGGAGGTTTTTTCTGTGCTTTGCAATTCAAAGTCTAAAGCTATTAGTCGTCTTAGAGACTTTATTTTTACCACGATCGCACCCTTTTACTATCAAGTCCACATAACTTTCAAGTTCATAGGCTCTGTAGCTACCACGTAGAAAATGACTTTTAATATGCCTACTTCAACCCATATTTCTCCAAGAGTTCTGTCCCGATCCAATCTTAGTCTTTCCGGCAAAACTACGTTCGATCGCAGTACAACGAGCCAGCATATCTGTCCTTGCTGCTCCTATGTTCTCCTCCGCCATGTCAGATCAGACGGAGTGTACTGGCACTGTAGTCATTGTCATGCAGAAATGCCAGTCTGGTGAGTTCTGTTGCAAAGGTTTTTAAGTGACAAACAAACTGGTCTTGTTCGTATTTCTTAAGCAGTAACTCCAAAACTCTCATTGATGAATGCTGCTTGAGATACACTGTCCCCTCGAGGCACTATCAACTTAACGGAGCAGATTCAAAATTAGGCACGATAATTCCTGAGCAGTCTTGATCCCTCTGATTACGCAGCAGAATTTAGCCCAGCAACTTCTCGCCAATCTTCAAACCGTTGGCGTAGCTGTTCTCGATATCGTTTCGCACTCAGTTCATGTTGCTTCGGGTGAAAGTGTCCTCGGATGGGTCCAAATGTGGAGAGAAAGCGTTGTGCTTGCCCTGGAGATTTGAATCGTCGCATTCGCCTTTCTCTGACTCAGGTGGGTTGATGCAAATTCTCTGCTCGGTTGTTCAGTCCTTTATGCTGTCGATGCTCCACACGCTTCATCACTTGTTTCTTCGCCGCTTCATAGCTCTTCAGTTTGTCGGTGACCATCACCCGCGGCACGAAACCTTGTTTCTTCAGCAGCTTACGGAAAAACCGTGCTGCTGCCTTTGTATCTCGATGCCGTTGCAGAAACACCTCCAGCACGTTCCCCTCTGAGTCCACCGCTCGCCACAAATAATATTGCTGCCCTTTGATGTTGACGACCACCTCATCGAGATACCATTTATCTGCAATGTAAGGTCGTTTACGACGCAATTGATTCGCGTATTGCTGCCCAAACTTCTGACCCCATTCTCGAATCGATTCATACGTCACCTCGATGCCTCGGTACAACATCATTTTCTCGATATCCCAGTAGCTCAAGGGAAAAGTGTAATACAGCCAAACGCAGTAGCTAATAATTTCGCCAGGAAATCGATGACGGGAGTACATGGGCAAGCAGGCAAGGTCAACGCTGAACCAGTACGATTATTCTACACTCGGGTTAAGCTGACAATGCCCAACGTTGAACCAGTAGGATAATTCTACAGTCCGGTTAACCTGACAGTACCTTTCAAACATATTATAGTCGTCCTTGAAAAACTCAAAAGCCTAATAAGATCAACATTTGTAGCCGATAGAAACAATCAAAAAATTGCAGTTAAATCGCAATTTCAGCCTGGAAGAACTGTGAATCCCGTCGATCAGATGAACTATGCTGAGCTATTTCAGGGAGATCCATCTGATCTGGTTTGCGCTCGATCATGCTCGCATCGGGCCTTTAGGGGCTCTTCGTCAAATCTGCCAAAATTCGATTTTTTCAAGGACGACTATTATAGGAGAGCTTCAACGAGTCATTTCGCGCTGTAGCAATAGTCGCTGGTAGGCGATCGCAAAGTCTTCCACTGTAATTTGTAAAGCACTAGGATCACTCAAGCCTTGAACACGATAGCGACGAACCGCCTCCAGCGCTGCTTGATTGCTGAGCAGTGCTAAATCTGCACCGTTCCATCCCTCGGTTTGCACCGCAAACGATTCTAAATCCACATCCGCTAATGGACGATCGTGATTATGAACTTGCAAGATCTCAAGACGGCTCCCTTGATCGGGTAGATCGACTTTGATCTGCAAATCCAACCGTCCGGCTCTCAATAAAGCAGGATCTAATGTTTCTGGGCGATTGGTCGCTCCAATGAGAAGCACGTTAAGGCAGTCATGCAAGCCGTCGAGTTCGGTGAGGAGTTGACCCACCACGCGATCGCTGACGCCTGAATCGCTTTGATATCTCCCTCGTGCAGGCGCAAGCGTATCAATCTCATCCACAAACACGACACAAGGCGCTGCCTGCCGTGCTTTCGTGAACAATTCCCTCACCGCTTGTTCAGAGGCTCCAACCCATTTGCTCAGCAATTCTGGACCATTCACTGCAATGAAGTTCGCCCGCGCTTGAGCGGCAACGGCTTTCGCTAACAACGTTTTTCCCGTTCCAGGCGGACCCCATAGCAGAATGCCACGAGGTGCTTTGGCTTTTGTGTGGTGATACAGTTCGGGATAGAGTAGCGCCCCTTCGACGGATTCTTGCAGTGTTTGCTTAATGGATTCAAGTCCACCGATCGCATCCCAAGTCACTTTAGGTGCTTCAATCTCAATTGATCGCAGTACCGCAGGTTTAATTTCTTTGATCGCCTGAAAAAAATCCGCTTGCGTGACGGTCATGCGATCAGGCAAGGGACCCTCTAAGGTTGGTAATAGTCGCCGCAGGGCAAGGTAAGCAGCTTTTTGCGTCAAAGCTTTGAGGTCTGCGCCAACCATGCCGCCTGTTAGATCTGCGATCGCATCGAGATCTACGGATTCATGTAACGGCATGGCAGCGGTTAGAATTTCGAGAATTTCCAAGCGTCCCGCCCGATCAGGAACCCGAAATGCAATCTCGCGATCAAAGCGTCCAGGACGGCGCAGTGCGGGATCAAGATGATCCGGGCGATTCGTTGCAGCCAGGACAATAATGCCTTTCGTTTTTGCGAATCCATCCATCAGGCTTAACAGTTGCGCGACAACTCGTTTTTCGACTTCCCCTTCCGCTTTGGCGCGATCGGGCGCAAGGCTGTCGATTTCGTCAATAAAAATAATGCAGGGAGCAGAGCGAGTCGCTTTTTGAAAAATGCTCCGCAGTCGAGCTTCTGCTTCCCCATAGTATTTGCCCATTACCTCCGGACCCACGAGCGCAATGTAGTTGATATCAAGATCAGCAGCTAATGCTCGCGCTGTGAGCGTCTTGCCAGTTCCAGGAGGACCTGTGAGCAATACCCCCGTCGTCGGTTCTAACCCCAGGGCTGCTAATAGTTCAGGACGCTTAAGGGGAAGCTCCACCAGTTCGCGCAACTCGCCCAGTACCGATGATAGTCCACCCACTCCAGTAAGCGTGGGTGGACTATCATCGGTACTCGGTGGCGTGATGGGAACTGTAGAGATGGAGTCCGTTGATGGCTCGTGGGTTGGACGGCTCCGCTCAGTCACGCGAATGTCAGGCTCTTTCGGTTCGCGCCCTTCGATCACTCGGACGATATCCAGCAGCTCTTCAAAACCTTGATCGACGAGGGATTCCAGCTCTGCAAAAAAGTTATCCATACACCTTGCCTACCTCTATCTTCAGTATAGAGAGTTGCGATCGAGTCGGTGGACGTTGGATGAAAGCCTTAATGAGATAAAAAAGTTAGAGTACAGATTTCCAATGGCTCACCTCGGTAGATAGAAGCCACGATCGTGCAAGAGATCAGATTGCTAGAAGTCAGAACACTGTTGCAACATCGAATTGCCAATGAGGTGTTGCTAGAAACTGGCGATCGTTAAACCAAGGAAAACATTGAGAGAAAGTCTAAGACAATGTGCATTGTAACGATCTCAATCAACACACGATAACCCGCGCCGCAATTAACAAGTCACAATCCAAGCGTAGGTCAAAACGCCAATCACCCCTAAGCCAACCACAAGTTCCCGTTGTTCCTGCCAAATCCGACTCACACTACCTAGTAGAAAACGAACTGTGGCACGACGTTCCTGACCCAACTCTGCCATCAAGATTTTTACTCTCGCATCTACCTCTTCTAAAGAAACTTCACCCCGTTGGTATGCCGCCTCTAGCTCGTTCAACCTGCACCAATATTCGTTGGTTGATTCCATTAAATTGGGAATCATCGCGATAATCACTTCAATGTTTAACTTTTGTAAACACCTTAGCGTGAAGGTGAAAGCGGTATGTTCGATCGAAGGTTAGAACCGTTGTCGCCATTTAGTTAGAACCGCTCCTCTCTCTGCTGATGGAAGTACCCTCGATCGCGACAGGTTGTGTAGAAGTCTTGCTGATCCCTCAAGCTCATATCTACACTGCCAGTGAATCTGACAAAGTACACCCTTTGAGCACTCCTAATGGCTTAGGGATTAGCTGAGCGATCGAATCCGATTTCTCAACTGCGGGTGCGATCGTCAAAACTTCTGAAGAGAGAGGAATTCCTACTATGAGCAACTGGCATCCCACAGCGTGTATTTTATGTTCACGAAATTGTGGTCTTCTTGTCCAGGTCGAAGCGGGGCACTTAGTCAAAATTCGGGGAGATCAAAATCACCCGATTAGTGCTGGCTACCTTTGCCAGAAAGCGGCGCAACTAGATCATTATCAGAATCACGTTGATCGATTGCATCAACCGCTGCGCCGAACCCCAGATGGAAGGTTTGAACCCATCTCTTGGGACACTGCTATTGCCGAGATTGCTGATCGATTAATCGCACTCCGAGACGCACATGGTACGGATTGCCTCGCTTACTATGGCGGCGGCGGTCAAGGGAACCATTTGGGCGCGATGTACAGCAGTGCATTTCGTCAGGCAATGGGAATTCGGTACTACTACTCTGCCCTAGCTCAGGAAAAAACAGGCGATTTCTGGATCAATGGCAAACTCTTCGGGCGACAGAGTTGCCACATCACGGAGGATATCGAGCATACCGACTGTGCAATCATTATTGGCACTAATCCTTGGCAATCTCATGGCATCCGCAATGCTCGTCGAACTTTGAAGCAGATTGCGAAGGACCCGTCGCGTACTCTGATTGTTATCGATCCACGTCGGACTGAAACTGCACAACTCGCGGATATCCATCTTCAGTTGCGTCCAGGTACCGATGCCTTTCTACTCGCAGCGATGTTAGCAACGATCGTGCGTGAAGGCTTGGAAAACCGCCAATTCTTGCAGCAACACACCGTGGGATTCTCAGAACTGCGTGAGGTGCTGTTGCAGGTTCCGATCGACGAATACATTGCACAAACTGGACTCGCACCAGAACAAGTCTTTGAGACTGTTCAACGGCTCACTAGAGCAAAATCCGCCTGTGTTCGGGTAGATTTGGGATTGCAGCAGAGCCGCAACAGCACCCTGAACTCCTATCTAGAGAAGTTGCTCTTCTTACTCACCGGAAATCTGGGTAAGCGAGGAGGCAATACCTTTCATAGCTTCTTTCTCCCGATCGTCGGGCACTCTGAACCCAAGGGTAAAGCGCGATCGCTCCTCAAGACTGCTGTCACGGGTGTCGCTGAAATTGCCGAACTGTTTCCCCCGAACGTCCTTCCAGCAGAGATCGACACCGACCATCCTCAGAGAACTCGTGCCCTGATTGTCGATAGTGCAAACCCGATCGTTTCAGCCGCAGACACACAAGCCTATCGTCAAGCTTTTGAGAAATTAGAGCTGCTCGTCGTCATTGATGTCGCAATGACGGAAACCGCTCGATATGCTCACTACATCCTGCCAGCCCCTTCCCAATTTGAGAAATGGGAAGCTTCATTTTTCACTTTAGATTTCCCGAAGAATGGATTTCATCTCCGCAAGCCCCTCTTCGCTCCCCAATCTGACACACTACCGGAGCCAGAGATCTACCGACGCTTAGGAATTGCGGCCGGAGTGGTACCCACGTCATTTCCCCTGCTCACAGCAGCCGCTCGTTTGCATCGTCGATTCCCCAATCTCGGCATCTACTACTATGCGCTGATTAGCGCGATCTCACTCCGACCCAAGCTGAATCAGATTGTTCCCTTTGTCTTGCAAGGATCGCTGGGCAAAACGTTACCCGATGGCGCAGATGCAGCGGCTCCCTTCTGGGGTGCAAGTCACCTCTATGTTCGGCAACATAGTGCAGCCGTCGCTCGCACCGGACTCAAAGGACGAGGGAAAGCACTGGCAGAAGCCCTCTTTGAGCGAATTATGACAAGTCCTAGTGGGACAGTGTTGAGTCATCACCGCTATGAAGACACATGGTCGTTTATTCATCATCGGGATGGTCGGGTACATCTGCTCATTCCTGGGATGATCGAAGCACTTCAAGCCCTTCCCAATCAATCGGATGCAACTTCGGAAGACTATCCACTGATCCTAATTGCGGGAGAGCGACGTGCCTACAACGCCAATACAATTTATCGCGATCCTGCCTGGAGAAAGGAGGATTCCGATGGGGCATTGCACATTCATCCATCGGATGCGGCTCGTTTCGGATTAGAGGAGGGTACGATCGCAACTTGTGAATCATCTCGCGGAAGTATCCAGGTTCGGGTTCAGATCAGCGATCAGCTCCGTCCCGGCGTGGTTAGCTTGCCGCATGGGTATGGTCTTGACTATCCCGATGCAACCGGACAGCGCACTTCACACGGTCCTTTGATTAACCTTCTCACCGATGCCAAGCACTGTGACCCCATTAGTGCCACACCGTTTCACAAGTATGTGCCCGTTCGCTTGAAACCCGCATCACCCTGAGCCGCCATCAAGCTAAGGTATGCAAAAAACTTCAGGAGAGCAGTTGCCCACTCCCCTGAAGTTTCACCATGCTGACTGTTCTTGATTTCAGGTCTGTCATCCATACGGGTCATCGGATGATCACCGTACCGTTTATGCTGAGTCTAAGCCGGAGCAGTTTGTACGCGATTCTGTAGCAGATTCACGATCGCAGTTTTTTCCAGCAAGCCCACTAAGACATTGTCCTCTTGGATAACAGAGAGTGCCGTTAACTTACGTTCTTCCAAGAAGGTCACCACTTCTGATAGGGGACGATCGCTCTGCACCATTAAGGATGGATCAAGCGGTTTTACAAGGGATTGAACCAAGGTTTCAGACCAGAGCTCACTCGGAATTGCTTTCAAATCGTCGATGGCAAGAGTACCAATGAGTTGCCCATCAGAATTCGTGACTAAAAACTTCTGCCATACCCGCTGATCCAGAATCCGCTGGTCGGCAAACGCTCGCAATGTTGACGAAGCAGCAACAACCGGACTACTTGCGCTAACTGCATCAGATGCCGTCAGCCCTGCTAATTTATCCAAGACCACACCAGATTGGGCAGCTTGACTAGCATTTTGGAGTAAGAACCAGCCAATCAGGATATTCCAGAAGTTCAGCCCACTGCCAAAGACAACTAGCGGCAGAAGTCCTGATGCGATCGCCAGCCAACCGATCAGTTGACCCACCCGACCTGCAAACTTCATCCCTTTGTAAGGGCTGCCCGTCACTTTCCAAACCAATGCTTTCAGAATGTTGCCACCATCAAGCGGCAAACCCGGAATGAGATTAAAGAGCGCTAACGCTAAGTTAACCGAGACCAAGACGCCCAAGATTGCGGCAGGTGCGCCAGATACCCCAGTACCGACTGCAAAAAGCGTCGCTAAGCCAGCGAGGAGCAAACTGACTAAGGGGCCTGCGATCGCGACCTGAAATGCCTCGGCTGGGGTTTCCGACTCTTTTTCTAAACTTGCTAATCCCCCAAATAGGAACAACGTAATGGATCTAACGCCCACGCCCTGCTTCAACGCTACAAAGCTGTGTCCGAGTTCGTGAGCCAGCACAGAGCCAAATAACAATAGCGCTGTGAACAACCCTAAACCCCAAGATAGCCCTGAGGGTAAATTTGGGAATTGGGCTGCCAATCCTGAGCCATAGCTGAAGGTGACTAAACCCAACACCAAAAACCAGGACGGGTTGACATAGAAAGGAATTCCAAACAAACTGCCGACACGAATGTTGTTATTCATATCGGGTACCTCCGATGTTATGAGCGCCTTTGCTCTTTCTTCTTTAATGTAACGAAGTGTGAAACACTTTCTCATTTTTCTACTACCGTAATTACCGTCTCTTTCTGGTTCGTCTCAGGGAGGGAAATACGGATTGGAATCGCTATTCTCCAGTGCGAATTTTCTGAAATGCTCCTCAGTTTGCTTGTGTCTATGAAAAGCAAGCGATTTGGGACAATATAATGGCTGAACTCACTGGAAAAGTCATTTACGCAGGCGAAGCAGGGTATGCAGATGCGCGTCTGAACTTCAATACGCGATTTGCTGCCTCGCCACTGGCGATCGTCTTCTGTCAGTCTGTGCAAGATGTCGTCAACGCTGTAAATTGGGCGCAGATGAGCGGAGTTCCAGTACGAGTTCGGGGCGGACGGCACAGTTATGAGGCGTTTTCGGTTGCAGATGATGCGCTGATTATTGATCTCAATGACATGGAGCAGATTCGATTCGATCGCACCACAGGACAAGTAACCATTCAAGCTGGCGCAGAACTCGTTCCGATTTATGAAACCCTTGCCGCAGAAGGGGTAACCATTCCAGGTGGGTCTTGTGCAACGGTGGGCATTACCGGATTGACACTAGGAGGCGGCTATGGATTACTCGCTCGCTGGAAAGGATTGACTTGTGATAGCTTGCAATCTGTGGAAATGGTAACGGCTGTGGGAAAACTCATTGTCGCCAGTGCGACTCAGAATAGCGATCTGTTCTGGGCATTGCGGGGTGGTGGAGGTGGAAATTTTGGTATTGTGACGGCACTGAAGTTCCAAACTCATGCGATCGATAAAGTCACCGTCTATCAACTCAAATGGGATGCTAGCGAGATAGAGCGAGTGATTCAACAGTGGCAAGCTTTTGCACCAGAGAGTGACGATCGCCATACGAGCATTTTGAAACTCACACCGGGAAGCTCGGTCTACGTGGTGGGGCAATTTGTGGGAACCGAAGCAGAATTACGCAATGTACTCGCGCCTTTATTCTCAATCGCACCGAAAGAAAGCTCGTTCGAGACATTGCCTTACTTGGGAGCAATTTATGCCTTTGCTGGGTTGAAGCCAGATTATCCAAAGCGCTTAGCCCATTGGCATGGTTCACAGACGAAATTCAAGAATGCTTCTGATTATGTTGCTCGTCCATTGGATGCAAAGGGCATTGCGACGATTGTTCAATTCCTTAGGCAAGCGCCGAGTCAGAATGTGGTGCTGCAATTTGATAGTTATGGTGGCGCGATCGCCAAAATTCCCTCTGGTGCCACCGCTTTCTTCCATCGCCAAGTGAAGTGGAACATTCAATATCAGGCATATTGGACAAAAACGCAGGAGCAGGCTGCTCACATTAACTGGGTGCAGAACTTCCGCTCAGCGATGCAGCCGTATGTCACCGGGGGATGCTACGTAAATTACTGCGATCGCTCGATTAAAAACTGGCAAACCGCCTACTACGGAAGTAATTGGCAACGATTGAAGCAGGTAAAACAGCAATACGATCCGGGTAACTTTTTTAGTTTTGAACAAAGTATTTCTGCTTATCCTGGCGATCGTGGACTTGCCTAAGCAATCAATCGACGATCGAGGCGGCAATCGAGTCATTGCTTACTCAAAACATTGCGTTGATAAATTCGTTGGTAAATTGTGCTTGAGATACACCGAAGGAACTTCAGCGACAGGAGGAGGACAAGTTTCGTTGTGAGGCGAAGTAGAGCCGTCTTGTAAAAGCATTTCTTATGTAAACTAACTCAACACTCAAAAGTTAAAAAAGTTAAAACAGCCCCTATGCCCCCAAAAATTCAAGGTGCGATCGCCGCAGGACACGCCAAAACCGTCGAAGCCGGGTTAGAGATGTTTCGGCTGGGGGGCAATGTCTTTGATGCGGTTGTGGCAGCAGTCATGGCATCTTTTGTCGCTGAACCCACTTTGACTTCTCCCGCAGGCGGTGGCTTTCTGCTCGCGCATACGCAGGCTGGAGAAAACGTTCTATTTGACTTTTTCACTCAAACGCCACGCCAGAAGCGCCCGCGAGATGCAGTTGATTTTTACCCAGCGCAAGTCAGATTTGGCAGCGTTTCACAAGAGTTTCATATTGGGCTGGGTTCAATTGCCGTTCCGGGCACGATCGGCGGACTGCTGCACGTCCATCGACGACTGGGACGGTTGCCGTTAGCTTGGGTCGCTGAACCCGCCATTCACTACGCCAAAACTGGAGTTGAAGTCACTACCTTCCAGAGCTACTGTTATCAGATTTTGGCACCGATTTTGCTCAATAACCCTGGCTCACGGCAGGTCTTTACCGTGCAAGGAGCGTTACCGCAGCCCGGAGCGCTGATTACGATGCCCGATTTGGCGGAAACGCTGTCCTACCTAGCGGCAGAGGGTGCCGACGGCTTCTACAGGGGCGAGATTGCCCATCAGCTTGTGAAAGACTGTCAAGCGCAGGGGGGCTATTTAACGCTAGCTGATTTGCATCATTATCAGGTAATTGAGCGGCAGCCGCTGACAACCAGCTATCGCGGCAGAACTTTTCTCACCAATCCACCGCCCAGTTCCGGGGGAGCACTGATTGCTTTTGCGCTAGCATTGCTAGAAGGCACAGATTTGCCAAAGCTGAAATTTGGCTCGACTGAACAAGTGCGCCTGTTGGCTCGCGTTATGCAGCTAACTAACCGAGCCAGAGCCGATGGTTTTGATGCCAATCTCTATCAGGCTGACGTAGCAAAGCAATTTTTAGCGTCTGCCCATTTGGCTACCTATGCCCAGCAGTTAAGTCCTCATCCAGTCAATAAATGGGGCAGCACAACTCATCTTAGTGCCATTGACAGTGAAGGCAACGCCGCCAGCGTCACGACTTCTAACGGTGAAGGTTCGGGTTATGTGATTCCGGGGACGGGAATCATGACCAACAACATGCTGGGAGAAGCCGACCTGCATCCGCATGGCTTTCACAGCTGGCAGGAGAACGTCCGTATCTCCTCAATGATGGCTCCAACAATGATTCTGCGGCAGCATCAGCCAGAGATTGTGCTCGGTTCTGGCGGCTCTAATCGAATTCGCACGGCGATCTTGCAGGTGATTTCCAATCTGCTAGATTTCAACCTGTCGGTAGAGCAGGCAGTGAACAGTCCGCGAATCCATTGGGAAGATGGAGTATTTAACCTGGAACCAACCTCTGAGTCACTGGTGGTTGACCGCAGCATTTTTCCATTTGATCAAGTGCTAGAGCTGTGGCAGCAGCAAAATATGTTTTTTGGTGGTGTTCATGCCGTGACTCGTAGCCAAAGTGGAGAGTTTGCCGGGGCGGGTGATCGACGGCGAGACGGAGCGGTTGGGATTCTAATGGATTGAATCATGGGCGTGATTGCAGCAGTGCAATCTAGAGGGGAGAACTGATAACTACCATCTGTTAGATTAAGTTGCATCTAGGTCAAGCCCACTCATTATCAGGATATCAGGATTCGGAGGTTCATCCTCTGTCGTCTCTTGAGTATCCTGTGTTGTCTTTAAAGCCTGGTACCTAGGGCGAATGCTAGAAACCGCTTGTAGACTTACAACGGAAATCCTCAGAGCGCAATCTGAACCTTGTGGCGGTATCGCACCAGAGATTACCCATGTGGGTACCATCCTCGTTCGGGAATGCAATCGGCTGGTATTGATGCTCCTATAGATGTCAAGTGTTTTTTGTGTTCTTAAGCCTGACTCACGTCAGGCACTTCGGAAGTTGAGCGTGGCTTGCGAATGAGGTGATAAATCTCTCTTGCCACGTAGCGTTTGAGACAGCGAATGATCTCTCGTTTCGACAGTCCTTGTGCGGTGCGACGGGTAACGTAGTCCTGGGTCGGCTGGTGCATCGCATTCGGACAATGACCACGCGAAATAGGGCAGCATTCGCCTGACGGTTCCCAGCTCGGTTGAGGCGATGCCGCTGAGTTTTGCCGGAAGACGCTGGAATCAGACAAACGCCGCACATCTTGGCAAAGGCAGCTTCAGAATGGACGCGCTCGGCATTCTCACCAAAGGTGATCAGCATCTCGGCGGCCGTATCGGTGCCAATACCAAACGCTTGCACTAATTCAGGGGCTGCTGCTTGAGTGAGCGTTGTCAGGTGCTGGGTATGCGTTTCAATTTCCTCATGCAACTGTGCCCATCGTTTTGCCATTGCCGCGAGGGCATAGCGCATTGCCGCTATCGGCGTATCAAGTGTCCCAACTTCGAGTTGTTGACACGCTTTGATCAACTGAGGAGTGGACAGGGGTTCCAACTGTGCTCGTAGTGCTGCATCGGCGGTGACAATCATCGCTTTGAGTGCGACCATGACTTGTGTCTGTGCTTTGACGGCGGTATCTCGTGCTGCTTTGAGAATCCGAATCATTTCCACTGCTCCTTCACTCGATTTCGGCGTTGCTGTGGCTTGTCCAGCTAGCACTTGTCGAGCCGCATCTTCTGCATCGAGCAGATCATCTTTGCCCTACAATCGTTGCTGTCCTCGACGACAAGGGCGGCTCACTTCCACCACTTTCAGTCCTTGACGACGCAGGAACTGGGTCAGACCCTTGCCATATGATCCGGTTCCTTCTACGCCAAATGCAACCTGTTGTCCGAACGTCTTCGCCCAATTCAACAATTGTTGGTATCCTGCTGGCGTGGCAGGCTCGATGCGCTCTCCTAATCGTGTGCCTAAGGCATTCAGAGCCACCGCAGCGTGAGTGTCTTTGTGTGTATCTACACCGATGATGATCTGAGTCGAATCAATTGTGTTCTGTGTCATCGTTCACCGCCTGATTGAAGAGCAGAACTGCTTGCAGGACTGGGTGAGCGGACAAGACTGCGATGGGACTTTTTCAAGCCAGGCTCCTATCAGGTCACGATGCCCAAGCCACACAAACAACAAGGGTCTTTCTGCTGCCAATCGACAAATCAATACAAAGGCACAAAGCCGGTCAGGTTATGAGTCAGATTGGCAGCAGAAAGACTCTTCTATCCTCGCAGTCAGGTTAATCGGAACGTAGAATAATCGGACTGATCCAATCCAATGTTGATCGCATCTGCTTGCCCATGTATTCCCGCCATCGATTTCCCGGTGAAATCATCAGTTACTGTGTTTGGCTGTATTACACTTTTCCCTTGAGCTACTGAGATATCGAGAAAATGATGCTGTACTGGGGCATCGAGGTAACCTACGAAACGATTCGAGAATGGTGTCAGAAGTTCGGACAGCAATACGCCAATCAGTTACAGCGCAAGCGTTCCTACATCAGGGACAAATGGCATCTCGATGAAATGGTGGTCACAATCAAAAAGCAGCAATACTATTTGTGGCGGGCGGTGGACAGTGAAGGAAACGTGCTGGATGTCTTGCTGCAACGACATCGAGACACGAAGGCAGCAGAGCGATTCTTCCGTAAGCTGTTGAAGAAACAGAGCTTCGTGCCACGGGTGACCGACAAGCTGAAGAGTTACGAAGCGGCAAAGAAACGAGTGATGCCAAGTGTGGAGCATCGACAGCACAAAGGGTTGAACAATCGGGCGGAGAACTCTTACCAATCGACCCGAGTGCGAGAACGACGAATGCGACGAAGTCTCCAGGGAAAGCGCAACGATTTGTCTCTACTGCTGACCCGATTCGATCCCACTTTCATCCCAAGCAACATGACCTGAGTGCAAAACGATACCGAGAACAGATGCGCCAACGCTTAGAGGATTGGTGAGAAATCACTAGTGTGAAAGATGTTGCGTAAACTGGAGTGAGACTGACGATTGAGGGATGACCGTGCTTAATTTTAACTACTCCCGGTTAAGTTGACAGTACCGTTTTTGATATCCTCTAAAGATTGCTACAGATATAATTTGAGCACAGCCGCTTTTATGCTGAACCTTTACTGCTAGGCAAGGAAAATTTCAATGCATGACTTTGTTGGGTTTGATTTTTCTGATGATGGACTCAATCGTCGTGTCTTCCACAAAGGCGATGGACCTGCTGTTATTCTTATGCATGAACTACCGGGAATGATTCCAGAATGCGTTGACTTAGCGCGGCGCATTGTTGATGCAGGCTTTACAGTCTATCTACCACTTCTTTTTGGCAAACCGGACGCACCGCTCTCAATTCCCAACACGGTAGCCTACACAGCCCAACTGTGTATCAGCCAGGAATTTTACTGCTTCGCCAAACATCAGTCTAGCCCTATCACCAACTGGTTACGCGCACTTTGCCGGGAGGCTCACAAGAATTGTGGAAGCGGAGGAGTGGGTGTGATCGGCATGTGTCTCACGGGTGGTTTTGTTCTGTCCTTGATGGCAAATGAGTCGGTCATTGCGCCGATCGTGGGGCAGCCCTCCCTACCCTTCGGCATTACTCGTTCTCATAAGGCTGCGTTGGGAGTTTCAGAACAGGATTTAGAGGCAGCCAAAAAAAGAGCAGACCAAGGTATCCCCATTTTGGCATTGCGGTTTTCTGAAGATAAGATTAGCCCATCTGAGAGATTTGAGAATTTGCGGCGACAATTCGACGGCACACCCGATGTCATAGAAGACAGTTCTGAACTCTGTTGGCAACGTGGGAGGATACTTGAAATAATTGAAATTAATTCTAAACCTGGCAATCCCTACAACATTCCTCAGAACGCTCACCCGACTCTTACACTTGGCTATCGTGGTAGTGATCACCCCACTCACCGAGCCTTTCAGCGTGTCCTTGAGTTTTTAGAGGAACAATTTTCAAGGAAGTCCGAAGTTTAGGATGCATATTGCCAAGAGTAAGCAATGGAGTAATGGCTTTGAGCTATTTGCAATCTGGGCACATCACAGCAACTACCTTATCAGTCACAGAGCTCCAACAAGTGAATCGTGAGCATTAGCGTCAGCAACTGTTAGCTCCCTTTTCGATTGGGCGATTCTACACCGATAGTTGGAGAGCCTACTTACGCTTGTTGGATGAGCAGTGCATATTTGCACAACTTCGGCACCTAATTCTCACCTTTCTTCGGCAGGTGATTCTCACTCAACTTCGGCAGGTCTAACGATAGCGTAACGGAACCGAATGAAAATTGCAAGCATTTATCTCAGAGGAATCAGATTGAGAAACGCTGAATCTAATGCAAGTGGCATGTGGTGAGAAATGCAATTATGAATCATCCAGAACAAGGGTCGCCTCAATCTAAGTCAATGCTATCTGGATTCATTTTGACTTTACTGGTGAGTTTTCGCATCGATTCACCTTTGAGAACTAAGCGAATCGAATCATGCACAATTCGGTCGAGCATCGCATCCGCAAGCGTCGGGTCTTGGATCTGAGAATGCCATTGATTCACGGGGAGTTGAGTCGCGAACAAACACGAAGCAGTTCGGTAGCGGACATCGAGTAAATCTAATAAATCGCGAGCCTGGTCAGATGCCACTGGATCTCTGAGCCAATCATCGAGAATGATTAATTCAAAGGTGGCGATTTGTTGTTGAAAGCGACGGAATGAACCATCGGCTTTAGCAAACTTCAATTCCATCAGCAAATCTGCACACTTGAAGTAGCGCACTGGATGTCCCAGGGTGCAGAACTGATCTGCTAACACACTCGACAAAAAGGTTTTTCCGACTCCAGTCGCACCGACGATAATCAGATTGAGATGGTCTTGAACCCATTTGCCACCTGCGAGTTCGAGAAACTTCGCTTTCGACAAGCCGCGTGAAACGGTGAAGTCAATATCACTCAGATGTGCGGTTGTGGTGAGCTGAGCTTGTCTTAATCGCCGCTGTAAGCGCATCTGCGAACGATGCAGTTGTTCGCGCTCCAGCAGTAACGTCAAACGGTCTTCAAAGCTTAAGTCGTGATAAGTCGGACTGTTGCATTGTTCCATCCAAGCATCCAGCATTCCCACCAGTCGCATGGCTTTTAGTTGTTCGGTGACAGAACTCGTCATAGGTTAAGGTTGTGGTTAATGATAATACTGAGAACCCCGCAGATTCGAGTGTTCAATGGCAGGGGTGACCTCGGGTTCGGATTCGACAGTTGCCGCATCGAGATGAGTTGCCAAAATCGAGCGCAATCGCCGCAAGCCCACCATGCCAAAAGCGTTCGCGCGACGACACGCTCACTCCAGCCGCTCTGTTCCATGTGTCGTGGCCAGTCTTTGCATTCCTCGAATCGAACGAAAGGCTTGTTCCTCATGCGCTTTCGCATTGAAGATGGCTTCGACCTGAGTGCGCGTGTGGCTCCCGATCTGATCTGCCCAAGCCAGAAAGCGCTCTTTTGATTGACGTTTGTATGCCCAATGCTCTGGGGGCATATGGTCAGCGACCGTGGTGTGACGATATTGCACACGTGAGCGTTCGTGAACTGCAATCCGCTGATGATCATGAAACACCTCAATCAGATGCTCTGAAATCTTGACTTG
Organism: Leptolyngbya sp. DQ-M1; assembly: GCF_039962505.1. Lineage (NCBI taxonomy): Bacteria > Bacillati > Cyanobacteriota > Cyanophyceae > Leptolyngbyales > Leptolyngbyaceae > Leptolyngbya > Leptolyngbya sp. DQ-M1. The sequence continues at coordinate 17,830 of NZ_JAMPLJ010000024.1, forward strand.
CACTTCTCGTTGCACATACCAGTAAGGCACTGAATAGTAGTGCTTTTCAACTTCGAGATGATAGTCAAGATTCACCCTGGCAGTTTTCCAGCGGGCAAACACAAACGGCTGACCCGGTAACGGTTTGAGGGCAGGTTTGTCCACTTGCTCAAACAGAACGCGACGGGAGACTCCATAGCCGCTCATCACCCGGTCATTGAGATGCTGCAACCGCACCCGAATCGCTGCATTCAAATCCGTAAAACTGGTGAAGCGTTCATAGCGTAACGGGGCAAGAATTTGTCGTTCGACTTCTTGAACGGCTTTTTCGACTTTCGCTTTATCCTTGGGCTTGTTCGGACGAGCAGGGAGAATGACCAGATTGAAGTGCCGAGCGAACTCTTCGTAGCTGCGGTTGATTCCGGGTTCATAGCGGCAAGGGTCGGTCACGCCGGATTTGAGATTATCCGGGACAATACACTCTGGTACACCCCCAAAAAACTGTAAGGCGCGTTGATGGGCACCAATCCAGTGCGGCAATTCTTGACTCGGTGTCGCTTCGGCATAGGTGTAGTTCGAGGCACCCCAACAGGCAACAAAGATTTGGGCTTTCGTCACCGCGTGAGTCTCTGGATGAATCACCTCAACGGTCGGACCACAATAGTCTACAAATAGCTTCTCGCCTGCTTTGTAGACTTGTCGCATCGTCAATTGCTGGCGGATTTTCCATTTGTTGTAGCGCCGACAGAATGTACCATAGCTGCATTGCCATTGTTGTTTGTCGATGCCTTCCTGCCACAAGAGCGCGAGTGTCACTCCTTTGCGTTGCCGTTCTATCTCTAGCGTTGTAAAATCAATTGTCTCTGGCTGTTCTTTGGCTTTGCGTTTTCCTTTGCCTAATTGTTCTTTCGCTTCACTATCACTCAATTGTTGAATTTGTTCATAGCTTAATCCTTTTGCCGTTGCTCGACGAATGTAATCTTGTACTGTTGACCGGGCAACCGCACAACTTTGTGCAATCGAACATTGGCTATACCCCATCTCATGCAGACGGATGATCTCGCGAAACTTGTCCATCGACAGTAACTCTCCTTGTTGCGTTCCTTTGCTCACGTCGTTTACACCTTCAGGTCAACAGTGACCGCAGTGTAAAGCGTGGTGCCGAAGTTCGATGAGAATTACCTGCCGAAGATAACTGAGAATCGGGTGCCGAAGTTACGTGAGAATCACCTGCCGAAGTTTATGCAATTTTGCAAATCTATTGGTGAGTTCGTGGGCAAGCTTCCAAAACCAATCAGAGCGGCGATTGCAAACATCCTCATGCTTGCGTACCAGGTTCAATCGAGCGCGTTCACGATTTGCAGAACCTTTCTGCTTCTTAGACAATAGGCGACTGGCTTTCTTGATGGCATTGAGCGATTGTTTCAGGAACAAAGGAGACTCAATTTTGGAACCATCCGAAACGGTGATGAACGTCTTGAGTCCAAAATCAAAGCCAGCGATTCTACTCGTCTCGACTTTGGTTTGTGATTCATCAACGCCATCAACCACGACAACCATAAACAACTCTCCTAGTGGAGTGCGTTTTATGGTTAAAGTTTTGACAGTTCCCTCTAGTTCTCTGGATGTCCAAAATTGATAAACTCGGCTCCCGATTTTGATTCGATTGCCACCCAAGAATTTATAGCCAGCTTGTTTCAGGGTGAATGATTTGTATCGTTTGACTTTCTTGAAATTTGGCGGTCTAACTCCTTTCTTGTGATGCTTAAAGAACAGTTGATACGCTTTCTCAATGCGTTGAGCGATATCCTGTACCGCCTGAGATCCAACCAATTGCCAGAATGCTTTACGCTTTCTCAATTTGGCGATATGGCTCTGAAGCTTGTTGCAGTTCAAATGCTTACCCCACATCCGATAGTACCGTTTGTGAAGCGCAATGGCGTGATTATAGATACTTCCAGCAGCGTTAATTGTCTGCTTTAAATACCGATTCCGCTTGTGTTGATAAAGCTTAAACTTCAGTGTTCTCATAGCTACTATTTTCTCATCTCCACTAAGAGAAGGCAACTAAAGTTGCCCGTGTCGCATTTCATCCCACGACTGAAGCCAGTGCGCTTTCACACTCCCGTTCTACTCTGTAATTCTGGGGAGTGACCAGCAACGGCTCCATGAAGAGGTAATTACGGCAGGTGGGGTGTTGAAGGAAGGACGGTTCAGCCGTCTGGGGGTGATGCAACTGCAAGCCGCATTAGGTGCCGTGACCTTTGGTTCCGTCCCGGAAGCCATGCAGCAAAAATTAGCCCAGATGTGGGACAAGTATGCAGACCCCTTGATGCAGGCGTTGGAAGTGCGGAAAGGGGAACGTAGCACGAGTCTGCAACGGGATTTGCAGAACCGGGCAGAAAAGGAAATTACCGATATCACTGCCATTCTGACGAAATTACAGAAGAGCATCCTGAAGGAGTTGGAGGAACCGCAGGTCGAACAATTGACCTTATTTAGCACGCCAGAGCGGGAGCAGTTTGAGCGCAATATGAACAGTCTCAAAGCCAGGGCAGAACAAATTCCCAGAGAGACTAAACCACTATGCACTGAAAGTACATAGGTTCCTTCAGGGCTGAAAGCCCAAGTGAACTCATTCCAGCAAGAAATTGTCGTTGTCCTGATTTGATGGATTTCGATGATGTT
>NZ_JAMPLJ010000025.1:0-19805 GCF_039962505.1 Leptolyngbya sp. DQ-M1
AGATTGGCGGGAGATTACGTGTGTGAAAGATGCTGCATAAACTTGAGCGAGACTGACGATTAAGGGAGTTACAGTGCTTAAATTTAAATACTTCCGGTTAAGTTGATAGTGCCCTTTCCGCCCATAGTGTTGCGGATCGCGAACTTGGCTGTAGAGTTTGCCATCGGAGAACGTTCCTGCTCCGCCTTCGCCAAACTGGGCATTTGATTCTGGATTAAAGTCAGCTCTCTTTTTCCAAAAGCCAAATGTATCTGCCGTGCGATCTCGGACTTGTTTCCCCCGCTCCAGCAGAATCGGGCGAAATCCCATCCGCGCCAGCATCAGTCTGGTCATCAACAAAATCGGGGTTGCACATCGACGATCGCGGAGCCGTTGACACAGCGAAATTCCGTCGAGCTTGGGCAAATCTACATCGAGCAAAATCAAGTCATAAGCAGTACATTCAGCCGATTCCCAGCCGATCGCGCCATCTTCCGCAATATCCACTGCATAGTGTTGTTCCTTGAGCGATCGAGCGACCACATCTGCGATCGCAGAATCATCTTCAACAATCAAAACTCGCATCGGCAAACCCAAAATCATACACTAACGGAATTGTAAAATGGTTCGCTCCATGCCTCCAAGGGGCATAACACAATGCAACAAATTTCACGGTTCCCCTAGTTCTCCTCGATCTGCCGATAAAATCCAACTCAGTTTGGAAGTGCAATCCGACTCTAAACCCATCACCAGTAACATTCACCATGATGAACAAATTTAAATCTTTACCTTTGCTACTTCTATCAGTCGCATCAATCAACGTACCAATGGTCAATATTGCTGCCCATTCTGCTGAACCCAGTGTTTTCCTAACGGCTGAAAACAAAGCGCTCAACCGCTCAGATGTTAATCAGGTGATTGCTTTCTTTGAATGGGCATTTGGAGCCAAATTTACAACTGAACAGCGCGATGAATATTATTCAATTAAATCAAATGAGTTTGAAAATGATCCGGTAGGCACTAAAAAAGGCATTGATGATGTCATCGCGAACTACAGAGAAGCGATTACGGAGCCTGAAGCAGAACAGAACCGGATTCGACAAGGATTTAACAAAGGATTTGTCGAGCAATTGCGGCAGTTACCCAACGATGCGGAAGCCAAACTTCTCTTGTCAGTGTATGAAGCTGCCAGTTCCAATAACACAGCAAGCCAATCAGACGACTCATCGAGCGGCGTTGGGGGCATCTCCTCGATCGTCGGAAAATGGGTATGGGCGCAAACCGGGAGCAGCACTTACACTCAGGGGGGCGCATACCTAGGAGGAAACGCCTCACGATTTACGTACCAATTCAAGCCCAATGGCACGGTTGAATACACAGGAATTATGAACATCATGAGCGGTGGTTGCAACCAGCAGGTGTTCCAATCCCGCAAAGGAAAAGTCAGCTTGAATGGCAGTACGATGACGATTAAATGGTCTCCCGGACGTTTTACTCGCGACTTCTCCTGCGATCGTGCAAACAATTACACAAAAACGGTGCCTGCTGAAAGCACAAAGTATCAAGTCAGATTAAAAACCGATTTGGGTCAGAATCAGCTTTGTTTAACCAGAAAGGAAGAAACCTGTTACAGCCCAACCAACTAACACCCCGATCGCTGCGATGGAAATCAACTGCGCGGCGATTTTTTTCAGACATCTCTAAGATTTCGCCAGAGCAGAATGGTTTTACTCGCCTGTTGGTTGGGTCGCAAAAATGGTAGGGTAGGGAGGCTCAATTTTCTCTAGTTTCTCTTTAAATGGCGACTGATTCCCTGTTCAAATGGCATCACTTTCTGCCTGAAATCATCCTGCTGAACTTGCGCTGGTATTGTCGTTATTCCCTGAGCTACCGAGATTTAGAGGAGATGATGGCAGAACGAGGAGTTGCCGTGGATCATTCCACAATCAATCGCGCTCGTTTTGAAGTTTGCCCCAGAACTCGACAAACGCATTCGTCGCTTTCTCAATCCCACTAATGATTCGTGGAAAGTCGATGAAACTTACATCAAAGTGAAAGGGGAGTGGAAATACCTGTATCGAGCGGTAGACTCGGAGGGCAACACGTTGGACTTCATGCTGAGAGCGAAGCGAGACGGAAAAGCGGCGGCACGATTTTTTCGTAAAGTGTTGAAAGTGAAGCACACTCAAACGCCCCGAGTGATTACCGTCGATAAGAATGCTGCCTATCCCGTGGCGATGGATGAATTGCAGGAAGATAAAACGTTAAAAGCCGAGACCGAATTACGGCAAAGCAAATATTTGAACAACGTCATTGAGCAAGACCACCGCAACATCAAACGGATTATGAAGCCGATGATAGGATTTCAGTCGTTCAACACAGCAAGAAGAACGCTACGAGAAATTGAGGCAATGGCGATGATGCGTAAAGGACAAGTGAGCGGAATCAACCAAGGGAATAGTGTATCTCAAGCAAGATTTATCAATGAACTGTTTGGAGTGATTGCCTAAAACAATATGAACGAGACCAGTCGTTTGTCACTTTAAAGTCTTTGCAACAGAACCTTTAATTGAGCACTGTACACTGAAGCAATAAACCTTCACAAATCAAACGGGTCGTATTAATTCGTCGTTGAGCAAGTTTGCAATCTGAAGCGGAGCCCAAATCATGATTCCTGTATTCGTAGCCTGTGAGAAATTCGATCCAAGCTGTGGCGATGCATGGTCAAGCTACATCAAATGGTCAGGTTTCTACCACATTCAGGAAATTGTCTCCACTGACATAATGCTCTGCCCGTCCCTAATTAGCACGCTGGTTGACGAGGATTGGAACTTCAATATCCACGCTGACAACCGCCTTCACTGCTTTCATAATTACGAATACCTAAAACGCCGAATCAGGTACGATGCTTCGCGACATAACATTCTTGCCTTAACCGAACGACCCACTCATGTTCCGGCAGCAATTGACGATTTTGCGTTCTGTGGATACGACATTCTCGACTCTGACGATGCAATCAGCGTCTTGGTCAATTGTGGCATGTTTCCATCCATCTACACGGCTGCCGACTTGAATCAATTTGGATTAGTCGATGACCTTGATCGCGTAACAAATATCGCTGAAACCATTCGTGATACCTACCCTGACGATCACCATTGTCGTAATTGTCATGTGTTCGGAATCGCGCGTTACACAGCCGCTACCTAATCGGGGTTGTTGTGTCGCAAAAAATAGTAGGTTGGAAGAGCTCAATTTTCTCTGTTTTCAATCTAAATGGCTTCCCAATCTCTGTTTAAGTGGCGACAGTTTCAGCCCGACATCATCTTGCTTAATGTGCGGGTACTGTCGCTATGGGATTGTCAAGTTAACGACTGGTTTTTGCAACACAACTGCCCCTTCTCCCGCAGGAGAAGGGAAACTGGATTCTTGCTCCCTCTTCTACGGGAGAGGGCATTCCAAGCATTTTATGGTTAATTGAGTTCTCCTACTTAGAAACAGCGAGGTCAGCGATTGTATGTAATGCATTGGTCACTTTTCCAAACGCGGCTGCATGAGGACGAGAGCCATCATCAGCGTAACCATAGGTTAATAAGCGGTTTCGATTCAGACAAAGCTTCGTAAACTGAGGTGCCAACAAGTTAAACAGTTCAAATCGCTCTTTCAATTCTGGAAAGCGACTTTGATAATTTTCAATACTTTGCCGCACTTGTAGCCAAAACCGATGTTCTGGGTAATGGTGATGAGTCTCTAGCAAATCGGACAGATAACGATGATGGCAAATAAACAAACCAGCAAAGATAAATTGACATAATCCTTCTGGTGGCTCGGTCAGTAATACCGGCTTCAATGCTTCGGGTAAAGATTCCAATTCTGGTAAAGGATGGCGACTGATATTGACATCATCAACGAAGTCTTTCATTGCAAGACGATGGGGGGCATGATTTTTCAGCACCAAAATTGTATTTTCGCCATGAGGAGAGAAGACAGTGCCGTATTGATAGAGATAGTGCAACAGCGGGGGCAGCACTGTATTGAATAATCGATCTAACCAAACTTCTAAGCTGAGTCCTGATTGTGCTACAAGTTGAGAGATAAACGGCTGACCGTTGCGATCGACATGCAGCAATGCCGCAAGCGTGATTGGACGCTCATCCGGTTCGGTGTAAGTAAGGACGCTTTCTCGCCAGAGACATCCCAGCATTTCCTTGTACTGGTAGGGAGCGCCGGATAGCTGTGTGTAGTAGGGGTGATCATAGTTAATGCTGGCGATCTCCCCAGGCAGAATCAGGCGGCATTCGTCCCGGAGGAAGGCATCGCGATCGCAAATGGATTTCACCCATTCTGTTACTTGAGGCGCAACAATGGTTCGTTCCCCTGGCAATCCCCGATAGACCAGCGTATTGAGGATGCTGAGCGGCAGCTTCACGTAGCGTTTCTTGTGCTGCGTAACATTGGCAAAGGTGCGAATCGATTGCTGAGGTAAATAGCGATCGCGACTGTGTCCTAAAGGAACGATTGCGTGATTCGCTACTTCTTCGATAAACAGTGGGATGATGATATTCTTCCACTGCCATTCGTGGACTGGGAGGAAATAGTACTCCTCAGCTTGCAAATTCCGCAACTTTAATTGCATTTCAAATTCTGCAAGCGTTCCTTCCAATTCTTCCTGAATCAGAGTCGAGTACTCTAGTCCAGTCACCGCAGCAAATTGAGCACGATCTCGCTTCACAGCAATCCAGAATAACTGAATTTCTTGTTTTTGTTCGGGAGCATAGGCTAAATAGTCGTCATAGCCAAATCCAATGCGTCCCTTGTTAAAGGTAATCCAGGGATGTCCCTCCATCTCCCCTTCCACTTGCGGATACTCTAAGTTGATGAGATCAACTGCTTGAGTTTCCTTTGCCGCATGAATGTGAGCATCAGCAAGCAGCGTATTGCTCAATTCCTTCAACAAATGAGCTGTCGTTTCGGCGGTCATGCCAATCTGAGTATGAGAATCCATCACGAATTGCAGGGGATTGAAAGCAGGGACATAGCTATTCCCTTCCCGTCGTTGAATCGATTCTGGAAACACCCGATAACTGTCAAATAGCCGGGGTTTAGCCTCAAAGCGGTAAGCCACCCCTTCAGGCAGAGAAAGTTGATAAAGATGTGTTTCTCCAGTGCTGAGGAGTTCTGGTTGAATCATTTCCTCATACATGAATTCAGAGAGCATTTTTGCTAGAAGCGCACTGCCGACAGCCTGCCAATGCGGTGTGGTCAATGCCCGTTCTAAAGTCTGTAACTGATTCATTGTGAAAACTCCTAAAATTACGGTTGGAAAGACAAAGACAATTTGCGAAAAACTGTGAATCGAACCAATAGAAAATTAGCCACACAAACGATCGCAGCAACCAGAAGCGGAGCGGCTAAATTGTAAGAACTTACAAGCCAGGAGGCGATTAACGGTGCTGCGAGATTTCCAACATTGGCAAACGAAGTGGCTAGGCTGTAATTAAAATGAAGCCGGTTTACAGCGCTATTGCTGAATAGCTTCAGTTCTAGAGCGGCTTGTGTGACTGCTAAGCAGAATCCATAGACGATTCGAGCCAATATCAGAACAACAGCCTGCTGTGTCCAGCCTTGAACAAACAAGCTGACAGATAGAAGACACAAGCCAACTAAATAGATAGAAGGCAGGCGTTTTGGAATGCAAGCAGAGCGAATGTACGGTAAAGCAACAACTGCGGTCACACTGGGAATTAGAAAGAGCAGACTACTCGATAGTAGATTCAGGCTAAAGGGCGCGGCGATGACATATTCTGTGAAATAAGGACGTACGAGATTATTGGCAAGTTGGAAAGTGAGAATCGCACTGCCGATCGCAAGAATAAAGCCCGTTTGATTCCCGCTTGTTGAAGGCTGGCTAGCTTCCTGACTGTCCGGACGTTGCGTGGAAACTCCTCGTAAGCAATACAGGCAGAGACCGAGCTGCAAAATGTCTGCCGCTGCAATCCAGTAAAACAAAAACAACGGAGCTTCCAAATCAACCATCCAAGCCCCAGCGATCGTCGCTGCAATGATCGCCCCATGAAAGACAGCTTGATAGGTGCCTGCAACTGCTGCTCGTTTAGCTTCACCTGCCAGTTGAATAATCAAAGGATACACCAGTAAATAGCTACTTTTGCAAGCGAGCAGCAAAACTGTGTAGATGAGGAACTGATCCGCCGTTGTGGAAGTTCCCATGAACGCAGTCATGATCGCAGTTCCAAGCTGACCGATATAGAGCAGATGTTTGACTTCAAATCGCCGCGCAAGAACTCCCCAAAGCGGAGAACAGACCACTACCGTTAAACGGCAAATAAAGATGTAGTATCCGGTATAGGCAATGTCCTCAATCTCAAAAACCTTGCGAAAAAACTGAGGATAAAACGGTGAAAGCAATACCTCATTGAATATTGCTAAAAACACGCAGAGAAACAGGACACTCGATACAATTTGCGATCGCTGTTTCATGCTGCGATCCCAAACTGTTGAAAGACATTGCGGCTATGAGTAGGATAGACTGTTTTACCCGCAAGGGTGTTGATGATCACAGAATTTCGGTAAGCGCCTAACCCCAAATCCGGTGCGCCAACTCCATGCGTATGCAATTCACTATTCTGAACAAAGATCTGATTGGGAATATCCTGAGTCAGTTCAAGTCGATAGTCCAGCTTGACGCTGTAGCGCTCTTGCTCATCCCATTCAATCAAAGAGCGAATCCCTTCAATACAGTTCGGAATTGCATGATGGTAGCCGGTTGCGAGAATGATGCAGTTTGTCTCATGAGAAAAGCGATCGTCCTGTTGCCGATGCCGATAGCCTAGCCGATAAGAATCGCCAATCTTTTCTACTTCCTTGACTTCCACTGAGGAAAGTAACTGCACCTTCGGTTGATTGCCTGCGATCGACCGTTGATACAACAGATCGTAGATATCCGCGATCGTGCTAAAGCTAATTCCCTTGTAAAGTAACCCCTGTTGGGTCAGAACTTGGTCGCGACGCTCCGGTGGTAAATTATGGAAATAGTGAATATAGTCAGGCGAAAAATGTTCTAAGCCCAGCTTGGAATATTCCATTGGGAAAAAGCCAGGAGAACGGGTGTGCCAATTGAGCTGATAGCCAGAGGTTTCTTGCTCCTGCAATAGCTCGTAAAACACCTCAGCCGCGCTTTGACCTGAACCAATGACCGTAATGGAGTCATATTCACGGCAGCGATCGCGGTGCTGCAAGAAATTGGCTGAGTGAAAAACGGTATCTGATAGGAAGCTTTGCAAACAAGACGGCACGGATGGAATGCTGCCGACTCCCAAGACTAGATTGCGGCAATAGTAAGAGCGAGTTTTTTGCGAAGCAACATCGAATACTTGAACCCCAAAGCAGTCATTCTGCCAGGAAATCGCCTCGACTCGCTGACCAAATCGGCAACTTGGCAACTGTTCCGCAACCCACTGACAGTAATGGTTGTACTCCTGCCGCAGAATGTGAAAATGCTCCAGAAAGTAGAAGTGGTAAAGTCGAGATTGGGCTTTGAGATAGCTCAGAAAACTAAAGCGGCTACTCGGATCAGCCATAGTGACTAAATCGGCTAGAAACGGAACTTGAATCGTCGCGCCCTCAAGCAGCAAACCGGGATGCCATTGAAATTGTGGTTTTTGTTCTAGGAATAGCGCATTAATTTCTGACACTGGCTCTAAAAGTGCCGCCAAGCCTAGATTAAAGGGGCCAATTCCGACACCAATCACATCAAAAACGGGTTCAGACATTATTTCGACCTCTCAAAGAAACGGTGCCGTTCGCAAAACATCAGCGCGGCTCGTTTGTCCGGTAATTCAATTTCTGTTTGAAATTCAAAACCGCAGCGTTCAAATACATGAATCATTTTGTGATTGCGAATATCCGGTTCAGCAATAATTTTCTGCGTTTCAGGCTGTTGAAACTGAAACGTAACCATTGCCCGCAACAAAGGCAGTGCATAGCCTTTACCCAGGAATTCGGGTGGACCGATTAATAAATGAATTCCCTGATCGGCAGGCTGCGCCGGATAGCACTGAGCAACAACGTCATCTGCAGCCCAGTAGGACTCCCAATAACTCATGGGCACATTGTTGAGGCAACCCATATAAAGCGTTTGGTGTGAATCAGCGATCGCGCGTTCTAAATGCGCTTGCATTCTCTCTAGATCAAACGCCAGTTTCCAAAAGGGAACCACGTGAGGTTGATTCATCCAGCAGTGAATGCGTGATAGATCTTGCTGCAACTCCACTGGACGAAAAGCAATAGATTGATTAATGCTGGAATCGTGAATTTCGTAAGCGTATTGCAGCGTGTTAGATGGCATAGCTCTCATCAGAATACAACGGATTGTCGATTTCTACGTAGACAGACTGTGTAGAGACAGGGCCTACCAATTCATCTAGATTGTGGAATCTTGTCAGTAAATTCGCTTTGCAGCGCAACTGCTTTTGGCACAGAAGAGTTTGTAAGAGCGTAGAGCACCCTTGATCCGCAGTAGAGTGCTTGATCAACTCATTGCGCAATTCGCTGAGTAGCGATCGCTCATCAACCAGTCTGGCAACACCGAATGCATTAATCAGCCCAAACAAATTATTAATGAATAGGTAATACCCTAGCCGTTCATCAATCACTGCATCGTCGCAAATCGTTTGGCTTTTCTCGCTAATCCCAGGAAGCAGTTGATTGAGGTGCGAATGAAACGATTTTCGGTAGTAATACCCTTGGTTGTCTCGGTAAAAGAAGTGGTGAGGGTAACCATCTTGCAATTGCAATACGCTGTTTTGCTGATGAGCTTCGATTCCAATGCCGTGGGTAAAGTAGAGCCATAAGATTGGCTCTAGAGATATCTTCAGATAGCGACGGAACCAGTCTAAACTCACTGCATCAGTGGAACGCCCTTCGCGCTGCGCCAACTGATGGATAATCTCAGACAGCCGAGACCCTTCGCCTGAAATAGAATCTTGGCACAAAGCAATGAGACAAGTTGCATCAGCCTCAGAGCTGGCTGGGAAAGGATTTTCTCGCAGAATCGTAGCGAAGCCGTCTACAGGCTGATCATCAATTTTTAAGGTGATATAAGCAGGGTCGCGAATGATCGTGAAATTGGAGCAGCGATCGCGCAATTCTTGACCAATCACGCCAGACAAAAGTTGATGAACCTCGATGCTGCGTTCTAGCTCTTTGTACAAGTTAGTACGAACTGAGTTCGTAATTTTAATGTTCAAGGATAGCTTCAGCATGAACGCTGTTTCTGGGTGATAGACCGTGCGGATCGAAGAGGTAGGTTGATAATTACGTCCTTGTGACCCCAGATCTTGCAACAGTCCGGTACGCAATAAGTCCTGAACTGCGAGTTGTTGTTTCAAGAAAATTGCTTGCCAAGGATGGACGGGTAGCAATGCATACTCATCTTCCTGGCAGTAAGCTGTTTTGAATTCATCCTTAATAGATGCATCGGACAAAAGTTCCTGCTTAATTAGCGCTGTAGCCGTTTGAGATAACGCTGAACCTTCTTGAACAATTGATCGATGAACTCGAAAATAGTGTAACGGAAAGTTCCCTTGTAATTCGGGTGAGTACAGGAATAATTCCTCCTCAGAAAACCCTTGTCGGCTCTTGGGAGTAGGATGCAGATGATGCCCAAAAATCAGGGCTTGTTCGGTATCAATAAATGTACTCCGAAATGCGTAAAGCATTTCAGCCTGCTGCCGTCGCCCTTGAACAAATTGCTCAATATTGCTACAGCTTTGAATGACACGCATCATGAGTTCAGCTTGATGGTCATGGCTACCATTCATCAAAGCAAGTTCTTTGGCGATCAGAGCAACCAGCGTGACGTAATCAAGCTCTAATTTAGAACCGTCTAAAGTTTGAGAATAAACTGGAAAGCAGAATAGGTGCCGTCCAGTCGGCGACCAGTAACGTAAGCCAATGAGCAAATCAATGCATTGATGCTTTAAGGGAATTCGGATCAGCGATCGAGCGCCCTCGCGACTGAATGTTTCAAGTAGAACTGCATCGAGCTTGGCGCAAGATAAATCCACTATTTCAATGGTTTTACAGGTTCCAATTTCCCGCAGATAACAGTTTAGAAAGCTTTGAATTGTAACTTGTTCAGCAACTTGCTTATCGGTACGAGTCAGAGAACGCGTTGCAGGTTTGATCAGTGTGTTTTCTGTCATTAAATTCTCTCCAATACTTGACCTAACTGTTTAATCGAGTCTAGGATTTTGCGAATGTCTGCTAGGGTCGTGCGAGGATTAAGCAGCGTAAATTTGAGATAAACGCGATCGCGAATCTTCGTTTGGGCAATCACCGCTTCTCCAGATTGCAGCAGCATGGCTCGAATCTGGCTATTAATGCGGTTATGCCAACCTTCTGATTTTTGATCTGAAACATTCTGCTGAGGATAGTAGCGGAACACAACTGCATTGATCGCGGGATGATTAGCTAATTCCAATGCTGGATCTGTACTAATCAACTGTGCTGTTGCTGTTGCTAACTCCAACGTTGTATCAATCATTTCTGCAAATTGTTGCCGTCCTAAGGCTTGCAGAGAGACGAACAATTTCAGGGCGTCAAACCGCCGTGTTGTCTGTACGGATTTCGTCACGAGGTCAGGAATTCCCTCAACAGCATTTGTTTCTGGGTTGAGATAGTCTGCGTGAAGCTTGATGAAATTGAAGTGCGATCGATCTTTGAGCAGAAACGCACCACAGCTAATCGGTTGATAAAACAGCTTGTGAAAGTCTACCGTGATCGAATCTGCTAACTCAATTCCAGCAAGCTTATGCCGATGGCGATCGCTCAGCACCAAAGCACCACCAAAAGCAGCATCCACATGGAACCAAAGCCCATATCGTTTCGCGCAAGCTGCTAATTCTAGCAGTGGATCAATACTACCAAAATCTGTTGTTCCAGCCGTTGCGACAATCGCGATCGGCAACAGTTTCTCCGCCTGAAGCTGTTGCAATTGGCGCTCAAGTGCAATCGGACACAAGCGATACTCTGCATCCGTTTCGATTTGAATAACGGATTTCTCCCCTAATCCCAACAAAGCAGCCGCTTGTCGAATTGTAAAATGCGACACATCCGAGCAGAGAATCCGAAAGCGATTGGCTTCTGGTGGTAGACCTTGTTGCTGAATTTGCCAATTCAAGTGTTGGCTTGCATAACGATCACGAGCCAGCAGCAATCCCATAAAGTTCGATTGTGTCCCACCACTGGTAAAAATCCCATCTGCACCTGCACCATAACCGAATAAGCGACACAACTCATTCACCATCTGTTGTTCTAACAGAGTTGCTGCTGGGCTTTGATCCCAAGAATCCATCGATTGGTTCATGGCATTAATCAGCAACTCAGATGTCAACGCAGGAATGAGCGGCGGACAATGCAAATGAGCCATGCAATGGGAATGAGAGACGTTAACCGAATGGCTGACAACAGTTTTGCCAACATCGTTTAGAACTTGAGATAGCTCTCGTCCAAACATTGGGAAGAAATCAACCGTTGCTAAGGTTGATGCAATTTCTTCGGGAGACGCTCCGCTGTAAGCTTGAGTTTGATTGGCAAAATAGTGCAGCAACACTTCCTGTGCGGTTACGATCGCTTGATGATAAGCCACTAGGCTCTTCGTCGAATTGGTCAGGAAGTGAGCATCAAATTGGGTTGATTGAGCATTGATCATCCACACACCTCAAGGCGTATCAATAGTTAAACTGAATTACAGGAATTGTTCTACGGCTGCTTTTACGCCCCGCTCGAAAATCTCACTAATGCTGTCAATCTGCTCGGCAGTGACAATTAACGGCGGCAAAAAGCGGATCACGCTACTGTGCCGTCCTCCAATCTCGATGATTAGACCTCGGCGCAAACATTCAGCTTGAATGCAACTCGCAAGTTGAGAATATGCAGGATAGCTACCGCACCGATTCGCCGCGATCGCTGGATTTACAATCTCAACTCCAACCATCAATCCTCGTCCCCGCACTTCACCTAGGCAGGGGAAATCAGACTGAATTTGACGCAAGTGTGCCATCAAGCGATCGCCCATTTTAGTAGCATGGTCTGACAGACGATTCTCTACGATGTACCGTAAAGTTGCAGTTCCGGCTGCCATCGCTAGCTGATTTCCTCGGAACGTACCAGCATGAGCGCCCGGCGCCCATTGATCTAACGCTTCATCATACAACACAACCGACAAGGGCAAACTTCCCCCGATCGCTTTCGACAATAACAACACATCTGGCATGATTCCAGAATGCTCAAAGGCATAAAGCTTACCTGTCCGACCTAACCCAGATTGAATCTCATCAACAATGAGTGGAATATTGCGATCGCGAGTCAGACTGCGAATTTGACGAAGCCATTCATCTGGAGCCGGAATCACGCCACCTTCACCCTGCACGATTTCTAAAATCATTGCCGCAGGTGACACAATACCACTTTCTGGATCATCTAACAGTGATTCAATATAGTGACTACTCATATGATGTCCTGCCTCTCCACCTAACCCAAACGGACAGCGATAGGCATAGGGATAAGGCAGAAAATGCACGTCTGGCATTAGTCCTGATACTGCTTGTTTAGCCTTCAGATTTCCGGTCAGACTTAAAGCGCCATGCGTCATGCCATGATAGCCACCTTGGAATGACAACACGCTGCGCCGTCCAGTTGCAGTTTTTACGAGTTTGAGCGCAGCTTCAACAGCATCTGCCCCAGAGGGGCCACAGAACTGGATCTTCGCCTTCCGAGCAAATTCACCTGGCAAACTCGCAAACAGTTCTTCGACGAAGGTATCTTTGATGGGAGTCGTGAGATCCAGGGTATGCAAGGGCAGATTGGTATCTAAAGCCTCTCGCATTGCTGCCAGTACAGCAGGGTGATTATGACCAAGCGCCAAGCTGCCAGCGCCCGCTAAGCAGTCAAAATAGAGATTGCCATCGACATCCTTGATGTAAATTCCTTTCGCTTCGCGAATGGCTAAATGAATCCGACGAGGATAACTTCTAGCGTTCGATTCTCGTTGTTGTTGTCGATCGAGATAGCGTTTTGAAAGCGGCCCGGGTAGGGTAATGTTTTGTGCGCCAGGTGCAGCATGTCCGTCTTGAAAACCGGATT
Organism: Leptolyngbya sp. DQ-M1; assembly: GCF_039962505.1. NCBI lineage: Bacteria > Bacillati > Cyanobacteriota > Cyanophyceae > Leptolyngbyales > Leptolyngbyaceae > Leptolyngbya > Leptolyngbya sp. DQ-M1. Next base: position 13,141 of record NZ_JAMPLJ010000025.1, read on the forward strand.
CTAAGATACTGGGTGCTGAAGATGAAAGCGACACCATCAAGTCTTGAGCATTAGAGAGAGACACATCACGAATCGGTTGCATTGTCCGATACCTCTAAACATTTACTTTGCGAATACTTTTCTAGCCATCAAGCTACATGTAGATCAATGACATAACTTTGATCTGACTTAGTAAAATCATTCGTTTATTTTGAAGAGTGAAATAGTTTGAGTTGCTCAAGCACTCTTCCTAGTATTAGCCCAGCTATTGATAGAGGAATAGAACCAGCCTGACTAGGGTGGAAGGATTGAGCCCATCTCTGGTACTCGAGGTTTAAGTAAATCCTCAAACACTCGCGAATACATAGTCGTTATGACAACTCTACTTAAACGAACTCCAATTTTGCTGAATTTTTGCTGTTTGGTACAAGTTAATGCGATTGATTTTCATTAACAACTACTGTCCACATAAGTTAACACTTCTTTGCTGTTTGGTGCAAGTTAATGCGATTGATTTTCATTAATAACTACTGTCTGGATAAGTTAGCACTTCTTTTGCAGTGATGCAAGGTCTGTCAGCATTAGGTTTTCTCCAATTTGCTGAGATTATGCCTGCAACTTGATAAGACTTGCTTGCAAAAAAGCTCTTGCTTTATTAGGAATATGTATCCTATCCTCTTAGTGAGACTATTTTTCAATAAATTAATTGAGTTGCTTTCTCGATCGTGATTTCTCAGGCTGAATTACTGCTTCAGTCTCCTAGGAAGTTCTTCTGGCATTGTCAACTTAACCAGGGATGTTCAAAATTAAGCACGACAATCCTTGAACATTGAGCAACGCTGAATGTTACACAGCAATTTTCAAGCACGTGATTTCCCGCCGGTACTGTCAGGTTAACCGAAGTGTAGAATAATCGCACTGATTCAACGTTGCCTGCTTGCCCATGTACTCCCGTCATCGCTTTCGGGAGCGAAATTATTAGCTACTGCGTTTGGCTGTATTACACTTTTCCCTTGAGCTACCGGGATATCGAGAAAATGATGTTGGTCGCTTTCAGCGTGGCGAAGCCAACGCGGCGTCGAAGTGACCTATGAAACAATTCGGGAGTGGTGTCAGAAGTTCGGGCAGGAGTACGCGAATCAGGTGCGACGCAAGTGTCCTTATGTAACAGACAAATGGCATCTTGATGAGGTGGTGGTGACGATTAAAAAGCAACAATACTATCTGTGGCGGGCGGTGGATGGTGAAGAAAACGTGCTGGATGTCTTGCTGCAACGACATCGAGACACCAAGGCAGCGAAGCGATTCTTCCGTAAGCTGCTGAAGAAACAAGGGTTCGTGCCACGGGTGAATGTCACCGACAAACTGAAAAGCTATGAAGCCGCAAAGAGACGAGTGATGCCGAATGTGGAGCATCGACAGCACAAGGGATTGAACAACCGGGCGGAGAACTCCCATCAGTCCACAAGAATCAGAGAAAGGCGGATGGGGCGATTCAAAGCGCCCGGACAAGCGCAACGATTTCTATCAGCATTTGAACCCATCCGAGGACACTTTCACCCGAAGCAACACGAACTGAGTGCAAAACGCTACCGAGAACAGCTACGCTTTGAGGAGTGGCGAGAGATCGCTTGCCTGAAAATTGCTGTGTAACATTGAGCAACGCTGAATGTTCAAGGATTATTGTGCTTAAATTTGAGCATACTCGGTTAAGTTGACAGTGCCCTCTTGAGCTGTTGATGTAACAGATTGCTTCAAATTACAATCTATTGTCTCGAAGCATAACGTTGATTATATTTCTCATCAATTATATTTTTCATCAATTATCCCAGTAATTACAGCTGTGCTATTTGTTTGCAGTACATCAAAAATCCACACTACAAGACTTGGCAGAAAATATTATGAGCAGCGCAAGCGGATGCCCGTTTACGGGCGGAGGTCAGAAACCTAAGGTTCGCCATATGCCGACAAACCGAGAGTGGTGGCCGCATTATTTGAATCTGAGCGTCCTCCACCAGCACTCACCCCAATCCAATCCTATGGGTGAGGAATTCAACTATGCTGAAGAGTTCAAGACACTCGACTTAGCTGCCCTCAGGGCAGATATCTATGAGTTGATGACCACCTCCCAGGACTGGTGGCCAGCCGACTACGGCCATTATGGTCCGCTCTTCATCCGAATGGCGTGGCACAGCGCCGGCACGTATCGTATGGGCGATGGTCGCGGCGGCGCGGGCTCGGGTAGCCAGCGGTTTGAGCCGCTCAACAGTTGGCCCGACAATGCCAACCTCGATAAGGCACGCATGTTGCTTTGGCCCATCAAGCAGAAATACGGCAAGAAGATCTCTTGGGCGGACCTCATGATCTTCGCTGGCAACTGTGCCCTCGAGTCGATGGGCTTCAAGACAATCGGCTTTGCCGGCGGGCGGGTGGATGTCTGGCAGCCGGAGGAGGACATCTACTGGGGTTCTGAGAAAGCCTGGCTTGGCAATGAGCGTTACGAAGAAGATCGAGTGCTGCTGAATCCCCTCGCTGCCGTTCAGATGGGTCTGATCTACGTGAACCCAGAAGGACCAGACGGTGAGCCTGATCCGATCGGTTCAGGGCGCGATATTCGCGAGACCTTTGGTCGGATGGCGATGAACGATGAGGAGACCGTCGCACTCACCGCCGGCGGGCATACCTTTGGCAAATGTCACGGTGCGGGTGAAGCGACGCACGTCGGGGCTGACCCTGGGGGTGCCACCATCATCGATCAGGGTCTCGGCTGGAAGAACGCCTTCAACACGGGTGTCGGCGTCGATGCGATCACCAGCGGGATCGAAGGCGCATGGACTCCCACACCAACACAGTGGGACAACAGCTATCTCGAAACCCTGTTCAAATATGACTGGGAGCTGACCAAGAGTCCTGCTGGCGCGTGGCAGTGGAAACCCAAGGGCGACGCTGGTGCGGGTACGGTACCCGACGCGCACGATCCGTCGAAACGGCACGCCCCGATGATGACCACGGCGGACATGGCCATGAAGATGGACCCTATCTACAACCAGATTGCGCAGCGCTATCACGATAACCCGGATGAGTTTGCAGATCAGTTCGCCAAGGCGTGGTTCAAGCTAACGCACCGAGACATGGGACCGCGATCGCGCTATCTCGGTCCGGAGGTTCCCCAGGAAGAGTTCTTGTGGCAAGATCCCATCCCCGCCGTGGATCATGACTTGATTGATGAGCAGGACATCGCCGCTCTCAAGGCCAAGATTCTTGCTGCAGGGCTGTCTGTCTCCCAACTGGTCTCGACCGCTTGGGCGTCGGCGTCAACGTTCCGCTGCTCCGACATGCGCGGTGGAGCAAACGGGGCACGCATTCGTCTCGCACCCCAGAAAGATTGGGAAGTCAACCAGCCAGAGCAGTTGGCAACAGTGCTGGAAACCCTAGAGGGAATCCAACAGGAGTTCAACCGCTCGCAGTCTAGCGGAAAGCGGGTTTCGTTCGCTGACCTGATTGTTCTGGGCGGATGCGCAGGCGTTGAACAGGCGGCGAAGACTGCTGGATACGATGTGACGGTTCCCTTTAAGCCGGGACGTACGGATGCATTGCAGGAGAAAACGGATGTTGAGTCTTTTGCCCCGCTTGAGCCGACGGCGGACGGGTTCCGCAACTACACGAGCGGCAAACACAGCGAATCGCTTGAGGAACTGCTGGTCGATCGGGCGCAATTGCTGTCCCTGACAGCCCCCCAGATGACGGTTCTCGTAGGCGGCTTGCGTGTCCTGGGTGCGAACTTTGGCGGGTCTAAACACGGCGTCTTCACCCATCGACCGGAGACGTTAACCCATGACTTCTTCGTGAACCTGCTGGACTTGGGCACGACATGGAAGGCGACCTCTGAAGATGAATACGAGTTTGAGGGGAGCGATCGCAAAACGGGTGAACAGAAGTGGACGGCTACTCGTGTTGACCTCATTTTCGGCTCAAACTCTCAACTGCGTGCCCTCGCGGAAGTCTACGGAGCTGAGGACTCGCAGCCGAAATTTGTGCAGGACTTTGTGGCAGTGTGGGACAAGGTGATGAACCTCGATCGCTATGACCTTCGCGCAGTCTCGGCGAAAAGCTCTGCAAGGGGTTTCTAAGCGTAACTTCAACTGATTACCTAATGCTCAGTTGAGGTTGCACTAATCTGCGGAAATCCTGAACGTGGGTAAAGACCATAGACAAAATGAGAGCGGCGTTTCAACTTGTCTTGAGCGCCACTCTCAGCCTTAGAAGCTGTCGGTGGCAGGTATTGCCCTTGATCGGATGTCATTCGGCTATAGTTCCAGTCCATAAATCTGAGCAATCTCCTCGGCTTGAATTCCCAGATACGCCAACGTCTGCTGCTGTGTGGCATGTCCAAAGGCTTCCATCAGCAGCGGAATGGTAGTCCCACGCTCTAGTCGCTGCCAATACCCCCAAGTCTTGCGCAAACTGTGACTGCCATACTTCCCCTTCAATCCCACATGCTGACACCAGGTTTTCACCATCGTGCTCACGGTCGGAACCGTCAGGCAACCGCGCTTGCCTTGGAACAGGAACGCGTCATCGGGAAGGGAAGAGCCTGCAAGATATTGTGAGATTGCCTTAACCACTGCTCCATTCACCGTCACACTCCGAAACTTCCCGGTTTTGCTTTGCTTGACCCGCAGCACATCACCGGGTTGAAGTAGGCGCACCTGACCCATCGTGAGCGAGAGCAATTCATTGGCACGGAAGGCAGTATTGATACCCAGCACAAACAGACAAAGATCCCGTGGCTGGTCACGCAGCATTTTTTTAATTCGGTCGATCGCCTTCTTATCTCGAATCGGTTCAACCGTGAGTACTGATCTGGGGAGCGGGTGATGAGAATTTTCACCTTTCTGGAACGCCATGCCAATCTCCATTTTTTCACTAAGTTGCTACAGCATCTAGTGACTAACTTAATGAAAAAAGACAGTCCAAAAAATCAGCGAGAGCAGAAAATTGAGCTGAACACTCATCAGAGCAAGAAATACAGCGGCCAGGAGAACTAAAATCATCACTATGTCAAACGCTGCACTGCTATTGACGCCCAAAATATCAGGTGCAGCCAGAGGATTGTGAGTCAGTCCTTGTAGGATTGTTCCGGCAACTGCTAATGCTGCTCTGACCATTAGTGCAATTAGCGATCGAGGAACTCTCACCGTGCGGATAATCAGATGTTTGTCAAACCATCAAATGCTGTCAAGGCGGAGAAAACGGTACTTGGATGAATCTTTGCTGCTCCGAAGGTAATACTCGTCATCAAACACCCGAAGAGAATCAGCAAACATAGCGCGAATCCTATAGGCAGTAGCATTTGCGAGCGCGCCATAATTTTTTGAGAAGATTGCGCCTTCTCTCCGAGTCGTGAAGATGACTTTACCATACTCTTCATCTCCTCAAAGGATTTACAAGAATTGACGGCGACCACAAGGAGCGACAAAATCAAAAACAGGCTGAGTAAACTGAGAGACTTTCTCAATAAGATTAAGTGATTAGTTGCCATCTTGCAAGTAGAGCTGCAAGAGCTTCCAATTAACTGAATTTGGGCCCAATTGATGATTAGTTGATTCCTGCTCAGGAGATGGATTGAAACGAGCTGAGACGGGCTAGATTCTCAAAACGGCTAGATGCAAGGGTCATTGGCTGATTTCATCGATTGATCAATAAAGTGAACTTCCTGATCAGAACACGGTTGACAGCCGCGCCACTTCGCTGCTTAATGATAAGTTGTGTCATTCGCTTGATGCGACTAGCATAACTGTTCAAGCAGCTAATAGAAATCTTTAGTAGTTGAAAGAGCAGTTCCTTGGGGTCTGCGCTCTGCGCTGGTTGTAGTTTCGCCTCTAGTGTTCATCCCGGAGAGGCTGTTTTATCGTGTTGAATTGTTTCCCATCCCTATGTTTTCGTGCGAGGAGAGATGTTGAAAGCGCAGTCATTTGCTTGTTTGGGCGTTGCAGGTCTAGCATCGGTTTTGATAGCTCAGTCGGCTTGGGCTGAGGCTACACAAATTACAGCCGTGCAAGTCAAACCAACATCTAACGGGGTTGAACTCTTTTTAGAGAGCACAAGCAGCCAACCACTCCAAGTTTTTACAACCCGCGATCGTCAAACATTGATCGCAGACATTGCTAACGCGCAATTGTCGGAGGGTAAAGCGTTTCGCCAAGATAACCCAGCCGATGGAATCGCTAGTATCTCCGTAACACCTTTCGGTGCCAACACGGTGCGAGTCACGATCGTCGGCAAAGCAGGGCTGCCTTCCGCCCAAGTTGTTCAAAATACGCAAAGACTCGTTCTCAGTGTCACTGCTCCTTCCACGGCTGCCACAGCACCCCTCTCTCCCTCTGCACCAACCCTCAACTCAGCGCAGACAAACTCTAACGCAGCCACTCAACCCGCTCAGCCAGAGCAAGCTGCCGATGGTGAGGAAAAGGTAAGTCAGTCTACTTCATCTGCGCCTGCTGGATCAGTCACTCAATCAGAGGAAGAATCTGCTGATGAAGAAGAGGTTGTGGTCACTGGGGATCAAGAGTCATACCAAATTGAAAAAAGGAAGCGACAAATGAGAGACTGAGTTCTACCGTGTGGAGAAAAATGACAATGGCAGGTGTGACCCGCATCGAAATCCGAGAAACCGCAGTAGAACT
>NZ_JAMPLJ010000026.1:0-18794 GCF_039962505.1 Leptolyngbya sp. DQ-M1
GAGGCAATGGCGATGATGCGCAAAGGGCAAGTGAAAGGGATCAGTCGAGGGAATAGTGTGTCTCAAGCCGAGTTTATCAACAAACTCTTCGGAGTGAGTGCTTAAAGCAACGCAAACGAGACCCGTTCGTTTGTCACTTTAAGATCTTTGCAACAGAACCATCATTTTTGCGACACAACCAGCCAGTCTACGGGTATAGATTTCCCAGTCTCGCTCATCCCATTTCTCCTGCCTGAAACTGAAAATGGACTCCTGGTAATCGGACTCGACAGCTTTCAAGGGTAATTTTACAAGTTTCACTCTCGACGAGAAGCCTGACTCACTAATTGAGCGACCATCTCAATCCATTCACCGGCTGAGTCAATTTGTACAAGTGCCCTCAAATAGCCTGGTAATGAACTAATCAATTTTACAATTTGCCATACTTTAGATAGACGAAAACTACAAATGATATAACCTACGTTTCTTGTAATGTAAATGCCTTGCAATGCTGGTGTTTATCATTATGCATCTGAAATCAACTTCTGCACTGAGTCCGACTGAGTCCGAGTTCTAGTGTACTGATTACTACCGCATTTGATCAAAGCGTGACGAACTAGCCTATTTGTCTCCGTTGTTCTGCTGGTTTACTTCGTCGGTTTACTTCATCCTATCCAGTTGGGACTTTGTATTACTGTTCTAACTGTCATGGATCAATGCTTTGTCGTCACTGTAGAAGATGCGAAGGAAATCTAAAAGATTTCAAATTGCTTATTTGTACAATGCTTCTCACTGCATCAAGGTCAACTATAAATTATTAAAGAAATTTATGAGAGTACTACTGCTCTATCCTCAATTTCCTCAGTCCTTCTGGTCTTACGATCGCTTCATGGAAATGGCTGGATTGAAAGCAGTGATCCCACCGCTAGGAATTATTACAGTTGCATCGTTACTGCCATCCGATTGGGAAATTCGGTTTTTCGATCGCAATGTTAACTGTGAAACCGAAGCTGATTGGGAATGGTGTGATCTCGTGATTCTTTCAGCCATGCTGGTGCAAAAGCCAGACTTTCAAGCATTGATTCGCAAAGCGGTTCGGTTCGGTAAGAAAGTAGCCGTAGGTGGACCCTATCCTACCTCTGTGCCTCAAGATGCCCTCGATGCTGGTGCCCATTTCTTGATCCTAGATGAAGGGGAGATGACGGTTCCTCAATTCCTGGAAGCGATTGATCGTGGCGAAACTCAAGGAATCTTTCGTTCCCTTGAGAAGCCGGATGTCACCCAAAGCCCTGTACCACGCTTTGATTTGCTGCAACGAGATGCCTATTTGATGATGGCAATCCAGTTTTCACGCGGATGTCCCTTCAACTGCGAATTTTGTGACATTATTTCTCTCTATGGTCGCAAACCTCGCACAAAAGAACCTGACCAAGCCTTGGCTGAGTTGCAAACCCTCTATAACCTGGGTTGGCGTGGCTCACTCTTCATTGTGGATGACAACTTTATTGGCAATCAGCGAAACGTCAAACGCTTCCTGCGGGAACTGATTCCCTGGATGCAACAGCACAACTATCCGTTCAGCTTTATTACGGAAGCCTCAGTCAATTTGGCAGAGGATGATGAATTGCTCCAATTGATGAGTGAAGCAGGCTTCTTTGCCGTTTTCCTTGGCATTGAAACTCCTGACCAAGATAGCTTACAAGTCACCCGCAAACTGCAAAACACTCGTAATCCGCTTGTGGAAGCCTGTGACAAAATTAATGAGGCAGGTTTGCTGATCTATGCAGGGTTTATTCTCGGTTTTGATGGAGAACGAGCAGGGGCGGGCGATCGCATTCAAGCATTTGTCGAACAAACCAGCATTCCTCAACCGATGTTAGGCATCCTTCAGGCTTTACCCAATACAGCCCTTTGGGAGCGGCTTAAAAAGGAGCAGCGATTAATTGAAGGCAACAGCCATCCGACAGGTGACCAGAATACTCTAATGAATTTCATTCCAACGCGCCCTATTACAGACGTTGCTAGAGAGTATGTTGAAGGATTTTGGACACTGTATGAGCCTCAGAATTATCTAAGACGCTGTTTACAGCAATGTCTCAAGATCGGTTCCTTGAAAAGCCGAAAGCAAACCATGCAATTTCCGCTGAGTAAGGGGTTGCCACTGGTTGCCCAACTAATCTGGCATCAGGGAATATGCCGACCAGAGATCCGGAGACAATTCTGGTATCAACTCTGGATTATTTTGCTCAAGAAACCGCAGGTTCTCAATATGTATTTGGGATTGTGCGCTGCTGGAGAACATTTTTGGGAGTACCGTGCGTTAGCGAGAGAGAGGATTACTCAACAGCTCGGTTATGATCCGCTTCAGAGAGCTGTAGCATCTGATCTAGCGCCAATACTCATATAGTAGCCTAATAGGGTATTGGAGTGTGCTATAGGTTACAGCCAGGCAGGCATTTCTTGATAACAATGGCTACAACGCCAGTACACATTTCCCGATCGTATAGGTCGAAGTAAAACATAGGAACAGCATGGGCAAATATGCCGATTTGTCATACTTCGATCGAGCGCGTTCGATGAGACATGACCTCGCATCAACTGAGGCGTTAATTGTAGAGGGACAGTAATTAAAGCTAGCATCTTAAAGATTTTTCCTAGTGTGGAGAGTAGAGTTGTAGCACTCCCAATTCAGGTTGTGTCGCAAAGACTTTAAAGTAACAAACGAACTGGTCTCGTCCGTATTGTTTTAAGCACTCACTCCGAAGAGTTCGTTGATGAATCTTGCTTAAGATACACTGTCCCCTTGACTAATTTCTTTCACTTGTCCTTTGCGAACCATAGCCATTGCCTCAATTCCGCGCAAGGTTCTTCTCGCCGTGTTAAACGATTGAAAGCCCATCATCGGTTTTACAATTCGTTTGATGTTCCGGTGGTCTTGCTCAATGAGGTTATTCAAATATTTGCGCTGCCGCAATTCGGTCTCGGCTTTCAATGTTTTCTCTTGCTTCAATTCATGCATCGCCACGGGATACGCTGCATTTTTATCCACGGTAATCACTCGGGGAGTCTGAGTATGCTTGGCTTCTAACACTTTGCGAAAAAAGCGGGATGGCAAGGCGGCAGCCCGCTTCGCACTGAGCATGAAGTCCAGCGTGTTGCCTTCCGAATCCACCGCTCGGTACAGGTATCTCCACTCTCCTCGGATTTCGATGTAGGTTTCGCCCACCCTCCACGAGTCGTTCGTGGGCTTCAAGAACCCACGAATCCGCTTGTTTATTTCTGACGCGAATTTCAGCACCCACCGATTGAGGGTCGAATGATCCACGGCGACTCCGCGCTCTTGCATCATCTCCTCCAAATTTCGGTAGCTCAAGGAATAACGAAGTACTAGCGTACATTTAGCAAGATGATCTCAGGCAAAAAGTGCCGCCATTTGAACAAGGAATCGGTCGTCATTTAGAGCAGGGCTAGAGAAAATTGAGCTTTCACACCCTACCATTTTTGCGACACAACCCTTTGACGAGAGGCTTTTCGCTTCTCAGCAATTAGGAGGACGAAACAATTGATTGAGGCTCTACGCTAGTAAATATAGACAGAATTTCAACAGTCGTTCCAGGCTAAGTACTCATGTCATCTGAAGCAATCACAAATCTCTCTAAGCAAGAAACTTCTGAAACTGGTGAATCTCAGCCTGAAGCAGTTGAGCCAGAAATAGATAAAGCCCCTCAAGCTGAGAGAGATGAATCTAGTGACGACGCTCCTAACTCTCCTGAAGAAGCACCTTCGCTCGAAGAAGAAAACATCAGTGTTGCCAGAAATGCCAAGGATGTTATCAAAGAAAATATTGTTAGTACAACGGTAGCTCAAGCTTCAAGCATTCCTTCAGCGAATGCTCCTGATCCCAGTGCAGTGAGTGGAGACAATCCCAACGCTCTAAATCTAGATGAATCTAGAATCAGAACGACTAAAGAGAGTATCGAGGGCAAGCCTGGATCTCAAGCAAAACCAGCGAAAGAGAAAACGGCACAGCCAGCACAAGAGAAGAAGTCTAAAGCGCCTGGTGCTGAGACAAAACCATTTGCAGATTTTGTGCAGCAGGACTATGTACCTGCGCTTCAAAACATGCTAGATAACCTAGAGCTTCCAGACGTGAATATCACGTTTCAGAAACAAAAAATGCTGCTTCCGGGCTATACTCACGCCGAGTGTTCACAAGTGATTGGACATTGGAATCGAGGACAAGACCAATTCATTGTTTACTTTTTTGATGACGACGTTCAGGGGCAGCGAGGGTTTTCGCTGGCTAACGCTGGAACGCATTCATCAACGCTTGAGCCATTCTGGATCGATGAACGTAAAGTAAATTTAGATGTTTTGGTAATGGGCGTGGTTCAGAGACTCCATGCTGAAAAGTGGATTGGTCGCAATTAGTCTTCGTGACAAAGTTTTGTGAGCTAGGAATGTAGCGATCGCTTTCTGTGAAATGTAAGTGCTTCTAGATCTTGCGCAATGGAAGAACGTAGTAATCAAGGTTAAATCATGACAGTTCAAGGTGTACTCATCGATATTGACGGCACATTGGTCATCAGTAATGATGCTCACGCTCATGCTTATGTCGAAGCGTTTGCAGAGCAGGGATACGAGATTAAATTTGAAGCAGTTCGTCCGCTGATTGGGATGGGCAGCGATCAGGTGATTCCGCGCATGGTTACAGAACTCGATGGAAAAGAAGGAGTTGGTAAAAAGATTGCCGATCGACGAAAAGAATTGATCATTGAAAAGTTCAGTGCGGATTTAGCGCCTGCTCCTGGTTCACGAGATCTGATTCAACGAATGAAGCAAGATGGCTTCAAATTAGTGGTTGCGAGTTCAGCCACAAGCGAAGAGTTATCGAGCTTACTGAAAGCTGCTGAAGTGGAAGACTTGCTTGGTGAGGAACCGCAGACAACTTCTGATGATGCCGAGGCTTCTAAACCTGAGCCAGATTTGGTACAAGCGGCGCTCAGCAAGGTGCAACTGCAACCAGAGCAAGCCATTATGCTCGGAGATACCCCTTATGATATTCAAGCTGCCTCTGCTGCTGGAGTAAGTGTGATTGCGTTTCGCTGTGGAGACTTTGATGATGCTCAGCTTGTAGATGCGATCGCAATTTACGACAACCCAGCCGATCTACTACAACACTACGAACAGTCACCACTGGGACGACGCGAAGCAGTTCAATCGAAGTAGAAAAAGTCAAGAACAGATAGCGATTTAGGAGGATATGATGGCGAGTAATCAGATTTTGGCAGTTTGGGACTATGGACAAAGTATTTGGATGGATAATTTGACCCGTGATTTGATTCAGTCGGGTGAACTACGACGCATGATTGAAAAACGGGGTATTCGCGGTATTACGACTAATCCAGCTATCTTTGAGAAAGCAGTTTCTGGTAGTAAGCTTTACGATGCTGATATTGAAGTAGGCATTCAAGCTCAAAAGTCAGTTGAGCAGATTTATGAATCGCTAATTTTTGATGATATTCGGAATGCTTGTGATATTCTGCAACCGCTTTATGAAGAGTCAGGCGGCTTAGATGGCTATGTCAGCATCGAGGTTCGTCCGACGATCGCAGATGACACGCAAGCGACGATCGAGGATGCTCACCGCTACTATCAGGAAATCGGACGCGCAAACGTCATGATTAAGATTCCTGGAACGCTGAGCGGGTTTGAAGCGATCGAACGAGTGATCCGAGATGGCATCAATGTGAATGTCACGCTTTTATTTAGCCTGAAAAACTATGTTGATGCGGCTGAGGCTTATTTGCGTGGACTAGAAGCGCGTGTGGCGAAGAATCAGGACATCAGCAAGATTGCATCCGTTGCTAGTTTCTTCTTGAGTCGAATTGATGGCAGGGTTGATGAACTCCTTGACGAAAAGCTTAAGACGGTTGGAACAGATGGAGCGCAATTTTCAGCTCAGTTGAGTGCGGTCAAAGGGAAAGTTGCGATCGCAAATGCCAAACTTGCCTATGAGAAGTATCAAGAACTGGTGAACAGTGATCGATGGCAAGCACTCAAAGCAAAAGGCGCAAATGTTCAGCGTCTACTGTGGGCAAGCACAGGAACGAAAGACCCAACCTATAGCGATGTGATGTACGTGGATGCGCTGATCGGTGCAGATACGGTGAATACACTGCCGCCCGCAACAATCGAAGCTTGTGCAGATCATTGTGATGTTGCCGATCGCTTAACTACAGATTTAGATAAAGCACACACGCTGATCGAGAATCTGAAAGATCCAGACATCGATATCAATCTTGACCAAGTGATGGAGGATGTTGCAAAAGATGGGATTGATAAGTTCATCAAGCCGTACCAGGCAATTATGCAGTCCTTGGAAGGGAAAGTAAAACAACTTGCCTCAGTTTAATTGTCACTTCTTCATGCACAAAGGTTTCTTTGTGAATCTCAGGCATTTCCTCATAAACCTGTCTAAAGATGCGTCATCCTCACCAGTGTTCTAACGTTTGAGAGGGCTGATTGTAAAAAGCACTTTGTAGACTGTGAGAACAATCTTATAAATTCGCAATTTATGAAACTCTTTTCCTCAATTCGCCACAGTCTTGCAGGCTTGGTCATTGGTGTTAGCACCTTAGTTTGGGGTCATTCAGCGGTCGCAGCAGACGCAATCGTGTTTCGATATGGTGCGTTCAGTGAAACGTTTTCCGTTCAGGAACTGGCTGAGTTTGCCCAAACAGGTAGGCAGTCTTCGACCATTAGTTACTATCTACGGCGCACGAACCAAAGCCCAGAGGCAGTTAGATCCGCCCTCACCCGAGAAATTCCGGTGCGACTGATTACGCTTGATCGTGTGCTAAACAGTCCAGCAGGAGATTTTGCGCTTGATCGCATTGGTCGCACCATTCAAACACCTGCAAACGCCTCAAATCGTCAAGCCCTTCGAGCCGCGCTAGTCTTGTCTGCCAGTGGCGACAATCGAATTTCACTGATTGAAGTCTTTCAGAAGTATCCGACTCGTCAACTCAATGTGGACGGAAAAGAGTTGATTACCACTTATACTCAAATCTCTGAGCTTGCCCAACGCATTCAGAATTTGCCGGATATTTTTCGGATTAACTAACCGCGATCTCAAGGATAGACATACGCTTGCGATTGTAGAGTTTGGACTATTTCAGAGCTTGTGCAGGTTGTTTAAGAATGGAACGATCGCGTTATTGCGAGCGCTTGTGTTTTTTAGATTCTCCTTTGCTTGCAGAAATCGCAGGCGATTGACTTGATGACAGATTCTAGAAACTGCGTTGTTATCAACTTGCAAACTCGTATGCATCGCCACTTTCTAATGCCCGCTGATAAGCTGGACGACTGTGAATGCGGGCAGCTACGCTGTGCCAAAGGCAACGCAAAATTCAATTAACTTCGGGCGGCTTCTGTCTAAACCTGCTCGTGCAACTGCTGCTTCGATCGAAAAACTCATCTGAACGTCAGCGCCTGTAAAATCATCTCCAGCAAACCATAAGCTTTTTCCAAGTTCTGCTTCTAAGTAGTCTAGGTGCCGCATCAGTTGAGGTTCGATGAAGGCTTGCTTAGTCCGACTTGTGATCAAACGGGCGACGGGCTTGATGAAAAACGGCATCGATTGCTGTTCGATGCGATCGAAGATCAGCTTTAACAGTAGTGGTGGCATTGCCGATCCTTCAGCATAATGCAGCCAATAGGTGTAACGCAATCGGTCGGATGTATCCGGTGGAGGAATCAACTGCCCTTCACCATATTGATCGATCGATCAAGTATTCAACAATCGCACCCGATTCTGCCAGAGTTAAGTCCCCGTCAGTCACGACAGGAGATTTTCCTAGAGGATGTACCTGATGCAAAGATGCTGGTGCTAATAAAGTTTCGGGGTCGCGTTGGTAGTACTGAATGTCATACTCTAATCCGAGTTCCTCTAGCAGCCACAATACACGTTGAGAGCGAGAATTATTTAAGTGATGAACAATCAGCATAAAATCGGTTAAAGTGCTACAGCTTGATTAGATTACTTCATTCTTTATGCTTACTCCTCTATCAATGAGAGTGAACTGTCTCTAATTCGACAGACCAGAGCGCCGGAAACTTTTTAGCACAGTCCGCGATCGGGGCTAACTTTCAGATTCATATTGCAAGACCGATCAATGATGCTCAACTCATCGCCTTGATCACGAATCTAACCGAATCGTGAAGAGATGCCTCTAAAGGTCAATAGCAAACGTGAACTCTGTCAATACCATGAAAGGAGTTCATTAAGAAATGTAAATCATGCAAACTAACAAAGCCACCAAATTACCTCCCGTCGCTACAGAATACAATGGTATCGATCGCAATGCTTTTCTGTTCGGCTTTAATCCCCAAGCAGAATTATGGAACGGACGTTTAGCAATGATCGGATTTGCAGCCTATCTATTGTGGGATTTGGCAGGCGTGAGCGTTCTGCGAAGTCTTCTGCACTTGATCAAGTAAGCAACAGACCTCTTTCTCATGGCGACAACAATACTAAAAATACTAAATTAGTAGCAAGTTCAGATATCACGCTTTTCTCTATGGGTTCTCACACATCTGATTAAAACTCCTTAAGGTTCTACCATGCTGATAGCGGCTTTACTTCAAGACATTTCACATCTTGGAAGAGCAATTTTCACAATTTGTATTTGGCTCGTTCTTATCGGCTTCTTAATCTCGATGTGGCAAGCTTTGCTGCAAGGTTGGGCAAATCTTCAACGATTACATCAAGTTCCCTGTAGTGACTGTACTTTCTTTACAGGGGAGTACAATTTGAAATGTACACTCTATCCATGCAAAGCTTTGACAGAAGAAGCAATTAACTGTCAAGACTATGAACCTGTAATCCCTGACGAAGAGCCATTACTAGCGAGGCGGTAAAACAAAATTAAGGCTTAATGCGAGTTGTGCGTGAGTCGTCAGAAAATATAGATTTCGAGTTCAGCTCCCGGACATACTTCAAACAAAGGCTTGTCGCCAGTCAAAATAACTTGCTTAAGGTACCAGTTTGAAATGTTGACGATTCGGGCAAGCTTGAGTTAGCGGCAGCGTTGACATAATAGCAAAGAACTTGATCGCTAAAGTGAGCGGGCAACTGACTTAGAATTTGAGTCTTAACCATCAGTTTAGGAATTCGTTAATCAAGCTAATTTTGGCAAACTGCTGTTCAATCTAAATCAACGTATAACTTACGTATAACTTACGTA
Source organism: Leptolyngbya sp. DQ-M1 (assembly GCF_039962505.1). NCBI lineage: Bacteria > Bacillati > Cyanobacteriota > Cyanophyceae > Leptolyngbyales > Leptolyngbyaceae > Leptolyngbya > Leptolyngbya sp. DQ-M1. The sequence goes on from NZ_JAMPLJ010000026.1 coordinate 9,228, forward strand.
TAACTTATACAAATTCTGATAAAACATTCAAAAGCTGTAGATGGCATTCTGCAACTTTCTCTAAAACAGAGTTGTACGCAGCATAATTCAGGCTTTGTTACACCAATACTTTAATACGTCTAAGGAAATTTGTGACTGTGCAATCTTCTAGTTCTGCTTTAACAGAACAGCAACCGCTCGTACTGAACTGGACGAATGTCGTCTTTTTCAGCACAGTTCATCTGCTCGCGCTCCTTGCGCCTTGGTTTTTCTCTTGGTCAGCATTCGGAGTTATGCTTACACTTCATTGGCTATTTGGCAGCCTTGGGATCTGTTTGGGTTATCATCGCTTATTGACTCACCGCAGTTTCCAAGTTCCGAAGGCACTAGAGTATACCTTTGGCTTTCTGGGCGCACTTGCAATGCAGGGAGGTCCAATCTTCTGGGTATCTGGACATCGATTACATCACGCCTTTACTGAAGATGTCGAGAAAGATCCTTATTCTGCTCGACGGGGCTTCTGGTGGAGTCACATTCTTTGGATTCTTTATCCACGCGATCAATTCTTTGCGACTGAAACCTATTACCGATACGCACCTGACTTAGCTCGCGATCCGTTTTACCTGTGGCTCGATCGCTATTTCCTACTCTTACAACTACCGATTGGACTGCTGCTTTATGCGATCGGTGGTTGGTCATTCGTCGTCTATGGTGTATTTGTTCGAATTGTATTGCTTTGGCATACAACTTGGCTGATCAACTCAGCCACTCATCTATTTGGCAATCGAACTTTTGACACCGAAGATGGGTCGCGTAATCTCTGGTGGGTAGCCCTGCTTGCATTTGGAGAAGGTTGGCACAATAATCATCATGCTCATCCGAATGTGGCAAAAGCAGGCTGGAAATGGTGGCAGATTGATGTGACTTGGTGGGCAATTCAGACGCTCAAAACGCTAGGAATCGCTCGAAAAGTTGTCATGCCGCCCGTTTGAATGCCAGAGATGGATGGCTATATGTTGCTTAATCAGATTCGCTCCCTGCCCAATGGTGAACAAGTTCCCGTGATCGCGCTAACCGCTTACGCTGGAGAATTAGATCAGCAGCAAGCAATCTCCGTCGGGTTTCAGCGTCATCTAACTAAACCTGCTGTTCCAGAGAAAGTAATCGCGATCGTTAGTGAATTAGTCGCATCTGCATAAAGCAAGCAACACGAACGCTGGTCATTTCACTCGAAGCGATTAACGGCTTCGGAACGCTTGATCGTTGCGGTCCTCGGGCAAGATAGTGCGAATACGATCGAGCAAAAGATTAAAGTCAACGGGTTTACGAATGAAGTCATCTGCACCGAATTCAAATTCTTCTGCTGAATTGAACTGGTCATACCCTGTAATCAACAAAATTGGAATGAAGGGAATACGATTGTTTTGCCGAATCCGTTGTGTCACTTCAAACCCATTCATTTCCGGCATCATTACATCCAGCAAAATTAAGTCGGGTTGGTGGTACTCAACTTTGTCTAATGCCTTTCGACCGCTGTTTGCCACATCTACCTCGTAGCCTTCTTGCTCTAGAACGACTTGAAGCAGAACAGAGTTATCTTCAATGTCATCGACGACTAGAATGCGATCCGCCACGGAAATTGATGGAGTCGTTAAAGTGTTCACTTTGTAACTCGACTAAGGTTAAATTTCAGTGTGTTCTACAACCCAGCTTAGTTACCTCTTACCTTAGAGATATCCAAAAGAGGACTTATTTTCAATCGTTGCACTTGCATTTCCTAGAGCAGAAATCACTTCAGTTTCGCGGACTCTGCTTCTACCGAAAGATTACGATTCTAAAGATAAATATTAAGATCCAGGCGCTTGTGGGTAATGGATCTTGAGCACAGGGGTTTTCCGATGGCAAAGCGATCGTTCCAAGCGACAGAAGCGGGAATCAAACAAGCTAAAAGCGCCTTTGATCGCACGGGCTGGACGCAGGAAGGCTTGGCAATGGAAGTGAACCTTAGGACCCGCCAACCCGTTTGGAGATTTTTCACAGGTCGTCCGGTGGAACGTCATATTTTTATCGAATTGTGTTCTGCTTTAGGGCTAGATTGGCAAGACATCGCTGAACATTCTGCGATCGCAAGATCAGAGCCTAAACAGGCATATGAAACTCCTCCGGAAATGGAGAGCCTAGTCCGTCAGGTGAGAGTACAACGTCAGGACAAAGTGCAAAATCAGTGTGGCACGTTGCAGTTATTGAACGTGAGCCGTCCTATCAAAATTGACGACCTTTACATTGATGTCAACATCTTGGAAGAAATCGTCAGCCAACAATGGCTAGGAATTTCTGACCTGCAAAACTTTACATCAAAAGACTTCGATCTCTTTGGACTCGGCGAGATGTCTCAGACTCAAACGGAGGGAACAAGAGCCGTCGAAACCTACTCGAAGCTTCGGATATTGGGCAAACCTGGAGCAGGTAAAACTACCTTCTTGCAGCATCTCGCCATTCAGTGCAACCGGGGTCGATTTGCTGCAAATCGGATTCCCATTTTTATCACGCTGCGGGATTTTGCTGACGAGTCTAGAGCGATGGATGAATTCAGTTTAATTCACTACATTCGCGAGGAATTTCTCACCTCTGGCATTTCAGATTCCGACGTGGTTGAAGCCTTGTTGCGATCGGGAAAAATGTTGCTGTTGCTTGATGGGTTAGATGAATGCGGTCAAGACAGTAAGGCAGTCGTGAAGGAGATTCGTAGATTTTCGGAAAACTATCAACAGAATCTATTTGTTGTCACCTGTCGCACCGCAGCGAAATCACTCAGCTTGAATCGCTTCACTGATGTTGAAATTGCTCCGTTTACTCAAGCTCAAATTGCTGCCTTTGGACAGAAGTGGTTTGAGGCATTGACAAAAATCACTCCTCAAGAGGGGCGAGAACAGGCAGGTCAGTTTATTGAGAAACTCAACCTGTCCGAAAATCTACCGTTCCGCCAACTTGCCGCAACTCCCTTGTTTCTACATCTCGCCTGCTGGATGTTTCAGTACCAGCACCAATTCCCAAGCCAGCGATCGGAGTTTTATCGGCAATGTATCGATATTTTGCTGTCCAAATGGGATGAAGCAAAAGGATTTGAGCGGGAGGAACTGTATCAAGGATTCTCATTGCCCCAAAAACTCAAGCTGCTGAGTCAGATTGCTGCGATCACATTCGAGCAGGGTAAGTGCTTTTTTGAACAACACAGCATTAAGGAATACATTAGCGACTATCTTCGTGATTTGCCGACTGCTTCGATGATCCTGGAGGAAAATCGCAGCACGATTGCTTCGCAGTTCCCCGGAGGAGAAATCGAGCTAGAAGAGTTGCAAATCGAGAGCGAAGGAATCCTTAAAGCGATCGAACTCCAACATGGACTACTCACCGAGCGAGTACGAGGGATTTTCTCGTTTTCCGATTTAGCCTTTCAAGAATATTTTACAGCACGAAAAATTGTGGCAAATTACAACCTGCAAGCCACAGAGCAACCCCTCGATCGCTTAGTCAGTCATATTACCGATCCTCGCTGGCGGGAAATTTTTTTGTTAACGGCGGCGATGCTGCGAAGTGCAGATCCGCTTGTGCTGTTGATGAAGCGGCAGATTGATGCACTTGTGGCTCAAGATCAGGATGTACAAAAATTCTTAGGCTGGGCACACCAAAAATCGCTTGCCGCTCCTCCCTCGCCGACTGCAATTCGCGCCTTTCACCATGCCCTTGCACATCAGCCACAACTCGTGCCACTTCTCGCACTTTCTTCGACACTAGATCAAGGAGTTTTTCTCGACATGGCATTAGATAATCTTGTCCGAAAGTGTACGATGAGTGCCAAGCGCTACGCTAAAGGAGCCGACGCTGGCAATGTCACTCATGCTCGTGCCTGTGTTGATGCTCTCGACAATGCTCTAATTCTGGTCATGGATACCAATTTACACCGATCGCTGCAACAGCTTAAAGACCAACTTCCAGACCTAGCAAAGGATCGAAAAGAATTTCAGACATGGTGGAAAACGAGCGCTCTAAGTTGGGCAGAGCAGCTTAGAGCAGCCGTCTCTGAGCATCGTAACACTCAGCATCAATGGAACTTTAGTCCTGAGCAGCAGCACCTGTTGCAACAGTACTATACTGCGAATCAATTGCTGATAGATTGTCTGAATACGGGTTGTGCACTAACAGCCGCAGTTCGGCAGGAAATTGAAGTAACCTTATTGTTACCTCAGAAGGAACTTGAGGACAGAGAATGGCAGTGGAGTTAACTGTTTTAGACCCGTTGAACTTCTGGTCTAATGACTGCATTTTGGGCTTGAGCAGTGGGGATTAACGTCCAGCCTGCTTGCCTCAGCTTTTGGTAGGTACTCCACCCTTTGGAACCACCAGGAATGAGATAATCAGGGACTTTATGTTGAGGACATGCCGTGTAGGGCAGCCAAGGTTCAAACGAACGTTCTCTTAAATGCAGAATCAATTGACCCTGATAATTTGAGCTAGATAGCCAGCACATTTGTCCAGACATGGGTAACTCCTTGTTGATTCAATAGTGATTAAAAATTACAGAATTGGTCAAATTTCAGCTTTGCTCAATATCAGAGCAAAGGTACAACGATGGCTTTAACAGCAGCCAACCGAATAGAAAAAAAGCAGCGATCGAGATTTGCAGAAAGTCTACAGGCGAGATGGAATGGTCAGCAAAGGCAGCTACAACTCGCTCGATTGTTCCGAATACCCAGAGAGGAGTCCAGAGAATCCAGATGCCGTACTTCAAGGAGAGCAAAAATGAGAAGTTCGACAACTGTTTAGAATTCATGGTTGTAATGAGATTTTTCAAAAAAGCAGTTCATCTGCATTTCCAGCAGCATTGAATGGGTTAAAGCCCTTCAATCACAACAAAATCGGTAAGCCTGCGATCGTTCCTGCAACACACGTCCAGATGCAGAAACCTCCAATGTCAGCTTCATCCAGTGCTGTTCCCATTCGCTCTAGTGATATCAAGAGCGAGACAAGCACCATCAGGCAAAATAAAGCATATTGCGGAATAGGCATTTAAGAGATCTCCAGTTTGTTGTATAAAGCGCAAACCAAAGCATCTTGAAGATTATGCTGCTCGCAAATCTGACTCAGCCAGAACCACCATTGTTTCTGCACCAATTCTGCCAAACTCAGGCTCTACTCCTAGCGCCATCTCAATGTAATAAGTCCAGGTTTCAGCTTCAGGTTTGTAGTTTCGTACAATTCCTTCTCCGCCCACAAAGCTGACTCTTTGAGCATTACGAAAACTTGGCACTCCCATCAAAGTTGTAGCCATAAGTGAGACACTCCTAATTCGGTGTTGATGCTTTCTGTTTTACTCAAAGCAACCCAACCTGTTTTGTATCTTTTTGAGGAAAGCAACCTGTTAGAGTCTGCAACTTTTGAGCGTTTTTAATCAAAGTGATACAACTTAAACACAATTGAAACTTCTATTGAAACGCGATCGCAAATCGATGCAAATCGATGCATATTGATTCATCAACGATTTGTGCCTCGACTCACACCTGCACGAGCAGATTAAGCGGGTTGTCCTTCCTCATCTTCAGCAATAGTTCGTTTTGTCGCAAAACCATTCAGAACAATTCCCCGAATCAGGGATACTTCCTCATCCAAGCGATCCGCATGATCGTTGTATTGTGCGGCTGAGTCTAGATGGTTGTGAGTTTCCATCCGTTCTGCCATTTGACGCGAAAACGTGACTTTTTCTTCCATTGCTCGAATCGCCGACCAAAGGGCATTTTCCAGGTTTTGGGTTTGCTCTGCTAGCAGGACATTCGCTGTAAATGAATGCCCCGTATGACAGCGAAACCGCAGCGGCTCATTGTTGCCAATCTGCCAAATACTCCCGCTACATTCGGGACAGGTGTAGGTCGTTCGAGTTCCGATCGCTTCGACATTCTGCAAAAATTCCTGGGTATTCATTCTTTGTTCAGCAATGTTCGATTCGACTTCGATTTCTTGAGTCACGGGGTAAGCTTCCTCTGATTCGGTGGGTTCTTTTGATAAACGCACTAAAAGGTCTGGAATTTCAGCCAGGGGCAGACAGTGATCGACCCTGACAAACTGCAATGCACTCTTTGCCATGCTGGGATATTCTGCTTCTTTGGGGTCTTGCACGATCGCTACGCCGCCCCGTTTCTTGATTGCCTGCAAGCCGACCGTGCCATCGTCGAGATAGCCTGTCAGAACGACTCCTACCACCCTCGGACCATAAGCGCGAGCAGCAGAACGAAAGAGGCTGTCGATCGCGGGTCTAAATCGGTTTTCTTGCGGTCCACGGATGACTCGCACATAGCCCTGATTCAGCAGCAAATGATAATCAGGCGGAGCAACATAAACGCGCCCAGGTTGAATTTCTTCACCATCAACGGGGTGAACCGCAGGCAGAGAACCAACGTCTGAAAGAATTTTAGGAAGAATACTAGGCTTATTGGGTTCGAGGTGTTGAACAATCAGTAAAACAGCATCTAACGCAGCAGGCAGAGCGCCAACGATCGCGCCTAGCGCTTTGAGTCCGCCGGCTGAAGTTCCAATCACAATAATGTCGTGTCCAGGCATAAGTCTCTTTTTATTCTTGTGAAAACAGTTCAATTACATCTGCGTCTTTGGAATGTTTTAGTGGAATTCAAACAATAACTATACAAATTAGACAATTACTAAAACATACTTTCCAGTAGCAGAATGCGATACTAAATTTTAGTCTACAATCACGGCTAAACAGTGTAATGAAGTACTTGTACTGTAGTTCTGCCAGTACAACTTTCGCTGTAATTCGATTTTTAAAAAAATGGGAATGCTATCAATCAATTTAAGACAATTGAGAACCGAAACAATTACAGGTCATGAGCAACAGTCTCTCCCGCCCCCGAATGCGCCAGCTTCCAGCCAGTGTGTTTGTCCTTACTGTTCAAGGATTTTACTTCGTCATGTGCGATCGGGACAACTTTACTGGCGCTGTAGCTACTGTCGTGAGGAAATGCTGGTTTGAAGCTTGGCTTCAAGCTGACGAATTTCTGTAGAGGCTGATACCTCATTTTGATTTTTAGTTGCTACAGCTCGAAACTCTACAATCACTGATTCTTGTTGATGGAGTGCTGTGTTGCATCTGAATTGTTGTATCCATGAGATTTTTCTATGAGACAACTAAGCTCTTCCCTCGATCGACATGAGACCGATTTAGTACTTTGCTACTACATGAACCCTACTTCTCGAATCCAGATTGCTCGAATTCAGAACATTGAGAACTGGTATTTCGAGCGTGTGATTTTTCCTGGAGAAAGGCTCTTGTTCAAAGCACCTCTAGAAGCTCAGTTAGAGATTTCTACGAGCGAAACGGTTAGCGCAGTTCTGTCTGACAAAATTTTGTGTCAGCGATTGCAAGTTAAAAAAACGCTGCGACCAGTCGAAGCAGAATTCTAAACTCAATGCCCCCAACTCCAACTTCTGATACTTGAGAATTGATTCAACAATTTTGTAGCCTAAAGAACTCATTGAAGACTTTAAGTCAAAAGGATTGATAACACGCATGGCGCTTAAAGAAAAACCGACTCCGCCTCGTTCTCGCTTAATTGCAAACATTTTGTTAGCCGTATCGGGAGCATTTCTGCTCATCAATCTGTTTTTACCCAACTTGTTAGGTGCTCAAGTCCCGGCTGTGCCGTATAGCTTGTTCATTCACCAAGTCCAGGAAGGAGAGGTCAGCCAAGTCTCAGTCGGTCAAAATCAAATTCGGTATCAACTAAAAACAGAAGATGGCACTCCAGGGCAAGTGTTTTCTACAACTCCGATTTTTGACTTAGAGTTACCTAAACTTTTAGAACAAAAAGGGGTCGAGTTTGCGGCGACACCACCCGCGAGAAATGGTTGGTTTACTAGTCTACTCGGTTGGGTGATTCCGCCACTGATTTTTGTAGCAATTTGGCAGTTCTTTCTAGCGCGGGGTGCTAATAATCCCCAGGGAGCACTGTCGATCGGAAAAAGCAAAGCGAAGGTTTACGTTGAAGGTGAATCAGAAAAGATTACGTTTACCGATGTTGCAGGAGTCGAAGAAGCAAAAACCGAGTTAGTTGAAATCGTCGATTTTCTCAAGACTCCCGCACGATATACAGCAATTGGTGCAAAGATTCCGAAAGGTGTCTTATTAGTAGGTCCTCCGGGAACTGGAAAGACACTGCTGGCGAAAGCGGTAGCAGGTGAAGCAGGGGTTCCATTCTTCAGTATTTCAGGATCTGAATTTGTCGAACTATTTGTCGGGGTCGGTTCTTCGCGAGTCCGGGATTTGTTTGATCAAGCGAAAAAGCAGGCTCCTTGTATTGTGTTTATTGATGAACTCGATGCGATCGGCAGATCTCGCAGCAGTAACGGAATGTATGGCGGCAACGATGAGCGAGAACAAACACTGAATCAATTGCTCACCGAAATGGATGGATTTGCGGCAACCGATGCAACCGTGATTGTATTAGCTGCAACGAACCGCCCCGAAGTTTTAGACCAAGCGCTATTGCGTCCGGGTCGGTTTGATCGGCAAGTTTTAGTCGATCGTCCCGATCTTTCCGGTCGCGATGCGATTTTGAGAATTCACGCTCAGAAAGTAAAACTCGGTCCGGATGTCGATTTGAAGGCGATCGCAACCCGCACTCCTGGATTTGCCGGAGCCGATCTTGCCAACTTGGTCAACGAAGCCGCGCTGTTAGCCGCTCGAAATCAGCGCTTAACTGTAGCTCAAGAGGACTTTGCAGAAGCGATCGAGCGAGTCGTAGCTGGACTTGAGAAAAAGAGTCGGGTGCTCAACGAAACCGAGAAGAAGATTGTGGCATATCACGAAGTGGGTCATGCCTTAGTTGGAGCTTTAACGGGTGGAAGTGGTCAAGTTGAGAAGATTTCGATCGTGCCTCGCGGAATGGCAGCACTCGGCTATACCTTACAGCTTCCGACAGAAGATCGCTTTTTAATGAACGAAGCTGAACTGCGAGGTCAAATTGCCACGCTATTAGGAGGACGATCGGCGGAAGAAGTCATTTTTGGCAGCATTACGACGGGTGCTTCTAACGATCTGCAACGGGCAACCGATTTAGCGGAGCGGATGGTTACGACCTACGGCATGAGTAAAGTACTGGGTCCATTGGCGTATCAGCAAGGGCAGCAGGCGATGTTCTTAGATAATGCGCCCAATCCTCGACGGATGGTGAGCGACGATACGGCAAAAGCGATCGATATCGAAGTTAAAGAGATTGTGGAAACCGCGCACGAACACGCCCTCGCAATTCTGCGTCAGAATCAAGATTTGCTGGAAGCGATCGCGACTCAACTGCTGGAAACCGAAGTGATTGAGGGCGAAAAATTACGCGGTTTATTAGGCAAGGTGCAGTCTCCAAACCAAACAACTGCACCACAAGAAGTCGCTGTTTGAATTCCATCACTTCTACTTTAACCTGAGTTCGGGATAAGGATTGAGACAAGAAAGGGGCAAACCCGATAGGCTGAAATTGCTAAAAATCGCGCCCAGTTTGCCCTCATGCTTAGTCTAGAAGACCT
>NZ_JAMPLJ010000027.1:0-18440 GCF_039962505.1 Leptolyngbya sp. DQ-M1
AACATCATCGAAATCCATCAAATCAGGACAACGACAATTTCTTGCTGGAATGAGTTCACTTGGGCTTTCAGCCCTGAAGGAACCTATGTACTTTCAGTGCATAGTGGTTTAGTTGCACCCGCTAACTGAGCCAGAAGGGATTCGCCTCATTCAGCATCACGCTCAGATTAAGGGTGTAGCGCTCAGTTTCGCAGAAGCTCAGGGGCTTTACCACTGCACAAGTGGGATTCCAGCGGCGATCGTCTATGCCGTTGGTCAGCTTGCGGCGGGTTATCCATTTCAAGAAGTACCGTTGCGATTGACGCGATCGACAAGCGACTACTCCCGCTTTTACTTTGCGAGTTCTATCATGCCACTCAGAGGAGCATTCTCTCACCAACTGCTGATGGCGTTGGCGCTGTTTTCTCGCCCTGCCCTAGAAGACGCGATCGCCTATATTGCTGAGAGTCCTAATACAGTCAGCACTATCGAGGGTTTTGCCCAGTTGCAGCAACTTTCCCTGGTCAACCAACATCAGGGACGATACGATTTGCTAGCGCTAACGCGGGAATACGCGATCGGCGAACTCAACGCTGATCCAGATTTTGAGCAACAGGCACGGGAACGGTGGATCAGGTGGTATCTGAATTTTGCTCAAGCCCACGGCAGCAAGGATTGGAAGGAATGGAATGACTACGAGCCACTCGATCAGGAATGGGAAAACTTGCAAGACGTGATCGAATGGTGCATTGCTCATGATCGCTATGAAGACGTGCGGCAATTTTGGCAACAGGTGAATTGCTATACCCACACTCAGGGATATCGCGGCAATCGCTTGAACTATTGGCATACTCGCTTGGATTGGACAGATTGGCTCGTTGAAGCCGCAGAACAACAACAGGACTGGGCGACTATCTTGGAAGCGATGTTCGATCAGGGGTGGACGTTAACCTTGATGGGACAATCGAGGTATCTAGACAGAGCTGATGGGCTTTATCAGAGAGCCTGGGAAATCAGACATCATAAAGATATTCACTTTCAAATTGAGTTTGCGATTCACATTGCAGTGCTGCGAATTCAACAACAGCAGTTTGAAGCTGCGATCTCGTGGTTACAAGAGGTGCAGCAAGTGCTAGAAACGTCTCAAATTGAGGAAACACATAGGCGGCGATCGCAGATTCATCTACTTTACTACCAGGGCGAAATTGAGTATAAAACCGGACACTACGACTCTGCTAGGCTCCACTTTGAACAAGCGTTGGAACAGGCAGAAGCAACGGATTGGCAACGGGCTGTTTTCCTGGCAAGAGATTGGTTAGCAGACATTGCCATTCAGCAAGATGAGCTCAGCGAGGCACAGAGTTTGTTGACAGAAGGGCTAAGGGTTGCAGAAGCCAATCGTGATTCGTGTCGGGCTGCCTTTTGTAAGCGATCGCTTGCTCGTTTAGAGAAAAAATTAGGCAATGGAGCAATTGCTTTTCGTTGGGCAGAGGAGGCAAAGCAAAGTTTTGAGCAGTTGGGAATGATTTCTGAAGTAGAAGAAACGGTCGCTTTGCTGCAAACACTTCAATCAATTTAGAGACGGTTTTTAGCCCGATCATCACGTTTGAGCTTTGAGGTGACGACGGATTTTATAACAGATGCCTGCGGCAATGCTGCCCAAGGAAGTGGATAAGCGTGAAGATCAGTGCCAAACCCGATTAATCATCCGTTGTATCTGTTTCATCTGTTATGAAAATTTGCTGCCACCTGACTTTTAAGTGTCTATTGCTTATGTCAAAGCTGTGGCAGGAAAAATTTGCAAAGCATCGTCCACGGTAACGGGAATAGTAGGGCGTTCTAAGCAAATATGGCTACATTCCACACGCTCGTAAGAGGCTTCCGCACGTAGAGGCTCACAATCCGATGGAAAGAGGCTCTTCATTGCAAAGTCAATACCGAAGTGTTTGAGAAATAGCTGTTGGGTTAAAGCATAAGCATAATACCAGTTCTGCTGATCTACCTGATTTCGAGTTCCCAAGTAAGGGAAATGGTGAACAAAGTAACCAAACAAGTGCTGACAATCTTCTGCATACTTATGGGTATCAAGAATGTGACAATGCCAAACCTGGTCAATCTCTTCGATAGGCGAAACTTGTAAGCCAGGATAACGATCAATTAGATAAAGAAACGCTAGATAGTGAGCGATCGCTTGAATCGCTTTTGCCTTTGTCCACTTAGGACCAGAACGTGATTCAATAAGTTGATAGGCAAGCGGCCCTAAATCTAATGATCTTGCTTTCTGGAGAAACACCTGAAAATTTTGGGAAGACATCTGTTTCGAGGACATGGGGGCGATGATCCTTGAGGTGAATAGGTAGTGTTCTAGACCTGAAGAATTGTTGGCGGGATAAGTAAGCGTGATACTTATGTCCCTTATCTCTTAATTGCGATGGTCGTTGAACCGATTTGTTGCCCAGCTTGTCAGAACTGACGTGGTGAAACACGTCAAAACCGATGCCGGAAAACAGCGCCACAAATGCCGCAACCGCAATGGTTCACAGCACAGCTTCACTTCGCTTTAGTGATTGCTATCAGTAGCAATGATTCAATGAAACAAGATCGATAACTGAGTTCATGCCTCAGAACGACTGAGTTAGGCTGACTTTTTGGCAATCTCAGGCGTTGTTGCATGAATAGGGGTTGCCGAGGGGCGACGTGATAGGTTTGAAGTACCACCAACGAACCTTCACAGCAATGAGCTACTGCATCCGCAACTGGTCTGAGTATAACGCTAGTTTGAAGCAACGGGGAAGCCTCACCTTTTGGATTGATGAAGCTGTCCTCGCCGAGTGGATTGTGCCGCGCTTGAGCGGACAACGTGGAGCATCAGTGTTCTACAGCGACGTTGCGATTGCGATGATGGCAACGGTAAAAGTGGTGTATGGACTGGCAGGGCGGCAATGCGAAGGATTGCTCGACTCCATCTTTACCCTAATGGGATTTGAGTTTCCGGTTCCTGACCACAGCACTTTGTCGCGACGCATCGGCAAACTCTCGATTACACTGCTTGTCATCCCGGCAGCTGGAGCACGTCATGTCGTAGTCGACTCCACTGGAGTTAAGGTCTATGGCGAAGGCGAGTGGAAGACTCGTCAACATGGCATCAGCAAGCGTCAATACTTCGGGCAAATTTAGGTAGCAATAACGCCGTAAGCTCGTAAAGCTTCGTAGTTCGGATGAGATTTAATCACATCAGGCGATAGCGCTAACTTTGAAATAAAGATATCCAGCAAGAAGTCATTCAAAGCGCGGCGTTTCGAGCTTGCCATTGAAAAGGTAAACGACTGATTCGGATCTCGGTTCTGCCACGCTTGCAGTTTTGCGAGATTGAGTGCGCTCAAGCTGGAATTGAAGTGAAAATCCAGCTTTTTGGCCGTTCTAGATTGGCAGTCTTCGAGTCCGGTGAATTGCTTGCTGTCGCGAAACAGAAACTCGATCTGAAAGCTCAAATGATACAGCCGCACAATTTGTTTGGGGCACTGTTCAATGTCGCTCGAAAATAGCACGACAAATTTGGGATGATGCAGTTGCCGCGTGTCGTGTAAATACGCCAGACGTATCCAGGACTTGAGTGAGAGAGGCCAGACAATTGCCATGTAGAGGGCGACGTTCGGTTGCACATTTTCAACATAGGTCATCGACGATGGGACGCTTAAATCCACTTTGCCAGCATACAAGCGAGGTCTACCCCTAGGCTTTTGCTCTCCCTCAAACCGATAGCGCAAGTTCGCATCGCGTCGTAGCTTGCTCAAGACGTGCAACTTCAGATTCGCACTCCGGTGACGAACTTCTCCTTGGCATAGGCTCCATCGACTGCAAGATAGCGTACTCGTGCTGGCAGATGTGGTTGTACCCGACTCAAGTGGTCGAGCGCTTGATCCAGGCGCGTTGTCTCAGGAAAATCAGCCTGATTGCAGGTTTGCTCGACGGACAGAGCGTAGGTTTGCTGCGTTTCGAGATTCACCACACTAATCAGCGACACTTCTAAGCCTCTTTCTGGCCAACTCGTACTGCCATTGTAGTACCAGTCTAAGCCAAAGGTCTGCTTCCCACTCTTGTGAATAAACGAACTGTCCATCATGCCCATCAAAGGCTGCTCAAGCTCAGCGGCGGATTCAATCACACTCAAGTTTAAGCCCAAAAAATCAAAGTCTTGCTCGAACTGTCAGCGATAAGTCTTCTCACTCAAGTTGCTGTAACGACTCAAATTGCTGAAGTTGACTTTACCGCAAACCACCCAAATCGTCGTGAACAGGGTTATCAAGAATTTCAATTGCGGTTTGCGATCTGACCCACTTTGGCAAGTTGGCTCTGTACAATTTCCATATGACTATTCGTCCGGTGCGCTTTTTTTTAATTAGCACCTTAACGGACGAATAGTTTTTCTGTCGAACTTCTCGAAAACTGTCCGAAGTATTGAAGCGTCGCACTTGGCGGAAATTGCATCTTGGAGTGGATGAAGCAACGGGTGAAATCCTGGCAGCGGTTGTTACCACGAATGCGGTGCATGATGGCGAAGTCTTAGACGACCTGCTGCACCAGATCGAGGAGGACATTGAGCAAGTGACCACCGATGGCGCGTATGACCATCGCCATTGCTACGAAGAGATCGACCAACACGCCGCAAGGCCTGTGATTCCACCGCGCAAGGATGCGGTGATTTGGCAACACGGCAATCGCAAAGCCTCTCCATATCCGAGAGATCAAAACCTGCGGCACATCCGCAAACATGGACGGAAGAAATGGAATCGCGATTCCGGTTATCATCGTCGCTCGATTGCCGAAACCACGATGTTCCGCTTCAAGACGATCTTTGGCGGTATCTCTGTTCACGTCGATTCGACAATCAAACCGCAGAGCCGCCGATTAAATGTGCTGCGCTTAATCGCATGATTCAGGTTGCCAAACCCGATAGCTATCCAGCCGAAGCTTAATCTCAGTTTCCTGCAATCCCGAAGTTGTCACTTTTGTTATTCATGCAACAAAGCCGCAATCTCATCTAAAATTTGACTAGTCGACAAAAATTGCTATGCCTCGATCACTCAGGGTTCGTCAAGATTGGATCGGACAGGTCAAACTGTCGGTGAGACGAAACGGTTTCCTCAGCCAGCAGGCTTTAGCTGAAGAACTCGGCTTGGCTCGGTCTACAGTCGTTAATTTTCTGACGGGAAAACCTGTCGATCGGGCAGTGTTTGAAGAAATATGTTTGAGGCTGTCCCTGAATTGTCAGGAGATCAGTCAATCGATCACTGAGATTGGAAGCAAGACTGCTGATCCTGCTATCTCGACTAGTTCATCTTCCCAACCCTCAACTTCAACTCGCATTGATTGGGGGGAGGCGATCGATGTAACCCGATTTTATGGACGTACTGTCGAACTGCAAACATTACACCAGTGGATTTTACAGGAGGGATATCGTCTCATTGCTTTGTTAGGAATGGGCGGTATTGGTAAGACTGCATTATCGGTTAAATTAGCCGAGCAAGTTCAATCTGAATTCCAACTAGTCATCTGGAGGTCGCTACGGAGCGCGCCCCTGCTAGATGAAATTTTGACTGACTTGCTCCAATTTCTTTCAAACCAGCAGGTTACAGCCCTGCCACTTACACCTGAGGGAAAAATATCGCTGCTGCTGACTTATCTTCAGCAACAGCGGTGTTTGGTCGTGCTGGATAACTTTGAAGCCGTTCTGGAAAGCGATATGCAGGCTGGAGGCTACAAAGTAGGCTATGAGGGCTACGGCGAACTGCTCAGACAGGTTGGAGAAACGAAGCATCAAAGCTATCTTGTGCTGACCAGTCGTGAAAAGCCCAGGGAAGTCGCGAACCTGGAGGGCGTTCATTCAACCGTACGATCATTGCTTGTAAAAGGATTGTCTCCATCGGATGGAAGGATGATTTTTCAAGATAAGGATTGCACAGGATTAAATGAAACTGTCTGTCAGTTAGTCGTCAACCATTATGCAGGCAATCCATTAGCACTGAAAATAGCAGCTTCTGCCGTTCAAGAACTATTTGCGGGTCAGGTCGATGCGCTGGTTCCCCTGCTTCAGGAAGGGAAGCTGAAATTTAGGAATGTGACTGACCTGTTAGAGCGACAGTTCAATCGGCTGACTTCACCAGAGCAGCATATCTTTTACTGGCTCTGTGTGAATCGGGAACCCAGTTCATTAGCTGAGCTAGAGAATGATATCGTGGCGGAGTCAATCAAACGAAGGATTTTGGATGTTCTCACTTCGCTGGTGCGACGCAGCTTGGTCGAGCGAAACAATCAGGGTTGGTTTTTACAACCAGTTGTTCTGGAATACATCACTGAGCAATTTATCGACCGGATTTGCCATGAGATTACAGAACAGGAGCCCAATTTATTCAAAAGTCATGCTCTGGTTAAGGCAACTGCAAAGGATTATGTCAGGCAGGCGCAGTTCCGTCTCATTCTAGAGCCAATTGTTCATGATCTGATCGATCGATTCGGCAATCAAAAAAGTATAGAATTTTATCTGAACCAAATCCTGGCACAGCTTCGGCAAAAGCCAGAACTGCCTCCAAACTACGCGGCTGGAAATCTGCTCAATCTTTTCTGTCACCTTCAAACGGATATCACGGGTTATGACTTTTCTAATTTAAAGATCCGGCAGGCTTATCTTCAAAATGCAAACCTACCTGCGGTTAATCTATCGGGGACAGATTTGAGCTTTTCCGTATTCGCAGATTTATTCTCTGGTGTTGTTAGCCTTGCTTTTAGTCCGGATAGTAAGCTTCTTGCAACTGGAGACTCCCGCTGTGAAATACAGATTTGGGAAGTGGAGAGCGGTAAACTACTTCAGACTCTGAGCGGTCATCAAAGCTGGGTCTGGTCAATGGTCTTTAGCCCCGATTCCCAATTACTGGTGAGCGGAAGTGATAATTACTCTATCAGAGTATGGAATTGGAGGACGGCTGAATGCCTACAAACTCGTAAAGGACCCGCAAACTTGCTGAATGCTATTGATTTTGGTGATTCAGCATCAGGTGAACCGAATGGTCACAGCATCACAATTGCAGGTCGGAATTCAGAAGTTTGGAATCCAGCAGCATTAGTGCAGCAAATCGAATCTCTTCAAGGACAAAGCTTTTTAATTCGATCGATTGCTTATAGCCCTGATGGTCGTCTTCTGGCTTTAAGTCAACAGGGAACAGAAACACAAGCATACCCAATCTATCTGTACGATATTCAAACCGGAGCCTGCGAACAAATCTTCAGTGGACACCATAACTTTGCCCGTCTTCTAAAATTCAGTTCGGATGGCACAATGCTAGCCAGCAGCGATTATGCTCAGGAGACAAACCAGTACAGACCTGAAGTCAGGATCTGGAATGTTAAAACTGGCGCATGTTTATTAACCCTTCAAGGTCACACTCGGTTAATCAATGATCTGGTATTTGACCCGGACGCTCAATGGCTGGCAACGGCAAGTAGTGACGAAACGATCAAGCTCTGGGATTTACGCACTGGGGAATGTGTCAAAACCTTTCTAGGGCATTCTAATCGAGTGCTGAGTATCGCGTTTTTATCAGACGGTCAACTTCTTGCTAGTGGCGGCGACGATCGCAGCGTTAAACTTTGGGATATTCAAACTGGACGATGCCTTAGAACCTTTCAGGGATACACGAATGCGATCTACTCAATGTCCCTATTACCCAATCGTCAAGTTTTTGCGACCGCTCACGAAGATGAATCCATCAAACTCTGGAACCTGGAAACGGGAGGCGTGTTTAAAGTACTGCGTGGACATACTAATCGTGTTTGGTGTGTTGCTTTTGCAAACCAGTCGAATCGTGATTTCAACTATGAGTCCCAGAGCTGTAGGACTCAGCAAGCCAGGAATTTATTAGCTAGCGGCAGTGCAGATTACAGCGTCAAGCTCTGGGACTGGAAAACTGGACAATGCCTGAAAACGCTGCGCGGGCACGCCAATTGGATCTGGTCAGTTGTCTTTAGCCCCAGCGCAGCGCAGCTTGTGAGTGCAAGCTACGATCGGACGCTCAAGCTCTGGGACGTGCAAACTGGAAGATGCCTCAAAACGTTTCAGGAGCAGAGCAGTGCTAGCATGTCCGTACTCTTCAGTGCAGATGGACAGCAGCTTCTAAGCAGTGACTATAGCGGCAGAGTCAGCCAATGGGATGTCCAAACTGGAAATCGTCTTCACAGTTGGCAAGCTCATGAAGGGCGAATTTTCAAGATTGCGCTCCATCCGACCCAATTTCAATGTGCAACAGGTGGCGATGACCAGCAAATCAAACTGTGGGATCTCCAGACGGGACAATGTTTGCAAACCTTGCAAGGACATCAGTCTGCTATTACTGATCTTCGCTTTATTGATAATAGACGGCTGATTAGTGCCAGTTTTGATCAAACCATTCGGATCTGGGATATCACTTTAGGAACCTGTGTACAAGTGCTAGAGGGACATCAAAGCATCATTTCTTCGATCGCTTACGACCGTCTACTGCTAAGTAGTGGTATGGATGCTACGCTGCGGCAGTGGGATCTAGAAACTGGCAACTGTCTGCAAACGCTAATCACCCCGCGTCCCTACGAGGGAATGAACATTGCAAATGCGATCGGACTAACGGAGGCAGAACGGACGACACTAAAATGGCTTGGAGCAGTTGATAGCATTGAAACTATCTGAAATCAGAGGTGTTTTAAGAATAGAATTTAATGACTTGTTTGAGAGAAACTGCGTCTTGCCTTGGCACCCTCGTGGTAGATTTTTCTGCGCGATAAATTGATGCTGCCTACAGGCTCATGCTCAGGCAGAGTATGCCAAGGCGTAAATGACAAGCTTTCATCCAGTTCCTTACGCTCGATGGAGTCAAACACTTGAGGTGGAATGGTAATTGTAGCCACCTTAGTAAAAGGGGAATCTATTTCTTGCCACTCCTGCATTGGATTTTCAATGGGCGTTTTATCTTCATCCACATAGAACTGAACTAAAAAGTCGAAGGTCGCTTGCCTATGAGTTAGATACTCGCTCATTGCTTCGCGTAGATAGTTTGGTGAAGTGGGTATTGAATTTGGAGGTACTTCCAATTCAGACGGTTTGACTGAGAACTTAATGAAGCGAGAGCCGAGCTTATAAGGTGTTGTACTCCAATACTGAACAAGAAGTGGATTGCCGATTATTTTCTGGCTCATCTGTTTTGCGATCGCTAATGAAGGAGCTAGCTTCTGAACTAACTCTGGAGAAGGAGAAATTCCATTTTCAATTGCTTCTTGAAATTCCCTAAAGTCAATGTAGCCTTGAACATCCGGAAGAAAAAAGACGTGATGATTGATGAGAATAAAGTCTTGAGTATTTGACTCATCTTCAGGAACTTGATTACCTTTAATATTTCTCAGCTGAATTGCCATACCGCGAGCGTCTCCTTCTGTATCCGGTTTAAGCCCATTCAGTGATTTTGGTGACGAAGCATTAGAAAAACGAACCCAAACATCGTACTCCTGAACTTTTGTAAAGACTCCTATCTTACACTGCTCTGGAATGTTCTCCTCAATCTTAAACTTACCAGTGACCAGGCCATGGCTCTTAGAATGAACTTGTCTCAAGGCTGGTCCTTTCGCTTTCTGTTCTTGCAAACTAGCAGCTAAAACCTTGTCAGTTACAACTGCTTGTTCATCATTTCTACTATTCATCACAGTCTCCTTGATACGCTCAGTTTTAGTTTTTGTAGTGCTATCAGATTTAATTGAGATTAATTGCTCGTTTCCGCTTAACTATTGCCTCCTGCAGAAAGACGGCAAGCCTTGAGTTATGAAGAGGGATTAGAAATTATATGTTTCTGATGAATCAGTATAACATCCGCATATGGCGCAAGCAGAACGCGGATACGACATTGATAAACTTCCCCACATTAACATTTTTGTGACACAACCTCTTTACAGGTGCCAACTGACTTTTTTCTGACTTTTGCCTGACCTTTACAGGCTTTCAACCCAGCAGATTGAGGTTACATTTAACTCATCCGCTGGAAAGGCACTCCCCAAGTAACACCAGATTCTCTACAGAAATGGTGCAGTTGCGCAATGGATTGAATAGCGCTCACCGGGACGGAGAAATCATGCTACATAGCAAGACACAAATGGCAGGGTCATCTCATCAAT
Source organism: Leptolyngbya sp. DQ-M1 (assembly GCF_039962505.1). NCBI lineage: Bacteria > Bacillati > Cyanobacteriota > Cyanophyceae > Leptolyngbyales > Leptolyngbyaceae > Leptolyngbya > Leptolyngbya sp. DQ-M1. The sequence goes on from NZ_JAMPLJ010000027.1 coordinate 10,168, forward strand.
TCATACAAAAAGAAGGGTTGTAACAATAATTCATACAAAAAGAAGGGTTGTAACAATGAAATCAATAAAATTAACGGTACTCGTTGTGGTTCTTACTGCTGTAGGAGTACTATCTACTCAATCAATGACGCGCGCAGAAACCTGGGCTTGCCGCATTTAGGCATAGGATGCCGACAAAGCATCCCAGGAACCAGTTCAAATCCACTCAATCCTTGCGTCTATGTCAATTCAAGACAGGGCTGGCAGCGTTTTAATCTACCCGGTGGATTCACTAAGGTAGTTGGAATTGGCGGCGGTTGGAGCGTTGATGCCCGCGCTTATGCAGCAGTCGGGGCTTCAGGACACTACGGACGAGATACCGCAGCACTCAGACTCTACAACCAATACAAATATGACCAAAGGTTTCCTTTTTGGTGCTTTACTGATGGGCAGCGGTCAAGGAACTTTGTGGATTCAAGGACCTATGGCTTTCAGCAATACATTTGGTGCAGTAGATATGAGAATCAACGATGCTGATAACGCATTGGGTGATAATGCAGGAACGCTGCAAGTGTGTTTTGGTAATTAATCACGCGATGTGCAACTAAAACTTTGCGAAGAAAGTCCCATAGGACGATGCTAGAGATAGAACCTTTCTAGCGCCTGTGGGACGTATGTTTTCTATCGAAGACCTGAGTTCGGGTTAAGCCGGGAAGAGGAGATTGTGATCAATTGCAATCGACGGCTTCTTCGGTTGATGGCAGTAGGCAATTAATCCACCCAAAATGCTGACAAAGCAGTTGACCGGAGAGCGATGACGTGAATGCTCGATTTGAGAGATGTTCTTGAGTTGGTCAATAATGGTTTCGATAAACGAGCGACGACGCAGCATCAAACGGTCATTGAGAGGCATTAGGCGCTGTTTCATCTTGCGCCTAAACTTGGTGATGAGTTGAATCTCCGCGCTCTTGAGCAACTGCTTGGCTAATTTTTGCGAGACATGGCCTTTGTCGGCAAACACCTTGCCAAACAACTGCTGTAGCAACTTCGGAACGGGCGTGCGGTCATCAGTGTTGCCGGGAGTCAGCACGATGTTGAGCAACTCCCCTCGGTCATTGACGACCAGATGCAGTTTGAAGCCGAAAAACCAATCAACTGAAGTTTTGCTGCGGCAGCAACGTTTTCAAACACTTTGTTGAGCTCAATGCGACGGTTGCGGCAGACGCTCAACGCCGTGGAGTCCATAAAATTGATGCTGCTGCACGACCCAAAACACGAGCGCAAATAGGCACACATCGGCACGAGCGTCCCTGGAACCCATTCGATGAAGCGCTGGTAGCTCACTAGACCTCCTGCACAAATCATTTTGAATGGGTAAGCTCATAGTTAAGCAAGCCTGCAATCAGGTTAAAGCGTAGCCCGAAACGCCTGCGCCGATTTGGTCATGTTCTAGACCTGTGTATTATATGCAAGGATAGAATTGGTTTCTAGCTGTTCTTGTAGACATGGTACTCGAACCTGTTTGTTGCCCAAGCTGCAATAGTACAAACATCGTGAAAAATGGCAAAAGCGATGAAGGGAAACAGCGCTATCGTTGCCGCAATGCTGAGTGTTCCCGCCGCTCTTTCATTCGCGAGTACAGTTATCGGGGCTATCTACCGGAAGTAAAGCAGCAAATCAGTGATATGGCAGTCAACGGAAGTGGCATTCGAGATACGGCACGAGGGTACTGTCAACTTAACTGGACTGTAGAATAATCGTACTGGTTCAACTTTAAGAACGACTGCTTGCCCATGTACTCCCGTCATCGCTTCCCTGGTGAAATTATTAGCTACTGCGTTTGGCTGTATTACACCTTTCCGTTGAGCTACCGGGACAGTGAGAAAATGATGCTCTACCGCGGCATTGAAGTCACTTACGAAACGATTCGGGAATGGTGCCAGAAATTCGGACAGCAATACGCCAATCAGGTGCGGCGCAAGCGTTCCTACGTCACCGACAAATGGCATCTCGACGAAATGGTGGTGACGATTAAGAGACAGCAATATTATTTGTGGCGAGCCGTGGATAGTGAGGGAAACGTGCTGGATGTCTTGCTGCAACGCCATCGAGACACCGAAGCAGCGAAGCGATTTTTCCGTAAGCTGCTGAAGAAACAAGGGTTTGTGCCACACGTGATGGTCAACGACAAGCTGAAAAGCTATGAAGCCGCAAAGAAGCAGGTGATGCCGAGTGTGGAGCATCGACAGCACAAGGGATTGAATAATCGAGCGGAGAATTCGCATCAATCGACACGAGTGCGAGAACGACGAATGCGACGATTCAAATCTCCCGGACAAGCCCAACGATTTCTTTCTGCGTTTGACCCAATCCGAAGACACTTTCACCCGAGGCAACATCAACTGAGTGCAAAACACTATCGCAAACAACTGCGCCAACGCTTTAAGGATTGGCGAGAAATCACTGATGTGAAAATTGCTGCGTAAACTGGAGCGAGACTGACGATTGGGGGATTACCGTGTTTAATTTTAAATATTTCCAGTTAAGTTGATATTAAGTTGATAGTGCCAGACTGGGAATTCGGAAATACCAAACTTCTCTAAAAAATTCTCCTCAAATCATTTACAGTTTCACACACCAAATTAGGCTTACTCTTTGACACACTCACACGAATTCTATTTGTGGAGGTGTGTCAATGTTTGCGAGTCGCCCTAGCGATTTTCGGACGAAGCGGAACCGGGTTTTGTCGGCGTTACACGTTGAGGATGCCTCGGCTGAGAACGATGCCTCGACGGGTGGTGCATTGGTTCTGACGAACGTGGAGGTGGTGAAGTCGCCTCCACTAAATAAATCCGGTTCCCCGTCAAGGCGTTGTAAAACAATCCTACTGTGCATTGCCATCCTTGACCTTCGAGTTCTACAACGCGCAGGTCACGCTTTTGCCGCGCCTGTTGGGCATCGTCCCAATCCTGTTCGAGAAAGACTTCACAGAGAGAATCCATCGGAGTAACTGTTTGTGGAATGAGTGGGACTGTGGGTTCGACGATCGTATCGCTCCATCTCGAAACGATCGTATCACTCCATCTCGACTTCGACGGGTTGCAAGTCGAGCAGATCAAATTGGTAAATTCATAGCAAACTTGAAAAATCAAGCAATCTCTGGGTTGATTTCTAAGCTGAACGATCAATTGATGCGTGCACCGCGCTCCATATTCGCGCTTTCTGTCGATCAATTAGAGTTTGGCCTTAATCTGTTGCTTCAGTTCACCAACTGCATCCCGATGTCCTAGAAAGACGTAGAGACTCTGGAGCAGAGAGCGATCGACATTGTTCTGAATTTGTACAATTTCTTTCATTGCCATCCGTCTCGTGCAGTTAATCTAATATTTGCACCCTGTCGGAAAAATAGTGTTTCTGTGAAAAACTGTTCGGCCTATTGCTAAATTACAATTCCCCTGAAACGGCCAGCAGCCTGAACCTTGAAAACACTGAATTCAGGGAATACCAAATGAGAACACGCCTCTACAACAGCCTGGAGATCGCTGATACCAGCACTACTGGAGATGCAACAGCATCAAGCCTTTAATCCCAGCAGATCGAGTGAATACAGCGGTATCTCGCATCTAGAGAGCCAATTCTGATGGCAGAAGCACTATCCAGCTTCCAGGCTTTGTACCGTCACAAGGCATCAGGACGGGACAGTGAATCAATCAAGTCCTCGATCGATTCCACATCTGAGCAATTCTGCAGTTCGGATTTAAACCATTGAACTTCGCCTGGGTCTGTATCGGGCAGCTGATACACCAATAGCACTCCAGCCACTCGCGCCAGCGTCAGCGCATCGGGAGAAAGGTGGCTCACCAGTCCTCGGGCCGTTTCGTATAGCTTCTGAACCGCATCCACATCGTGCGGTTGCCCCAGTTGCAGAGCAAGCTGCTGTAAGTTTTGTTGCACGGCTTGGACCGTTTCTACATCTTCGGAGTAGTTCAGCGAATTAGACATTGTAAAGTACAGATTACAGGGTATGCTTTCAACTTAGCTCAATTCCTGAAACAATCATCTATTTGACAATCCTGGTACTACAATCAAAACAATCTACTACCCTTGGAAACAGCCACTATGTCCTATCTGATGTTAAGTGATCAAACAAGACAACATCTAGAGCAAGAGCGGTCGCGATTGATGAGTGATCGCTCAAAGATTGTCTCAGATATTGAATCTTCGGTGAAGGCTGAAGTGGATCGAGCGATTCAAACGCTCAACGCGCTCCTGAATGAAGCGCCCGTCGAAGTCGTTCCCGCAGATGGGATTGTTGAAGCAGTGACTGAGTTATTGGAACATCCACCGACTGAAACAGCGACAAAATCGCTGCGAGCCCGTTCTCGTGAGCCGAAGGCAACGCGCAAAACCGGGACGAAGAAGGTGAAGCCTGAACCAAAAGAGCAATCAGCCTTTGATGCGACTCAGCTCAAGCGCAAGTTCAAAGGTAAGAAGCCAATCGATGCGATCGTCCAAATCTTGCAGCAAGATTCAGAACAGATTCATACGATCGACGACCTGATTGCTGAGCTGTACGGCAAATTTGATGAAGCGGAGATGTCGAGAGCCAGAAAGACATTGGGCGCAACGTTAATGCACGCCACTCGGGCAGGCACCATTGAGCGAGTCGGAGACAAACCCTCACGCTTTAAGCTCGGTCAGCCTGCTGTGGTTCCAGCTTAGTTGAGGTAATAGTATCTGGTGCCTTGCCAGGGCTTCCAGAATCAGGACTTTCGCCTGATAGACAAAGCCGAGCTTTGCTCGGCGCACTTGCGACGCAACCTAAATTCCTGCATTGGGGAGAGGAATAATTGGAGGGCATCGTCTAGCCTGAACACTTCGCATAAGCTTTCTAGTTGTCATATTACGGTAGAAGGATAGATTTAGATGATAACTGTTCATCACTTAAATAATTCTCGCTCCCAACGCATCTTATGGTTACTGGAGGAACTAGAGTTAGAATACGACATCAAGTACTACGATCGCGACCCCAAAACGCTCCTAGCACCCGCATCTTTACGTCAGGTACATCCACTAGGTAAATCCCCAGTTATCACCGATGGAACGCTGATAGTGGCAGAGTCTGGAGCGATTATTGAGTACTTGATAGAGCAATACGGACAGGGACGGCTAGCTCCTCCACCTGGTACACCAGAGCGATTACGCTACATCTATTGGTTGCATTATGCCGAAGGTTCGGCAATGCCTCCTCTGTTACTAAAGCTGGTCTTCGATCGCATTGAGCAGCAACCGATGCCGTTTTTTGCTAAACCAATTGCTCATGCGATCGCGAAGCGCACTAAAGAGACGTTCATTATTCCTCAAATTACACAGCATCTCAATTACTTAGAGGCAGGCCTGGAGAAAAGTCCGTGGTTTGTGGGCAATGAGTTCACTGCTGCTGATATTCAAATGAGCTTCCCGATTGAAGCTGCGGTGGCACGAGGAGGATTAAATGCTAGTTATCCAAGATTGAGAGAGTTTTGCGATCGCATCCATTCCCGTCCCGCATACCAACGAGCATTAGAGCGGGGCGGTAAATTTCAGCTTGCAAGCTAAGAGGACGTTTGAGAAGTAGCGGATTATACTCAAAATCGCTTTTCAATGCTTATCCAGAAAGGCTGAAAGCGCGATTTCTCCGTCATAACTGTTTGCTGTTAAAGTATTAATTGTTACTTCTCAAACGTCCTCTAAGGGAATTACGATTGTTCGTATGGTATTGTCAGGTGAAACAAACTGTAGAATAATCGTACTGCTCTAACGCGCGATCTCAATCTGCTCATGTATTCTCGACATCGATTCCCCAGCGAAATTATTAGTCATTGCGTTTGGCTGTACTACACCTTTCCCTTGAGCTACCGGGATATCGAGAAAATGATGCTGTATCGCGGCATTGAAGTCACTTACGAAACGATTCGGGCATGGTGTCAGCAATTCGGACAGCAATACGCGAACCAGATTAAACGCAAACGCCCGTACATCACCGACAAATGGCATCTCGATGAAATCGTGGTCACGATTAAAAAGCAACAGTATTATTTGTGGCGAGCAGTCGATTCAGAGGGAAATGTGCTGGATGTTTTGCTCCAACGGCATCGGGACACAAAGGCAGCAGAGCGGTTTTTCCGCAAACTACTGAAGAAACAAGGCTTCGTGCCACGGGTAATTGTGACAGACAAGCTCAAAAGTTATCAGGCAGCCAAGAAGCGGGTAATGAAGAACGTGGAGCATCGACAGCACAAAGGGTTGAACAACAGAGCGGAGAACTCGCATCAACCGACTCGAACGCGAGAACGACGAATGCGACGATTCAAATCCCCAGGGCAGGCGCAACCATTTCTCTCGACGTTTGACCCGATTCGAGGACACTTTCATCCCAAGCAACATCAACTGAGTGCAAAACGATATCGAGAACAACTGCGCCAACGATTTGAGGATTGGCGAGCAGTCGCCTGCTTGAACACTGCTGCATAAAATTGAGCGACACTAGCGATCAAGGGATGATCGTGCCTAATTTTGATTGACATCGGTTAAGTTGACAATACCTTGGCAAGTGCTTCTACTCCCTCTAAATGTGCCTGGATATAATCTGGGTCATTCAACCAATCATTCCCCCAAGTTGCACCTGGCTGTGCAGGTAGCGCCATCACCCAAATTGCTCGCAGCGTCGCGAGCGCGGGAATCGCAGCAAGTTCCTGCGCACTCAATCTACGAACAGTGTGATATCCCTGCAAGATTGCCGCCCATTCTTGGCTTCTCAATGCTTGATCTGAAGAAGTTGAGATTCGATTCCGCCAGTAGCAAGCAAGGTCATAGACACAAAAACTCAAGCCGCAACTTTCAAAATCGAACAAGGTTGGAACAGTTCCTTGAAACTTGATGTTTTCTAAATGCACATCACCATGACAAAATCCTACTGCTAGCGCAGGGGCATTCCCCCAAATGATCGTTCTCATTTCCTGAGCAATCGCCAGCACCCGCGATCGTGCTTTTTCCCCAAGCCAAGGCGCAAGATAATTGAGCGGTTCTTCTGCTAGAAAATGATAGTTGATCGTTGGGCGGCTTTTAATTCTCAAAGTCGTAGCATGGTTATGAAGTTCAGCCAAAAGCCTTCCCAAAGCTTCAGCTTGTGTTACGGTTAAGTGAGTTTCCTGAACACCGATTGCATTCGCATACAAAACTCCGGGAAGTTGATTGCCTGTTATCTCTAAAACACCAGCAAACTGACCATCTTGGCGACGGAGTGGAGGAGCGACCTGCATTCCTTGTGCATAGAGTTCGTTAACTAAGCTTGCTTCTTCTTCAAGTTGCTCGATAGAAATTGGTTTTCCTAAATAGAGGCGCAACCAATAGTAATCTTTTCCCACAGTAATACGGACAATGAGTTTCTCAAGGGTGGGTCGATCGAGAAGTTCACAGTTCACGCTGTTTTTGAAAGCATAGATTTGAGTTACCCATTGCGCAATATGACGTTCTAGAGCAACTTTGGAATGAGAGAGCATAATGTTACCAAGGATCTAAGCCTACTAATTTGCGACCTAAAGCAGTCAGCGTTGCAGGCTCTCCTGGCTCTGGGTCTTGTTGAGTGGGTAAACCTCGCCACCAGACTGGAGCGCGTTTTTGCTGCCACCAAGACACTGCATTTTGTCGATCGTCTTCATTGCCCGCTTTGTACATGCTAATATACTGTGTGGCTCTGGGTGTACAATCCAGGTTTACACCTGCACAATGCGGAAGTTGTGGCTTCCAAATCACCATGTCACCTGCTTTTTCGGGGATTGCAATCGATGGAATTTCTGACAGATCTGCGGATTGATAGTCAAAGTTTGAACTTTGTTGATTCAGCCAATCTTCTAATGAACGATAAATCTGTGGCGCACAGCGAAATGCTCCCCGTTCTTCGGGAGTATCTGTTAGATAAAGCATTCCTCCCACAAACCCTGATTCTTTAGCGGGGTCAAGATCCCAATGTAGCCGAGGGTCTGGAAATCGTGACATCGTTCGGGGTGGAATAAAGCTAGCCCGATCCATCGTGACCCAAAGTTTTTCGGTTCCCCAAAGCTCACTAGATAATTGATGCACTTTAGGATACTGCCGATTGGGCATTGTCAGGTTAACCGGGACGTAGAATAATCGGACTGGTTTAACTCGGATCACCTCTTCTCATGTACTCCCGTCATCGTTTTCCCGGCGAAATCATCAGTTCCTGTGTGTGGTTGTATTACACATTCCCCTTGAGTTACCGGGATATCGAG
>NZ_JAMPLJ010000028.1:0-17104 GCF_039962505.1 Leptolyngbya sp. DQ-M1
AAAAACACCATACTACAAGAACCAGGAACTAAAGTACCTATAATTCCAGCAAAAGCCCCAAAACTACGTATGAATGCCCCTAAGATTAGGAAATAAAGCTCCCGCATACTTTCCCTCTAAAATTTATTAACAGGGGCCCTTGTAGAAGATTAAATTAATCTTCTACAAATAACCCAGGAGTTTTTTTAGCGGAAAAGAATTAAGAAAGCCACCATCAGAGCCAAAAGACCTACGGCTTCCGTTAGAGCAAAACCTAAAATTGCATAACGAAATAAATCGCCGTTCACGGGTGAGTTTTAAGCAACTGAAGAAATCAGAGAACCAAAAACCACTCCTACCCCCATACCTGCTCCTGGCAACCCGTGAATAACTAAACAAGCGCCTAGTAATTTTTAAGCTTCAACATAAGAATTTGTTCATAGTTATAAGAGCATCAAATTTTTTTGAAAGCGTCGGCGGTTTTTTTATAGTTAACCACCAACCAAAGATGAGACGAAGGGCACCCTACCCTGGTATAAGACCACACCCCCGCTGCAACTACGCGTTTTGCCCATTATAGGCTTCTAAAGAAAAAAAAGCCGCATACTATAGCAAAACTATTAACTAACACTTAAGCGCAACAAATAGGACAACAGTGCCCTTTAACCTTTCCTACGCCAACGCTTGCTACAAACAAAGTTTCCTCCCATTATCGGGGATAATTATTTTGCTAAACATCCGCAGAATATTTCCAAGGAAAACCCTGCACTTAAAATTTACCAGATTTTAAGCCTAAACAAAACCAGCATCCTACCGATTTTACTAATTTTGAACCTAAACTAATGCTTTGTTAAGCATGCTCCCGTGATATAATTCCTTAGATAACTGTAGGGTATTTGGGATGAGCGCCCAGCCTTGTTTAAAAGGTGTCCTAACCCACCGCTATCTATTCCCTAGAAAAAGACGCGCGTTAAAATAACGCCATTATCAAAATGAGCACCATTTTTTAGTAGCGTATTAAGCACAGCCAATTGTTCATGGAATAATCGAGGAGAAATGCTAGTGGTTTTGGGGGCCACTCCATTTAGTTACAGCAGCCGAAATTTTTCCAGCTCCAGCCCAGTGGTTAAGCCCGCCCCCTCTACAAAAGACTGACCTAGAACTGCGCCTAAGCGCAGTTCTAGGCTAAGGAAATTATAAAATTTAAAGCCTATAGAGCCACTACTAAAAACGCAAATTATAGCATTTTCTACATCCAGCATCCTGCCTTGACTGGCATAAAAATAATCATGATATTTATTACCCTCAAAAGTTTTTAGAAAAAGAAAAAATTCTGGGCCCCTGCACTGGCGCTTAAGCGCTAAGCTAAAAGAAAAGCAAAGAAATCTGGAAGGCCAACCCTACATCCTCTAGCGCAGGCTCGGGGCCCCCCTTAAGCTGCGCAAAAGTAGGCTTGCGAGGGCGTGCCTACTGCAAAAGATGCCGCAAGAATACCAATTCAACCGCTGTAAAATCGCGGATAAACCGGCGCCCCTTGAATAAATTTACAGGCAACGCATCAAGACTAGCCATTTCAACTAAAGGCAATCGCAAAAGCTGTAAAAATTCTTGCCCCTATGAAAAAAAACCCTCCCACAACCACTTATTTAAAACGCCAGCTAATTTGCCAATGACATTATAATAGCCTGTAGCAGCCGCTTTTAGAACCCCATACGCACTCACCTATGTTTTTGAAGGCCCCTACCGACGAAAGCGTAAAGCCCACCCATAGCAGGATACGCTTCTACATAGATCTCTTTCTTTTGTTCTTTGGGTAACCTAAAATCTTGCGGCTTTAATTGAAATTTACGTCTCTCTAAAACATATATACCTTTAAAACCCGCCAACGTTTCAACAATGATTAACTGTGTCATATACAATAAAAAATCTACAAATAGGAATTTTATAAGCTTAAAGAATACGCTTCTGGACCTCACTATAAATGCACTCTAGCGCTGCCTTACACTGCTCCACTAAACTCGCTTCACATCGCCATAATATCACAACAGCAATGAGTCCTGGCTTTTTAAATAAATAAATATTGCAGCTGTTTCTCATAACGATTTTCGAATCCTTCTATAAGACCTACGCCATACCAAGTCTTAAATTCGAGCGTTAATCTGTATTGCCACAAATTTCCACCTTCTAAAAAAGTACCCAGCCCTGAAAGATTAAACCTCGACAAGAGCAGCTGAAATTTTTTAACGAAAGCCTAGGACCCTGTGAGCGCCGTAGTTTGTAAAATATTTACAGGCGAAGCAGCATTTGGGGCCTGATCCTTGAGCAAATTCTCCCCAGGGGCGCCATACCCTTCCACTATATCACAGCGCTGCTCCAATGAAAGTTCCGTATTCTCAAACACTTCTCGCCCCATAAGTGCAAAAACTTCTATATAATTACTACGTACCCTAAATTTCAATTCCAACTCGCTACGGGTGGGAAAATTTTCCCTATAAACTTGTAAAACACCCGCTTCATTAAGATGATTTGTAACCAGAACTAAAGTCCTATAAAACGGATTAAAAATTTTAATTCTTTCCACCTCTATGCGATGGTAAATTTTAAAATAGCGAGACATCATCTCCCCATAGTAAGCAAACGATTTTAAAAATTTTTAAAACCCAGCCGGCCGCGTAGTTTACTAGCACGCCTACTAAATTATTTTTTACCCGCTGCCAAACACCAGCGCGTGTTACATACATCTAGACCTAAATTAGAACAGGGGTGCGGGTAAGAAGGCCCTTCTAACAACTGTTTAAGCAATCTGGAAGCCTGCCCTGTTTTTAAAACATTTAAATATGCCTTACGCAAAGAAACCCCCCGCTAACGTATTTTCATAATAGCAGAAAGGAGAGGCACCTAAACCGCCGAAAGAAATAGAAATTAGCGAAACTTGCGGTACAGTAAAACTACTGTTAAGTACTAATTATAATTAACTAGGACTAACCAAAGCTCTGCATCTACCACCTCACCTTCGCAGGAAGGCAAATAGTCAAGGGACCCCCCAAAAAAAACCTTATCCACAGCATTCTGCTCGAAAACATAAAAAAAAAGCATACATAGAAAAAACTACCAAAGAAAAATAAAAAACTGTTAAAATCCCCGCAATAGACAGTATAAAATGAAACGCAGGAAGTAAAACTGTATGAGGGTTGCACGCATTTAGCGCTACCAGAATAATTAGTAGCACTACAAGGGGTAAGCGGACGTAACCTATAAAAAAACCGCGAATAGCGGCCAAAGAATTTTTAGCACAATTTGAAACTTTTAAAAATAGCATGGGGGGAAAGAAAACCGCAGAACGAAAACATTGAGTACCTATAATTCCGACAAAGGCTCCACAATACGTAGGGGGCCTTCTATACCGGTAAACCTTGTAAGCAGCGTTGTGCTTCTGCCTTTAGCCGGAAGCTTTTTTAGCGGAAAAGCAGAAGAAAAGCCAACACCGAAGCCAAAAGACCTACAGCTTCCGTTAGAGCAAAACCTAAAATTGCATAACGAAATAAATCGCCTTTTAGGGGTGAGTTTTAAGCGACTGCAGAGATCAGAGAACAGAAAACTACTACTCCCATACCTGCTACTCCTACTAAAGGGGTCTTCCCTAATTAAGGCCAAAGGAAAATTCAACACACCCCAAGTTGCTCTTCTATAGCAGCTTCGTAACAGTTTGCTCCACCCGCAATAAATTTTGTTGATAACACCACCATTCAGCAAGAGCTGTACTGCTGTCAAGGAGGGCTAAACCCGCAGGGGAGTTGAGGTAGCCTAAAACACCGGTTCACATAATGCGGGGACAGGCTAATAACCCTTGACCTGCATTCTAAGGAGTGCCCCAACCCTATCGCCTATAAAATATATTAGAAGCTATTAAAAAAAGAACATAATACAAACGCCAGCCCAAAACCCTTCCGCTAATCCAATTAAATATGCTGGGCGTTTTTTCTCCCCCTTCTCCAAAAGATAAAAAATAGGAGCCTACGGGAAAGCACTATAAGGGAAGACCTTTAAAGCTTTTCCCTAAAACTTTGCAAGGGAAAAAATCTAACCTCTGTCACAATACTAAGAAGGTCTTCCCTTATAGTGCACCAAAAATCTTCCAGAAATAATACCGCGGGAGGGGCCTGTGGAGTTATGCGCAGCACATTTTTAAAAATATAGGGGCTGCTCCAAGCTACTTGCGAAAAAATACACCGTCTTCCTTTTAAAGATTCCTGCCTGTTACGGCAAGCTTCTAAATTTTCCCTTTCTTAAAACTAGCCTTAAGCAGGCCCCCCTAGGCCTTTACTAGAAATCTTACATATCTTTAAAACAATATAACTTTAAAGCCTTTAAAAATTTCAATAATACTTCCCCATGGCCTTACACCCCCCGCGTAATTTACTCCTATAGCTATACAAATTAGAAGCTAGCCACTTAAAAAATACATAATTAAGGCTAACTATAAAAATACCTAGTTAAGCGGGACTTTAAAAAACAGGAGATACACCCCCAAAAGCCACACCACTAAGAGAATCAAATATAGTTACATCCCAAGCCTTTTAATAAGAAGGAGCCGTGGAAGCCGCTACTTCTATTTGCTTTTGATTACAGTAAACTTCTAGTGCTAGGTATATAAGCAATTGGAGCGCTTCACGCTAGGAACCAACCCGCCGGTACTTAATAATTTATTAATCGAAGCGGAGCAGTGTACTTTAAACCAAGCAGATCCTGCATCCTTTAGCCTAAGCTTTAGAGGCACTCAGAGAGTAACCTCGAAAATTCTGCATTAAAATCCAAGGAGATGCCGCCGGCGGCAAAAAGTTTTAACTATGCGCGCTAAAGACCCTAAATAATTAAACCTTACGGCACACTACGACCCTAGAGTATGCACGCACCGTAATTTGTCACAGTAACCAAAGGGGCTACCGCTCTAAAATTACCAACACAACCAGAAACGTATCTAAAATAGCCGCTTAAAAATATGCCACTAAAGACCAGGAAAAGGCCCTTGCCCTAGAGCGGCAAAAACTCCCCCCTAACCCACATCAAAGCATATGGGCTGTCAATTTAACACAAGGCCTGGCGCGGAGCGCTTTTACCACAAATCTATAAACGTAGACGGGTCCGAACCAACAGCATTTCACGGTCCCGCCTTTTTATTTTTGCGACACAAAGTATACTATGTAAACTTTTCCCTGCTAAAACTTTCATCCGGCACTCCCGGAGACCAACACCCTGCCACCCCGCAATTTGGGGGAAAAGAGCACCTTACCTTATGTAGCCACAGAAACCGAGCGCCAAAAACGGCTACAGAGGCCCTCTAAAAAATAGAATTGACGGCCGGAAGAAGCCACAAAATTATAGAAAGAGAGTTCTAGAAAGACCCCAAAAAATTTTTAGCGAACCTACTATACAGGAAATATATAGTAGGTTCGCTAAAAATAGTGAAGTTAAGGGGATACCAAAACGCTGCGGGAGCTCCAAAAACCCTAGCACCGCGCTATAGAGAGCCATGTTTGCGGCTGAAGAGCAAAGCTTACTGCTGCTGCCGCCATAAGGAACGCACTGGTGCAGGGACCACCCCCAGGCTACACCTCGGAGCAAGTTAGCCTGCGGGCTAACAGCTAATATAAAAGCTAGCCAAAAGAGCAGTACAAAATTTAACTCCGGTAGAAAATGTCTCTAAGGCCTTCGGAAAGTTTAAAACCAACATAGCTGTAACGGTAGCATTAACCTAAGTGGGTAGCCCGCACCCAGCGAGCCCCTAAATTCTAGCACCGCCGCTAGCACTAAAATTTCCCCAATGTAATTCTTTAGCGCCTCCACAATAACGAAAGAACCCTTCCGGATAGGAAAGCCTGCAGCTCCTTGCTGTACATTGAGAAAAAGCAAAGCGTTCAGTAGTAGCCCACTGTTATAGCGGAATATAAAAGGCGCTAACCATATAACTCGTGAAGGCATTCAGAGCCGCCTACCTACATAAGAGGCCACTGTGCGCACATATTACCCCGGGGAAAGCACCTTATGTCCCGTAAGCTCAGTAATTTTTCTCGAAATTTCCTAGCAAAGTGATACTCCGCCCTGCACATATTTGTAGCTAGAACACTACAAAGGAAAAAATCAGCCCACGTTACAGGCGTAAAAAGTAGTACACACCCGACCCCCGCCTTTCTACTGTAAATTTCACTTTTCCCAAACGAACCAATTAACGGTCTAAGCCCTAACACTTAAAAAAAAATAGTGGTTAGACCGTATACTGCACCTAGAGCATAAAGCAACCGAAAATAAGGCAACTAATAGCGAAAACAGCCTTCAAGCATTGAGAAACGTCCGCTGCTATATTTCTTTTAAATTTTCTAGGTGCTATAAGGCCAAACCCAGAAGCACTTGCCAAAAGAAACCCCTTATAAAACGGGGATATATAGAGAAGAACTCCACAAATCAAGGACACGCCCCGCAAGAGTAATTCCTAAAAATTTCCTAAAGGAATGCGCTTAGCCTGCTAAGTTAAGCTCAAAATTTAAGCTCAGCCCACTGAGACCGAGCCCCAAAAAAGAAAAAACTTCTAAGGGGGGCGTCGCCTGTAGTCTCAGAGCCATAAAAAATTAATTGGACACTAGTGCTAGGCGAAATTTTTACCCGAGCACTGATCTTTACTTGCAACCGTTGCTCTGCAGGCAACTTTAGACCCACAATACCGCTTTGCCCCTTCAACGCAGGCTTAGGTTTATAAGGAGCTTTTATGCAAGGCCGCAGCTCCCGCGACAAAAAATTATAGCTAAAAGTCAAGAACGCATAAAGGGCAGGTTTAATCCTATCGAGACCGGATCTAGCCCACTGCTTACGCAAACTAGATACCCTGACGCCAATGCAGAATAATCAAAAGAAGACACCCATAACACCACCCTGCAAAACTAGCTCCCAACGCTTAAGCTACTCACACAAAGTACTAAGTCCAAAAATCGGCCTAGAGTAGGGCATTTTTACCGTAAATTTATAGGATACCAAATAAGCACCAATCACTACTGCTAGAAGAGGCGGGGCGCTCTGAACCCGTGATAACTAGCTGCAACCACCTTAGGGGAAAGCATGCTTATGCAGGAGAAACCCCTAAGAAACCGCTAGCGGCTGCTTTCGAATGAAAAGGCCCTACTGCACCGGCAAAAGACCACGGCATCCCTGCCAAAATTCTAGCCGAAACCGCGGATACACCCCTCTACAGCGGCGGCTACCCTAAGCCCGCTAAAAGCCACACATAAGGGGCACTAGTTCAACGGAAGGATTTTCAGCGACAGCTCCCCGACCGCTACTAAGAGCCCTCCTATAGGCCCCGGCAATTTGTTATCTAAGGCGCTTCTAAAGAAACCAGCAGTTCCCGCGCAAAAATTCTGCGGCCCCGGCTCCGCATGCATGATTTCGGAGCTACACCTTTGGTGACTTTACCGCTGCTTCCACATTAGGAGATAACTGCAGAGCCCTCGGGGCCAGAGAGAGGGGCTGCTGCAAAAATTAACTATTAAGTAGTTCCGCCGCAACAGGGCGCCCTGTTCCAGATAGGGTGCAGCCTCCTACCAAGAATAAGCGAAATTTTTCCAATTCCTGCCCTGTAGTTAAAGGCGCCCACTCCCAAAAGCGGCGCCTTCCCCACATTTTGCTAGCGGTTATAGTAGATTTAAATCCTATAACCCGCACTAAAACTAAGCATTGTACTATTGAGTTCCCCGCCGCCCAGCTGAAAAAAATTCTAGAAAAGAGAAGGTTGCCATTAGGCGCCTACAGTTCGCGGCCGCAGAATCCTTGCACAAAGGTAACGCATCAGCTTAAAACCGCGGTACCAATCCCAATAACCGGAGCCCCCGTGGCTGGAGAAGAACCGCCCTAACGAACAGCGGCATAAGAACACCAATTCTTTCACCTGCAAATCCCATAAACTTTAGAACGCAACCCTATAAATTTCATTAGCTAACGCTAGGAGCCCCGCCTCATTAAGATTGCAATTAGCAGCAGCCCAGCAGCGCTAGAAACTACTCGTTCTCCACCAACAATTTTTTATCTACGCTACTATAGAAGGAAAAACCCGCCGGATAAATTAGACGGTGGCAGCTAGCACCCCTTCACAACCCTTTAATAGGGCCGCCAGCGCTACTCCCTTGATGGGTTTCCCTTGCACTTTTCCTGTGGATATATTTTTTATAATAGCGCGTTGCGACGGAACTACTATTTCAGGGGGAGTGCTTAACGGGAACCCAAAGCCCTCTTATGTCCTTAAAACTCTGCATGGCACAGAAGTGGTCCAGAGTATGGGCAGCTCGAGCTGATTATTGAGAAAGATTAGATATTGAGCAAATCCAAGGGAAACACCCTGTCAAAATCTTCCGTGTCAACAGACACCCCTAGAAAGCACCTATAGGCGCAAATAGCCGCGGTAAGCCGAAAAAAAACCAGATAGCGTGTCCTAGAATTAAGGAACTCTAGGAGAAGCGTCAAACTCGCCGCTCCAATAGACTAAGCGTGACGGCGCTACTGCTCACTAGAAGGCCTAGAAGCACGCCAAAATTTTTAGCGCGGGGGTCGATTTATCTACGAAAATTTGCACTAGCTTAGTTTATAAAACTTTGTATCCAAAACAGTAGCTGGCCGGGGGCCGTGGCCAGCAGACAAAAAAATATAGCTAAAACTCGAAGACACATACGGGTAGAGTTAACCATACTGCAGAACCCGAATCTAGCCCTCTATACAAAAATACAGACGCTACCGCCAACGCAAAAGTAGCAGACCATAGCTTCCGCTATGCAGAACTAGACCCAAAACACTTAAGACGCGCAAGTAAAGTAAAAGCTCCAAAAAAAATCAGCCTATAATAAAGCATTTTTACCATAAATCTATAGAAAAGCTAATAAGCCCCGTAGCTGCCAAAAACACACTAGTTATAAGAGAAATAATAGAAATTACAGAAAGCAATATAACTCTCGACCAAACCCTCCAGAAAGGAAGACAAAATAAAACCAACCCTTAATCCCCAGAGCTTATAGCCCGCAAAAATTGTTTTACTCTTTTTTTCTGCCATGCTTTTCTCAAAACATAGAAGGACTAAAAATTAAAACCGCGTTCTATAAAGAGTTGGCAGAACCCCCTTTTAAAAATAACCAGAAGCGGGCCTAGGCCCAAAAAATTTACGTATAAGAACTCAGCCCCTTTTTCACGTAAAGTAAAATAAAGTAGACCCAAAGGGGACAGTCTAGCAGGAGCCCCCCTTCGGCCTCAACTGGTGTAAGGTGTGCCCCTAGAGTCTAGAATGCGGAGCCCTAAAATTAGGGGCTGCAGGCGCTACTCGCGAAGAGCGCCTGCAATTTCCCACACCACCAGGCCAGTAGGCTCCCGTTAAACTACTGCTACTGGCATTTTGGTCCGCAAATCTTAGAGCCAAAAACTGGGCGGCGCGCGTAGAGCTACCCCTAACGCAGGCTAATCGTACTTAAAAGCCAATGTCTTGGCCTAGAAACGCAAAAGCCGGACATAAGGGGGAACAGTTCCACAGAAATATTTGCACCGGCAGCTTCCCAACCGTAACTTGCACAAAGCACTAGCCGTAGGGAGCACATAAACTAATATGCACCAGCAATTTTTTATTTTATAAACTCATAGAGAAAAAAACCCACGCACTAGACGAACCGCTGTTCCGGCACAAATTCTGCCTATGTCTCCAGCCACAGTTCGACAGCTACCGAAATGCCAGCCCTCTGTACGTATAACTAGCACAAGGGGGCAACTAGCATAGAAGAACTCAAAAGCAAAGGAAAGGAACGCCGCGCCCTGAACCAAAGTTCGAGCTGGGGCTACCGGCACTAAAGGACAGCGAAAAGTCCGGCAACGGAGAAGCCAAGACTTAGGACACGATTCAGCGCCAGGAGCACTCAAAAAGGCGGCTGGCGTGCTTTAAAAACCCCCAGAACTGACACTTTATTTTTTAGACTCCCTTCAGCGACAATTTTAGGGGTTTCTCCCATTATTAATTTAAAAGGTTTTTCCTAGGCATTTAAAGCAGATAGATAACCTAAATAAGGCACAGCTAGTAGCCTCTGAACCCGGACCCCACCAACCGCTGGGGGAGAGAAGCCGCTAATAGAGTATAAGTTTAGAGACCGGGTCACTGTAACAAGGCACACTGGTGTGGCTGAAATTCCAAGGAAGGGCCTTCCCCTTCCTTAAATACAACTTTTAGAGCGCGCCCCTACATTTTTAGATAAAACAAAAAAAAAACACGGGCGCACAAAACGCCTAAACAGGAATGAAATCGTTTTGGAAACTAGAAAATTGTGAGTGAAAATTTTAAAATGAGAATCCGTGAGCAGAACAACGCCAACTGGTTCTACACTAAGCTTCTGCCTAAAGGGCATTGCTCTTAGGAAAAACACTAGTAGCGAGAGAAGGTTTATAGGTCCAATGATAATGCGGCTACTTTTTAGGAAGACTTTCAGCTAACCAATGACAGGGAAGCTCCTTCAAAAATGTTTGACGCGAACTCCCTCCCTAAAAATCTCCCGATGCCACTATTGAGCCCAACCACTACTGCGGGGCTCCTCGCAAAAAAATTTAGACTGGAGTAACTATAACCCTATAGGTAAACCCGTAGCCGGATAGCTTTCCACAAAACACGCCTTGTTCTTTAGGTAAACTAAAATGCTGCGCTTTCTGCTGGGGAAATCTAACCACTAAACCAAAGGTCTCATAGTGGCAGGGGCCTCTTCTACAAGTATTATTTTTTTACTTAAGCCATTAACATAACAGCTGTTCATAAAGCAAACACCTATAAAGCTTGCCGCGCCGAAAAGTCAGCGTAGCAGAGAGAGAAACTTAGGGTTGAGAGCAAGGGGAAAGGGAATTGAACCCTTATATTAGGATTTGGAATCCCACATTTTACCATTTAAACTATCCCAGCCACCGCACACTGACTGAAGCCGGGGGGACTTTGAACCCCCACAAATCAAAATTTATCAAATTTTGAGTCTGACGCGTCTACCAATTCCGCCACAGCTAAGAAGATTTCTAGAGTAGAGGGGACTTGAACCCCTACATCCGCAAAGAAACTTGAGCCTAAATCAAGCGCGTCTACCAATTCCGCCACCACTCTTCTAAAGATTTTTCCACAGAGCAAGGAAGTGGAATTGAACCACTATCTTGAATTTTGCAAATTCACATATTACCTTTATACGATCCTCCTGAAGCACGAGGACTGAAGCCGGGGGGACTTTGAACCCCCACAAATCAAAATTTATCAAATTTTAAGTCTGACGCGTCTACCATTTCGCCACAGCTTCGCCGAAGATAACTGGACTTGAACCAATAACAGTATGATTAACAATCATATGCTCTACCATTAAGCTATATCTCCCCTTAAACCTAGTTGGATTTGAACCAACACCAAAAGGACCGCAACCTTATACTCTATCCGAATTAAGCTATAGGTTCCGTGTACTTGGAAAGAATTGAACTTTCATCCCACGCTTATCAAGTGTGTATTCTAGCCATTAAACTACAAGTATAAAGAAAGGCTGCTCCCAGATGGAATTGAACCACCATAACTTCATTATGAGTGAAGCGTTCTGCCGTTAAACTATAGGAACAGCCTTTAAAGGCTAGAAGCACACATAAAATTTTGCACACACATTATTTTAGGAGGACCCCTGAAATAGCCCACCCGCATACGGTTACACTAAGGACGAAAAATCCTCAGCATATTATTTTACCGGGAACCAGAAACCATTTAAAAGTCTTAGCGGTAAATGCACCAATAAAAATTTTTACAGCGCAACCCCCCACCCAGGGAAGTTGCCGCTGTAAAAATTTTTAAGAATTCCTGCGAACCCTGGAGCGCTTTTTGCCGCGCCCAAATAGCATAGAGATTCCTAAGGACGCCACTTTCGTTAAACAACCCGCGCATATAGGCCTGCAATTCTTTCTCGCTAGTGCCTACAGCCAGAACCACTGCCGCTTTTTCGCTCGCGACAAGTTGCTCGGCTGACAGGGGTAAGGCTCGCGGCTCAAGCTGCTCCCGCAGAAGCCTCAATAATTCAGGCTTAAATGCTTTCATAGCGGAAGTGCTGCTTGCCAGACACACGCTTGAGTTGTGGTAATAATAAGCTAACCCCCACGCCACATTACCGAAGGGCAACCCTACTAAAATTAATTGCAAAAAGTTCCACTGGACATTAAGGACTAAGCCTTAACACCTACAGCCAAAGCTGCGCGCTCAAAAGAAGGCACTTTCTCCGGATCCCCTGCCATTGGATCCAACGTATAAATATAGCTATAATCCAAGCAAAAGCGTACAAAAAGTAGACACGCCACAAAGCCTAACCTATAGTAGATCATAGCAGGATGAAACCGAAAAACCAAAAAGTAAGCGTTAACTACCATAAGAACAAAGGGCAACCCTACAAACAGGGCTAATTGTAACCCCGTGAACCTACCCTCACGTAAAATCGTACTTAAGCGCCAACCATTTAGTAGCAGCACCCCCACTAATAACCCAAACACTTTCAACCCCGTTACACCAAAAACTTTTTCTAACAGTTTCATCCAATATTGTATATATTCACCACGGTAGCCAACAACACCGACATACCTAAAATGCTAACGTACCGGTAAAACTACGAGTACCTTTGTATAGGAATCTTTAAGAAAACCAAGGCCTAACCCCCAAAAAAACACGGCAATTTTCTCTTGCCTACTTATAATTTTAAGGCGCCACGCTTCACCCCCACCCCATTCACAAACACAACAGACTTAAACGGGAAACAGCAGCCACTGGGGCGCTAGGAAGCCTCCTGCAGTTAACCGCCTTCGAACCTAAGAACGTTATATTCCCGCAACAGGGATTCCACAGGCAGGTGGGGACAACCCCTAGTGCTCCGAAGAAGAGCCTTCCTAAAGTTACTAGGCGCATGCATAGCTCCTAAATCCAGCCGCGTTCCAAAAGGAAAAAAGACTAAACTCGGCAGCGGGACCCATACGCCAACGCCGCTGCAATTTCTGCAGAATAAGACATATAAAAAGAAAGCAGTTAAATGCCAGCCAAAATTATAGCAGCGGTTCGGGAACGGCGGAACAGCAAGCCTAGGGGGTTTAAACCTTAGCTACAAAGGAAATAGGACCCCACATAAGAAAGGAACAGCTTTGCTATAGCTTTAAAAAGCGCGAAACCCCAAGGTAATATAGACTAGCTTACCCTAATTTAGGGGCGACCTCTGCTTCAGGAAACCCGCCCTGAAAGCCCCTCTCGAGGGCTAAGGAACTACTCTCCTAGGGGACAAGAACTTCGGGCGCCTATAACCGCGCACACCATCACTTTTTAAGGTGCCTCTGCGACAGCAACTGTCCTTTTCTTAGAAGCATTAGCCTAGTTACTTACCAGGCAAAACACAAAATCCCCCACCCACCTTCCAGCGCGGCCCGCAGGGTACTCTCAGCAACCCGCAAACTGCCACTTAAAACGCGCAAGCTGAGAATAACTAGGAGCAAAAGAGCCAACGGTTCCAAGCTTAGTTTGAAGCTAAGGCAAGGCTATTGGGAGAGATCCAACTAAAAAGAGTGTGCGCAATTTTTCCAATTCTAGACCGGCAGTCAGCGCCGCGCCCGAGCTGATTATTGAGAAAGATTAAATAATTCAGCCGTAACGCGCTGTCAAAATCTTCCGCCTCAAGAGGCACTACTAGAAACTCTTCCCCAGCAAAAACCTCACCGTCAAGAGAACCCCCAGTAGTAAGCACCTATAGGTGAAAATAGCCGCGGTAAACCGAAAAAACCAGATAGAGTGTATTGGTATTAAGGAACCCTAAGAAAAGGGTTAGAACCACCGGCGCTAGCCTCCAATAGACTGAGCAGGAGCGCTCTATTGAGCACTAGTAGCCCTAATAACAGGCCTAAAACTCCGCAAAGAGGGGGTATTTAGGCGCTTGCCGCGTAAGCAAAACACTCAAGCAGAGAATAGCACAACCGAGAACTATTACCCCGCCTACTGATTCTAAGTTAAATGGGTTTTCGAAACCCACCGTATTCTAGGGCCCTATTCTTTTGTTCTTTAGATAATTTAAAATGCTGCGCTTTTTGCTGGGAAAATCTAGCCACTAAACCATAAAACCTCCTATTACCAAGCTAAACTAGCGTGAAACTCCATACGATTTTTAAGGAAAACAGACGTCTTATCTGCATTAATAGCCTGAGCAGCTGCTGAAGAAGCTCTAATTCGGCTGAACAATCCACTAAACCGCAGCTGCTCTAACCGGATTCCCTTAATAAAACCTGACGCAAACCTTTTCTCTAGCGCCACTGCTAAGGCAAACTTATCAAGGGGATACGTGCTACCACGTTTTACTTCAAGCACCAGCGCGCCCCCAGCTGTAACCACAGTAGCATCCGCTTTGGTGGGTAAAATTTCAAAGATTTCTAAAAATTTTGCGGCGGCATAATTAGCTGTACCCACCACTGTATCCCGGATAGTTAACCAATGGCCCCACAAATTTCCTGGGCTAAAAGACCGTAGGGGTTTATAAAGATTAGAATCCGCCTGAAGCGAGGAGCAAAGGTAGCCCCGTTACTTTTTCTTTCTAGAAGCAATCCCTACATTTGAATGCTGTAGCTATAAGCAGCGCCTAGCAGTCGCAGCCAGGGGCGGAAACGGCTGCGGGGATTCTTACTCTGGCATTAAGTCTACTAAAAAGGATTTCCGCCCACAGTATTGGCTATAGACTCTCCCTAGACAGCTCTCAGCTAAAAACACCGACCAGTAAAAGGCCTCCGTTTATTATCCAGCGGCAGCTTCCGCTCCCACTACCATAGTCGCAAAATACTACCCAGCTCAGAACTAGTACTCGCACCGCTGCTGGTGGGCTCCCTGCTCCGCCACCGACCGAAAGGGCCCCGCTAAAATGTAGCTGAGCGCCGCCAGTTCCAGACGGGGAACCCAAACCAGGCTATTGGCTTTAGGAGCCACCCCGTTGAGCTGCAGCCCTCGAAATTTTTCCACTTCCTGCGCAGGGGTGCAAGCCCCTTCCGCAAAGAGCGAATAGACCCCTCCCGCGCACGGGGGCTCCGAAGAAACCGCACCCCAAAGGCTAAAGAGCTTGAGACCCAGGAGCCTATAGCTGAAGCTAAAAGCCGCCACCGGGCCATTGTCCATATCGTAGAGCGCTCGATAGGCAAACCTATAGTAATATTTGGGGCCGACCTCCTGCCTTATGAGGGCCAAAAACTCCTGTCCACAGCCTTTAGTCTGGAGATGGCGCCATACGCAGAGGTAGTCTATGAGATGGCTATACATACCCAGCGGCAAAACCTTAGCCCCTAAATAGGGTACTAGAGCCAGCAGCTTAGGTACACCGGGCGGACAGGCCTGCAAAAGGACGGTCTCCAGGGCCCCGCATTCGGTAGCAGTCATGTCCCGCAGCAATTTGGCATCCAAACCCTCATAGAGGGAGCCATAACGGGCCAGCAATCTCTCCTTCCAGAGGGCCAGAGGCCACTCTAAGTGAACCCCTTCGTCCAAGGAACTTAACCCAGTGGCGTAGGGCCCCCGGTAACTGTGGGGGCAGACACTCAGGAAGAGCTGCCGCTGCGGAGAAAGGCACCCCCTAAACAGCTGTTTATTGAGGGCTCCTACCGCAGCCTTTCTTACCTCATAGCGCTGCAAGCCAAAGAACCTAGCCTTAAAACGACTGCCCAGCTGGCCACTGGAGCCGTAGAGCCCTGGCATGGGCGGAAAAACCTCGAACTCAAAACCTTTTTTAAATTTGCTTCCTTTAAATTTAGTGGCTTTTGCCTGGCGACTGGCCCGTACTAACACATAAATTTGGCAACCTTCTGTTACACTCGAATGAACGATAAGAGAGGAGCTAGACTTTTGCACACACATGTTTCTTTACGCTAGTTAAATACGAAGCTAGACTTATAATTTTCTGGAGGGGCCGCTAATAATTTTCTAGGAAGAAATATGCAGCAGCCGGCACCCAAAAAAATCTTTTAGTCTAGGGAAGCTACGCTTTCGCACACAAGGATAAAGTGTGCGTTTTGCTTAACGTACCTCTGCTCCTTATTGAGAGTTTCCAGAGCGGAACGCAATCGCGCCTCCGCCATGGAATCACAGCTCCCTATGAGCACACAAACTTTTACATCCTGCAGCGGTAACTGCATACCCACAAAGAAATACTGGAAGCGGGCTTCTAAAGAAGCTCTCAGATGCGCCATATTCTCGGGCTCAGGGAGCTTATAGGGATGCTTGGCTTCTATATGGCTAGTAAATCCTTCCAATCCAGCCTTACGTATACAGGCATCTACTTTAGTTTTTACGAACGTATACTCCGGAGCATTCAAGTCTATTTTCTGAGCCTCTCCGTAGGCTGCGGCAGCAACTATATTATCCGTAGCCAACTGGCCTAACCCAAAGATGTTAGCTTGGGAAGACTTTTGCGACAAACTTTTAATTACAGCAGCTAGAGGCTTATCCTTAGGGGGGATCTCCAGCACCCTCCCCAGCGAAAAACCCTTAGAGCCTATGAGCTTCTGGTTAAGGGCAGTGGTATACACATAGGAGGAACGCACTAGCTTCAGACGCATTTCCGCCGTTTCTCCCCGATAAATTTCACTAAAGACCTTTACCAAATCGCCTTCATTAAGAGCGCGGTTAGCCGCCGCAAACCACCGATAGAACTCATAGTTTTGCACCAGCATTTTTTTCTCCACCGTTTGATAGAGGAAAAAACCCTCCGGAAAGAGAGCTCGCTGGCGCTCCACAAATTGCTTGTAGTTACTAAGACCTTGCTGCCCCTCAAGGGAGCCGTCCTGGGGATTGAGCAAATACGCCAGGGAAACATTTTTCATGGGCTGCCACTGCTCCTCCTTGAGGGGCAGCTGCTTCAGGAGCAGCTCCTGGGGCGGCACTATTATTTCAGGCTTAGCTTTTATAAGGCCCAAAAACTTACTAACCTCTCCGGAGCTTTGCATGGCACAGACGTTGCCCGACAATTGTACGGCTGTGGGGCCCAGAGGAACCAGCAGCAAAAAAACTGCAGAAAGCTCTAAATGACTGTTGAGGAAAATAAGGTAATTCAGC
>NZ_JAMPLJ010000029.1:0-15837 GCF_039962505.1 Leptolyngbya sp. DQ-M1
ATTCCAGGTGTTGAGAGCAAATACAATCCCAGCATTGTTTTGGCTGCGTGTGTTTTTCCTGAGCCGGAGCGCCCAAGAAAAAGTGCGTGCCTCGCTTCCTGCCAACCATTCTCATCGTCAGGATGAAAGCTCTTGCAGATGATGGGTAGGCAAATATTTTCTCCTGCTAAATGTCCTCCATATCGTAAATATCGTTCTGGAACAGGGGCAAAGCTATTAAAAACTCGCTGTGGCGAGCTATCTTGCTGGTCTTCTGTCGTGATGGAAGCATCGTCTAAGCTGACAACTTGTGATCCACTAGGTGGGTTTGCTCGTAGCGATGCTGATGTGCCGTTTACTTGTTGAGCAATAGGTTTTGCTATCGCTTCCTCATAGTCTCCAATGTCTGAAAGATAAGGAATTGACCCTCTAGCAGCAATGACTGGTCCGAAACTACCATCCTCATGAACATTGTTGCGACGATCTACGGAAACAATCTGACAAAGAACAGAAACAGAGTTATTACCTGCTGAGAAACGGAGGAAGCCGAGTTTGCCAAGCAACTCGTTACCAAGTGAATTAGTGCGGACAACTCCATGAAATTGACGCTTGCGCGTTGAACCAACGCTGATGTATTCGGACATGATTCTCCTTAGTTTTCATAGATCTGATCGATCAGGTGCGTAGCCGTCTCACTAACTGGACAGCAAAGGCACTTTCAAAATCGCGAATATTTGCGACACCAGCAGTTTGATAAAGTTCAGGAATGCGTCCTGTATGTCGCCGAACAATCTCATCTACTAGAAACTGCTCCAGTGGTTCCTGGATAGTTGGAACAGTCATGCTATCCCGAATGCTGGCAAGCATTTGAAAGAAAAGACTCTGTCCATCCAGCAACAGATCGCTGTGAAATTCAATGCGTTTAACTGGTGACCAAGGATGAGGCTTGTAATATGTTGAGCAGATAAAGCCATCACTCGTTGTATTGAAATCGGCATTGTAAAAGCTCTCAACGGTCTGATGGCAAGCGAACAAACTACTAGTATGAACATTGAGTTGTCCCTGCCCGCTGTCCACTAGCGCTCTTGGCTCAGTGTACTCGCCAGCTTCCATGATACCGAGTAGGAACACTTTATCCGGCAAATGGACTACTCCGCCATAGCGATCGCAGTACGAACTTGATACCCCTCCTTTAGAAAGGGCAATATTGCGCGGATGTTTCAGGGCAGTAATAAAGTGTCCGCTATGTGCCAGCATGGGGCGCAGAAAGGATTCTAGAATCCGTTGGTCATGAGGTGTTGCAATTCCATAATGGACTAACGTTCTATTAATATTTTGCAAAAGGGATACCCATGAGTTATCCACGATGCAAAAGCTTTCTGCCTCGTTCGTTTCGTAGATGTCTTTGATTTCCAGCGCATTGCGAATACCGTACATCAGTGCGGCAGGTTCAGCGCTATCAAAAACCAGGCGCTCCATCGAAAAATTCACATCAAAGCCCGATCTCAAAGAGTATCGGACAGACAAAACAAAGCATTGAGTTGCAGCTCCGGTTTGCAGCACATTATTGCCGCCATCCACAGCCACCATTGCTCCTAACCCCGTTATAGAGTCTGGCACATGCTGAATAACATTTTCATCTATCATCCGCCTACGTGCTTCTTGCAGAGCGATAGTAATAGAAGGATCATCAAGCCGCCGAATGCTATCAATGTAGTCAACAATGTCTGTTTCCAGTACATCAGCGAATTGTTCAGGAATAGGGAGAGCGGCGCGTCCTTCTCTATCGGCTGCATACATACGTAAGACGAGGTAGTCAATTTGACCGTAATATTAACAGATCTCGATCTATATTAACCATCTGCCGGTTATCTCTAGCCCAACGCATGACCGCAGAAGAAATTTGCTGCGTGGGCAAAGGCACCTGAATACGTCGATCAAGTTCCCAACCGTCTTGTAGTAGGAAGTCTAGAACCTGAAACACAGTATCGCCTTCCCAGTCAAAAACATTTTGTATTAAGAGTGCTAACCGACCATCGGGCAGAATGGCTTTTCGACATTCCAATACTATTTGCCGCAGGGACTTAAGAAAATCATCTTTACTCATTCTTGAAAGACAGTTTGGATGATCTTTATAAAAACCGCGACAAATCGAACCGTAGGGTGGATCAAGAAAGAATAATTTTACTTTTTTGACTTCTTCAGGTAATCCCAGCAATGCATTATGTTGTTTGATGTCAGTGCGAGCAGGCATCAGATCATAAGCTAGACAACGTCTTCCTAGAAATGTCGCTGCGTCTAATGTTGAGCCACCACCAGCCATCAGATCAACTACTAAGTCACCTGGTTCTGTAAAGTAATGAATTGTGTTAGCCGGAATTTGCCCAGGAATACGACCGGGGTAGTTGATACCAAACCGACTATCGCAGGCAGTGAAATACCAGAAGGTTCCACAGCGTAGCCAGGAATATCGGCGAGGATCGCCATCTCCAGCAATTGCTAAACGAATATCTTTACTGCTCCATCTTTTCTCGCGAGCTTCTTTTAGCCAAAAAATAGCCTGGTTAGGAGCAGCCTTCATAACTTCAACATGATGGCTAATACTTAATTCAGTGAATCTTTGTCCTGGTGGAAAGAATGCTGCTGCTTTTGCCAGTAAGTGTAACCGCTTTTCTGAAATGCCTGTTACTGCTGATAGTCCCGCAAGGTTATATTTTGGATGCTCTCCCCATTTGGTCTCGATTCTATATGCCAAATCAGCCATCTCCCAGGGTGACTTTTTACCAGAAATACCAGCATAAGAAAGGGCTTTCGTTAGCACTTTTAACCATTCTTTCGTTACAGATCTCTCTTGTGTTTCAGGCAGTTTTTGTTGTGGTAACGGCATACGATGTATAAAAAGGATCATTCTAAACAGTATCCTGCCATGCCTCGCTACATTGTCGCCACCCCTTTTCCTTAGAAGCACATCAAATTTTAGAATGAACGTCTCCGTCGCTTGCGACGGAGCATCACTTCGCTCCACTCGCACGCTTCGTGGCTCGATTCCGCTCAACAGCGCTGTTGACGCTGTATTTTCTGAACGCAGCAAGCTACAGGGAGTCAGATTCGGAGGGATTGAAAAGGTCGCTTTTGTTGTCCTCTGTAGAAAAATATTTGATACAGAGTATTTGCATTAAACAGAGCATTTGTACTAATATGCTTGATGTATTGATCCTTGTGAATATTCAGTATTTTTCATCGTAGTTAGGATGCTCTTTCATCGACCAAAGCCATCTGATTGACCCAGGGTTTTCCCTATTTTTTAATTTGCTGGAGTTCTGCTTAGTTACGCTTAGAGATTCACACTGCTTCTTGCTAAGCATAGGAAGTACCCTCCAATCCCATTCTTGATTCATTAACTTTTGAACAGAACTTAGTGAATGAGAATTAGGCTGTATTCTTTGTCTTGCTTGGTGTTCAGCTCTGTTTTCTGCCCTCGCTAATTTTTTGAGATATCTTATTTCATTAAGTTAATGAATTTATGCTGTGGTAACTTAGTGAGAAGTTCGAGACTATCATGGCGTTTCAAAAAGGCGAAAATCCGCATCACCCACTTCCGGGATCTGTCCTGACGGTTGAGCCGATTCGGGATAAGAAAGCGATTCAAAGAATCAAGAAATTGCTGCGCGATCAACCCCGTGATCTTTGCCTGTTCGTGCTCGGCATTAATACTGCATTTCGGGCGAATGAATTGCTCTCGCTCACGGTGGGTCAGGTGCGATCCCTGCAACTCAGCGATGTGCTGCGAGTGAAGCAAAGCAAAACGGGGAAGTTTCGGAGTGTGACTGTGAATGGGGCGGTCGTCAAAGCGATCTCCCAGTACCTCACTGCTTATCCCCTTTCCGATGAGGCGTTCCTGTTCCAAGGCAAGCGCGGTTGCCTGACGGTTCCCACGGTGAGCACGATGGTGAAAACGTGGTGTCAGCATGCTGGGCTGAGGGGAAAGTACGGTAGCCACAGTTTGCGCAAGACTTGGGGCTACTGGCAGCGACTGGAGCGCGGCACTGCCATTCCGCTGCTGATGGAAGCCTTTGGACATGCGACGCAGCAGCAGACCTTAGCGTATCTGGGCATTCAAGCTGAGGAGATTGCCCAGATTTATGAGTTGGAACTGTAAACGGATAGCAACTGGTTACAGGCAGTGCTTACTGCCTTATCAAAAAAGGCTCGTTTTCTGATGGAGCGCAAAAAGAACCTATTCCCTTTACTCTGCCTGGGTTTCTTACCCTTTCTCGATAGAGGAAGCACAGTTGTCCCTACGAGATGTGTAACCAGTGAAAACAAAGTTTTTCACCTTGCCTTGCAGCAGCGGTTTCAGCCATTAGCAGCTTTTTCAATTTTGCACGAAGCCTAAACGAATTCGGAATGAATTCAGATCTTTGGAAATTCAGCGATCGCGCTACGAATCAAGCGGGCTTCTTGCCCCTTTCCCACCTCGATTCAGCACAGTGTTAGAAGACCCGTGCAAGATTGTTTTGCCAATCTAGCGGCTACTTTTGGTAATCAGTTCTCCCTTACTTTGTACCCTCAAGAGAACTTGACTTATGATGTCATACAAGTTTTACGCTGGAGAAGCTACTCAGCGTATATAGCAGATATGTAGTCTTTACTGCAGGGCTAACACTTCACGGCAGCGGACGGACGAAAGCCGCTGGTGCTTAGTTCAAGCTTGTTTGCCGCCGCTGCGTTTTGCCGTTATGCCGCTGTAATTTTGGTGGGGGGAAGTAGCTGAGTCGGATCTGTAATGCCCCAAGTTGATAGAGTATCGATGTAATTAGGATAAGATGCTGACCAATACATCCTCTTATCTTTCGAGTATTTATGCTTGTTGTAAGAAGTAAAATGAACTCAAGCATAAGTTGAGCGATCTTCATATAATCTTGAGCTAAAATGTAGTCACAAAATACCTATTAAGACTGTGTTACAGTGCTGGCATTTTAAGGAAATTGGTTAATGGCTGATCTGATCGAATTGGACTTAGAGAAAGAAGATGAGGAAAATGAGGTCTTGGTGTCATATGACATCGCTACCTATCCCTCGGATTTCACACTGAGTGGTATCTATGATATGTGGAAAGATGGTGATATCACTATTCCTGAATTTCAGCGAGAATTTGTTTGGACAATTCGCCAAGCGTCACTACTAATTGAATCATTTTTATGTGGACTACCAGTTCCATCTGTATTTTTCTACATTGATGACGAAAATAAAAATTTAGTGATTGACGGTCAACAACGTATACTTAGCACTGTGTTTTACTTTGATGGTTTCTTCGGATTTGAGAATTTTCAAGGTAAGCGGCAGGTATTTAGGCTAACTGGATTAGACGAAAAAAGTCCTTACTACAGAAAGAAATTTGATGAACTTTCTCAATCTGATCAGCGTAAGCTCAAAACTTCTGTTTTAAGAGCAATTAATATTCGTCAACTATCTCCAACCAATGACAGTACAAGCGTGTACCACATATTTGAAAGACTGAATACAGGTGGTACGCCTTTGAAACCTCAAGAAATAAGAAATTGTGTTTTTAGAGGTGATTTGGCTCAAAAACTAAAGGAACTAAATAAAGATAGCAATTGGCGAAAAATTCTTGGGAAGAAAATTTTTGATAGACACCAAACAGACATTGAATTGATTCTTAGAATATTTGCTCTTAGTGAGCAAGCAGATAGCTATGATAAGCCTATGAAAGAATTTCTAAATAGAGAGATGAAGAAGCATCGTAGTGGTAGAACCGAAAAAGTTGTTAGATTTGTTGACCTCTTTCCAAAAACCACTAAAGTCATTGTTGATTCCTTAGGAGAGAAGCCGTTTAATGTACGTGGTCCTCTAAATGGCTCCATCCTTGACTCGGTTTTCTGTACAGTAATGGATAACCTAGATAATCTTGTTCCTGATTTGCGAGATAAGTTTGAAGCACTAAAACAAAGTAAAGAGTTTGAGGCACAGACCACGAAGGGGACTACAGATACAAACACCCTACGTAGTCGATTTGAATTGGTGAGGAATTCTTTGGTTCAAAAATAGTATGGCTTACGATGATCATTTCAGACTAACAGATGACATGATAAATCATCTTGATACAGTTATTTCAGGTATTTCAGATCCCTTCATCTCATCTCGATATGTTGGATTTGTCTCTGTTTCAGCAGTAACGGTTTATGAATTGGCAGTCAAAGAAATATTTTGCACTTTTGCAAGCAGAAAACATAAAGTTCTGGGTGACTTCGCACTTAGCTATTTTGATCGTATAAACGGGCGTATTAAACTCAAGATCATCAGAGATGAATACATATCTAGGTTTGGAACAAAGTATGTAGATAAGTTTAAGACGAAAATTGATCAGGCTGAACAGCAATTTTTAAGAACATCAAGTGTCAGTATAAAAAATAGCTACAACAATCTGATTGAATGGAGAAACCAATTTGCTCATGAAGGGCAGGTTCCATCGACAGTTAATTATCCAGAGGTTATTAAATCTTATAAAGCTGGGAAAGAAGTTATACATTGTTTAGCTGCAACTATGCAGCGTTAGAAAAATTGTTATAACAAAGAAATTAGAGCCGCAGCATAATCGAGTAGCCAGGGGATTTTCTCCCCCAGCCCCCACAACATCCTACAAGCGGCTCCGCATAGGGCGTTTCCCCAGAACGGTTTAAAGTTTCACCTTGATCGCTACAAGAGCAACCTCAATGTTCTCCAGGGTTGGTTACGCAATTAAGCGCCGATAAATTAGCTCCCTCATCCGGGTTCATCGCCACGTCGAGCTTTACTGCTCCTCCCTGCGTTCCGAAGTTCGGTCCTTCACCCTGTCCCACCCATTACGGTGAGCATTTGGCTACTACGACCTCTGCTGACTTCTGCTCGATCACCTAAAGCGTTTCCGCACCTGTGCGCTGTCCGAATGTCCGTAGGGTTCTATGGCTCCCTTGCCGTTTCCAGCAAGACCTCAGTCAGACTCCTATAGATATCTGTGCCTGTAATTGTCGTTTCACAATATCGAACCGCCATTCGAGCAGATCTCCCCAGATAAGAACGTGAACTGTCTCTGCACAACCGCATCATTTACTGCGTCTCTTGAATCAGAGGGCTTTGTTGTGTTGTGCCAACTTGCCCTAAAGATCTCAGCCTTCGATGATGTTTCTGTTCGTCGGCTCGCAGATTTGCCGCCAGCTTCCTTCAGACATTCCCTCGCGAGTTTGCCTTTGCTCTTGGCTAGTGGTTATCGTCACTCGGCTCCTAAAACTTTCGAGCATTTGGACGCTGGTTCCACCACAGGGGACTTTCACCTCTTAAGTTCACCCCCATGCTGGGCATACACAACCCTAATGCACCCGGTCGTTGAGAGCTTATTTATTAGGGTTCTGAGTGACCCGGGGCGGGTGCGGGAACGTTGGGTTGCTTATTCCTTGGCGGGGGTGTAGCCCAAGCCTTATCCTCTGGGACGTACCAGATAGGTACGTTCTGAGAACTCCCGTCCTGTATCAAAACTCATCAAAAACCGACCCTTTTTTGACAAGCTTCTCTGTCCCCTCCTCTCTCCCCAAAACTAAGGGGTCCAGCGAGGGCAAATCAGTACTCCTTTCTTGACAGGGACATTGCGCAAAAACTGCTTTCCACGTTTTGCGTATCCAAAAATTCGAAATGCCAAAATGCTGAAAACTTGAAATTCTAACATTTCAAGAAACTAAATGCCGTGTCACCTTTTTAGAATCTAAAATGCCAAAACTTTAGATTCTAAAAAAATTCAGCAACGCAAAATTCTAGATTTTTCATCATTTAAAATTTTGCGTTACTGAATTTTAAATGATGAAAAATTAAATGGGTGGGCTATTGGTGCTTTGCTTTTTTGTGTGCTACCATAGCCAGCGTGCTAAATATCTGGGGTTTTGCATACGCAAAACGTTGAAAGGTTGGAGATGTGAAATTCCATGATCATTACGATCGCTAGTTTCAAGGGCGGGGTTGGCAAGACAACCACAGCAGTTCACCTTGCTAGCCATTTCGCCCAGAAGTCATCCACCGTCCTAATCGATGGTGATCCCAACCGCAGTGCGACCGGATGGGCGAAGCGCGGCAAGCTACCGTTTACGGTGATTGATGAGCGAGTAGCGGCGAAGCAGGCAAGGAACTTCGAGCACATCATTATTGATACGCAAGCCCGCCCCGAAGAGGAGGACCTGAAGTCGCTGGTGGAGGGCTGCGACCTGCTGGTGATCCCCTCGACCCCGGATGCCTTGAGCCTGGACGCAATGATACAGACTGTGCAAGCCCTAAAAACGCTTGGGGCGGACACCTACAAAATCCTGTTGACTGTCATCCCCCCCAAACCTTCTACGGATGGGCAACAGGCACGGGAGATGCTGGCGCAGGCAGGGCTTCCCCTGTTCAAGACCAGCATCCGCAGGCTTGCCGCCTTTCAGAAGGCAGCCCTGCAAGGTGTGCCGGTTTATGAGGTTGCCGACGCACGGGCAAAGGAAGGATGGAAGGATTATCAAGCGGCTGGGAAGGAGGTGAGCAATGCCAGCACAAAATAAAGCCAACAAGTCAAACAAGTTCAGTTTCCTTCAGGACATCCCCGAAGACCGGAACGTTACAGGAGTGGAAGCGGCAGCCCCTGACGTAGTGAAAGCGGTTGCCAGTCCCGTGCCTGATGACGGGGCGTATGACAGGGCAGGGGAGGGGGCTGCCGTTGCCGTACCACAACCTGCTGCTAAGAAGGTGGGGCGACCAAAGGGGAAACGGAGCGATCCAGACTATGAGCAGGTGACAGCTTACATCCGCAAGGACACCCACCGCGACATCAAGATCGCGCTGCTTCAAGAAGGGCAGGGGCGGGAATTCTCGGAACTGGTGCAGGAGTTGCTAGATGGGTTTTTGAGTACGCAAAAATCCGGCTAGCCAAAATCCTATATTCGCAGCAGGGCGAGGTGCGGGTCTGCCCTCAGGCATCTACCTCGGGTAAGCTCAGGCAGCAACGGTCGCAATGTTTCATCTTGGGTAGGGGAAGGCTTGCTACCATAAGCCCGTTGCTGCCCTGTTGAGAATTGAATTTTCAGGTACGCAAAAAGGCAGATGTTCGGGTTTTCAGAAGGGCGCATATTCCTTGTGCCAAGTTGCTAAACGCCCGAAAATGATTCGTGAACCTTGCAGGCATTACCGTGACCGATTCCTTGTTCCCCGACCTTGCCCGGTATGAGGCATTCCTCACCGATTTGAAGCACCGCATCCGCACCGCGCAGGTAAAAGCGGCGATTGCGGTCAACCGTGAGCTGATCCTGCTGTATTGGCAGATCGGCAGGGACATCCTCATCCGGCAGCAGACCGAGGGCTGGGGCACCAAAGTGATTGAACGGCTGGCAAAAGACCTGAAAAGGGAATTTCCCGACATCAAGGGATTTTCGCTCCGCAACCTCAAATATATGCGGGCGTTTGCTGAGGCTTATGCCGACGAACAATTTGTGCAGCAAGCTGCTGCACAGATTCCCTGGTTCCATCACTGCGTCCTAATGGATCGCGTGAAGGATGCACAGGCGCGGCTTTGGTACATCCAGCAAACAGGAGCCAACGGATGGAGCCGTGCGGTGCTGGAAATGCAGATCGAGAGCAACCTTTACCAGCGACAGGGTGGGGCGGTGACGAATTTCGCCCAGACCCTGCCGCAGCCGCAGTCCGACCTGGCGCAGCAGCTCGTCAAAGACCCCTACAACTTTGATTTCCTGACCCTTGGCAATGCCGCGCAGGAACGCGAACTGGAGCGAGGGCTACTGGCGCACATCCGGGATTTTCTCCTAGAGCTGGGCGCAGGATTCTCGTTTGTCGGCAGCCAGTACCCGTTGACGATCGACGGACAGGAGTTCCGCCTCGATTTGCTGTTCTACCACCTGAAGCTGCGCTGCTATGTGGTGATCGACCTCAAGACCACCGAGTTTCAGCCCGAATTCTCCGGTAAGATGAACTTCTATGTGGCAGCTGTCAACGTTACCTTGCGCCATCCAGACGACCAGCCCACGATTGGCATCATTCTCTGCAAGTCAAAGCGCAAAACGGTTGCCGAACTGTCCTTGCAGGGCATGACGCAGCCGATCGGCATCTCCACGCATCGGGTTGGCACTGATACGCCCATCCCTGACCAACTGAAAAGCATTCTGCCGACGGTCGAGCAACTGGAGATAGAACTGGAAACTGCCGCTGGCACACTTGGGATGAGTGGAGAAGCGGATGTCCCTGGCACCGCTTAAGATCGTGAATCGAATTCTGACCTGAGCATTGCAGGCGCGATCGTCGCGCTATGGCTAAATTTCTGCTCGCGGGCACTTTCACATCACACCTTCTGAGACTCCAGTGCAAGAAACTTTGCGTCTGCAAAACCGAATCTCATAGTTTACTGACAATTCGATGCCACCGCGCTGCGCTGTCTTCTGTATTTCTTCTTTAAAAGCTACAAAGAATCACGCTCTGATGAAGCTAAATCCCGCGTTTCAGCTTACAATCTGATTCGACTGGATTAATACATTCGGTCGCTCTAAAAAGGCGAAAACCTCCGACGGCTGGAACCCGCGAAGGTTTTCTCAAAAATTGAACAGCCCGAGGGACTGCACAGATTAGTCAAATGCACTCTAATCTTAGCAGTCCTTGCGGGAAATAGCGCTATGGTTTCCCAAAAAAATGACTGCTTCCCTCGCCGTCGAAGTACGGCACTCCCAATTATTGCCGTCTCATCCCCTCGGACAGCGGCTTTGCGAAATTTTCAGCTATCGGTGGCACACTATTTCCGGCACCAATGCCCCGGATCCTCAGTGGAAGACCCACACCAAGTACCCTCTTCGTCCCCGTGTCCTGTGGCAGCGATGGAACGACCCCAACGTCCTGCTCGGTGTTCGGTTTGGCTCCACCACCCCTTACGCTCTCATCGACATTGACCGCACTAGCCAATATCACCCCGCTACAAATCCCGCTGGCTTGCCACTCATCCTGGCAGCACTCGAAACGATCGGCATCGTCCGTCACCTCCTACTCACCTCCAGCAGTTCCGGCGGCTTACACCTCTATCTCCCGCTCCCCCACGCCGTCCCCACCTTTGGACTTGCCCAAGCCCTGAAGCAGTGCTTAGCCGCCCAAGGAATCGAGACCGCAGCTGGACAAGTCGAACTTTTCCCCAACACCAAGTCCTACTCGGTCCCCGGCACCTACACCGAATACAACGCCCATCGCCTGCCGCTGCAACCCGACAGCGGCTCCTACCTGCTTGACGATGACGGCAACAGCATCGGCAATGATTTAGGGCAATTCTTCCGCCACTGGGACACCGCTGCCGCCGGACAAGACCTAGAAACGCTACATGAAGCCATCACCGTCGCCCGCCGCAACAGCAGCAAACGCAAACGGCATCGCATCGCCGTCGTAGACGAGTGGCGAGCCGACCTGCAAACGGAAATCAACGAAGGCTGGACTGGGAGTGGACAAACCAACCACCTGCTGAAAACGATCTCCTGTTATGGTGTCGTATTCGAGCGCTTAAGCGGAGATGCCCTCGCCGAATTCGTCCAAACCACCGCCATCAATGCCCCTGGCTACGAAACCTACTGCCGCCATCAGCATGAGATTGCCCAGAGATCGAGACTATGGGCGCGCTCAGCCGAGAAATACTGGTGGGCATTAGGGAGTGAGCCACAGCGCAGCAGCAACTCCTTCAGCGGCAACGCAGCTAAAGACAGCAACACCCTCAACCAGAACCAAGCGCGAGCCGAAGAAGCAAAACGGCGTATCCAAGAAGCAATGACACAACTTCAGCGCGATGGACAACTCCCCAATGACATTACCAGCCGAATTCGACTGCTCATCCAGCAAGCGCACACAAGCGTACAGACGCTCTACCGCTACCGAGAACTGTGGCATCCAGAGCACCAGAACCCTGCCCCCGTAGCAGAGCCTGTAACAGCAGTACCAGCAAGCGATCTCGTCGATGAGATCGTCGCAGCTCCTAATACCGAAGAATCGCCAAAAAGCTTACAAGATAAGGAATTACACACCTTAGAAGAAAATATGAAGTGTTTCGTAGAATCTAGCCAGAATCATTGCTCTGACACTTTCATTCCTGCATCTTCTACCGAGGCTGTTCTTGAGCTCAGGCGGATCGATCAAGAAGAAAATCAATTTAACGGAGATCTTCTAGATAAATTCCATGAGAAACCTTTATTAACAGATAATGAGACTTGAAAGAATCTAGATCAAAGATGATTGTTTGCGCAATAACCGCTCTCAATTAAGAGTTAAACTCAGCAGGAATTGATGAAAAACTATTCAGCTTGAAGTGACTTGATAGACAATTAGCTTCTTGAAAAGCCCTAAGAGATGGACTTGAGTTAATTACAATTGGTAGTATTAGAAAGTATATCGACGAGCCTGTAGCTGGGCTATTAAAAATCAGTGCGTTTTGCTTCACAGCTTTGTGAATTTGCTTTAGCCTCCAGTAAATCTGCTGTAGTGTCTTGCACTTTACTTCAGCACTTTATGTTGTAATAACTCCCGAACGAGTTGAATAATTGTTTTCGCAGAAATGGTGATTTCAGGCTCTTCTTCTTCTTTTACAAGATTGAATGATTTCATTATTTTAGAAAAAATAATGGTATACTCAGCTTTAAAGCTTCCTTGTAATAGACATAAGCAAGTTGTCAAGAAGCTGAATATTAGTCATAGACAAGATAATAGTTTATTATTTTGTGTCAGCAATTGTACTTTCTTCTTTTCCTTCTTTTATATTCTTCTTCCATATTAGAAGAAGCTTAAAGTGGAATGAAGCGACGGTCAAGCTTTTTCATTCCAGGGTTGATAATCTCAAATGTCCACTTTCCTCCTTTTCTAAATCGCTGAGTCCAATTCATAAAATGCTCTTTGCCCTTACTGGCAGCAGCATTCACTGCTCTGGGTGTTACTCCTAAAATTAAAGCAAGCTCTTCTGAGGTAAGCACAGCCTTGCTGGGACTGGTCTCTTCCAAGGAAACGTCTAGAGTAGTCAATAGCTTCTGAATTGAGGATAGCTTAGTTTCAAATGCTTCTATTCTCTGTGATAACGATGAAATCAGCGGATTTGTCTCTAGAACTCCTGGAAGTTGCAAAACTTCGTGAATTTTGGTGTTGAACGATACCTCTTCAATTGTTTCTAAGTATTGTCGAATGGCTTCATGAACCACCTGAGCCGTGTTTCTGCCTGACTCATTGGCGATCTCCTCTAATTTTTCCTTCCACTCCACTGGCACTCGGCATCCTACCATTGGTTGTGTTGCCATAGATCTGAAATGATTTCAAAGATAACACGTACAAAAGAAGTATAGCGAATTGAATGGTTTTCAGCAGCTTCTTTAAGAAGAAAACGAACTAAAAGTAGCACTAGGAACCTCTAATTATGAAAAGAAAGTATGGTAATGCAGTTACTTATTTTTGATTTGGATAAAGAAAACAAAGACGGTTTTTATTCTTTATTCAACTTAGTTAGCTTCTGACAATTCCAAATTGTCAGAAGCTAACTAAGTTGTCCTGATGAGTTCAGCAGGATGGAGAAGCGTGAAAATAAACAGGGAATGCTATTGCTTGACTTTAGATTTTGCTGCTATTTCCCTTCTCGGTAGGCTTTTATGCAGGAATGTTGTTTTCGCGAAGCATTATGTGGAATATGGAAAAGCTAACGAAAAGGAAAGTTTGTCACTTTTCGTTAAACCCCTCTCTTCTTAACTGATAGCAACAGACGAATAAATGCAAAAAAATCAGGTTAATAAATCGTGAATTTAGCCTTTTGCAATTCTGCTGAATTGTCAACTTTCAAATGACGAAAGATGATGTGAAGTCATTTGTAATAAGCGTTATTTCTACTGATTGCAATTAGGAAGAAGTCTAGTGTAAAGTCGTCACACATCTGTACTATAAAGCGATGACTCAATACGATCCTGCTCCTACTGTCAGTTACTTGCTTGACCGAGACGAGTTGCTTCGGATTCGCAACTTAAAGCTTCTGACGAGCGATCGCGATTATGTCTTTTTTGCCTTGCAAGTGGACTACCCTGGGAAGCTGAGTCCTGCGATTGATGTGGTTGCTTTCTGCAATCGTTGGGAGTTAGATGAGGGAGATTTGTACAAAGCGTTAGGTGAGTTGCGGAAGAAGAGCATTGTTGTGTCGATTTCTAGCCGACTGAATCTTCAACTCTCCTAGGCGATCCAAAGCGCTCTGCAGTCTGACTTTCTGCCACTGCGGCAACTGATCAAAACGAGCTGCTGCAACAACTAATAAGTCCTAGGCAATTGCCTAGGACTTATTTTGATAAATGCTAGCGTGAATAGAGGACCTAGCGGTTTCGAATATGCCTCTATCATGGACGAATCAGTTCTCTAGGGCTAGGGTTAACCTACCCAATCTGCTCCTACTTTCACTTAGGTAGCATCTAGCGACTGCGTAGGTTATAAATCCCGGAACTGCTGCACCCCGCAGAAGTTAACCAAGATTTGGAAAAGTGAATTCAAGGATAACAGCCCGGGTCAGCGGCTGCTGAGTTTTTTCATCCACCTTAAGCGGCTTCCGTCAATCTGCTTCATCCAAATTTATACTGCTCTGGAGTTCCAACACTACTACTATCACGTTCTGGCAAAAGCAGGCGCTGCTGAGGAACGAATTCTGGTCGTAAAATCTCGATTATTATTATCTGCAAGCTGCTGCCAGTTGGAAAAAAACTCTACTGGCACAGGTACATAGTCGCTGGAGCCGATTCCAACAAATTGACCAGTTACTACAAAAGGTCTGCCGCCTGTCGTAACAACATAATCGTATATATTGCATCCGTCTACACCCAAGACAGATTCCATACTGGCACGGTCAGCAACAGCGTTCATGCCTTTGCCAAAAAAGTAGGTACCCATTTGAGTAAAAGCATCCTTACTGATCGATGCAGGACGTTGGTCGGCAAACCACCAAGCAAGTCCATATTGGCGAGTAGTGCGAATACCATCTATAAGCTCTCGTGCCAATTCCTTACGATCATCATCAGGATTTTGTGGGATAAATCGATTAGCTTCATCCACGTATACAATCGCATTAGAGTAGGTGCGCCGGTAATAAAGATGTGATGCACGACTGCGGAATCTACGGTAAAGCGTTCCAAGAATATAAACGTTTACATCGCTGTCAAAAGTGTGAATATCAAGAAAGTATATGCTTCCTTCGCTCAACACTCCATCAACAACTGTATTGATTGGAATGCCTTGAGTAAACCGCTCCAGCACACGATTGAAAGCAGCAGTAATTCTACTACTGTTACGATTCTGGATAGTTCTTGCCTGATCTACACGCCTGTCCAGATCTCGATCTGAACCTGAATAAACCAATGGAATGCTTGTATTGATCGCGTTCAGGAAGCCCTGTAAGCTAATTGCACCTGTTCCTTCGACAATCAATCGTCCATCATCATCCGTAAATTCAGCGAGTGCTAGTTCCGAAAGCAAGCGCCATTTATCCCCTGCTGCGCTTGAAAGTACCAAATTCTTGAAGCGCTCAATTTGCATCAGTTGCTCGAACTGAGCTGCCTCTTCCAGGCGCAAATTCTCTAAAGTAATAACTTCGACGTTGCGACCATTTGCTTCTAGTAATGCTCGCAAGTCCAGGTCAACTCGTGAAGGACGGACAAAATCTCCTTTTCCATCAGGAATAAATGCTCCCATTCCAGGTGTTGAGAGCAAATACAATCCCAGCATTGTTTTGGCTGCGTGTGTTTTTCCTGAGCCGGAGCGCCCAAGAAAAAGTGCGTGCCTCGCTTCCTGCCAACCATTCTC
>NZ_JAMPLJ010000003.1:0-755738 GCF_039962505.1 Leptolyngbya sp. DQ-M1
GATTCTGCCATTTTTGACCGTGTGTTTTGGCTCGCAACTGGGACAGGAAAGCATGACAGCGAGAAAAACCTAAACATCGCTTATCATTCTATCCTTACTTGTTTAGGACTACCTCCCATCGATAAATCTTCCCAGATTCAGGATTGCCAAGGTTCAATTCGCGGGTACTCGGACTAATGAGAGGGACATCATCGGCAGCAATGAACAGCGTCATGGATTGGAATTGCAGTGAAGTCTACAACTTTAGGAGAGTCAGAATGATTTTTGCGCTTTAGTCTTACACTAAAGCGCAAATAATTGTCAAGTATTGCGATCGCGTGTCATTTAGATAAATAAAGCACAGAACCCGTCTATTGGAACTGCCGATTAAGTAACGGTAGGTTGAACTATTTTTGTTGAACTATTTTTGCTAGAGAATCAACTGATAAAATTGTCGTTCAACCTCCGAAAGAGCCTACCAATTAAATTGATAGCGCACACTGATCGATCGACCTCTTCCTGGAAGATATTGCACGTCACTGGTTTGTAGTTGGGAAACAACCGGAAAATAGTCTGCATTGAATAGATTCTCGATCGCGACTTGCAACGTTCCGCTCCCAACTTTCACACTGGTCAGAAAATCAACGGTCAAATAATCATTCACCGCTTGCCGACCAAAGGCAGAACTATTGTTAAAGCGATCGCGGCTTCCAGAATAGAGTAGCTGCAGCCGATTTCGCCAACCTGGAAGTGTTTCATTCTCAACATAAGCAGTGAGTTTCAATGGCGGGATGCGGAAGCCATCGAGAAAATCTTCATAGTCCCCATTATTGTTTGCATCAATGCGCCCTTCCACTAGGCTGGCAGTAAATCCTAAATTCCAGGCTTTGCTAGGCTGTACATCTAATGTTGCCTCTACACCATAGATTTGTTCGGGCGCACGAATAATATCAACAAAGCTAGCAGCAAAGGTTGTTCCCAGATCAGAGGTATTGTAGAACCCTGAAATCGAAGCCTGCACATTTCGCCACTCACCGCGCAAACCGATTTCATAGTTATTCACTTTTTGCGGTTCGGGTCGAACTTGCTCAAACTGAAAATTGTTCGGTGCGGCTCTCAACACTCGTCCAATATCTGCTAGTGAAAAGCCTTGAGAAAAACTAGCAAAGGCGCTGAGTTGCGGTGTGAGCTTGTAAACGGCTCCAGCATTAAACAGCGTTGCATCATAGTTAACTTTTCCGCCTGTAACACTGTTGTTTGCGATCGTGACAAAATCATCCACACTCACAGCAGCCCGCTCATGCCGCACACCGCCCCGCAGAATTAAGCGATCGCTCAACTTCGCTTCGAGTTGTCCAAACACGCCGAGATTGTTGATGGTTAAGGGTGGAGTCCAGATTCGATCGCCCAATTTGCGAAACGCCTGCCCACGACTGGCATCAAACGCAGCCGGATCGAAAAATGACACAGGCTGTTCAGAATTTTCATTGGTAAAGTCTAAACCCCAAAGCAAGTTGACTGCACCATTTTTTGTTAATGGCGTTTCCACGTCGAAGCGAGTTCCAAACTTTTGAGAGTCTACTCGTGACTGAAAGATCAAACGCCCTAGACTAGCAGTATTTCGGGCATCAAAGGGGAAAAATCGCGCCAGCACATCCCGATAATAAACTTGTCCTCGCACTCGACTCCCAAAGACATTGCGATTGGTGTATTCAAGATTGAATAGTGAATTTGCAGTGCCGGGTAAATCATCGAGTTCTAACCCTTCTAATACTCGCGCCCGCTGCCGACCAGGGAGGCGATTTACAATTGGATCGCTAGTGAATCCTGGGTCTTGTCTATTATCAAATCGATTCGCAGAAAAAACAAGCTGCTGATTTGCATCAGGTTTGTAAACGAACTTGCCGAATAGATTAATCGCTTCTGCATTTGACAATCCGCCCTGTCCCGTGGGATCGAGAGCAATACGATCGCCCCGTGCATCAAAAAAGCTCCCAATGTTTGCTAATGAAACACTAAAAACATAGCCTAGCTTATCTTGTGTGCCCGAAAAGGTTTGCTGAAGCGTTTGACCCCAAGCGCCTTCGGAACCTGTCAGCGAGGTATTTACGCCAATTTCAGTTGTTGCGGTGAGGGGATTTTCAGCAGGAGTGCGCGTGATAATGTTCACAACTCCTCCGGTTGCGCCATCTCCATAAATTGCAGTTGGGCCGCGTAGAACTTCGACTCGTTCGATCGCTCCTGGGTCGATCGTTCTCAAATCGCGAAAGACATTGGGAGTCGTCGATTGCGGAACTCCATCAATTAAAACCGTTACATTTCGCCCGCGCAGGGTTTGACCAAAGATATTGTTCCGTTCATTTGGAGCAGCCAAACCAGGAACTAATTTACTCAAGGCATCCGATAGATCGCGAGAGATCGCAAATTGTTGCTGTAGCTGTTCTTGATTAAGGATCGTGACTGATTGCGGCACATCCCGACTTGATTCTCGAGTTCGAGTGGCAGTCACAACAACCTCTTCTTCAGCTATCTCGGTTGTGACCGCTAAGGTAAGCCCTGCCTGATTCGTTGTGACCTCTGCAAAGGGAACTTCGTTTGTTCCAATAATTCTGACTTGAACACGATCGGGTGCGATCGCTTGTACAATCACTGATTGAATTCCGCTGGCCGGATTGTTTGCTTGAAACGATTCCCCTTGAGGAAGCGCAAGTGTCGCTGCAAATTCAGCCGTGAGTGTTGTTTTTTCCTCTGTGAGCGTCGGTTGGGGTAGTGTTTGATTGTTCGCAGTCTCTAGAATGACATTCACGCCATCAGAAGTAGGACTAAGACGAATGTTAGTAATTTGAGCAAGTTGCGGAGCTTGAGTCAGTAACTCTGCCGCTTTGGGAAACTGTTGAACCTCTTGCAAATGGCGGACTGCTGGAGTTTCTGCTGCGGCAACAGCTTGCCCTATCACTCCCACGATCGCTGCACTGACATAAATCCAGAACCGACACATCATCTCACACCATCCACCTAAATCGAAGCTTCTTGAGAATTATTACTATCTGAAGGCTACACCAATGCCGTCCAAAAGTCTTACGCGATCAGGAGCCGACTTAATCGAAACGGAGATGCGATTATTGCTGCCGATATGCGCGTGGACTGACACCGAACTGCCGATAAAACGCATTGCTAAACGCAGGTAAACTCCCGTACCCAACGGCATAAGCAATCTCTGTAATGCTTGTATCCGTCTCGATTAACAATCGCTGCGCCTGTTTCATTTGATAAGTTCGTAGATAGCCAAATACAGTTGTACCGAAGACCTGGCG
Source organism: Leptolyngbya sp. DQ-M1 (assembly GCF_039962505.1). Taxonomy (NCBI): domain Bacteria; kingdom Bacillati; phylum Cyanobacteriota; class Cyanophyceae; order Leptolyngbyales; family Leptolyngbyaceae; genus Leptolyngbya; species Leptolyngbya sp. DQ-M1. Next base: position 3,294 of record NZ_JAMPLJ010000003.1, read on the forward strand.
AAATCCTTGTTTGAGTTTGCAGTCATTCAAGCCAACCTGACGCGCAAGTTCAAGCAGCGAGGGAGGACGTTGATCGACTTGCGGTCTATCAAGAGAGCGTCTGAGAATTTCTTGAGCGTGATAAAGCTTTTCTAGATCTTGCGGCTTCCACTGCGGTAATTTTGCTGGAGGCTGTTCGTCCTGTGCCCAGCGCCAAAACTGGAGTGTCAGCAGTTCCAAAGATTTGCTTTCTAAATAAAGCTGTCGCATCGCGCCTCGATACGGACAAGCCAAAATTTGTTGCAGAATTGGCTGATGTTGCGCTGATTGGATACCTAGAGTTTGATGAAACGGTTCAACTGAGCGCCCATCGATTAACTGGCGAATTCGATCGGGAATCTGTTGCCATCCTGAGTACGTGCGTAAGAACTCTACATCAATACTAAGTGTCATTCGTTGCAGGGATTGTTTTTCAGCATAGTATTCAATTGAGCGGATTTCTGGTAGGTAGCAAATGCAGCTTTCTCCAGACACTTCTGAACGATCTTCTTCGTGTCGTAATCCTGGATTGATGATGCGAAAATTGCCGGACAGATAAAAGGTCAGCGTCAGTTGGGGGATTTGGTACAAATAGTCTAGATGAATTGGGCGATCGTAAATTACATCATCGACCCAAAGCTGAAACCCGTCTCGCAGGGTTGTAATTTGTCGTTGTCCTTGCCCTAACTTAGAGGGAAGGTTACGCCAGCCTCGATTGCCTTGCCACGTCCAAATCTCATTTTGAGACAAGGCTGCTTGCCAGATTTGGTCAAATTCAGTTTGAGCGATCGGCTTTGACATAAAATCTGGTGCAAAATACGTCGTAGAATTAATGAAAAATCCTATCATTAAGCTAATGTTTTTATCTAGCGCTGTTGGTTGGAGAAGCTGCTTTGTCTGAGATCAAGACTAACCATCTCAAAATCAGTTATGGGGATGCGATCGTGGTGCCTGATTTGTCGATCGCACTGCATCGGGGAGGCGTGACTGCCTTAATTGGGGCAAATGGCTCTGGAAAGAGTACGATTCTACGAACGATTTCCCGCTTGCTCTCTCCCACTCAAGGCGTTGTTTGTTTAGATGGGCGGGATATCGCTAAGCTCAAAACAAAAGATTTGGCGCGTCGATTAGCCTTTCTGCCACAATCCCAGGAAGCGCCCAGCAGAATTACAGTTCGCGAATTGATTGCTTATGGACGCTATCCCTATCAAGGACTATTCAAACCGCTTTCATCGCAGGATCAAACCGCGATCGACTGGGCACTGACAATCACAGGATTAGAGTCACTCGCATATCGATCGGTTGATACCCTTTCAGGCGGAGAGCGGCAGCGGGCTTGGATTGCAATGGCACTCGCGCAACAAACTCAAGTGCTACTCCTCGATGAGCCAACAACTTATCTAGATATTCGCCATCAGCAGGAGATTTTATTGTTGGTGCGGCGGCTAAATCGCGAACAGGGGCTTACAGTTGGGTGGGTTCTGCATGATCTTAATCAAGCGGCAATGTTTAGCGACTGGTTAATTTTGTTGCGTCAGGGGCAGGTGTATGCTCAAGGACGCTCTGAACAAGTGATGAAGACTGAAATTTTGCGCGAGACATTTGGAACGGAGTTAGTAATTGTGCCGCATCCCCAAACCGGGAAGCCAATGTGCTTGCACAGTGTTGCAGAAGAATTTTAGGGATAAGAACAATGAACTATCGTTACAATCGGCGGAATTTTTTACTAGCTGCTAGTGCCGTTGCGATCGCAACGGGATGTCAACCTCGATCGACTCAATCTAATCGACAAGGCTTTGTTGCGCTGGAATGGGTTTATGCAGAAAATCTATTGGCGCTTGGAATTGCACCGAAAGGACTTGCTGACATCAGAGGCTATCAACAGTATGTTAATATTTCAACCGCGTTAAATCCAAATACAACGGATGTTGGAACGCGACAAGAACCGAGTTTAGAAGCGATCGCAAGTCTCAATCCTCAGATGATCTTTGGGACTCAACTCCGCCATGAAACTATCTATCAAGACCTATCCAAGATTGCTTCTACAAAGCTCTATAATCCTTATCCCGAACCAGGACAGCTTGATCAATTTCAAGAAATGGAGCAGACTTTCTTATCCATTGCTGAGTTAACCAATCAACGCAGCCAGGGCGAGCAAGTTTTAGCACAATTGCGCGATCGACTATCACAAGCATCTAAGGGTTTATCTAGGGTTTCCGATCGCCCAATCTTACTAGGACAGTTTCTAGGAAATACGCCGCAATTGCGTTTGTTCACAGATAACTCAATGGCAATGAGAATTTTCAATCAAATGAGCCTGAAAAATGCTTGGCAGGGTAAGCCCGATCGATATGGCTTTAACACTGTTTGGTTAGAAGCATTGCCTGCTGTGCAAAAAGCACATTTTCTCTATGTTGCGCCTGAGAATGATGCAGAATTCAAGAAGCTTCAAAACAATCCGATCTGGCAAGGACTTGAATTTGTTCGAGAGAATCGACTGACTTCACTCGGAAGTGATACTTGGCTGTTTGGAGGCCCACTCTCGGCGCAAGTCATCGTTGAAAGAGTCATTGCAGCTCTAACAAAGAAGCCATGAAATCAGTGATTACAGGAATTGTCCTATTACTCATAGTGCTATGGGTTCACCTAACTCAAGGACAATCAAATGCAAGCTTTGGAACTGTGATTGGGGCAGTTTTTTCACCGGATAACAGTGAAGCACAGAACTTAATTCGCTATCTATTATTGCCCCGATCGTTGATTGGTGTTCTAGCTGGAATTGCATTAGGCATTGCAGGAACATTGCTGCAAACGATCACGCGCAATCCGCTTGCATCGCCAACGACATTAGGAGTTAATTCCGGTGCTTATTTTGCGGTTGTGGCAGGCGCAATTTTTGTTCCTCAGCAATTTGCGATCGCGCCTGGACTTTTTGCATTTGCTGGAGGACTCCTTGCAGCGGGACTGGTATATGCGATCGCAACCAGTGTTCGAGTTACCCCAACTCGGTTAGTTTTAGCGGGAGTCGCTGTCTCCTTAATGTTGTCAGCCTTTACAGCAACCTTACAGCTTGTGTATGAGAATGAAACGGCTGGATTGTTTCTGTGGGGCGCAGGTTCTTTAGTTCAAACCGACTGGAGCGGGGTTAGAAGTGCATTGCCGCAAATCTTAGCGGGTTCAGCGATCGCGATTCTGTTCATTCGATTGTGGGATGTATTGCTGCTTGAGGATCAAACAGCGCGATCGCTGGGTGTAAAAGTACAATCAGCGCGATTTTTTGGGGTTGTAGTTGCGGTATTCCTGGCTGCGATCGTCGTAAGTGTTGTGGGTGCAGTAGGCTTTGTGGGATTAGTCGCACCTCATCTTGTGCGATTGATGGGTGTTCGACAGCATCTATTTTTGCTACCTGGAGCAGCAGTTTGGGGAGCGGTTCTCTTGATCAGTGCAGATGTCGTTGCACAGCAAGTTGCAACGAATGTGAGCGAACTTGCGGCTGGGAGTGTAACAGCTTTGATTGGTGCGCCGTTTTTAATCTGGCTGGCACGTCGAACTTCACCCTCAGAGGGCGGCGCGATGAATGACTCGGTTGGAAGTTTGCAAAGCCGCAGTTTACCAGGATCATCGCTGTATCTTCCTTATTGGGGACTGATGACGATCGCGATCGGTTTATTACTACTCGCTCTCTTCTCAGGCGTTGCATTCGGTCAAATTCGCTTCAGCTTATTGGACGTACTCCAAGCACTAGAAGGCAATGCGTTTTCTCAGCAAGTATTATTTGATCTGCGATTGTCCCGTGTTTTAGTTGCAATGTTAGCAGGTGCATCACTATCTGTCAGTGGACTGCTTTTACAAGGTGTGATTCGCAATCCACTAGCGGGGCCTGAAATTATCGGCATCACATCAGGAGCCGGATTGTTCGCACTCTTCGTTTTAATTCTGATACCCAATGCACCTGTATCGTTGCTTCCGATCGCAGCAATGCTCGGAGCCTTTACGACTTTTGCGATCGTCTGTGTGATCGCTTGGCGAGATGGATTTGACCCCGGACGCTTAGCCTTAGTTGGCATCGCAATTTCTGCTTTTTGTGCTGCTGGCATCAATCTATTAGTCGTCAGTGCGAGACTACAAGTAGCTCAAGCATTGGTCTGGCTTTCGGGTAGTACCTATGCTCGTTCTTGGGATGAATTAGGTCAGCTAGTTGTATTTCCAGTCGTTTTGTTACCGATCGCCTGGCTAACAGCGCGTTGGCTCGATCTGATAGCGCTGGGCGACGATTTACCAAAATTGCTGGGAGTCCGACTACAACAAGCTCGGTTAGTTCTGATGTCGATCGCGGTAATGCTGGCAGCAGCATCCGTTGCAACGGTCGGGACTCTGGGATTTGTCGGCTTACTTGCACCTCATGCAACTCGTCTGCTTGTGGGTAATTATCACCGTCAACTCATCCCTTTATCTGCTTTACTGGGTGCAATTTTGGTCGTGATTGCAGATACAATTGGACGCACCATTCTAGCACCAAGGGAAATTCCATCTGGACTGATCACCGCAATGATCGGAACGCCTTATTTTCTCTGGTTACTCTGGCAGAATCGCGACGAATAGCTTTCTAATCGGTGATTTAGAAAAAATAAATGTGACAAATAATAGCTAAACTTGAGGACAGGACTAGAGAAAAGACTGGACAGTCGCTAATAAAACGCCAGTTCGACAGACCGTATTCGCTTCGATTGGAGATTTGGGTTGCCCCCTAAATCCCCCACCAGTGGGGGACTTTGAAGGTTAAGAAACCGCTTCAATTTGGGGAATTGCTGTTTTCTAAGTCCCCCAGAATGGGGGATTTAGGGGGCAAGAAGCCGATTAAAACGAAACCAGAAATTTCGTCGAACTCACGTTAATAAATCCTGAAAGTAAAAGAGCTTTGTAATCAACTCGTTCGCTCCAGTCTGTAAGACTGCTTTCCTTTCAAGTTTGTGGTGATGGTCTAGACGTGCGGAACGATCGCTAAATCGGCAACCCAAACTCGTAGCGATTAATGAACAGACCAATGACCACATCATGCAACCATTCTGACTACCGGCAGAAATCGGTTTGCAGAATAAAGCACAGGCGCGACCTGATTCTAATATCAAGCCGCGCCTGTTAAAAGTTGGGTTAAATTGTCGAAAGTAGCTTACCCGCCAATGCCCAAACGACCTGCAAGGCTCGGAGTCAGCGGCAACAGAATCGTCACCATCAAAAACAACACCAAAAGCCCGATCGCAGCTCGCGCATCATCCGGCTCACTCAATTCATTCAGGCTCGGACGTTCGGGATTGCGTTGCAGCACCACAATCACGATCGCCCAATACAGCGCCAACGGATTCACTAGCGAAGCCAAACCGAGAATGACGATCGTCGCTACCGTAGCCCAGCTTGCAGTCTTACGTCCGTAAATCGCCTGTACAACTCGCCCGCCGTCAAGCTGTCCCGCAGGCATCACATTGATCGCCGTCACCACCAAACCAATCCAACCAAGAACCACCAGCGGATTGACTTCGACGATCGATTGCTGAATTCCAGCACCCATAATCACCCGCGCTAGAGTCCCCACCAAAATCGAGCCTTCAAAAAACTGGCTTGGAACTTTGAACCCGCTGCCTTCATGCGACAGCAGCAATCCTGCAATTAGCATCCCAAACGCCACTAATCCGCCTGCGATCGGCCCTGCTACCGCAATATCAAACAGTGCCGTCCGGTTCGGCAATAGCGAAGCAAATCGCGTGATTGCGCCAAACGAGCCGATCTGCCAAGTCGGAATGAAAAACGGCAAATTTAACCGAACCTGATATCGCTTTGCCGCAATCCAATGACCCAACTCATGCGCCAGCAAAACGCCCAAAATGCCTAAACTAAACGGCAACACTTCTAGATACCGCTCCGGAGAACTATAGAAATCAAATCCGAGTAAGATTCCTCCAGTTTCCAAACTCGCCGCGATCGTCGCCACAAATAGCACGATCGCCAACAGAGTTTGTGTAACTGTGAGCGGTTTTGGATCATTTTTGCTCGGCAGCGCGATGACGACGGGCTTCTCATCCTCGTTGGCAATGAGAAAGAGCCGATAGCGATCGCCCAACTGTCCTGTTAACTTTTCAGTCAGCTTTGCCAGCGTCGCTTCTGGCTCACCCCACAGATTGCCGCGAAAAATTACGCCATCTTGATACGGAATAGTTTCCGTCAAGAAAAACGTATCGATGCCAAAAATGCTTTTAATCGTTTGCAGATCGGCTTCGGGAATCGAAACTGCCTCAACCGGGGGAATGACTGAACTCGGTGGAGTTGGCGTGGCTTCGGTTGCCCCCTCAACATTGGATAAAGCAGACTCGGTCACGCTTGCGTTTGCCGAGGGCGGCGCCACTTTTGCCGCCGCCCGTTTTGCTAATAACTCTTGTCCTTCGGTACGAAGCTGTCGTCCAATCCAGATATAAATTCCCGTTGACACGACAAACAGCAGGAGCATTCCCGCCAGATTGAGATAAATTCCGGCAGCAAATAAGCCAAAGAACAAAATCCACGGAGCCATCAGCACGACCGACTGTAACCAAGCCAGAATACCGATTTTTCCGTAGGGACGAGCGCGGTTAAACCCCCACGCCAAAATCCCCAAGGCGACAACAATTGTGAGCGCAGTAAACATTTCAACCCCCAAACGATCGTGCTAAACCTTTGCACAAACCCAAACGTCCTACAAGATCTACTCTATTAGATCTCGCGGCATCGAGGATTCTCGGATTTTCTCTAGCCCAAACAAGAACCCCTACCTCACTCAATCAGAACTGATCTGAATTAAAGAAAACAATCATAAAAAATCGTATCGGATCGCGTAATAATCTGCTTTCAAATGGAAAAATGCGATAAAACCTAAAAATAGTCTTGTATTTTCTCGGTCTTTCACCAACCTCAAGATATAGCCGCCTACAGTCTTCTATAGCGTGAACTTCTGGCGCGGTCGAAGCCAAACTGACTGGGCTTGAGATTGAGATTCCCATTGAGATTTCCTCGGAAACAGGCTTTTTATAAACTCACCCTTACCCTTTAATTTCTAATGCAACTTGTACCCCGTCCACAACGTCGGGCAGCTTCCCTTATTGATCAAACTGCCTACGAACCCCATTTTCCCGATCGATCAGCGACCTTGCGAGAAGCTACGGTCGATCGTGTTGCGATTTTCATTGATGGCTCGAACTTGTTTTACGCCGCGATGCAACTTGGCTTGGAGATTGATTACTCCAAACTTTTAGGATATTTGGTAGGCGGGCGGCGACTCTTACGAGCGTATTTCTATACAGGTGTTGATCCACATAACGAGAAACAACAAGGCTTCCTGCTTTGGATGCGTCGTCACGGCTATCGAGTGGTCACAAAAGAATTGATACACAACGCGGATGGGACGAGACACGCAAATTTAGATGTAGAGATTGCAGTCGATATGCTAGAACTAGCACGATACTGCAACACAATGATCCTGCTTAGCGGAGATGGTGATCTGACTTATGCCGTGAATACGGTTGCCTATCGAGGAGTGCAGGTTGAAGTCGTCAGTTTGCAGACCATGACAAGCGATAGTTTGGTGAATGTCGTCGATCGCTACACAGATTTGGCAAAAATCAAGAGCCTGATTCAACGCGATGAGCTTGAGAGCCGCGCCCACTCTATTCCCTAAGAGAGACTTGATACAGAAAAGGGTGTTACATTGCAACACCCCCGATTACTGACCCATATTGTTCCTTTACACTGTATGAGAAGCCGAAGCACCCTGCATTAGTCCAAAGGGAGATTACCTCAGTCAAGTTCTTAAATATTGTTAAGAGGAGTTTCTACAGAATAGGAGCTCCTTTCTATATGTTCAGAAGGTGTTGCGTAAGTAGAAATGAAGCGATCGTTTCAACTGTCTAAAACAATCCTGTTTTTCATTGCTGTTTCAATCATTGCAGCGATCGTTATGATAATCTCGCCTCAGTTACAGCAACCCCAAAAAATCGTTCAACCCATCAATATCGTTCAACCCATCAATCAGCTTTATATCTTCGGAGATAGTCTTTCTGATGTTGGCAATGTGTTTCGTGCCACAGGCGGACAGGTGCCAGCCGCGCCTTATTTCCAGGGGCGACACTCAAACGGTCGGGTCTGGGTAGAGGAGCTAGCAGCGAAGTTGAACTTACCGAACGATCGTGTAGAGAATTTTGCTTGGGGAGGTGCAACAACAGGCATCAACGGTCTCAATCGTGTTCCGGGTGTTCTGGCGCAAGTTGAAACCTTTGTGCAATCCCAGCCGGAGATCGATCCACAAGCGCTCTTTGTGATTTGGGCAGGTTCAAACGATTACCTTTTCAGCACCGAAACGCCAATAACTTCGATCAAAAACCTCGATCGATCGCTGCAATCTCTCTTACAAGCCGGTGCAAAACGGCTTTTAGTGGCAAACTTACCGGATCTAGGGAAACTTCCTGCAACTCGCACAACTGAGACTTCGGCCAAATTAACCGACTTCGCCATCACGTACAATCAAGACCTAAAAACGACGCTTGATCGCTTACAAAAGCCTGACCTAACGATCGCAGAACTCGATGTGTTTAACCTCTACCAAACCGCCATCACAGACCCGCAGCAGTTCGGATTTACGAATGTTACATCGGCTTGCCTCGGCTCTTCTGCAAACTGCGATCGCTTTTTATTCTGGGATGGCATTCATCCCACAACTGCCGCTCATAAGGTACTAGGGAAGCTAGCGTTTGAACAGGTACAGGACGCGATCGGACTACGCTAAGTCAAAATCCGATCGCGCCAAAATTTTTAGCTTGAATGATGCTGATCGAGCCACTGAATCATCGCTGCGTTCACCACTGCCGGACGTTCGTCGTGTGGGCAATGTCCAGTATCGGGAATCGAGACGAACTTGATCGGATGCGTTTCTACCAGCGATTGATAAACTTTAGAACCTGCGATCGGTGTCCAAGGATCAGCTTCTCCCCAAATTACTAAAAGCGGCACTTGAATCTTGGGAAGCAGGTCTGTCGGTTTTGGCCCCGGCGGAGCCATCAGCACCGAAGCAAAAACTTGCTGTGCGCCCGGATGACAAGAAGGCTCATGCAGTAAATCCACCAGTTCGTCGGTAATCGCTTCGCGATCGCGATAGACCTGTCTCAAACTGTTCCGAATCCGGTGTTTTTGCCGCACCTGATTAAACATCCACTGCCCAAACCACTTAGAGCCAACCAGCTTCGAGAATGTACCCATCACCAATCGCAAGGGAGGATTCAGTTCCTCTGGACGGTGATTCAATCCACCTGCCGGATTAAGTAAAATTCCACCTGCTGCAATTTCTGGATGATGCGCCAATACCATCAAGCACAGCAAGCCCCCGATCGAGTTACCGACAAAGACCGCAGGCTGCTGAATATTCGCTGCCCAAAAATCCCGCAGCAATTCGACCCAAAGATCGACTGTGTAATCTAAAGCAGGTTTTGCCGAACCTCCAAAACCAAGCAGATCGATCGCAAAGACCTGATAACCTGCTTGTGCCAGAACGGGAATATTTTTGCGCCAGTGACCGATCGAGGCCCCAAATCCATGCACTAGAACTAGAGGCTGACCTGCGCCCATCACCGTATACTGAATCGAGTGCCCTTGCCAATCCCAAGTCAGCTTTTCCAGCGTTGGGAGTGCTCTTGCTTCAATCGTCGCCATTTTTTGTAAAGACTTCTTAATTTACTCCCATCATAGTACGAGTTGCTGATGAAGTTTTAGAGCGCCACTGTTCGGAAGCTACGACTTTTTCTTCGGTTCGGGTTCTGCCGCTTGCAGGGCGCGATCGAGAACGGTACGCGCTTCTTCGGCTTGCGATCGCGCTTCTCGGTATCTCAGATTCGTTTGTGCATAACTTTTCAGCACTTTGAAGCCTTCCTTGAGTCCGTTAATTTCTTCTTCCGTCACAGGCTCATCATTAAATAGAATATCGATTTGCTTGCGGACTTGTAGGGCTTCCGATCGAGATTCCTGCGCCTTCAGTTTCAGTGTCGCGAGGCTGCTGAGAGTTTGCACAGCCTGGTTAATCGCTTCTTCATCACTTGCAGGCTGGCTTCCCGGATCTTTGACTTCAATGAAGTTTTGCGGACCAAAACCATCAGCTAAATCGGTTGGCAATTTGCCTTCATCCATCAACTCCATCAGTTGATCCATTGCCTTCTCACGGGCTTTAGGCGAGTCTTTGCCAGAAACCGTGAGAATAATTTCGGGGCTTTGAGCGAGGGTATATTGAACCATTGAGTGTGGCTGTGAACTGACAATAAGAATATTCATACTAATCTTATCTCTGATGACCCAAATTTGACTGACTCAGTTTTGGGCAACTATTCCTTGAGGCGCTGGTTTACGTATTGTGCTTGCCTAGTGAATCGCGCTTGGTTGGCAATTTTCTAATTTTTTTGTTGGCTAATGTTGACAAACTCGATTTAGTCTGCGATATTAATAAAGTACCAAATGCGGGTATAGCTCAGTGGTAGAGCGTCACCTTGCCAAGGTGAATGTCGCGCGTTCGAATCGCGTTACCCGCTTTCTAGCAGAAGTCCCTCACAGCATTGATTCTACGGGGGAAACACCTCAGCCTGAGTTGCCGCAATCATTTCATCCGGCGAGACACTCTGCCGACCTTCTCCGCGCAATCCTGCTTCACCTAATCCTCGCAGCGATCGCTGATGGATACGATCACCCAAACTCCGAGCATAGTCCGCCGCTGCTTCTCCTGCCCAACGTCCTGAGGAGATTGGCCAAGCTGCATTATGGCTACCACCTCCGGTAAACCCGCCACAAATCAGTTCTCGTGTCGCTGCATCTCCAGACGCATAGAGACCCAAAACTGAAGTGGCGCAAGTTGAATCAGCAATCCTCAATCCTCCAGTTCCTCGCACTGTTCCTTCTAATCGCAGCGTCACTGGGAATAGTTGAGTAAATGGATCAATCCCCACACGCTTGAAAGGCAAGAAGAAATTCGGCTGTGCTCTTCGATCCAAGCTTTGACCTCTTCGGTGATGCCTTCTTGATCCAATCGAGCGTAAACAGGTTGTGTCAGCAATGTTTTCGCAATGATGCCTCGACCTCGATGTGATCCCGCTCCTTCGATCGGGGTTCCATCTTCGTAGTAAAAGTTCGCCCACGAGTAGAATCGCCCCTTTGTCACCGAGGGGAAAGCAGGTGCAAGCCCATAAGCATTGGAGAACTCCAGTCCAGAAAGTTCTGCGCCAGCTTCCGCAGCCATCAAATAGCCATCACCAGTCAGCACATTACATCCTAATGCTTTGCTTAAAAAGGCACACCCGCCCGTTGCAATCACAACAGCTCCAGCTTTGATGATCCATTGTTCTCCCATTTGGCGTTGAATTCCTGTTGCTCCTGCACCTCTGCCTTCTGCATCAATCAGCAATTCCAGAGCAGGACAATGATCTAAAATTCTTACACCTGCTCGCCGGATTTGCTTTCGCATCAGACGCATATATTCGGGACCTTGAATTGACTGACGTTGGGAGTCTCCATTCTCGTCGATCGGAAAAGGATACCCCCCTCCTCATCCACTGACGATTAGCAAGGAATCCTCCCAATGCTTCTCGGCTTGCCATCGCTTGTTCCCGCAAGTCTGGATCGGCTTGTACGTACCACACACCATTTCCCACAGGTGCAGAAGATCCACTTGTGCCGCAATAGCCTTTATCAACTAAAATCACTTTCGCACCTTGAGATGCTGCGCCCCATGCAACCCAGGTTCCCGATAGTCCACCTCCAATGACAAGCACATCTGTTTCTAGTGTCAGCGCACTATCTTTAGTTTTTCCACTTCTAACTTGTCTAGCTGTCATAGGCACCTCTCCTTATCAATTGATGATGTTTATGGCGTTGATACTTGCCGATCTGTGATGTCAAACTCTGATTTCAGCAATTTCTGCTCGGCTAAGAATTGCTTTGCTGAGTTCAACAGCTTCAAACCTTCTAGTGTAAAAGGTTGTCGGGATATGGGGAAATCTCGTAGGATTCTTGGATCACAGGTAGTGGATAGCGATCGTTACTCACTTTCGCTAAAAACTGATAGAACGCTTCTAGATTCGCTTTGACTTCTTGCAAAGCGCATTGCCGGCTCTGACTCTATTTCTGAGGTAGGCAAGGATGGCGCTAATGAAATGCTTAGGTAAATTAAGACTTGTCGATACCGATCTACTATCAATTCATCAATTAACTGTAGATGAAAATTATTACAAAGTCTTTTCCTAGAACTCAAGGTTTTTGATCAAAATATATGTAAAGCAAATGACTAGGAACTCTAACCATTTTAGAAAAGTAGCAGATGAGCAAGAGCAATCTCACCCGCTACTGAAATGTGATGAGAATCAGTCTCCAGCATTAACTCGCATAAACCAGCACCCGAGACGTAGATGCAGTGCTTTGAATTGCGGAAATAAACTCCTGTAAAGACTGGTCTAGACGTTCCTCAAGTTCTTCCTCAAGTTGAAGCGTACCATCGGCTTGTCGCTGAATTTGCTTATCCACAGCATAAACTGTGCTGATAAAGTGACGTGCTCCGAGTTCGGACAAGACGGGCTTGAGCGCATATTCGATCGACAACAAGTGAGCGATCGTGCCACCAGTCGCAATGGGCAGAACAATCTTACCGACCAGAGCTTTTTGAGGTAACAGATCCAAAAATGCTTTGAGAACACCAGTATACGAAGCTTTGTAAATCGGAGTTGCGATAATAATGCCTGCTGCTTTCTCAAGTAACGCTTTTGGCCCTTCCAAGGCTGGACTGTCGTACTGTCCATGCGCCAGAACTTCCGCAGGCAGATCCCGAACCGAGAGAATCCTTGTTTCAATAGCCGCCGATTCTAGCTGTTTAGATGCCTCTTCTAAGAGGCTATAAGTTCTTGAAGGGTGAGAAGGGCTGCCTGCGATCGCTAAAACATAAGACATAAGTTGAACTCCTAATCAACTAATTACTTTTATTTCTGAATCTGCGGTAAACCTACCGAATTACTGCACATTAACTGTTAGTATGTCATAGATTACAGTTCCAGAAAAGTACTCCTGTTACAAAACAATCTCGTGGCAACTTAACTCAACGATAGAATGAGTGTACTGATTCAACTCTATACCAATAGTCCAGTCCGAATCAGGCGGTAATAATGCTGTAGTTGCAAAGGGTTGAGTAGTTGGGATGCTCAAACACACTCACTTTATCAATCGCTTCCCACGGTAAACTTAAATCATCTCTATCTACATTGCATCAATTCAACTTATCGATTTAGCAATCAAGAACTTTTGGCTTTATGAGAAAAAAGTTCAAATCTAACTGTGGTTAGTGTTGAAGCCACTCCCCGAATGCTCTGATCAAAGACGAGTGAAGCTTGAGAATTTATGAGTGCAGACCTTCAGGAAAAACCGAAAAAGCTGAATCCCAATCGAATTCGGGATCATCTTGCCAACGAGCGAACCTACCTTGCTTGGATGCGAAGCGGTATTGCTCTAATGGGATTCGGTGTCTTGATCGTGCGTCTGCGAATTCTGCGCCCCCCAATGGCTCCTCAACCTCCCGGAGCAGGCTGGAAACTTGGACTCGCCTTTGCGATCGCTGGAATTCTATCCGTTTTTCTTTCTACACAGCACTACTTTGCGGTTCGCAACGACATTGAAGAAGACACCTATGAACCCCCGGATCGCTGGGTCATTCTTTCAAGCTTGACGATCGTGCTATTGGGATTGGGAGTTATCTATTACGTCTTCACAGTGCCGCTAGAGCTTCTGAATGCTGTTGTAATCGAATAAAACTCTGAGGATTTATTTTTATCCCTATTGCGATTCAGATTTGTGTTAGCTGCGATCGTTGAAAATCGTATTGTCCTGCACAGTTTTCCCGGTCGTTCCAAAATTCGAGCAGCAAGAAAAGGCTGTAAAGATCATTGTGCCTAAAATAGTCTGTGTTTTGTAACAAAGGTACTTTATCCAGTTGCAATCAATCTGTCATGCTGCTAATCTGGCTTAAATAATTCGGTAACCCGATCGATTTACCGTAGTAAATTTGGAGAGAAAAAGTGTTCACAGCATTGAAAAGAACCTCGATCGATGAAAATAGAGGTAAACAAGCTAAGCGAGAGCAATTTCGTCTGACACGATCGTTTGCCGTGTTATGCACGCTTGGCTTTGGGATCAATGTTGTCCTAAGCGCTTGTTCTGCCAGCAGTTCGTCTAATGCAATTGCGCCAACTTCCGCAACCAATACGTCTACCACGCAGAATGTTGAAGGCAAAGTCATTCGGGTGGGGTATCAAAAATTCGGTACGCTCAACATTTTGAAGGCGAAAGGCAACCTTGAACAACGATTAAAAGGACAAGGTGTTTTAGTGCAATGGACACAATTCCCAGCCGGGCCTCAGCTACTTGAGGCGCTCAATGCAGGCAGTATTGATTTTGGACATACCGGGGAAGCTCCGCCAGTCTTTGCTCAAGCCGCAGGCGCACCTCTTGTTTATATTGCGAATCAAACCCCAAACCCAAAGGGAGAGGCGATTTTGGTGCGAAAAGATTCTTCGATTCAGTCCGTGAAAGATCTCAAGGGGAAGAAAGTTGCATTCAATAAAGGCTCCAATGTTCACTTTTTTCTGGTGCAAGCGTTGAAAGAGGCAGGTGTAAAGTACGAAGAGATTCAGCCTGTATTTTTGCCGCCTGCGGATGCAAGAGCAGCCTTTGAACAAGGAACGGTCGATGCTTGGGTCATTTGGGACCCGTTTTTTACTGCGGCAAAGCGGGCAACTGAAGCGCGAGTGATCCGAGATGGAGAGGGCTTAGTTGCAAATCGGGAATTTTATTTAGCTGCAAAACCATTCACAGAGAAATATCCAGAGCAAGTAAAAGCGATCGTGGAAGAAATCGAGAAAGCAGATGCTTGGGCGAGGGCGAATGTGAAAGAAGCTGCCGCACAACTATCGCCACAGCTTGGAATTGAAGCACCTGTATTAGAGGAAGTGTTAGAGCGTCGTCCTTCGGGCGTTCAAGCTATTAAGCCCGATGTTGTGAGCTATCAGCAGCAAGTTGCAGATACCTTTCTTCAGTTGGGATTACTGCCCAAGTCTGTGAAAGTTCAAGAAGTCGCGAAAGTTCAGCAATAGGGTGTCATGCAGAAAACATTTCGTAAGTTTAGAGCCAAGCAGCTTGTTCCGTGGGCAGTACCGATCGTGCTGATTGTTCTGTGGCAGGGATTAGCGCAGGCTGGAATTTTATCCACTCGTGTTCTCCCGGCTCCCACTGCGGTGGTTCAGGCTGGAATTCAGTTAGCCAGTACGGGTGAATTGTTCCGAAATCTGTGGGTGAGTACCACTCGCGCATTTACAGGTTTAGTGATCGGCGGATCGATCGGCTTTGGATTAGGCTTGCTAACAGGTTCCCTTCCTGTGGCTGAGAGACTACTTGATACTACAGTGCAAATGTTGCGAAACATTCCGCACTTAGCCATGATTCCTCTTGTGATTCTATGGTTCGGCATTGGCGAGGAAGCAAAGCTCTTTCTAGTTTCAATTGGCGTATTTTTTCCCATCTATCTCAATACCTTTCATGGAGTTCGGACAGTCGATCGCGGATTAATTGAAATGGGAAAAGTATACGGCTTAAGTTCTACAGAGTTGTTTTGGCAGGTCATTTTACCTGGAGCATTTCCCTCGATTCTTGTCGGCTTGAGATATGCACTCGGTTTTATGTGGCTCACTCTAATTGTTGCTGAAACCATTGCTTCTGATTCTGGCATCGGATACATGGCGATGAATGCTAGAGAATTCATGAGAACAGATGTCGTGGTATTCAGCATTTTGATGTATTCGTTGCTTGGAAAAGTTGCAGATACAATCGCGAAATTCTTAGAAACAAAGCTGCTACAGTGGCACCCTAGTTATCAAATTGCTTAAAGCAGGGAAATCAATGACATCACCTAGTTTAGGAGCAGCCTTACAACTCCGGCAGTTAAGCCAAACCTACGGTCAGCAGCGCGTTTTGCGTGACTTAAATGTAGAGGTTGCAGCAGGTCAGTTCGTTGCGATCGTCGGTCGGAGTGGATGCGGCAAAAGCACGTTATTACGCTTAATCGCAGGATTAGAGCGATCGACAAGCGGCAAAATTCTGATCAACGGAGAACCCTTACGATCCCTCAATTCCAATGCCCGTGTCATGTTTCAAGATGCGCGATTGTTGCCGTGGAAGCGAGTGCTGCAAAATGTGGGATTAGGGGTTCGGCATCGCTGGAAAGATAAAGCAATTTGGGCATTGCAGCAAGTTGGATTAGAAGAGCGATCGCAGGACTTTCCACTAGTTCTTTCTGGAGGACAAAAGCAGCGTGTTGCTTTAGCAAGAGCGTTAGTGAGCAATCCGCGTCTACTGCTTCTCGATGAACCGCTCAGTGCTTTAGATGCTCTGACTCGGCGTGAGATGCAGCACTTGATCGAACAGCTTTGGCAGGAACAGCAATTTACTGCTTTACTGGTGACACACGATGTCGATGAAGCAGTCGCACTTGCCGATCGCGTGATTTTGCTCGAAGCAGGTGAGATTGCGATCGACCTTCCGATTTCTCTGCCACGCCCTCGCGATCGCAGTAGTCCAGCCTTTATCCATCTCGTTGAGCAGGTTCTAGCACGAGTCATGCAATCAGAGAAGGCTTCTAAGCCTCGGAATTCGGCTGATTTATCAATTTTTGAAGTTCCAGTACGCAGATAGACAATCGGGAGAAGCATTGATGCAAGTTCTTTGGTTTATTCCAACTCACGGAGATGGTCGTTACCTTGGAACCTCGATCGGGGGACGAGCGACGGACTATGATTATTTGAAACAAATTGCTCAAGCAGTCGATCATTTAGGCTTTTTCGGAGCATTGCTGCCAACAGGTCGTTCTTGCGAAGATGCCTGGATTGTTGCTTCTACACTGATGCCGTTGACGCAACAAATGCGGTTTCTGGTTGCAGTACGTCCGGGATTAGTTTCTCCTGGAGTTGCTGCTCGGATGGCGGCAACCTTCGATCGACTATCGAATGGACGCTTGTTGATCAATGTGGTAACAGGTGGTGATCCAGTTGAATTAGCGGGTGATGGACTGCATTTGAGCCACGACGATCGCTATCGCTTAACCGATGAATTTTTAGCGATTTGGCGCGAAATTGCTCAAGGAAACGAAGTCACTCAGAAAGGTGACCATCTCAACGTTCAGGGTGGAAAACTGCTGTTTCCGACCGTTCAGAAACCTTATCCTCCGCTTTGGTTTGGGGGTTCTTCACCGATTGCTAAAGAGATTGCTGCAAAGCACGTCGATACCTATTTAACTTGGGGTGAACCACCAGAACAGGTTGCTGAAAAGATTCAATCGGTGCGGCGATTGGCGGAACAACAAGGACGATCGCTAAAATTCGGCATTCGCCTGCACGTTATTGTGCGCGAGACAGAAGGTGAAGCTTGGGATGCTGCGAATCAATTGATCCGGTATGTTGATGAAGACGCGATCGCGACTGCACAGAAAGCTTATGCCCGAATGGATTCTGAAGGACAGCAACGCATGACTCAGTTGCACAATGGTAGCCGTGAAGCGTTGGAAATTAGTCCGAATCTGTGGGCGGGTGTCGGTTTGGTACGAGGAGGAGCGGGAACGGCGTTAGTCGGAGATGCAGATACGATCGCGGCGCGAATGCTGGAGTATTCCAACATCGGAGTTGATACCTTCATTCTGTCAGGCTATCCACACTTGGAAGAAGCCTATCGCGTCGCAGAATTGCTATTTCCTAAGTTGCCTTTAAGTCACTTCACTCAAACCGAGCAGCAAGTGATGTTCAGCCCGTTTGGAGAGATTGTTGCGAATGAGAAATTTCCAAAGCAACAATCAATCACTACCGTAGACTGATTTCACCATTTCACTTAATTTAGATGCGGTGGGGCTATGATATTTCACAATCTGATCGAACGAGAAATTTCGGCAGGTGAACCTTGGGGGACGAAGGAATCAGAGAGTTATGAACGTAAAGTTCGTGATGTTTGGGAGATTGAAACCCTACGAGAAGCAATGCGGAATACGAGCGAGATAATTTTTCATAATTTGCACTGGAGCCATCGATCGCCCTCTAAGTTCCGATATTCCCGTCATTTCGATCGCTAACAACGTTCTCATTTTTCTACACATCAGTGCTGAAGAGGTCAAATTTCCGAACTGTATGAGGCTTATAAGCCAGACATCAAGATTGAAACCGCATAAACGGCTTGTAGCTGGCTCTACCGCACTCACTCCAAAATATGATGCGCCTCATGCCTTCCAATTATCGTTCTTCGTGAGGCAGAGACGCTTGGAAGCGGCTCCAATCTTGGTTTGGGTAAACAATTCAAACAATATAGATTCTGGTTTGTAACCTATTGGAGCTACTGAATTGTAGTTCCTCTAAAGCCGATCGCACCTTCTACATCGGCTCCACGCAGATCTGCGCCTTCGATTCTTGCATTTGTCAAGTTAGTCTTTTCCAGATCTGCTCCCTGTAGATTTGCCCCTTGTAGGTTGGCTCCTTGCAGATTAGCTTTCTCCAGATCCGCATCAAATAGATTGGCTCTTTCAAGGTTTGCACCTGCAATGTTCGTTTTACCCAAATCCGCTCCTTGCAGGTTTGCCCCAGCCAGGTTTGTCCCCTGTAAGTTCGCTCGTTCCAATCCCGCCTTCTGCAAATTTGCTCCTTCCAAGTTCGCAGCCTGTAGATTCGCATCTTTCAAACCTGCTCCAACTAGGTTACAGCCCACACATTCCTTTGTTTCCAGTAAACGTCTAACATTGTCTGCAACCGTTGATAGAGGGACGGTGGTTTGAGCGGCAATTGATGAATCTGGTGAGATCGTAGTTTGAGTAGGAGACTGCGTTGATACTGCCAACGCGCTTGGCTGATCAAGCAGAAAGACTCCTGATACAAAGACTAGAAAAGCTGCTACGAGCCATTGAGATAACTTTTTAGATGTAAGTTTCATGGATTTTTCCCAAATTAGTATCTGTTCAAACAAGCCATAATCTCAAGGTACTGTTCTTATTCCATAAGAGCAAATATTATTGTTTGTCAAAACGACAAGTAAAAGTTATTAGTAAACAATAACTGGAGAATAATTCTCGTCATAGTTCTGGTTTACACTATGAACTTGTTCAATACAGTAAAGTATTGCTGACGACGCTCGCGATTGTAGTGGGAGAATCCGAAAACAACACCTTTAAACTCCTATCAATATCATTTCGCGCCTGACATCAACCTGAATCTATAACTACGGTAACTTGGTAGATTTTTGATTATTATACAGAAGGAATGTTCTACAGTTGCCTCGAATGATTCAGAAAGCACAACTTGTTTCATTGAATGCTGTTTCTTATTTAGCTCCCAATTGGATGCAGCATTATCAGGCGATCGCACGTTCGATTAGTCAAACGCTTCACTGTGAGATCCAACTTCTCGCGAGCGACCACGATCCGCTCGATGACCTACGAGATCGTCAGATTGATCTTGCCTTTATTTGTGGATTGCCATTTATTCGGAACGATCGCATTGCACCGGGACAATTGAGAGCGATCGCGGCTCCGGTGATGCAAGCCGATCGATATCAGAATTGTCCAGTTTATTTCTCAGATGTTATTGTTCGTGCCGATAGCCCGTTCTATCGCTTCTCAGATTTGGCAAATTCTACGGTTTGCTACAACGATCCTGGCTCGAATAGCGGTTATTATCTACTTCGGTATCGCTTACTGCAAGAGCGCTCAACTCACTTTTTCAGACAAGCCGTTCAATCGGGTTCGCATCAGACCTCAATTCGCTGGGTGATTGAGAGAAAAGCCGATTGTGCTGCGATCGACAGCACCGTTTTAGAACAAGAACTGCGCGTATTTCCCAAACTTGCAGATCAGATCCGTATTGTTGAATCGAGTGATCCTTGTCCGATGCCGCCAATTGTTGTTTCTCAACAGTTAGGTGAAGATTTGATCGATCGAATTCAAACTGCATTACTGCAACCCGATGCAGAATTAAAGGCGGCAATGGCTCGAATGAATGTGAGCCGATATGCCGCCGTGACAACCCAGTATTATGATGCGATCGCAAAAATCTATGACACTGTGATCAATTCTCGATTTAGCCAGCTTTAAAGGCTTGCCACTGAGATTCATGCTGCAAGACTGCGTGTTGATAGATTTGCTCGAACAATTTCCGTTGAGTTCGACTTCCACCGACTGCTTGTAGCTTTGGTAAGTTTGGCTGCAATTGCGCGATCGCGATTGTCCAATTGCCTTGAGCATGGGCAATCAGCCCTTTTGCAACAGGAAGAACGACCTGAAGCCAAATGGACTGTGATTCAGGTGTAACTCGTTGTGCATGACTTGTCCAACTGTGCAGCAAATCATTCACCCAATCCGTGTATCCTGCACGCGCTAGTGCATAAACATAATGCAAATCTTGAAACGGTAATCTGTGTTCGTGCAAGCGTGCATGAAGATAAGGAGCGATCGCGTTCCAGCGTTGCCCAACTTCTACACCTTGCAACTCTAATCTGATTAAGGTTGCGATCGCTCCAACTTGATCTTTTGATGAGAACGAATTCGCTCTTCCCCAAATGTGTTGATCGTAGAGCGCTAACACCTTTTCAACATTGCCTAACGCTAAGTAGTACAGTGCAACGTGCCACCAATTATGGGTGTATAGCATTGAGTTGCATTGCTCCCAAGTATCCGAATGCTTCTCCATCCAAGCAATGCCTGCTGCGGGTCGGTTCTGCTCTTCTAACACATGGGCGATCGCGTGCTGTGCCCACGGATCAGCACGATTCAATGCGATCGCCTGTAATCCGACTTTCATCGCCTGATCAACCTCACCACACTGCTCTAATCCAAACGCAGTCATTCCATATAAATAGTGGAGATGCGGGCTGTCTAAATTCATAGGCAGCACTTTTTCAGCAATGCGCAGCAATCGTCTCGCATCTCCCCGATAAAAGTAGTGATATTGTCCCTGCTGAACCGAGATCAAATCTTGGGGATAGTGAAGCGCGATCGCTTCATGCAGATTAATGGCTTCAGATATGTCCCCCCGCGCCCAAGCCGCGATCGCGCTGATATACCATTGCTCTCGTTCAGTTGCGATGGGTGCATACTGTTGTGCAATTTTGAGATGAGCCATAGCAGTGCGATGCGCGATCGCAGTTTCTTGAGAAAGGTAATACGCGGCTGCGTACGCTTGCGCGATCGCACAGGTCGGATCGAGGGATAGCGCTTGTAAAATTGCGGATTCAGCTTGATTGCCGTAGTACAGAGATTGGTCGATGAAGCGGTCGAGAGCAGCGATCGCGCCCTCCGCATCTGTCCGAACAGTTAGCCCTTGTGTGTCAATCACCATAAACAATTCTAGAAATTACGTTAAGTCGATAGAATTACCGTATTTAATTTCACCAAGTATGTCACACTGCAATTCGACTGAGCAAGTAAAGTGGATTACAAAATTGCTTAAATCTAATTATCTGTGTGATGCAGAAAAGCTTTCCTCAGGTTCTCCAATACAAGAATCATTGAGTGGCGTGACTAAAACGATCAAGCCGAATACTGGATCGCTCTAATGTTCACGCCATTCAATGGCATTCTGGCGACTATGGGCTAGAAGAGTTCCTGGGGTGTTTCAGCAATTACAACAATCAGTGTTGTAGCTCATCGTGTGTTTTGTGTAGAGTACGATGTAATCGATTTTGCTGTACGACAGTTTAACCAATGCTCCAAATCAATCAGGAGTTCTTCATAGTTAATGTCATTGTGAGGCGCATGACGGCTTCCTGGATATTCCCGTCGCTCTTTGTCGAGGACTGATAACTGTTCAAAGAATGCACGACTTCCTTCAGGATGAGCAACCTGGTCATCTCCGCCATGCAGAATGAGGATCGGAACTTGCAAGTGTGCAGCCTGAGCTTCAACTCGTGCGATCGTCGCAAATAACTCCGTTCCCAAACGGGCACTGCCACAAGAGTGAACCAAGGGATCTTGAGCACAAGCATTGAGAACCGTGCGATCGCGGGAAATCGCTTCGAGATCAATGCCAACCTTGAGTGTGAAGCGCGGTAAAATTCGCGATAAGATGCGCCCCAGGAGAATCTTTTTCGCTGAAATGCCGTTCAATCCAAAGGCAGGAGCGATCGTAATTACACCTTGAACAGCAGCCGGAAAGTGTAAGGCATACTCCAGGGCAATCATTCCCCCTATACTATGTCCAAGCACAAAGCAAGGAAGATTCGTTGTCGATTGAATTTGTCTTAAGAACAGATCTAGATCAGCGCGAAATTCAGACCAGGAATTGATGTGACCACGCTGACCTGATGAGTGCCCATGCCCCCGTAAGTCTAGTGCATAGATTGCATATCCAGCAGGAACTAAGTATTGAACAATATTGTTGAATCTACCACTGTGGCTGCCTAAGCCGTGAAGTAGGACTAAGACTGCACGAGTGTCACGCACTGGATGCCAACTTTGATAGTAAAGTCTGAGTCCTCCAACGCCTTTGAAGAACCCCTGAGAATGTTGCATTGTAATAATTTCTGATTGTTTCTGAAAAGGATTCCTCATTCAATCACAGCAATTTCAAAAATCTTTGTTACTTTGATCACTTCAATTCGGTTCATCAGAACTATCTTATGTTGCTGGAATGCTGCTATCTCTCCGTTTAAGTTTAATCTTGACTTAATCGATAGACATATCGTAAATTATTTCATCACTCGCAATCAACGTATTAATCGCAAAGTGAACCCTGTAACAATCGCGATCGCCCAATCAATACAGAAACGGCAGCTACATTACCGTTTTGACTCTTCTACGCCTATAGAACTCTAGGACATCCGCCATGAATAGAAACAAAAAGCAATTAAAACTAGGTGCATTCTTGCCAGGATCGGGGCATCATGTGGCAGCATGGCGGCATCCTGATGCCCAAGCCGACGGTGGACTTAACTTTCAGCACTATACGCAGATTGCTCAAACCGCAGAGCGCGGTAAGTTCGATATGCTATTTCTTGCGGATGTGGTTGCCGTTGCTGACCGAGGACAAGGAACACCTGCTTCGAGCCGGTTGGGACAATTCACGGTTTATTTTGAACCCTTCACACTGCTATCTGCCTTGTCTGTGGTTACAGAGCGAATTGGTCTTGCTGCAACCGCTTCAACGACCTTTAATGAGCCGTATCATATAGCGCGTAAGTTTGCTTCACTCGATTACCTGAGTAAGGGTCGCGCAGGATGGAATTTAGTAACCTCCTCAACTGAAGCGGAAGCCCTGAACTTTAATCGCGATCGACATATGGAACATTCATTACGCTACGATCGCGCACTAGAGTTCTTCAAGGTTGTCACCGCCTTGTGGGACAGTTGGGAAGATGATGCTTTTTTGCGCGACAAAGCTTCTGGGCTGTATTTTGATCCCGATAAGTTGCACATACCAGATCATAAAGGTGAGCATTTCTTGGTGAAAGGTCCGCTCAATGTGGCGCGACCTCCGCAGGGCTACCCGGTGATTATTCAGGCAGGTTCTTCTGAAGATGGTAAGAATCTTGCGTCACAGACCGCAGAAGTTATTTTTACGGCTCAACAAACTTTGCAAGATGCTCAAGCGTTTTATGCAGATGTCAAAGCACGGGTTGTACAGCATGGACGATCGCCGGATCACGTCAAGATTATGCCGGGAGTGTTTCCAGTCATTGGCAGAACTGAGCAAGAAGCAAGAGATAAATACAATCAGCTTCAAGAGTTGATTCATCCGCAGGTGGGAATCGCACTGCTTTCAAGTATGATCGGTGCTGATTTGTCAGGTTATGAGGTTGATGCTTTGCTTCCAGACCTTCCAGAAACGAATGGTGGAAAGAGCCGTCAGAGGCTATTAATCGAACTCGCTCACCGAGAGAATCTAACCATTCGACAGCTTTATTTTCGGATTGCTGGAGCGCGGGGACATTGGACGATCGTGGGCACTGCAGCGCAAATTGCAGACCAGCTTGAGGAGTGGTTTATTGATGAAGGCGCAGATGGTTTTAACATCATGCCTCCTTATTTACCGAGTGGTCTAGATGACTTTGTGGATCTAGTCATCCCGGAATTGCAGCGACGAGGATTGTTCCGGACGGAGTATGAAGGAGCTACACTACGAGAGCATCTTGAATTACCAAGACCTGTCAATCAACATCATTTAACGATCGTTGAGCAGCAGCGATCAACAATTAAGGTTCCTGTTTAGAACTGCAAAAAGTATTGTCATCAGAAATGAGCGCTTAGGATCATGGCATCCAAACCTTCTCCAGATCACAATATAAGTTCTTAATTTCTGATGACTTTTCTACTGCCAGCTTATCAATCAATTAGTGCTGAAAGTAGAAAGTACAGACAACAAAATTTAAAAGCCCAAATATTTGATTTGGGCTAAATTACTTAGGTTAAATTGTGTCGTACTGCTTTATCGTACTGTTTTGGGAAAGCACAAACCAAAGCTTGTAAAATATCCTCAGATCAAGCTGCACTTAAATCTGCAACTAATATACTTTAGCCTTAATACTTACTCGACTATTGTCGCTGCTCGACGGCGGCAGAAACAATCTTGGTTAAAGCTGTTGAAGTCAGATTTAGAAACGATCGCGGTTCTATTTCTCTTGGCGCTCAGTTTTGCAACCGCAGTCGCTATCTTCACGCCAGAACCACCTGCCCCGGATGCTACCCAATCTCAGCGGATTGATTCTTAGTGCTTTAAATCTCGTAGTGCCAGATCGCTTCCGGTTGCAGTAATGTCACCTGATTCGGCAGTCGCTGAACAATGCCTTGCTGCTCGAATTGCTTAAGGACACGGGTAATCGTCACGCGAGTGGTTCCTAGCATTTCTGCTAAGTCTTGATGCGTCAGGCGCAGTTCAATCAAGTGTCCATGCTGCACTTCACGCCCAAACTTCTTCGATAGCCAAGTGAGTAGCTTTAACAGCATCTCCTCCACTCGGCGATGGCTGCGAATCAACATGAACTCTTCAGCCTGCTGTACTCGCTCCAGTAGAAAAGCAGGATCAGGATGCCACTCATTCGGAGAAAGTGGCGTGACCTCAACATCAGTTAGGCACTCGATTTGATAGGGATCGATCGCACAGAGAAACTTCCCAACTACATCTCCTGCGCCACATAAGCTCAATGTGACGGTTGAGCCATCTTCTAGCCAACTGAGCGTTCGTACCACTCCCGATTCAATTCGCCAAAGCGCAATTTGTTGAAGCGGAATTGTTGATCGACGTTTAAACGTTCGCGTTGCAGGTTGGACTGGCAATCGGGAAACGACAGAGGGAAGAATGGACTGCATGAGCAAGCCTCGGATCTAACAGAAGTGCAGGATAGCTACATAAGGCGATCAACAAAGATCATCTGAAAAACACATTAATTCGACCGATTTACCGTATTTATAGGATCTGATACTAGCACGATCGCGCTGTTTGTAAACCATTAAGCATCACCAATTTGATTCTTCGGAATTTAAGACAGCGCGTTTAGGGGATTAACAATAGAAAATGTACCTATGCAAAACTTTAGCGAGAAACAAAAAGCCTAAAATTCATATCCTCTGAGCTGGATAAACTCCAACGAGCAATACAGCTTCTAGTTTCCAACTGTGCAAATGCACACCATAGCCAAGCCAAGTTAAGTTCAACTCGATCGTTGATGCCTTAAAGACAAAAGCGAACCGATGAGTTATCAACAAGCAGGACTTTTCGACATTCTGCTTCAGAGGGCTGAACCCTCATCAAGTCAACCAGTCGTGAAAACCAATAAATAATCTCCGGGTCGCAGCAGGTCGTGAGACGCGCAATCTCTACTGCTAACTGATATGCAGTTTCACCTCTGGCGTGATCGTTTAGCCCTGCATGAGCCAGTAGATCAGCTTTCAAATCTCCTGGATATCGAGGCAGGTGCTTCTCACCCTGGAACTGAAGACGATCGAGCAACGGTTGCCAATCGATTTTTGTATCAATGTTAGGGTTCATCATTTGCATAATCAATTTGATATGCTTTTACCCTAAGAATTTACAACGATAAAAGCAAGCATTCTTTTTTGTTAGTTTCATAACTTCACGTTATGAAGGAAGTTATGAAACTAACAAATCATAAAATATTTGCTTCGTAGGGCTTATGAAGTGAGCTTTGTGCTCCTTGATTGACTGGTAGCTTGAAGATTAGGCATTTCTTGCCGACAGGTATGACAAAACCAGTACACTCCTGTTCTACGAATATGGCGAAGTAGTTTGTTAGAGCAGCAGGGGCAAGCACTCATTTGTCATTCTAATGAGAAAACATCTACCTCTATGTTACTGACTTCTTCCAGGAATAACCACATAATCCAATCGACTTTTGGGAGAATTGGGATCATTTCTTTAAAAGCCTATAAGCCGCCCGACTGCTGAGAATCTCGTTTCTTGTACTCGTTCTATCGAAAACGTTTCTTAATATCTGATGTAGCAACCTAGACAATGGAT
Source organism: Leptolyngbya sp. DQ-M1 (assembly GCF_039962505.1). NCBI lineage: Bacteria > Bacillati > Cyanobacteriota > Cyanophyceae > Leptolyngbyales > Leptolyngbyaceae > Leptolyngbya > Leptolyngbya sp. DQ-M1. Next base: position 29,894 of record NZ_JAMPLJ010000003.1, read on the forward strand.
TTGTTGAAGTGAGGCGTTCAGGTGCATAATAAATTGAGGTGATGATTTTAAGAACAAATAATATTTGAAGTTATGAATAAGACCCTATATCTTGAGAAAAGTCTATATCTCGATCGATAAATAGAAAAATACGTTTGCCCTAACCCTAAAACGGCTTGCTCATTCTCCCGAAACTCTGCCATGCTTCTAGAACTTTCAGGTCGAACAAAATATGCACTCATGGCGATGCTGGAACTCGCTTCCATTTACAACAGTGGCGAGACGCTCCAAATTCGTCAGATCGCAGCTGCTCAGAATATTCCCGATCGCTACCTAGAGCAATTACTGGCAACCCTGAGACGAGGAGGGTTAATTTCGAGTGAGCGTGGAAAGAAAGGAGGGTATCTTTTATCTCGACCGCCGTGGAAAATTACGCTGCTTGAAATCGTCAACTGTATGGAAGGGGGCGATTCATCTGAGGCGAACGATGATTCTGACTCTGTTTCGGTCAGGGCTATTTCTGAAATTTGGCAAACTGTGAGAAAGGCAGCCGATGACGTGCTGGAAAAAAACAGCTTGCAAGACCTTTTAGAGAAACGCAATTATTTCCAGCAACCCATTACGATGTACTACATCTAAATTATTAAGCTATGGGCTTACATTGATACATTCAGGGACGAGCAGCTGACAAATTGTGCAGCGAGTTCGTTACTGGTATTGCGCTTCGTGATTGCTGAAGAGAGCCACGAAATTGAACAACGAGATTATTTAATGTAGTCATGTCCATCAGAAAAGCGTCATGACCATGAGGAGAGTGAAGTGTCGCAAGCGTTGCGTTCGGAATTAAGGCGGCAAGCTCTTCTTGTTCGATCGAAGGATAAAGAACGTCGGAACTAATTGAGACAATTAACGCAGATTGACAAATCTGTTGCAATGCAGAACTATAGCCCTCAGATCGAGCAACATCATGGTTATCCATTGCATGAGTCAGTGTGATGTAAGTATTGGCATCAAAGCGATCGACAAACTTACGACCCTGATAGTGCAGGTATTCCACAATCTCAAAGATTGCATTGCTAGCTTGCCGCCCGAATCGATCTGAGAAACTCGCCCAAGATCGGTAAAAGCTCATCGCCATCATGCGAGCCGTTGCTAAACCCTGAGCAGGTTGCTCGGTATAGTTTCCATTCTGCCAATTTGGGTCGGCATAGATTGCTTGTCGCTGCGCTTCACTAATGCCAATACACCAAGCAGAATGACGACCCGCAGCCGCAATGACCGCGATCGCTTTCACTTTCTCTGGATATAGAATTGCCCATTCCAGTACCTGCATTCCTCCGAGCGATCCGCCGATGACAAGTTTAAGTGATCGAACTTGCAAGGCTTCAAGTAAAACAGCTTGCAACCGCACCATATCGCGGATCGTAATTCTCGGAAACGTCGAGCCGTAGGGCTTTCCAGTATTTGGATTGATTGATGTTGCGCCTGTTGTCCCGTAGCAGCTACCCAGAATGTTGCTACAGATAATGAAGTCTTGATCTGTGTCGAGCGATCGTCCTGCACCCAGTAACGGTTCCCACCATTGATCAACATCGGCTGAACCTGTGAGCGCATGACACACGAGTACCGCATTATCTTGAGTTGCATTGAGCTTTCCCCAAGTGCGATATGCCACCTGAACTCTAGACAGAACATCGCCCGATTCTAAGGCGAATGGTTCTAGCAATTGGTAGAACTGCGTTTCGGGTGAGACAAAGCGCTGATAGTTCATGAGACCTGCTCAAAAGCCTGCTCAAAGTCTGCTTTAATGTCCTCAATGTGTTCAATTCCTACCGACACTCGAACTAAGTCGGGGGTCACGCCTGCTGATCGTTGTTCCACCAGCGTCAATTGCTGGTGTGTCGTGGAGGCAGGGTGAATTACTAACGTTTTTGCATCTCCAACGTTGGCGAGATGAGAGGCAAGTTTTACATGACTGATAAACGATCGACCCGCCTCAATTCCGCCTTTAATCCCAAAGTTCAACACACCGCTGAAGCCATGTTTCAGATACTTCTTCGCTCGATCGTGATAAGGATGCTCTGGAAGACCTAGATAGTTGACCCATTCCACTTTCGAGTGCTGTTTCAGCCATTGGGCGAGTTCTAGAGCATTATCTACGTGACGCTGAACTCTCAAGGAGAGGGTTTCTAATCCTTGAAGCAGCAAAAACGCATTAAATGGGCTGAGACACGCACCTAAATCTCGCAGTCCTTCGACCCTAGCGCGAATAATAAAGGCAATATTGCCGAATTGACTTTGTGTACCAAAGACATCATTAAAGTTCAGCCCATGATAGCCCGGAGCAGGTTCAGTAAAGAGTGGAAACTTCCCATTTCCCCAGTCGAACTTGCCGGAATCCACAATTACCCCTCCGATCGAGGTTCCATGTCCGCCGATCCACTTTGTTGCAGACTCAACAACAATATCGGCTCCATACTCGATCGGACGCGCTAAGTATCCACCTGCTCCAAAGGTATTGTCCACAATCAATGGAATACCGTTTTCATGGGCAATGTGAGCCAATGCAGCGAAGTCAGGAACATTGAACTGGGGATTGCCGATTGTTTCAACATACAGGGCTTTAGTACGGTCATCGATCGCACTCCGAAAGCTTTCTGCGTCATCCCCATCCACAAACTTAACGTTAATCCCCAACCTTGGCAGCGTTACTTTGAACTGGTTGTAAGTCCCGCCATAGAGATAGCTGGTTGAAACAATGTTATCTCCAGCTTGAGCAATCGTACTAATTGCCAACAGTTGGGCTGCTTGACCGCTCGAAGTCGCCAACGCTGCTACTCCGCCTTCGAGTGCAGCAATCCGCTTTTCAAACACATCAGTCGTCGGATTCATAATCCGAGTGTAAATATTGCCAAACTCTTGCAGAGCAAACAATCGGGCACCGTGATCCGCATCGTCAAACACGTAAGAAGTGGTTTGATAAATGGGGACAGCACGGGCATTGGTTCCGGGTGCAGGTTCTTGTCCAGCGTGGACTTGAAGCGTTTCAAAGTGATGAGATTGGCTCATGGGATGCCTTAAAATACGAAATCTCTATCGCAAAACCGTATTTTGATAGTGTAAAACACGATCGTTGAATAAGCAAGATGATTCAGAGCGCTAAATCTTTAGATTGAAATTCTTAGCCATTTCAATAATTTCCACACTGCTCCAGTGAAAAATCCTCTGTTGTTGAGCACTGTGAATACAAATTTGACTAATACCTAGCTCCTCCTGAACTAAATGAGCGATCGGAATTAGCTCTAGATACAGCATTGGATCAACTGTTACGTCCTGTTCGCAGTGAATCAGCAACAAATTTGTTGTTGTAAGTGGGAGCAAGGTAAGACGAGCATTTTCAAGCAACTTCGGCGCGATCGTGAGTAGACGATTGACAATGCTTGGTTCTTCAATGTTTGAGGACATAAACTTTCCTATTACACTGCATTTAGACGAGATAAAGCACGATCGCAAAACAGTCCCGCGACGATCGTGCTTCGAGCTTTTAGTAAGATCCGGGTGGTTCTTTTCGGGGCGGATCAGAAGGCGGTGTGCAAGCAAGCAATCTAGACGAATCCGAAGTTAAAGTTGGGGCAGAGATCGTGAAACCTGCAACTGCTCCAACTGTCAACAAAGAAATGAAGATAAATTTCATCGTAAGTTACCTACCCAAAACGAACTACAGAATTGCAGCGATACAAGCATGAGCTACCTTCTTGTACAGGAGCAATAAACTGCTGACAGACAAGGTGCATCTGCTTGCATCACTACATTGAGAACACTCGTTAAGCCACCTTATCAGCACCCGTTTCAACAGGTAGATCTGACTGGCTATACTCCGTCCATGATCCTTCGTAAACTCGCACTTTGGGATACTTCAATAGATGCTTCAGCACGACGTATTGTAATGTTGCTTCCCGCCCGGTGCTACACGATACGATCACATTGTCCGCAGGCGTAATCTTTTTTGATGCTAGGATTTGCTTAATTTCATCCAAAGACTTCAGCTTGTGGAAGTTTCCTTCGCTCGTCGCTGGATTGCCCGTTGTAAACGATACCCAAGGAATGTTTCGCGCTCCCGGAATATGACCATTGCGCGTCCAGATCTTCTCTTCACCACTAAACAATTTGGGCGGTCTTGGATCAATGAACTTGACTGTTGGTTGATTCAAAAAGCCGCGCACGTCTGCAAGCGTCACTCGAATTAAGGGATTATCCTGAACGGTAAAGCGAGTCAGTTGATACTTGGGGAATTCCTGAGTTACAGGTTGTCCTGATGCCTTGTACGCCGCAAATCCACCATCTAACACGGCAATATCTTTCACGCCCGATCGTTCTAACAAATAAGCCACCATAGTTGCGCCGAGAACATCGCGCCCATCCGAGTACACCAACACGCGGCTATTGCTCGATACCCCTGCTTGCGAGAAAAGCTGCCCTAACTTGCTTGTGTTCCAATATTGCACAGGCAGTAAGCCGTTGGGACCGCGAAATGTGTTGTCTGCAATATGAACGGCATTTGGCAAGTGCCCTGCAAAATACTCCAATGGGTTAATGCGAACATCTAGAACCCGGAGATTGCGATCGCTGCTATTTTTCGCAAGCCAATCCGGGGAAACAAACTGAATGGTTGCACTTTGGCTTGCCATTAACGGCGAACCCGAAAAAGCTGGAATGGCAATGAGGCTAACTAGAAGCGCAGCTAACACCGCTAGAACTTTGGGCTTCTTCAGCCTGAGACGCAGTAATTTCCGAATCATGACCTTAACCTGAAATGATGAGGATTGTAAAAGGAATGAGTGCTCCAAAAATACGGTATTTCGACCGGTTTACTGGATAAATCTATTTTCTAGAATTCCACAAATTGACAAAGATCTCAAGCCCGACAGCATCGAAAAGTTAGACCCTGCAGAGATTAACTAACTTAAGTAGATAGATGCTCTAGCTGATCCCTTCAAAGAACAAGGGAATAAGAAGTATGCTCAGCAGGATAAGCAGAGTGGTGATACAGACCAGCGTTAGGGTGAGAAGGGGAGTAGCACGATTCATCAAATTTCCTGACCCATATTTCAGTGGTTAAGGTTTTCGTAACTTTCAACTGTCAAGGATTCATTCTCCCTTTGGTTCGCGGTAGCCCTAGGTCGGCACAGGCTCATCTATTTGCAAAGATGCAGAAATTGAATTAGCGAACGGGATGATAGACAGGAGAGATTGTGCTGTGCTGAGCGATCTTCACATTGAGTTTTTAGAGATTTCTACTTGACCCAACGGTGCGATCACTCAATAAATACGATAAACCGATTGAATTACCGTACTTACTTAGATTAGATAGTAACACGATCCTGAAATCTGTGAAACATACAGCCCCAGTCGAGCAGGAGATCACCCTGCTACCGTCTAGACAAAATCCGCATCACAGTCACTTGATTGCAGAATCTAAGCTAGAGCGATGCAACACAGAGGCTCATCTTTGCGCTCAAAAATTATCTCGATCGCACTTCTAAAGGCTTTAAAACTATCGGTAACTTCCTAGTTCAGAAATTCCCGTAATTAGGTCAAATTTGAGGTGATTATTTTAGTAGCAAATGAAATTTTTCAGTATTTCTTATCCTCTTTAAAGCCTATAAAGGTGATTGGATTAGGTGAAATTCTGCACTTATTTTATTTGCTTGAAATCCTTAGAAGTCTTTTTATTCAAAGGTTTATTCTCAGATACGGCAAAAATTAATTTCATATTTTTATAACATTTCGCTTCAATCATCTCAATTTATCGTTTTGACAAGAAAGACTACTTGCTTCTATCAAGTAATAGGAATACAGTGAAAAACAACAAATCTAAATCGATTTTGAATCGGGCAAACCTTATCCATTCACACAGACAGACAGACAGACAGACCCCGGCTCTCAAACATTACAAGGAACGCTCTATCATGACTGCTGAAATTCCTATCTCTCCAAGCCTGCATGGCTTAAAGCGAGAGTGTCTCTCTTACGGTGAGGTGTTAGCCCAATCTTTTGCAGTGCTTGCTCCAACGACAGTCCCAGCGGCGGTGATGGGCTTAATCTACGCTTCATCAGGAAATGGCACTTGGCTCAGCTTTTTGCTGGGGATGATCGGACTGCTTTTCGTGGGCATCAACATTAACGAATTTGCCCGCCGCTCTGCTTCTCCGGGATCGCTCTATTCCTATGTGGTGAAAGGATTAGGTCCAACCGCAGGGATGTTGAGCGGTTGGGGATTGATTTTGGCTTACTTGTTCACCGGAATGTCTACTTTGTGCGGCTTTGCGATTTTTGGACAGAAGCTGCTGGGTTATGTTGGCATTCATACTCATATCTTGACGCTGTTTGCGGTGGGAGTGGCTGCGGCTTGGTATGCTGCTCACAAAGACATTCAACTCTCTGCCAAAATGATGTTGCTGCTGGAAGGCGCATCGATCGCTTCTATTTTGCTGCTCGGCATTCTGATTTGGGGGCATAAGGGTTTTGCGATCGATCCCGCTCAACTCACATTACAGAATGCAACTCCAGGGGGGATCACGGCGGGAATTGTCTTGGTTGTGTTTGGATTTTCGGGCTTTGAAAGCTCGACTTCGCTTGGAGATGAAGCCAAAAATCCACTGAAATCCATTCCCAGATCGGTCATGCAGAGCACGATTCTGGCAGGATTGTTCTTCATTTTCATGGCTTACGTCGAGGTTTTAGGGTTTCAAGGTGCATCGGTCGATCTAGCAAAAACAGAAGCACCGCTTGACTTCCTGGCGCACCAAGCAGGCGTAGATTTTTTGGGCATCTTGATTAGCTTAGGCGCACTGCTGAGTTTCTTTACTTGTACGCTGGGCTGTATCAATCCAACGGCACGAGTGTTGTTTCTGATGGCACGGCATGGTGTGTTTCATACCTCACTGGGTGCTTCTCACGAAGAGAATCTCACACCGCATACGGCGATCGCGCTCTCCTCGCTCCTGACTTTTGCGATCCCGACTGCCGTTTTATTGTTTGGGGTCACTCCGTTTGAAAGTCAAGGTTATTTCGGCACAATTTGCACCTATGGCTTTTTGCTAGTCTACATTCTGATTTCGATCGCGGCTCCGGTGTACCTGCATCGCTTGGGTCAACTCCGTCTGAAGAACATTGTCGTCTCTGTCTTTGGGGTTGCATTTATGATGCTTCCCGTCTTGGGAACGATCGGGATTCCTGGCAGCGATTTGTTTCCAGCTCCAGAGCCTCCTGCCAATGTCTTTCCCTATCTGTTTTTGTTGTATGTTGCCGTAGGTTTTGCCTGGTTTGTGTTCCAGCGTTACCGTTTCCCGCGATTAGCTCGACAAATGCAGCGATCGATTGAAGCCATTCATGACCATCACGCAGAGCAAAAAAAGGTTGATTAGCGATGAATGAATTGATCAAAGCATTTTCTACAGGCATCACCGCTTTCACTGCCACAAACTTAGATGACATCGTGATTCTGATGTTGTTCTTCGCGCAAGTGAATGCTCTGTTCCGCCGCAGACATATTGTAGCGGGGCAATATTTGGGATTTGGAGCGCTGGTATTAGCAACCCTGCCCAGCTTCTTTGGAAGTGCGTTGTTTCCGCGTCCTTGGATTGGATTGCTCGGACTTGTGCCGATCGCGCTTGGTGTGGTTCGATTGATCAATCCTGACTCGGACGAGTCTGATGATGAGTCATCTAATGAGCAACCGCAAAGCAATTGGTTAAGCAGTTTTCTGTCTCCGCAAACTTATAGCGTGGCAGCGGTGACTTTCGCGAATGGAGGAGATAACATTGGCATCTATGTCCCTTTGTTTGCCAGTGCAACTTGGGAAAGTTTATTGGTGATTGTCACTACGTTTTTCACGATGGTGGGTGTTTGGTGTTATGCCGCCTACCGATTAAGTCGGATTGATGCGATCGCGGATTCTCTTACTCGCTACGGGAATCAGCTCGTTCCGTTTGTGTTAATCGGCTTGGGTGTGCTGATTTTGATTGATAGCCACACGCTCGAAGATCGAGGACTCACCGTAATTGCTTTGGTGATCAGCAGCATGGGTTTGATTCATCTCATGCGTACCAACGTTCCTACCCTGACGAAAACTGAACAAAACGAACTTTAGGAGAATGATGATGAAAGGATTTAAGCTGGTCTTAGTGGCTTTAGTGATGTTGATTCAGATCGCGATCGTGCCCGCCGCTCTAGCCGATGCACCTAAATTGACAACCACACCGGAATATACTGAAGTGACAACGGCGATCGCGGATTTGCTCAACGCTAAATCTGATCCCGAAAACTCAGAGCTAAGTCCCGTCGAAATTGAACAAAAACTTGGCGCATTGAACTTACAGAAGTACATTCTCGAAACGGCTTCTGACTGGTCACAATGCCGAAATGAAACTGGGAAGACGATCGCCGTTTACGCTCACAAAGCGAAGAAAACGCCTCAACCCAGCACCTTGTACTATCTCGGAACTGGAAAAACTACAGATGATGATTGGAACTGTGATGGCATCTACTTGCCCACAGGTGCAAAACTTGCAGGTCAACCTGAGCTAACCCAGCCGATCGCGCTGCAATTTGTGAGTGGAACCCAACTCACGATTACAAGCAACCCAGATGGCGAAATTGAGCTTAACTTACCCGCCGCAAAAACTTTGACTGCATCACCTGACAGCACTTTGCCCATCCCAAATCTAACCCTAGCTAGTGTTGAGGCAACTGCTCCCAATGCTCCAATTGAAGATTAGACAGCGTTAAATCAATGGCAACTTCCCGATCGTTTCCGCAATTCTTTCGTCAAATTCTGGCAGCTCGATGGCGCACATTACTGCTCTTATTCACAGGTGTTGTATTGCCACTCATTGGCTTTGAGCAGTTCGCGATCGTCATTGGGCAACAAGGTACTTTTGCTTGGGATCAAGCAATTCTCACGGCAATTCACAGCACCGCTCAATCGATGCTTGATCGAATTGCGGTAACGATTACTCCGTTGGGTGTGTTTTATGGCGTTTTCCCCATTGCGACCCTAATCTCGATTGGATTGCTGTATCGACGGCGTTGGCGATCGCTCTCCTATTTATTAATCACACTGCTTGGCAGTGCTTTAATCAACCGCACTGCAAAAATCTGGCTGCATCGCGATCGTCCCGATCTATGGGAAACGCTCACACCGCAGACCGATTTCTCTTTCCCAAGTGGACACGCAATGTCAAGTATGTCCCTAGGTCCACCATAATGAACAGCTTTTGATAGATTACTTAAACGACTAATTTTCAACTCACCACCATTAAGATCGAGTAAACGATCGCCCGGAGTAACTTTTGTAGAAGGAATTGACAGAACCAGTTCCCAGCCATACTCCTGGGATTGGCCCTAATCATATCGCTCCCGTAAGAGTCCAATCGACCTTGCCATATTTCTGGATCACATCAGGGCAATGAGGGAAGCAGTCTCAAAAAAGAAGTCTGACATAGGCAGTCACGTTGATGACTAAAATTTATTAACGACAAGCTGTCCTACCTCACCTTGCTGTATTAATTAAGTACGGTAATTCGACGAATTTACCGTACTTAATAACATACACAATGAGGATGCAGATGAGCAAGCTTAGATCAGGTGTGTTAAATCAGATTCAAGGAAAATCAGTTTTGTTAACTCTCGCTGCCCGAATCATGAAGCACAGAGTGCAAATTCTGCAAGCCAACCCATTAGTGCGGACATTTATTCTTCTATTTGTAGCTGGTATAAGTTTGAGCTTGATGTTTAGCGCTTGCTCCAGCAACCCCTCTTCTAACGCAAGCCGCATACCAGGTGTTCAACAAGCCAATGTGACGCTCAACCTCGTGTCTTTTTCAGTCACTCAGGCAGCGCACGAAAAAATCATTCCCAGATTTGTCGAGAAGTGGAAGCAAGAACATAATCAAACAGTTCGATTTAATACCAGCTATGGTGCCTCTGGCCCACAAGCCCTAGCTGTAATTGAGGGGGGACAAGAGGCTGATATTGTTCACCTCTCACTGGCTCCAGATGTGAAAAAACTAGAGCAGGCTGGCTTTATTCAACCCGGATGGGAAAAGAAATTTCCGAATGAGAGCGTTGCTAGTCGGTCAGTCGTAGCGATCGTAACTAAAGCAGGCAATCCCAAACGAATTAAAACTTGGGCTGATTTGGCAAAAGATGGGGTAAGTGTCGGGACTCCCAATCCCCAAACTTCTGGTGGAGGAAGATGGAACTTTCTGGCACTCTGGAATGCGGCGTTAAGCAATGGAGGCAGTGAAGCGAAAGCACGAGAGTTCGTCACTAAAATTTATCGAAACACACCTGTCCTTCCTGAAAGCGCCCGCGAAGCAACAGACGCATTCTTTAAAGCGAAGCAAGGAGATGCCCTAATCACGTATGAAAATGAAGTGATCTTGAAGGCGCTGAACGGTCAAAAATTGCCCTATATCATTCCTGAAACGAATTTCTCAATCGACAATCCTATTGCCATTGTGGATAAAAATGTTGATAAACATGGGACTCGTCAGGTGGCGCAAGCCTTTATTGAATTTCTCTACACATCGGAAGCACAGCAGGAGTTTGCCAAAATTGGCTATCGTCCATTGAACGACAGCGTTGCACAGGTCAAAGAGCTGAAGAGCCAGTTTGTTCCAGTTAAGACACTGGCAACCGCTAAAGGCTACGGTGGCTGGGCTGAAATTGAGAAGAAGTTTTTTAGTGAAAATGCTGTCGCGAACAGAATTCTGCAAGATAGCAAATCGTAATCAGGCTCATCCTTCCGAAAATACGGAAGTCAGAGCATTGAAATCAAAACCTTGCACAAGCTGGGTCATATCGTGGGGGAGATTGGTAATCTCCCCCCATAATTGACTAAAACTAATGCCAAAGCCATACTGCAACACCAGAACGATCGCGGCAATTGCTACAATCAACCCCGCACCAGCTTTTAAGATTCTAATCACTAGCATGCTCGATAGAATCAAGACTGCGATCGCTGCTGCGATCAACACAACTTGTGAATCAACCGAGCTCAGTAAACCATCCATAATCAAATCCGTAAATGAGTAAAAAACAACAAGAAAGTTAATTGAAGTGATTGAACGAAACAAGCTCTACAACAAAACAGGCTCTACAACAACAGGAGAAGCATCGATCGATAGTGGGGCTTGCGATCGTCGTAAGAAATTCCAAGCAACCAGCAATCCAATGATTGCTAGCCTAATCCAATTGGGTGGGACTAAATTAGGTTGCAAGGCTTTACAGAGTAGCCTTTCTAATAAGTAGGCGGGTTCTAATCAGGCATTTGGAGTTTATAAACCCGCCTCTCATTGACTTATCCGAATTTGTTTAGCACTGCCTAGTCGTCAACTTCGATCGCTGCTAAGTTGCTGGGAATGCGAGACTCGATAAACGCCTGAGATAGATTTGGAACTGCCCAGTTGCCGTCCCCTGCTTTCAAAACTTGTGTAGGCGGTACATTCAGGTTCAATTCTCCGGTATCTGGATTGGTTTTAGCAACCAGTTGAGTCCCATTCAAGACTTTGTAGGCTAATGGCTGAGTAACCTCTACGCCTGCAACTTGAATGCCACTGGGAAGATAAAACCCGTTACAGTCCCATCCTTCAGGAGTACTTTCTCCACTGGCTAGAAAGTACAGTTCACTGTCAAAGGCTGCCTTGGATTCTTCACCAGAAGGACCATAGACCGCGATCGTTTTACCCGTATCATTGCGACACCGTCCCCACGTGATGCCAGATTCCATCGCTGCTTTCTGGATCTGCAACTCATCAATCTTTTGCTGAAGTTTGGGGCTACGACCTTGAGCTTCTTTTTGAGCCAGCAAACGATTCAAGGATTGTGTGAGTTCAATATATTCAGGATTTTTAGTAACTTTGGGAGGGTCTGCTAAAGAAGGTTGAGCGATCGCGAGGTTGACCAAAAACATCAGTATGACGATCGCAAGTTTGAACAGAGTCTTCATATTTTTTCTCCAATAAACACCAGAAATATCTTATTAATGTGCTTTCTTCATCTAGTGTGAGGCTTTTACTTGCTGAGAATCTATTACAGGCACATAAATTCATCCTATGAAGCTTGATTGATAAGAGCAAACACCATTTTTTGTTAAATCAATAAATCCCTTTGATTAAATTCCTGAAGCGAGCTAATAGACAGGTCCCACCAATACTGATTGTGAATTGCTGTACATTCGTGCCAAAACATCATGCAGCTCATCATAGATGCTAGTTCCCATACTTTGGCAGCAGCTTCCAAACAGCATTACGCTCAGTCAACTTCAACCCGCTCATTACTTCAAATTATCAACATAAAAAAGAAGAGTATTTGCACTTATTATTTGAGCTGCGTAAAGTGAAACCATAGCGAATGCAGCACACGTAGAAAACACACTGCATCTATCAGAAACTTCAAGTAACTTAACGAGAAAGGTCAGCCGTGAATTCAAATCAACCTACTCCACCCGATACCGATACCAACCGGCAATCCGCAGTTGTTATAAATCCTAGAAAGGTTCAGCCTCCTGAGAAGAAGCCCTTAACTCTCGGTCAAAAGATAGCAGACAAAATGGCAGCAAAAGTTGGCTCTTGGGCGTTTTTGATTGGACAATCGACTGTGCTAGCGGGTTGGATTACGTTTAACTCCGTCCCCGGTATGCCTCACTGGGATGAACAACCCTTCATTCTGTTGAACCTGGTATTTTCGTTTGCCTCTGCTTACACTGCTCCGGTTGTCTTGATGAGCCAAAATCGTCAGTCAGAGGAAGATCGGGAAAATGCGAATCACAACTACCAGGTCACAGTACAAGCCGCTCAAAATCTCGAACTACTTCACCAAAAGTTGGATGCTGAGTATTCCAAGAAGCTAGATGAACTGACGATGTTGATCAAGCAGCAACAGCAAGCTCAGAGTGAAGCCAAAGTCGTCTTTGTACCGGCTGAAGTGAAAAATGAGTTCGATTCCAGCATGAACACAGCCCTACCGCTGCTCAACCACCTATCGAAGGGCACGGTTTACGTCAATTCTGACAAGAAGGTTGATGATATTAAAGTCAAAATTAATAACTAGCAAAGCTTGCTCTTTACCAATCGTCATCTCTTCTCTGCCAGCAATGATGGCTGATGACATTGCGCCAACGCTTAGAAGATTAGTGGGAAATCACTAGTATGAAAAATGCTGCGTAAACTTGAGCGAGACTGACGATTAAGGGAATTACAGTGCTTAATTTTAAATACTCCCGGTTAAGTTGATAGTGCCTAAGACAAACCTCACAAGAATTAGCATCGCTGCCAGGTTTAATCTCTAGCACTTAAACGTTCATAGCGCAATCCGATCTAACAACTTCTGGCTCCAGACTTGTTCCATTACTGCGCACGCCCTTGGCGCAGCGAAGCTGTTCGCTGCACTTTCAACTTCAACCCTCTGTTTAGTTGAGCGCTTGAGCCGCTTCGCGTGAACCTATCCAAGCATCCAGAGCGAGCGTGAAGTTTTTGGGATGCTGCAAGGTAAAGGAGCGCCCCTGTTTCAGTAAATTGCCTTGGCAAAGAATTGGGATGCGAGCTTGGTAGGCTTTGACCGCGAGTTCATAAGTTGGATCACCCAGATCAAACTGGATGCGGCGAAGTTTGCAAGCGACTACTCCCATGATCGTCACTCTGCCCTCGGTCACGCCTTCGCGGATATCGGTCACAATCCCTTGAATCGTGGTATTCGGCAGGGTGGTTAACAAGTCATGCAGAATATCGAGTTGCGGGCAGCTTTGCTGTGCCAAAGGCAACGCCCTTTCACTTCTTCCAGCGTATCGAGCAACTCATACATTCGGCAAGGAAAATCGGCAAGCGTCTGGTCGGATGGGAGGAGTACTGGACTCGACGAATTTCCATTGCGCGTCCATGGGGAAGCATTGTGAACGGCTGGTGCATAATTCGCTTTGATCCCGATGGCAAAGAAATGATGCGCGTAAAACTGCCCGTTCAGCGCCCCACCGCCTGTACGTTTGGTGGAGTCGATCGAACGACACTTTACATCACAACCGCATCCGTCGGGTTAAGTGAGGCAGAAATCGAAGACAGCTTTTACTCAGGTGATTTATTTGGTTTGCCAACTCACCGCGTTGGCTTACCGACTTACTGCCTCCGGCAGTAACGAGCAACTTCTAAGCTTTTCAACATTATCGGATTGGAGGAACCCATTCGTGGTTGGCTTTTTGAGTTCGTGTTTGATTTGATGAACTACTGTAGAGATGTAAAGCAACTTTGGGTCGAGCGAAGGATTGGGCCTACTATCAAAGCAACAGTTCAGTGTTTCATTTTCCCCGATACACAGGTTTCGTCTGTGATTTCGACAACGGTAGAAGATAGCGCACTGCAACCCCCCTTTCAGCAGCAGGGCTAGAAGGGGGGATTTAGGGGCAGGTCGGTTCAAATCGAAGCGAAAAAACTCATCGAGCTGACGTTAATTCAGGCACAGTATTATATCAAGCTGCATGGAATTGCAAGGGAAGTACGTTAACCTCTCAATTTCTGAGTATTCTCAACCAAGCTCTGAGCAAAGGCATCAAAGCGCTTCGACAATCCTTCATCGAGTAACTTACCGTCTTCGCTAAATGCCTTCCAAGCTTGTCCAACCGCAACCTGTTCAGGAATTGTCCAAGCGTGAATCCAACGTAAAATAATTCGCAGATCATTCAGCGAATTGTTGTTCGACTGTCCACCCAAGACACTAATCACGCCGGTTACTTTTCCGGTGAATTCCTCAAATCCCATTAAATCAAGCGCGTTTTTCAGCACACCGCTAACGCTGCCATGATACTCCGGTGTCGCTAAAATCACGGCATCTGCTTCACTGACAGCCTGTTTAAGCTTTGCAACCCCTGGATAATCCGGATAATCGTCGCTACCATCACAGAAGGGCAGGTTAAGCGATCGTAAATCCAAGAGCTCTACCTCTGCACCCAGGGCTGCAACGCGATCGGTGGCAACCTTCAGCGCTTTCTGACTGTATGAGCCTGGTCTTAAACTTCCTGCGATGCCAACTACTTTTACCATTGAGCTGATTCCTTGGAGACGATATGCTATTATCATAAACAAAACAAACTCGTAATGACTACGCCTTAAGCCGTAATTTAGCGATTCGGTTAAAACGACAGGAGAATTTTCGATGACGCAAGCAGTTCAACTCACTCAGTTAGACAGTCCTCAAGAATGGGATTTGTCCGATCTCTATCGAGGTTTTGACGATCCAAAGTTGACGCAGGATCTAGAGGCGTTGCAGACGCAAGCCAGCGAATTTCGCGACTCATTTCGCGGCAAAGTTAAAGAGTTAACAGCAGAACAGTTAGCCGAATGTTTTAAAGCGTTAGAAGCGATCGCCGAAAAATCAGGCTATCTCTACGCTTTCCCATCCCTAATTTTTTCCGCCGACACGCGCAACACCGAAGCAAAGCAATTCCTCGACAAAGTCATGGAAGCGCTGACCGGAGTTGAAAACCAATTACTGTTCTTTGATCTAGAGCTTCAAAGTTTAGAGGCAGATAAGTTTGATCAACTACAAAAAGCTTCAGTGCTTTCAACCTATCAACACTATCTAAACCGAATTGCAAAATATCGTCCGCATACGCTGTCCGAAGAAGTAGAACAAACTCGTAATCAGGATAGTTTGACTGGACGACAAGCCTTTATTCAACTGCGATCGGTGCATCTCGGTGAACAAGAATATGAGCCGGTCACGACTCCAGACGGTCGCACGGTCAATACTGAATCCGAACTGAGTGCGCTGCTGTATCATCCTGATCCAGAGATTCGCACTGCTGCTTATCAATCGGTTCGCAAAGTGATGAAGCAGCACAATTCGCTGTATGCCTACATCATGAATACGGTTGCCCAGGATCACAAGCTGGAAAACCAGATGCGCGGCTATGAGTCAACGCTGCATAAGCAATTGCTAGCTGATGAAGTGTCTGAACCAGTGTTCCGGGCAATTATGACGGGAACGGGCGATCGCTTTGATTTATTCCAGCGCTACTACCAGCTAAAAGGTCAAGCATTGGGTCAAAAGATTCGGACTGCTGATCTTTACGCCCCTTGGACAACCGAAAGCGCTCCCCCTGTAACTTACCAAGCGGGTGTTGAGACTTTACTGTCTGCCCTGGATCAGTTCGATCCGAACTATGCTCGACGTGCAGAAGAGTTCTTCTTGAACAACTGGGTGGATGCGAAGGTGCGTCCCGGTAAACGGGGGGGTGCATTCTGCTCCTACACCTACGGCAAACATAGTTATCTATTGATGTCGTACACCGATGACTATAATTCGCTGTTTACCTTGGCGCATGAGATGGGTCACGGGCTGCACTTTGCTTGGATTGACGATCGTCAAACTTATTTCAATAGTAATCCGCCAATGGTTCTAGCAGAAATTGCTTCAACCTTTAATGAACTCTTACTACTGGATTATCTGTTGAAGCAGGCGAAAGACGATAAAGCATTGACTAAATCGTTGATCACTCGACAGCTTGAAGATCAATTGAATCTACTGTTCCGGCAGAGTACGATCAGCCGATTGGAATTGGCAATCCACGATCGAGCGGCTCAAGGTAGCTTTGATCAGACCTTTGTGAATGAGGAATGGATGAAGCTATATCAGACCTTGTGTGGTGATGCGGTTGAAGTGCTGCCTGAGCATCAGTATGACTGGGCACGGATTGGACATATCTATTTCAAGCCGTTCTACTGTTATCAGTACACTGCATCGAACATTGTCAGCCTTGCTTGCTATCAGAAGTATCTTGAAGTTGGTAAAGACTTTATTCCGGGTTACTTGGAGCTTCTAGCAGCAGGAGGTAGCTTAGATCAAGTGGCTGCACTGCGCCAATATGTGGGTGTGGATATTGAAGATCCAGCCACGATTCGAGGTGCATTGACTTATGTTGAGAAGCTGTTAGATCAGTTACAAGCAAGCCTGTAGTTTAGCAGAAAGACCTGTGATCGACGATCGCAGGTCTTTTTATTGATATTCAATAGATTCTTGACTTCGGTTTGAGCAGCTTCTTGTTCCCTAAATCGGGACTTTGAAGAGATATTACTCAGCCTGCTGAAAAGGGTTAACTCTTCAGAGAAGGTTCGCGTTCAGGCATCAGTCTTGACATCAGTTCGAGGTGGCGAAGTCTAGAACCGAACACTAATACAACGAGCGGCGGTAAAAGCACTGTTAGCGTAGACAGAATGCTGAAAATAGAAACTCCGCTTCCTGCTCCTCGATAGATCAGATTGCTTGATAAACTAAACGCTAAGCTCGCTAAAGCAAGCACAGGCGAAGTGAGATTAACAGCCGCGATCGGTAGCAAAATCGAAGCATACCAGGGCATCACCCAAGGTGTCGCAAACAAAATCAGCACCAATGTTACCCAACCAATATCCGAGATTAAATTAGTTTCGGAGTAGCGCCGTTTTAGATAAGACTTGAGTAACGTAATTCCATAGAAAGCGGCAAATCCTAGAGTTGTCAGGCGCGTAAATAGAGAAAGTAGGTTTTGCTTGGTTTCGATCGCCATTCCAGGAAAGTATGACAGTGATGCACTTAGGAGATAATGAAACGACAGCGCTGTTTTGTCTGTAACTCCTGGATTCAGTAGGCTTCTCCAGGCTTCGATCGTCGGTAGAGCCGTCAGACTTACGACTAGAATGACTACGATCGAGGTTAGGATAGACACTCCGATGTCTTTCCAGCGACGATTTAATAGTAGAAAACTGAACACAAACGGCAACCAAATAATCGGTAACGTTTTTTCCAAAAATCCTAACCAAACCATTAATACAAGCAGGGAATACTTACGCTGCTGTAAGAAAAGCAGTAAAAGCAGCAAAGCATTTGCAACAAACACATCGATATGAGCGCAGAGTAAATGCTCAGTCAGCAATAGTGGATTTACTAAGTAAGCAATAGTAATTTTGCTTCGCCAAGCAGAGTTCTTTAGCAATGTCCAAACCAGAAACCCATTAACCGCATGAAATATCAGACAAAGCAGTTTGAAGAAATAAATCCCTGCCACTAAGTTAACTTTCACAACTGCTGCTGCCGCCATGAAAATCAACTGTGAAACAGGGCCATAAGTTGAAGACTGTGACCATGCAAGAAATGAAGATAAGCTAGAAGAAAAACTATCCGCAGAATTGAGATAAGGATTCACTCCAGCTAATCCCATCAGCCCGTAGTGAAGATATTGATAGATATCGAATGTGCGTGGATAGGTCAGAAAGGGTACGACTAAAAATAGAGCACAAACGCTCAGGAGCTTGTTAAAGCTTGGAAAATTCTCTTTTTGCTTCTGAGCTAACCACAGAATATAGACGATCGTTGCTCCAATAAACTCTAGATTGATGCGCAATCGCGTAAGCTGATTGGGAAAAGGTTTATGGTGATCCTGAAGGTTTGAAAGCACACTATGAAGATTGCTCCAGCCTAGAATGCTAAGCTCAAGGCAAAATAATATCGTAAATACGGCTCCAAAAGTGAACAGTGCTTTCTTCTTTGTCATAACATTTGATTGAGTTGAAACGACGAGTAACTATAGAACTGATCTATTTCATCTTCGGCTGAGAAACACCCAGGATGTCTGCATATTGCTGCGTACAGGTCGCCCAAGTGAATTGATTTAACCACTCAGGATCAATGATGCGCTTTGGAGCCGCTAAGGTCTTGAGAATTGCTGCCGCGATCGCATCACTATCTCC
Source organism: Leptolyngbya sp. DQ-M1 (assembly GCF_039962505.1). NCBI lineage: Bacteria > Bacillati > Cyanobacteriota > Cyanophyceae > Leptolyngbyales > Leptolyngbyaceae > Leptolyngbya > Leptolyngbya sp. DQ-M1. The sequence continues at coordinate 48,649 of NZ_JAMPLJ010000003.1, forward strand.
AACTGGGGTAAGTTCACCGTAGCGACCTTGAGCTAAAATTTCAGCCGGCCCGCTTTTACAATTGGTGGATATGATTGGAGTTCCCAGTGCCATTGCCTCGACTAAAACGGTGGGCAATCCTTCCCACTCAGAAGACAGCGCCAACATAGCTGCTTTTGCCATGTAAGCATAAGGATTTTGAGTAAACCCAAGTAAAGCCACATCATTCGATAAGCCTAAGCTTTCAATCAATTCGATCAGCCGTTCCCTTTCAGGGCCATCACCCAGGATTGCTAACCGAGCCGGTCGAACTTGCCGAACTTGAGCAAAAGCACGAATCAAGGTCGGAAAATCTTTTTGCGGATGCAACCTGCCGACAGCCAGAACAACGGGTGGTTCTCCAGACCGAAACCACGGATGTTCGACAGGTTCTTGCGCCAGCGTGAATAATTCAGGCAGAATAATCGGGTTATAGATGACTTGAATGCGATCGCGCTTCAACCGAGTAATTCGGCTTAAATCCTCAGCCACTCCCTGAGACACAGCAACAATCTCATCGGCCCAGGGATAAAATAGCCGGGCAGCAAGCGGAGTAAGCCGAACAGATAGCTGAGGAATGCGCTTTGACTCGATCGACAAGTGATTGTGTTCTGTCACAACGATTCGAGTCGATACTCCTGCTAGGCGCTTTGCCCAGAGTGCAATCTCACAAGGGTAGTGTAGTGCTGCAAGTAGTCGTTCTGGCTGAACTTGTCGAAGATAGCGAACTAATTTCGGCAAACTCAGCGGCACCCACTTTGCCTGGAGATCAACAATGCGAATCTCAGGAGGAACTTGTGATAGATAATGTCCTGACGCTCTAGCCAATACCAAATCGACGCTTAAACCACGATCGATAAAGCCGCGGGCTAGATTGAGCAATACTTTTTCCGCTCCACCTCCATGCAATTCGCGCAGAAAAATCGCAACATCAGGAGCAGGGTGAGATGTTCGATCAGGCTGTAAAGTTTGAGATTGAGGACTGTGCTTCTGGAGATTGATGGTCATAGAGTTAGGCTGGGGAGTAAAAAGCTAGGGCGAATAGGCTGCTACAAAAGCAATTATCTTGCGAACAATTGCTTTGTTTTAATCAGAAATACTTGAGACTGTTTGGGTGGTAAGGAAACAAATGCGACAATTTTCACCAGTGCTATCAGCATTCTTTTCCACTCCAACACTATCGAGAAGTCGTTTGCGATCGCGCTCCAAAGAAATCGAGCCGCACACAATCCGTTTTGCCGACTTGGGGTAGATCCTAGTGAATTGAAGGTGAGATAGCGGTAGAGGGCAGAAAGGCTGCGCTTTTTCAGGTGCTGTAGGGAGATGGGTGCTTGGTTAAATGCCGCTTCAATGAGGTGCAAGCCTTCTGCCTCCAGTTTTAGGAAGTTCGATGACATCGAACCCGCCGTAACTCGATACAGCACTTGAGGCGAAGGCACTGCAACAAACTCGTAGTGAGCAGACAACCGCAACCACATATCCCAGTCGGCTACGGAAGATAACGCTGGATCAAAGCCACCCGTATCAGCAAAGGCTTGTCGACGAATCAAAGGATTAGAGCCATTTTCTAAAAGATTGTGCAGCAATAGCTTCTCATAGATATTGCCCGATGCCGTAACATGATTTCCGGCGCAAAAGAACTTGCCATTCTGGTCAATGTAATCCACCCAGCTATAGGCGACTGCTGCTTGAGGGTTCTTCTGCAATGCTTTGTACTGTGCTTCCAGCTTGTCTGGTGTCCAGAGGTCGTCCGCATCGAGAAAGGAAACGTACTCTCCCGTTGCTTGAGCAAACCCACGATTGCGGCTCGTTGATACGCCTGCATTCTTGTAGGAGAACACTTTAACTCGTGGATCTGTGACGCTAGAAACTACGTTCAAGGTCGAGTCTTTTGAACCATCATCGACCACAATCACTTCAAAGTCTGTGAAAGTTTGATTTAGCACAGACCGAATTGTTTCTTGAACTGTCTTTTCGCTATTGAATGCTGGGATGATTACAGAAATCTCTGGCATCTTCTTCACCTAACTTTGTGTGCTGATTGGCTTAGGCTTTTTTGCTATCTCTAAACGAACGATTCGCTTTGCTGCTTTGATCGCTGCATATGAGTGTCCAGGCGGCAGAAGAGTCACCAAAGATATCTTTGCTAAGACTCTTAGGACTGTTTTCCAGCCGAGGAGCATAGATGGATTATTTGCGATCGCGTTCCAGAAAAATCGCGCTGCAATCAGCCCGTTTTGCCGCTTCGGAGAGCCTTCAAACGCCTTAAAGGTGAGATAGTGATAAAGATTAGCAATAGCATTACGTTTTAGGTATTGTAGGGATTGGGGTGCTTGACTAAACGCTTTTTCAAGCATTCTCAAACTTCCTGTTTCCATTCTTTGAACGTTACAAGACACGGAATTACTAGACATCCGGTATAGAACTTGAGGCGAAGGCACTGCAACAAACTCATAACGAGCAGACAACCGCAACCACATCTCCCAGTCTTCTCCGAAAGCTAGTGTTGGATCAAAGCCGCCTACATCAGCAAAAGCTTGCCTACGAATTAGCGGATTAGACCCATTTTCTAAAAGGTTATTTAGCAATAGTTGCTCATAAATATTGCCGTTTGCTGTGACGTGGTTCGCGGAGCGAAAGAACTTCCCGTCCTGATCGATGTAGTCCACCCAGCTATAGGCGACTGCTGCTTGAGGATGTAACTGTAATGCCTGATATTGTGCTTCGAGCTTGTTTGGTGTCCACAGGTCATCCGCATCGAGAAAGGAAATGTACTCTCCTGTTGCATGAGCGAATCCACGATTACGGCTCGTTGATACTCCTGCATTGTCGTAGGAGAATACCTTGACTCGTGTGTCTGTGATACTGGAAACCACGCTTAAGGTAGAGTCTTGTGACCCATCATCGATCACAATGATCTCTAGCTCTGTGAAGGTTTGATTCAACACGGACTGGACTGTTTCTGTGATAGTATGTTCGCCATTGAACACTGGAATGATTACAGAAATTACGGGCATCTGCTTCACCTGACAATATAAATGTATTTGCTTAATAAATGTATTTGCTTAGTACAAGGAGCTAGCACGCTTACTTTCTAAATCACTGGATTCATCAGAATTGCCTTCGTTAGTACCCGCAGACAAAACCTGCACGATCGTGTCTGCTACAGCGTCCCAGTTTAATTGAGTTCTGATTTTGTGGCGCGCAGCTTGAGACATTGACTCTAGACGAGCAGGATGGCTCAGGAGATCAATCATAGCGGCTGCTAGTGCGTCAGGTGTGAGCTGGTCAAGTACGATTCCATTGTGCTGATGATCTACAATCTCTGGCATTCCGTCCCGATCGCTCACGATGCAGGGCACACCATAATTCATCGCCTCCATAATAAAGCGCGGAAAAGGATCACAAGGAGCAGGAGCAGCCACGATATCGGAGGCAAGAAACAACTGCTTTAGTTGTTCGCGTGAAATGTCTCCTGGATTTTCAACTCCCGCCCGTTGCTTGAGTAGCTTTCTGCCAACTAGCACTAATTTTGCATCTGGCAAAACTTGTCTGACCTGCTCGAAAGCAGCGAGAACGAGATCCCCACCTTTACGCTGAAAGTCCGACCCGTTAAATAGAATCTGCTGGCTACCGAAGGTTTTTTTGCCTTGATAAGGCTCCAGAAAATCACCGGCTCCACCCACTACAGTGATGCGATCGGACGGAATTTGATAGTCTTCAATCAGCGATCGCCGCACTACATGACTTTGAACAAATAGATGCTTGGCTTTCTCGAAGAGTTGTTGTTCGCACTCAAGCCATTCCTCTCGTTGTGTGCGGTTGAGAAAGTAACCCCAAGGAATTTCACTCTTTTCAGAAAGGCGCATTGTATAGTCTAACAACAAGACATAAGGGATATCTTGCTGATCCCACAACGGACTAAAGGTATTAAGAAGGTGGAATACCAAATCTGGTTTGTACTCTAGCTGCTTAATTGCCTGCTCAAACCGCCGAGATTTAGCAATAAACTCGCGTTTGTTTTTTTCATACAAAGTGTCTGCTTTGCTCTTGGAGAAGACCCTCAAAGCGTAGACATATTTCAACAGTAGTCTTGGTATTTTTGCGTCATACCACTCGTTTTCACGCTGCAAAATTTGTACCTGATTACAGCGCGAAGCTAAAGCTTGAAAAAGAAAATTGTGTCTCGCTATATAGGGAGCTTCTCCGGTTGCCAGAATATTAGCTTGTAGCATTTTAGGTTTTACCTCTTGTGATTACTTATTTCTGATCGTTGTGTTATGCAGGCTCTCGCAGCCTCACAGATGCTCGATCGCTTCGATCTGCTTCCGCCATAGCAAAGATTGTATGTGCAATTTGATCCGCGATCGTGTTCCAGTTCAACTGCGTTTTCATTTTGTGTCGTGCTGCCTGAGACATCACAGTTAGCTTCTGGGGGTCATTGAGCGTATTGATCATCACTTCTGCTAGTTGTTCTGGTGTTATTTGATCGATAACAATTCCATTGATGTCGTGATCAACAATCTCCGGCATACCATCGCGATCGGAAACAATGCAAGGAGTACCATAGTTCATCGCTTCCATCAAAAAAGTTGGGAAGGGATCGCAATAGGCAGGGGCAACGACTAGGTCGGATTGCAGAAATAACTGATGCAAGTCCGAACGCGAGGCGATATGACCTGGATTCACAATGCCTGCTTCTTCAAACGGCAGTTTTTTACCCACGACGACAAGCTTAGCTTCGGGGATCACGCGCCGAACTTGTCTGAACGCTGCCAAAACAATCTCTCCGCCTTTGCGCTCAAAATCTGAACCGTTAAATAGAATCTGTCGGCTACCGAACGTTTTTTCACCCGCGTAAGGTTCCTGAAAATCTCCAGAAGAACCGACAACAGTTATCTTATCCGCAGGCATGCCATAGTCCTGAATCAGCGATCGCTTCACCACATGACTCATACTAAAAATGTGGGTTGCTCGGTGGTAGGCTAAACGCTCACACTCAAACCAGTCCTGACGGGATCGATCGCTTAAAAAGGTCGCCCAAGCAGACCAATTTCGTTCTGCAAGGGCGGTTGTGTAATCTAGCAACATCGCATAAGGAATGGTGTTATTCCACGCCGGACGATAGGTGCCAAAAATCTGAAGCACGAAATCTGGTGGTTTGCTCAGGCGCTGAATTCTGCGCTCTGCTTGTTGGGACTTGAGTACAAACGCCGTTTTATTCTTTTGAAACACAGCATTTGCTTGACTTAAAGAGCCTGTCCGCAGCGTTAGCAGTCCTTTGAGAACTGTTCTCGGTAACTTGGCTTCGTACCATTCACTTTGTCGAGGCAGAAAGTCTAGCCGACTAAAATGACTTGATAAAGCGTTGAATAGAAACTGGTGACGCTCCAAGAAGATCGATTCACCTGTCACCAAAAGAGATTTAATTTCCATTGTTTTATGGGAGTGTTTTATGCGAGTTAAAGTACAGCCACAAAGGATGAAGACACGACAAGCCAATAAAGTTAGGTGACAATTACATACTGGCTTTGATTGGCTCTGCGATCGATAAAGGAGTAAATCCTTCAGGGCTAATACAAAACCCTTGGCTCAAGTCAGTTAGGCTCGGATCAGCAAGTCGAGGTAGTTTTTCCCAAGCAGCCTGATCCCCAAACTGCGTTTGTAGGTATCGGCTTGACTTCCAATTCATGAAGTGCAGATACATCATTTCCTCACCCGTTTCAACGGTTAATTTACCTTGATACCAAGACCACTTTGTCGGATAGCGGTATGTCCCATCCATCCACGGAAAATCAGACAAAATGGTGCTGAAGCGCTCTTTAAAGAGATGATTTCGCTTGTAGGGATCGAAAACTGCCCACGCTCGACGCACAGGCGATGGAAGTCGCCGATGCCCCAGCAGCAACTTGCCGAAAAATGCTTCATCTATCCCCGAAATTAAGGGTTGGCTCATGAGGTCTTGCCAACCGGGGATCTTACGGAAAGCATGAATCCATTGTTCGTTATTCTTGATGAGGAAGAGGTGTCCAGAGACGCGATCGGGATGAGTTGACAAGGTGTTATGGCATAGAGCTTCATCTGTGTAGAACGCTCTTAGATTGCCGTAGATGACATCAATGTCACTAAAGCCAAAATAATCATAACCCTCTAGATAGTCTTGATGAATCACTCCATACGCAGGTCTAAGATTACAGATAGCATAAGAAGATTGGGTGTTGAAGTTAATTCCCAAGCGATCGGAAGCCATCTGTTGATAGTCTTGAAAGCTCATCCGAACAAACCGAACGTTGGTCGGAGCATTCTCAGGAATCGGACAATCTGTAAAGAAAAGCCAATCGATCGTCGGATTCCAGCGGCAAGATTCGAGATAAAACCTAAACCATTCAGGCCACTGACCGAAATAGGGCATTAATAGAATAATCTTTTTCTGCATAAACCTTAACCACACCGAATTACACAATCAAATTACACGGGATAACAGTGGGAACTATCGACTATGACGCAAAGCAATCACGCGATGAAACAACTTAGTTAGCAACAGTTGATATTGAAAAAACTGCTCAGGAACAAAGAAGCGGAGACATAACACATAAGTCAGTAAGAAGGTAAAAGGTCTTAGAATCAAAGGCATTTGCAGTGAGATTAAAATTCCTGGAACACTGAGTAGAACTGGAATAAAGCAGGAAAGCAAAAATTTTCTCAGCGGCCAGTGGAACTGTTTACACGCAGCCCACCAGTACAAGAGCGTCCAGATGATCCCCAGCACGACCGCTACCGCCAAACTCACGCCCACGATGCCACCTTGCCAAGCCCCAATCACAAAGCTAAGCACCGCAATCGGAGCCATCTGAAGACTGACTTTCGCATTCAAATCTGGGCGACCTTTCGCAACTAACATCGAGTAAAGTGGCGAGTTCACCACGCGGAAATATCCATAAAACAATAATCCAGGTAGCACAGTACAAATCGGTATCCAGTTCGCACCAAAGAGCAGCGTCACAAATTGGGGATCGAAGACTAGAAAAATGATCGCGTAGCTCGCAGCCGCAAAGAACGCAACCTGCTCAACCACCTTGAACAACGCATCTTCTTGCTCCTCGATCGGAAGCTGTGCAAAAACAGGCATTCCTAACTGATTGAGCAAAGAACTCAAAATGCTAGACACGGTCATTGATAGCTGATACGCAAGGTTATAAAACCCCAAGCTGGCACTGCCTAAAATCTTGCCAACCGTGAAGTTATCCGCATTAAAGCTAAGATATAGCCCGATACTTGACCCCACAGAACCCAAACAAAAGGTGAAAACTTCCGATCGTACCTCTGGATCAAGTTGCAGCCGGAAACGGTGTCTTGAGTAGTGCCGCGATAGCAAGCAGTTGATCACCCAAGAAGCAGTATCTCCAATCACAAACGACCAGTATTTGAACCCAAGCAAGGCGGCTCCAGTAGTACAGAGTAATCGAGTCAGCGAACTGACTAAACTGATATGCGCTAACGCTTGGTACTGCATTCGGCGCGTCATGATCCCGCTGTAAACATAGGCAGCAGAGGACAACACCAGATTAAACGAGAATGCAATTAGGATACCAGTCAGTGCAGGTTCACGAAAGAAGTCAGCAACTACGGGAGCAGTCACTACCATTGCCAAGGCCAGTACCACACCCGTCAGTAAACTAACGGTGTAGCTTGTATTAACATACTTCGGATTATCCGCGCCCTTGTAGATAATAAAGGCTCCGGCTGTGTCTTGAGTAAATAGCGTAAACAGTGACCAAAACACATACGCAATCCCAATTACGCCAAAGTCTGCGGGCTGAAGCAATCGCGCCAACACCACGCTACTGAGAAAGACAAAAATTCGAGTGACAAACGTGGCGTAGGTAATCCACAACCCACTTTTAATCAGTGAGGTTGATTTCATAGACTTTTGCTCTGGATTGTTTTTGCAGGGGTCGATCGATTGTGAGAGACATCAAGCGATCTCCGGATCAATTGTTTAGACAAGGGTGAAAGCTTCACTGCAATCAGCGTTAACAACGATCGAGGGTCAGTGTAAAAGATAGAGCGATCGCTCTTCCAGGCCTGCTGTATCAATTGTTGCGCTTGTTGGGTATCCCCTCCTGTTAGCGCCAAACGAGCTAGGAAACGATACATATAGGCATAGGCAGTCGGTAGGTACGGTTCAAGCTGTTCTCTAGAGCGTTGATAAGCCGCTTGAAGCACTTGTTCTTGCGATCGCTGCATTTCCGCCACGTTAAACGAAAGTCCAGACGGGCGAACCCGGTAGCAGCACAAAGGACGAGGCTCCCGGTAGAAACGCCATCGACCTGTTGCTGCGACCCGTAACCAAAAATCGATGTCTTCACAACTACGCAGGGCTTCGTCAAACTCTCCCACTTCATCTATCAGAACTCGACGAAACACGGCATTTGAACCATGACCGACAAAGTTCTTATACATCAAAGACACTAATGGATCAGCGGCAATTGGCTTGCCGCTCAAAGACATCCAACTGCGCTGCCCATCATCGCGAATGATGTGTGAAGCACTGTAGACTATTCCAACGCTGGGATCACGATCGAGCCGCTCGACATGGTTGGTTAACTTATCGGGTTCGTAGCGATCGTCTGCGTCTAGTAGCGCAATATAGTCAGCCTGAGCCTTGTGAATTCCAGCATTGCGAGCCGATGACAAACCCCCATTCGGCTTTGTGATCAGTTGAAAGCGCGAGTCGCGTTGACAAAACTGCTCAGCGATCTCAACGGTTCGATCGGTTGAACCATCATTGACCACGATCGCCTCGAATGCTCTTAGAGACTGCTGCTCCAGAGATATCAAGGCTTCTTCAAGATAAGCGCCAACATTATAGGCTGGAATGATGACGCTAACTTTAGGTTTGCTCATGGAAATTTCTTACCTCGAAAACTCCTACACCATGCGCTAAAGGCTGCAAGCGCGTGAAATCACAGCAAAATCACGGCGCTGATAACCTAGTAGGCACCTCGTCGATCGAACACAATCCAAAGCGTTTTCCCAATGATCTGGAGATCATAGAGTGGAGTCCACTTCGCTTGGTACTGAAAATCAAGCTTTAGAATCTGCTCGAAATCATGAATCTCAGAGCGACCGCTCACCTGCCACTCTCCGGTAAGACCTGGCTTAACGTTCAAGCGCTGCCAGTGATGCGATTCATATTGAGTCACTTCATCCTCGGTAGGTGGACGAGTCCCAACTAAGCTCATCTCTCCGCGTAGTACATTCCAAAACTGGGGTAGTTCGTCTAGGCTAGTTCGCCGCAGAAATCGTCCTACTCTTGTCACGCGGGGATCGTGCTTATTCTTAAAGACTAATCCTTGCGCTTCATTGGGAACTTGGTCTTTCAACAGGTCTGCATTCTCCACCATTGAGCGAAACTTACAGATATAGAAGGGCTGTCCCCGCAGACCGAATCTTTTCTGTACATAGAGAATTGAACCTTTACTGTCTAGCTTAATGGCTAAGGCGATGGGAATAAAGACCAATGCCAAAATACATAAACCGACAATACTTCCAACTACATCTATCGATCGTTTAGACACCGAAACCGTAGAACGATGCTGAGGTAATGAATTGAGCGATACAGGAATCAAATCGTTAGCAGTAGGCACCAAATTTGAGAAAGCTACGATCTTCATTTTTTGTCACCGCCATCAACAGGAAATAGATTAATCGATGATTATTAAAGAACTAGGACTGTCTTAAAAAGTAATAGTTCCAGCAAACTTGTGGTGTCAACAAGGCACTGTGGTGTCAACAAAATATTGATGTAAAAGCGAATATCAAAAGCAATGCTGAGTATTAATGTAGATCATAGCGGCAAGCACGAAAGGGACAAGGCAGTTTTTGTAAAGATGCAATGAAGATTTCTAGATTAAAAATTGTTACGTCCTACGTATATACGGAAAAAATAGGGTGAATCTTCTCCCTCTAAAGGTGTAAGCCCGTAATTCTTCATGAAAACTATAAATAACGTACTAGATTTATGAAATTCCTGTAAAGCCTTGATAAATATGCCTGTTGCGCTTTGAGGAGGTTCAATTAATTTTTCAAGAATTAATGAAGTAAAGCTGGATGAAAAATAGCAGCTAAATTCGACCAATCCTGCTCACAGTCACAGCTTCTGCAACTCGCGCGTTAAATTCAAGCTAGTTTTTATTCACTGCATACCTCTTTTGGGAGATGTTCCTGTGATTTGCGGCTTCTTATGATTCGGGCTGTTACGCTTAGGCATAGGAATTAGTCGTGCTTCGGAAAAGAGCCTGTTTTTCATTAAGGCCATCTCTCCGAGATTCGAGAAAATAAACTGTGTAGTATGAAGCTTTCCTGCACACAGCGCAGACGGCTTTCGCTTCTCAGCTTGACTCAGTCTGAACCAGTTTAATGGTTCTGTAGTTTCCGGGTTCTGACTGTTGGGGCAGAGGTTATAAGAGTGCTAATTGCTATCATTTATCAATGTTGATCACTTAGAGCTTCGGGAGGAGAGTGCGCTCTAAGCTGTGCTTCTACCGATAATTGCATCCTGAATGCTTTGAACTAAAGTCACTCTTTAGCTGAACTCACCCTAACGATCGCTAGATAAAGCCATCCAAGCAGCTATGATCGGACAAACAAAATTGCACCAATTAAAAGATTCACCCAGTTTGAGTGTCTATTTGCTAGGGCGGCGGATTACTTGTATGACGGTTGCCGCGATTGTCGATGCCATTCATACGGCTTGCACTGAGGGTACAAAGCTCACGGTGGCACATTACAATGTTCACGGCTTCAATTTGTCAATGCAGCTTCCGTGGTTTCATAACTTTCTTCAAAGCGCCGAGATCGCTCACTGTGATAGCGTCGGTATTCTCAAAGCGATCGGCTTCATGGGTCTGAAGCTACCCTTGCAGTATCGTGCTTCCTACAGCCTTTTGATGCCTAAATTGTTGTCGCACTGTAACCAGCAGAATTTTTCGATTTTTCTGCTAGGCGCAAAGCCAGAATGTGTCGATGCCGCGATCGCACAAGTTCGGCAGCAGTACCCGAATGTGCAAGTTAGTGGGCATCATGGCTACTTTGACATTCACAATCCTGATGCAAACGGACAGGTCGTGCAACAAATTAATCAAGTCAAGCCGCAGATTTTGGTGGTTGGTATGGGAATGCCCATTCAGGAGGACTGGATTCGCCTCAATCGAGATCAGTTGGATGTCAATGTGATCATGATGGGGGGTGCAGTGATCGATCGCTTGGCAGGCATCGTTCCAGACTGTCCACCCCTGCTTTCTGATTTGGGATTAGAGTGGGTGTATCGATTGTTTCGTGAGCCGAAGCGCCTAGCAACTCGCTATTTACTAGGCAATCCTGCATTTCTGCTCCATATTGCCTTAGCGAAAGCGTATTCGTTTTCGCTGAGGGTGCAGCTTATGGAGCCGCTTAGCCGCTCTAAAAAGCTTTCTAACACAGGAGTTGAGTCGATTAGAGCAGAGTTGAAGTCCGCTGAAAATCGACTGGTTGATGCTGACGCCATCTCTGGATAAAGAGCGATCCTAAGTGATACCAGATTGATTTGTGGATGCGACAGATTCTCGCCCCCTAAATCCCCCATTCTGGGGGACTTTGAGTATGATCTGTCGCATTCTATGTTTAATTCGGTATGACGCACCACACTGATGCTTCGTGTACCCCATAAGGGCGCGAATCTCTCGTAAAGACACGAACACCGTAGGTGCTTTACTGCATCTACGGTGTTCGTGTCTTTACCCGAATTTGTAGCGAGTCTGTAGGAATTGAGGGAGCAACCTGGGTAGATGAGCGTGAGTGAGTCCGAATTAACCTTGTCCAGATAGCTGATCCCAGCTTGTGAAGCGAACGTGCTGACATTCTGCTTCACACAGTACCGCTCCTAACCAGACAAAGAAAAACCACAGATTGACTGCCATCCAGCTAAGCGGAGTGGCATTACAAGCAATATAGAGTGCAATTAGCCCCGCGAATGCCCATTTACAATTCGCGCTACCTCGAATGGCAGTCGCATAAGCTGCAAAAAGAGTCAGAAGCATTGCAGCGATCAAAGCGATAAATCCTACGATGCCATTCAAATATAGAACAGCCGCATAGGTCGAGAATGAACCCAGCGTAATGTAGACATCTTCGTAGAGGTGCGCTTTCCCTCGGATTACACCCCAGCCAATCCAAGGAGACTGCTGCCAAGCCTCAAGCGTTTCGCGCACCACGATCGCACGTTCCTGCGAAGAAGATGCACGCACCTGTGTAAAACCCTCGGCAGGCTTACGCAAGAGTTCCTCGATCGTCAAACCAAAGATGCTGCATCCCATCAGCGTCGCTGTCATACTCCACAACGAAAGCTGGCGAAACAATCCACTTTCAAGACAAGCACCAACCAACAAAGCAATCGGCAAACAAATCCAGGCACTCCGGCTTGCGCTCACGGTCAATCCGGCAACCGCACCAAGTAGAGCGAAACGTCGGAGTTGTTGATCGCGCTCTCCTAAACAAATCAAAAAACACAAAAGCGAACACAGTCCTAAAATTGGGGGATCAGGTGTGTAGAGAACTGTTCTGGGCAATGGCACCCCAAAAAACGGCGCTAAATCTGCAAACATTACCCGCAAGCTACCCTTATCCCCCGGAAGCAACCGCGCCAATGGTGGTGTGTAACCATCGCCGCCAATGTTGAGAATCAGCATGGCAACTTGAATGCTGATCGTCACCAAATAGCCTGCTGACATCCAGGCGATCGCTCGCGTCACAATCTCGACTCGTAACCGATTGAAAAACGGCAAAGCAAGACAAGCAAAAATGAGAAAGTAGCTTTTTGCAAATGTCACTACTGCTGCCGCTGCGACCATTAAATCAAACCCCATGTCGTCGATCCCCAGTGCTGCTGTCCAAAGCATGGCGATCGACATCGCTAACCAAGCCCAAACATAGTTGGGTAATGACTTTTGAATCAAGTGATCAAGGCTAAAGTGAATGGCTAACAAGCCAATGACAAGAGCAGGATAGAAAAGGGGCTGAATTCCCAGTAACCACCAAAGCGGTGTGAGAATGATTGTCCAGTAAATTACGCGTTCTGAGCGCGACAAAGGACTCATTTCTGGAGTGATAAACTTCGGTTTAATCGAAGGCAGATCGAACATACGGGTTTTAGAGGAGTTCCAGTTAGTGATTAAAGGGTCACTCTATTACTTTAGATAGAGAACAAGCGTACTTTAGACCATACTTCAGATAGAGAACCAGCGCGATCAAGCAGATCACACACCAAAGACAAGGCTAGTTCTACTGGTCTGGGAAGGGTAACTTTAAACCAAATTAAAAAAATCAGCCGATCGATGCATTGCACAAGCTTGAATGATTCCGAACTCAGGTTACCTGGCTATTGCTGACAAAAGTTGGCTTTGCTGGAACAAAAAAATTCTATCTATTTGCATATTGAATACAGTAACATTCTTCGTAAAATATAAGTCAACTCTAGACTTGTCAGGCATCTACGGAAGTAAGGGAATGAGAGACATTCACCTGTTAAGAAATATCTGTAAAGAACACTTGTGTGTGAAACAATTTGTTTGAAAAACGCAACCCTCTTCCTGACTCAGTGAACTACAAACACTCAGTGAACTAACAAACAAATTACATGGAATTGTTGTTGCTTGACCATAATTTGCTATTTTGGATACCTGAAAATCTTCTAGGAGCGATCGCATGAAAAAAGTAGTATCGATTGCTTCTAGGCATTGGAAAGCGCTGCTCGGCCTTAATGCACTTGTTGCAGCCGCAGCAATCGCTGCGATCACAACCACTCCTAAAAGCTGGACAGCAACGGCTCAACTCATTCTACCCCTAACAAATGGCGGGAACCTGGATGCTAACTTAGGCACACTTGGCTCTTATCGAGAGAGTGATCCAAGCTTTTCATCTCAAATCAACCCGCTCAAGATTCAGCAAGCGGTGTTGTCGAGTGATGCTTTACTCGAAAAAGCCTGGAAGGCTGATCCAGAGCGTACTGGGTCAGACAAACCGCGCCACTATGGGCAGTACTTCAGCGTGACGACCTTAGATCAGACGAGCATTATGGAGCTAGCAGTGACTGGATCGAGTCCAGAAGTTGCGAAACAACGAACGATCGCGATTCTTAATGCTTACAAGCAGCGCCTTGGCGAACTGCGGCAGGCAAACAGCACTGCACGTGATGCGACGACGCAAAGACAGCTTGAACAAGCCCGACAAAGACTGCTGAAAGCACAGACTGAGTTAGCGCGATTTAAGCAGGCTACAGGTTTGGTCAATGATGAAGAGCAAACCAAAGGGCTGGTTACAGCCATCAATACGTTAGAGACTGAACAAGCTCAAGCCGAAGCCGAAGCAAGAGCAAACCGATATCGTGCTAATACGCTAGCAGCCCGATTAAATTTATCTTCCGCTGCCGCAGTTCAAGCGTTGGGGTTGGATCAAAACGAAGATTACAAGCAAATTCGCAGTAAGCTTACCGAAGTAGAAACGACGCTAGGTAGATTGAGAGCGACCTTTACCGATCGTACTCCTCAAGTTCAAAGAGCACTGGCTGAGCGCAATAGTCTCCGGTCTCAACTCCAGCAGTATGTTGGGCAGGCAGCAGGACGGATTAACGCTAATACCAACTTCACAACCGGAGCAGAAGGACGCGCTGAATTAATTCAGCAGTTGGTGTTATCAGAAAGCGATGCGAATGGACAACAGCAACGCGCTGAACAACTGCGGCGACAGATCGCACAACGACGACGATCGTTGTCCGCGCTTCCTGCGAATCAAGCTAAGTTAGCCGCATTGCAGCGACAAGCAGATGCGACGGAAGGGTTGTACAAAGGGCTAGTGGCTCAGGTGCAGCAGTCGAATCTAGATGCTTTTAATGCTTATCCCAATATTCAGGAATTAAATGCACCTGTAGTTGATCCGAAGCCAACTAGCCCGAAAAGGTCGGTCATGTTGATCAATGCGATCCTGGCTTCAATCATCGGTAGTATAGCGCTGCTGTTACTTCTGGAGGCTCGTAACCCGCTGCTCAGCCCGAAAGATTTGCAGTCGATGAAATTTGCTTTAGTGGCTCGGATTCCGATGTTCAAGCGATTGTCGATCGACCCGAATCTAGGCACTGAAAGCGAGATTGAGTTTCAGCGCTTGGCATCAGCCGTGAGTTTGCAATCGCTCAGGAGTCCGCGTCTGTTAATTACCAGTGGGATGGCGGATGAGGGAAAAACAACAATCACTCTCCAGCTTGCTTATGCTTTAACCGATTTAGGGTTTAGAGTATTGCTTGTCGATGGAGATTTCCGTAAAGCCGAGTTAAGCCATCAACTTGGATATCCGCACAATGCTTTAGGCAACTTCCAGAACGATCGTGCTCTGAGTGGTCACGTGGTGTCGTTGCAGCCGAATCTGGACTTTGTGCCAACAATGCCACATCAAGGGAAGATTGTCGATCTGGTAACGCGAGGACGGTTTGAGCGCTACTTAGCAGCAGCAGAAGCACAGAACGATTATGACTATGTTTTAGTCGATAGTGCGCCTGTTAGCTCAACTAGCGAAACTGCGCTGATGGCTGCGATCGTGCCTTACGTGCTATTTGTGGTTCGTCCAGGTTTTAGTGCCCGGAATGCCGTGAATGATAGTCTAGAGCAGTTAACGCAGCATCAAGCGAGATTACTTGGCTTGGTACTCAATGGCGTAGAAGCTCAGGGAAGCCCTTATGCGTATCGATCGAACTCGTCCTTAGCAAGTTATTCGTGACCTACGCAAGCATCTCAATGAGGTAGTGCCCTTCAGGGCAGGATAGAATAGGGCGTGGCATCAAAGAGGTTTTGAGTGGAAGTCACTGACGACGACAATGCTCAAACGCGAGAGATCGTTGGGACCCAGTTGGGAGATCGGAGTGCGGTATCGGCTCAAGCGTTGTGGGACTCGATGCCGCCTGTATACCGGCAATGCGCAGTGATTTACACTGACCATTGGAGCGCTTATGGTGCAGTGCTACCCAGGAAACGACATCGCAGTGTCGGTAAAGACGGTGGGTTGACAGTTATAACGGGTGTCCCGGTTGGTCAGAAAGTGCTTGTCGTTCTCGAAAAAGTTAGGCAACCACATTTCAGCCATTTGGAATTTTGTGTATCACTACATTTTGTGCACCACTACAAGGCGACACGACGACGCAAGCTAGCTTTTGTTTGATGCCAGACTATTCTCCTAACCTTCTTGAGCCTTCGTAACTCTCATCCGTTTGATCAAGCAATCGGTGCGGAAACAGAACTTGTTTCAATTGTTGACCGATCGCTTCGAGTGAGAAGGCTTGTTCTGCTCGCTGACGCGATCGCGCTCCTAGTTGAGTCCTCAACTCTGGCTCGTTTAAGACACGATCAAGGCCCTGCATCAGTGCAGAGGCATCTTCACGCGGCACGATCAGCCCACCAGAGTTTTCCTGCTCGATGAGAATGTCCGGAATGCCGGGTGCATCGGTGGCAACAATCGGCAAGCCTAATGCCATTGCCTCGATCGGTGCAACTGGAAACCCTTCGTGACGCGATGCCAGTGTGTAAAGATCCGCCGCCGAAAGATACTGCTGAATTAAGCCGCGATCTCGCACGTATTCGTTGATCCACAAAACTCCGCGCAGTTGCTTCGCGGCGATTAAGTCACTTAATGCTTGTGCATCGCTCCCCGTGCCCACTAGCACAAGCCGCAAATCCCGGTGCGGGTATTTCTGACATAACTGCTCCCAAGCTGCGATCAAAATGTCTAATCCTTTGCGGTGCAAATCAATCCGCCCGTGACTGATGACGACATCCGCTTCGATGGGGAGACCGAGCGCAGCGCGGCAGGAGTGGCGATCTCTGGATCGCCACTCCTGCACATCCATTGGATTGAAAATTTGCGCAATTTTCGCCCCTGGCATGCGGTAGCGTTGCTGCAACCTTTGAATTTCCGTTTGAGTTGCCACAATCAGTCCAGCAGAGTGATGAAGAGAAGACGGACGGACAAACCGTTCTAAGCGGCTCAACTGAAAATCACCACCCTGAAAGGTTGCAAATACAGGCAACCGCAACCATTGTCCCAGCAGCACACTTAGATCAAATCGAGCATACTCGTATTCCTGGCAAAGAATCGCTTGACACTGTTCACGCCTTAACTCCTCTGCTAAAGACAAAAGAGGCGTTGCCAGATACGGCGCAATATCCTTCAGCAGTTTTAATGCTGGACGACGCGACTGAGGTTGCTTGCCGAAAGTTTCCTCGATCGTCCAGCCATAAGGATGACGCATGGGACGACGTGCGACACTGTGGAGCTTTGAGGCAGGCAAGAAGCAAAGCGTTGCCCCGGTCGGTTGGTGAATTCGTCGTTCTGGCTGTGTGACCTGGTTTGAGATGCAAAAAACCACGGTTCGTACACCCACTCGTTTAAGCGCTTCAACATAGCCAAACAGCCAACCTCCCGTCATTTGCGTACAAAATGAATCCAGAGAGACCCCAATGCTGTCGAGAAAGTCTTCAATCAGATCTCCCCAAGGCAACAGTGCGATCGTTGGTTGAGTTAGGGAGTTTTGAGTTGGAGAATTTTGAGTTGGAGAGCTTGCTGTCATGTGCTGCTCCTTAGATTTTTTGCCACATCGAAGCTGTTTCTGTTCCCGTGGCTTCAGGTCGATGCAGCCAATAGCCTATCCACATTAATGGACTAAGCAGCGTACAGAGTGCCTGACGGGTGTAGCGTGATAAGCGTGAAAAAGCAATATCATGCCCGACGATCGTGAGAGGATTAATAAACGTCGCAGTCTTTTGACAAGGAAGTGCGATTAAGTCTTGTAGCTGCTCGATCGTGTAGCCGCGCCGCACATGCCCCCAATCTGCCATCACTTCTTTGTCTTCCGGGCAGATGGGTTTCATGAAGCGGTAGTAAGGAAATCGCCAGTTTTCATTTGGAGTGCTAATTAGCAAAAATCCACCTGGCTTGAGAACACGCTGTGCTTCTAGGATGGCAGTTTTGTGGTCGGGGATATGTTCTAGCACATCAAACATTGTCACTGCATCAAAGCTATGGTCTGCAAACGGCAGTGCAGTTGCATCACCACAGACAAACCGCACCCACGCTTGTTGATTACAGGGCGAGTGTTCATGCTCAGGGTCCAGATCAAGATTGGTAATCTGAGCATTCGGGTAAAGCATCGCAGTGAGACCGCTAGAGCCACCGCCCACTTCAAGAATGGACTGGAGCGATCGATCCGGTGCAATGCGATAAATTGCCCGCATCTTCTCACGGTAGAAAAAGCCTTGAGTCAACGGATGCGGAAAGGGATTACGGGACAAGAACTGCGGTAATGGTACTTTGTGCATTGTTTTCATAGAAGACATAGGAAAATTGGGACAGTAAAGTTACTCAAAAAGTATGAATCTACCGAATGCGACTAGGAAACGCAGCAGATTACTGAGTTGTGTGAGGTAGCCTTCTTTGCAGGATACTCAGGGTTAGAGCAGGTAAGGCAGACAACACTGATCTCAGTGACCAATTCTTCGGATCGCTACTTATTTCTGCGGCATACCATTGCACATCGATCAGGTGCCCGAATATCTTGATAAAGCGTAAATAGGTCTGCATAAGCGACTGCGAATTATCAAGAATAGCGATGTAGGGAACGTTCAGCTTGGGATTTGCCATCGCTGACCGCAATTGCAGAGTTTCGTGCAGAGTTTCGCAGATAAAACCCAACCCCAGCCAGATAGCCCAAAAGCTCAATCTCCACTGTTCTTCGCTCTGCTCTTTGCTCTGCGGTGGGGTTCTTAAACAGTCCTTTGAGCAAGCTCAGCGTGCGCTCCTTGAATGTAGCCAGCAAACGCCGCAGATTTCCCCAATGTCGATACTTCTCAAACTGAACCAGTAATGCAGCACTATTTCCGCGCATATAGGCATACATCTGTTGCTGCAAGCTCTCCATGTCTTGCCGATGGTAATGGTAAACCACAGCAGTCGGATGATATAAACATAGCCAGCCTGCGGCTAAAACCCGATACCAAAACTCCGAATCTTCGCTACACCCAGAGGCTCCAGCGCCGAGTCGCGGATCAAACTCACCGACTTGCTCGATCGCTTTGCGTCGGATTGCCATATTTGCCCCAGCTCCAAGCTCCCAAACCGGAGCGCCGCAATATCTCATGCCCTCGAAAAACTGAGCATCAAACACGCGAGTGCGATAGCCCCGATTAAAGCTATGACGTGATTCAAAAATCCATTGCGACTCAGTTTCAAGCTCTGCGGCGATCGCCAACCCCAGCACGACCATCACGTTCGGATTGTGAAAGCCTTGCATGAGTCGCCAGATCCAATCGGGATGTACGACAACGTCATCATCGGTAAACGCAATCAAATCACCACAACTGTGAGCAATGCCAGTATTTCGCGCTCGACTTAAGCCCGGTTGCGACTCTAATACATATCGAACTTGGGGAAACTGCGCCATCAGCTTGCGTGTGGCATCTGAACGAGGAGCGCTGTCTACGACTAAAATTTCGGTTGGCGCAACAGTGAGGCTTTGCAGCGATCGTAGACATTGTTCAAGTTGTTCAGGTCGATCGCGGGTGCAAATCACGACCGAAATGGTTTCATCTGGCACTCGTCGATCTGTTGCAATCTGATCGAGCAAGGCTAACGGGCGATCGAGCGATTGCAGCGTAGCAAAATCAGGTGGCGGAGCTGGAATTACATTTCTGCAACCTTTTGGTAAGGGGGGATTGAAGCCATGATCGAGCAAATAACTCCCGATCGTTGGGGTAATCGTTTGCAGAGCAAGATCGGTGAGTTGTGCTTCTGACAGAGGCAACAGTGACTCTGGAATCTTTCGATGACCAAGCGGAATGTTGCGCCACCAAAACACAACATATAACCCTTGATAGCCCGGCTCTAAGTGCACTGCTGGAAAGCCTGCGCTCAGATCTAAGTGTAGAATTTGACAGGGAACCATAGAGTTCACGAAAATTGCCTCCGAATTTGTTGAATGCGATTGCGAGATCGACCATATCCACCCATCAGCCCCTCAATGCCACCCCATAACTGAGCTACCACCATTGCAGGCGGTAAAACCCGGCGATCGTGACTAAAGCTCTTACGAAGTTGCCTGAATTGGTCTTTGAACCACCAGCGAATCAGGCTATAAAATCTTGGGCGCAGTGCTGGATCGGTTTGGCAGGACTTCACCACAAACGCCATAAATCCTAATCCCCAACTCCAATACTGTCGCCGTAGCTTTTCATATTCGCGGCGATGGCGATGAAATACAAGATAGCGCGGCTCATACACTAACGGATAGCCCGCTCTGACCACGCGATAAAAGATATCTAAATCGCCCCCTCCTGGAAGCGGTGCCCCCGTATCTAACGCATCATCAAATCCACCCAGTTGTAGCAAGGCATCGCGGCGAAATGCCATATTGCAGCCTGCTCCAAAAATTCCCGACCCGCAGGGATAAAAGGGATTATCTGGCTCCGATTGCCCATAGTAAATTCTGTCAAATCCGCGCCGAAAGCCGCCCGCTTGCTCAAACAAGACCTGGGCATCGGTTGCTAGTTCATAGGGTAGCACCAGTCCTGTAAACGCCGCAGCCTCTGGGTACTGGGCGATCGCGCTCCGGAGGCCTGCAAGCCAGCCGCGATCAACCGCAACATCATCATCAATAAACGCCAGCATCTCGGTCTGAACCGTCTGTAAAGCGCGATTGCGGGCAAAGTCAAGACCCGGTTTAGGCTCTTGCACGTAGTGCACTGTAGGCAGCGATGCGACCAGCGTTTCAGTTCGCTGATCTGAAGGCGCGTTGTCTACCACAAGCAGTTCAAAAGCGGCGGGATCACCCTGTAGGGCCAGTAAATGCTGCAAGCACCGTGCTAAATCTTCTGGGCGATCTTTAGTGCAAATGACAACGGTGAGCGTAGGCAGGGTTTCTGGCTTCGTATCTAGAGACAACTCATCCCCAATGCTCTCTTGCAGAATCTTCTCACCCACTTCTGCCGCAATCCACTCGGCGATCGTGTCTGGCAGAATCACACTATTTGGGGCAAGCGACTGCATTAAAAAACCAATGGCACGATCGCGGCGACGAACGATTAAACCAATGCCCGTCTGTGCCTCCGATAGCGTTAAGGTGGGTAGAGGTTGGGTAATTTCAATTTCATGCAATAAGTAAGGCACTTCGGATTTCCTCTGGGTTGAACTTATACTAAATCTCTAAAATTCAGCGATAGATGAACACCTTAAACCTCGTAACTCAAGGCTTTTTCAATCCAAAATTGGTCTTAGGCACTGCGGTATTGCAACTGGTACATCTTGGTGAATAGTCCGTTCAGTTGAAGGAGATGCTGAAGGTCTCCTTGCTCCACCACTCGTCCGTGATCCATCACAATGATTTGATCGGCTTGCTCGATCGTCGAGAGTCGATGTGCTATCACGATCACGGTACGGTTTTGGCTGAGTGTTGCCAGCGCCTGCTGGATTAAGTCTTCGGAAATGCTATCTAGGGCATTAGTGGCTTCATCTAGAATCAGGATGTCAGGATCGCGAACGATCGCCCGTGCCAGAGCAATACGCTGACGTTGTCCACCTGATAACCGCATACCGCGATCGCCCATTTCGGTTTCATAACCGTAGGGCAGTTGCAAAATAAAGTTGTGAGCATTTGCCAATTGGGCCGCGGCAATAATTTCATCATCTGTAGCATCGAGCCGTCCGTAAGCAATGTTTTCGCGGATGGTGCTGCTGAACATAAACACATCCTGGCTGACAATCGCTAAGCGATCGCGCCAAGCATTGAGATTGAATTTTTGCAGGGGAGTGCCATTAACATAGATTTCTCCTTCGCTCGGATCGCAGAAGCGGCAGAGCAAATGGATCAGCGTCGATTTTCCTGCTCCAGAGGGACCAACGAGTGCCGTTGTTTTACCGGGTGGAATCCAAATTGAAATGTCCTCTACCGCAGGCTTTGTCTGTGCAGGGTAGCGAAATGCAACATTGCGAAACGAGATCGACTGCTGCAAACCTGGAAACGGCAGCGCTCCTGACTGGAGATAAGGCTTATCAGAGCGATCAAGCAAAGTACTCACTTCAGCGATCGAGCTAGTCAGGCCAAGCAAAGATACACAAGCGCTATCAATTTGTTTGATCTTCGGCTGTAGTCGATAGAGGATAAACACAAAGGTCAGCAAGGTTGGCAAAGTCGTTTGGGCTTGATTGACCGCAACAACCAAAATAAACAATACGAGAGTCGCAGATAGCAGTTCCGACAGGGGGGGGACAATACCGCTCAGCACTGCTAATTTGAAAAACATGTCGCGGACTTGCCCCGAGGCGGCATCAAATCGAGCTTGTTCATAGCTTTCGCGTCCAAATGACCGAATCACCCGCATTCCGCCTAAGCTTTCCCACATTCGCCCAGCAAGGCGTTTGTTGGCTTCTACAGCCTCATAACTGTAAGGCTTCACGCGACGAGTAATCGTTTGAATACTGAGCGAAATTAGCCCAATCACAGCGCTGACAATCAAAGTCAATTGCCAGGAAATCAACAGCAAAAAACCAACAAGCACCAAAACAGTGCAAATATCAATAATTAAGTTCACAAACACTTTCAGCGCTTGACTGGTTTGCCAGGTCTCTGTGCCTAAAGTATTCATGAACCTACCCGACTCGCTGCTTTCAATAAAGCTATAGCTCACCCTCATTAACTGCTGATGGATCTTCGATCTCAGCTGATGACCAATGCGGGAGTCAAGCCAAGCAAACAGAATTGCATTGCCATAAGTCAGGCAAGACTTGACCAGAATGCAGCCAAAGATAAATAAAGCAATGAGAAAAAAGCGCTGATTCGGCGAAACATTTCCCAAAACCTGAGTCAGGAAGCGCAGAAAAGAATTGCTGGTGCCTTGAGAATCTGGCTGCTGAAGGCTTTCAAACAAGGGAATAAATAAGCTGATCCCCAGTCCTTCTGATAGTGAAGACAAAATTCCCAGCACCACGATCGTAGGAATTGCCCAAGGATAGAGCTCCAAAAATGGCAGCAGTCCTCGAATTGGCTCCAATGTTTTCAACATAAATTTTTTAATGAAAAGCCATGAGGTCTTTATTGCATTGTCCGGTTAAGTGTATCCCATGATCCAGAAGCTTACTGTCATGGGTTATATCTATCGTTAAAGAAATAACAACTTCGGAAATAATGTTAGACAAAGAATTATTGCTCAACATCTTCAATAAGATGGATGTTACGAGATGTGTCAATATCGATCGGTATAGCTATCGCGAGATAGCGAGGGTATATCACAAGCAAAGCGATCCGGCTCAAGTGTTGCAATTTCCCTGCTGACAACATATGGACAAAGCAAACTTTTGCAGTTGGTTTTTCCGAGTTGGTATAGAATGTCCAAGACTAAACTACTGAGTTTTCAGTTCAGTCGGCAGATTCATTGCTGATACTCAGTTCCAGCATCTACCACGATTACTCAATCTTGTTGTAATTTACACGAACACATTTATGTTCGCCATGAAAGAAAATTAGGGAGCTGGTGAAGCGTTTGTAAATCTTGAATCAAGCTTGCTCGTCCTAGGGGTTTTGCTCTAGTTCGTTGCACTCTAAGTTTTTCGCAAATCGATCTGTTTACATTACTTGATGCTGCAAAAGTATCAAGTGAGCGAGTTTGACTTGTTTAGTTCTGGCTTGTTCAATCTAGTCTCACAATTACTACCTGGAAAGAAACAATGACAATTTTAGATCCCGGCTTTTCATCAGAAAGCCGTAGCCTTAGCGCGATCGAATCTATCCCCCAATCGGGAGAGATCGCGCTTGAAAACAATCTGACCAGCACTTCACCGCTTACCCGCAGCAGTGCTGGCAATGGTCTACAGGCACAGTATTACCAGGGAAAAGGCTTCAGCAATCTCAAGCACACCCGCACAGATGCAACTGTGAATTTTGACTGGAAAAGAGACGCACCCGATGCTTCGCTGCAATCGGACGATTTTTCAGTGCGATGGACGGGACAAATTTGGTCAAAGCATTCTGAAAACTATACGTTCTATACGCGCTCTGACGATGGTGTGAGACTGTGGGTGGACGGAAAGATTGTGATTGATCATTGGACAGATCACTCTGTAACTGAGGATCAGGGAAGCATTGCCCTTGCTGCTGGGCAACCCCACGACATCAAGCTAGAATACTATGAAAACGGCGGAGATGCTGTGATTGAGCTGTTGTGGTCAAGCCCAAGTCAGGCTAAAGAAGTGATTCCACAGAGCCAGCTTGATGAGATCGCTGCCCCCGCTCTGATATCTTCTGCACCCGATCAAACTAGCCCTCAAACTAGCCCTCAAACTAGTCCAATGATTCCGGTCACTCTTGATACTATTGTCGCTCCGATCATTCAACCTCAAGCTGGCTCAGACAATCAACCTATTGTCTTAGATCCCACAGCATCTATTAGCGCCATGAGCAAAGACAGCATCACGACTACCGTCGATTGGAATAGCGGCAAGAGAGGAAATACAGCCTTCGGTTATGGCGTGAATGCTTATCAAGGCTTCCGGACGGGAACGTTTGATAGCGCAGCTTACAAAAGCAACATGGCAACCATGAGTCCGGGTATGATTCGGTTTCACAATGGCAGTACGATGCAGGATTCCAGCACTTCAGATGGTCTCATTGATACGGCTCGTCAAACTTGGGATGCCAACAAAGCGAAATCGGCGCTGTCTGCTTCATTCGCGGCGTTTGGGCAGAATCAACCGGAGCGCATGATCAACATTCCGACTTGGCCCGATTGGATGGATGCCGATCGCGATGGCTTCCTCGATCGCAATCAGTTTGATAATTTTGCTCGGCTCTGTGCCGATTTAGTCAAGATCGTCAACCAGGATGCTCGGCTCAAGGTGAAGTATTGGGAAGTGACGAATGAAAAAGACAATGACTACTTTGTGCAGTTCCGGGACAATAGTGGCTGGGGTGGATTGAAAGATTCGAGCAAGCCCGATCGTTTAAATGAACTGATCACGATTTATAACAAAGCGGCGGTTGCAATGAAGCAAGCTGATCCGACGATCAAAATTGGCGGGCCTGCGGTCGCGCGTCCAGATCTTCAGCCGTTCTATGTTCCATTCATCAAGGGAACGATCGATCATCTAGACTTTTTTACCTATCACTATTACGCCAGTGGTAGTGCTTCTACCGCAGACCAGGACATCTTTAATGCAACTCGATTTATCGGTGGCTACACTAAAACCATTGTTGAAGCGTTAAAAGCTGCAAGTCCAAACCGAACGATTCCGGCGATGTTGGGTGAATATAACATTAGCTGGACGTGGGAAAGCCGCGATCCACGCATGGCTAACTACAAAGGGGTAGTATTTGATGCGTTAAGTATTGCTCAAGCGCTCACAAATGGCGCGGCTGGGACGCTTGCCTGGAATGAAAAAGATGGCATTTATGGCAAGATGGACGACCAGGGAAATCTGCGCCCCGGTGGGGAATTTTTGCAGTTGTTAAATCGCTATATGATTGGCGATCGGATTTCGACCACAACGAGCAACGAAAATGCAATTACAACTTTTGCTGTGAGTAACACCGCTCAAGGTTACAAATCCTTTCTGATTATCAATCAATCCAATAATTCACAACAGGTGCAATCGAGCTTCACCGGATGGAGTCCTCGTCAATCATCCGTCGCTACTCACACAATGTCAGCTTCTGGATACAGCCAGAAAACAGTCAACTGGTCAAACCTCAAAAATGGCATTGTTGTGCCCAGTAATTCAGTGATTCTGCTAACTTTTGCTGACTAATGTGCGAATGAGATCGATAGCGATCCTGTTTGAGTTGTGAGCGCTAAAAGAAGTAGGGGGTACGGGGCGGGAAAGGGAATGATACCCCACGCCCCACTTCACAACTGATTTAGAATCGCTTTATCTTGGTGATGCTTGATTGAGAATAGTGGAAGTGATCTTTAGTGCTGTTGCTTGGGTTTCTCTCAGCAAACGAGGCTCAACAAGGGTATCTCCCGGTGAATGATAGTTTGGGTCTTTACCCCGGAAGAAAAACAAAGTGGGTACATTTTTTGCCTTAAAAGACAGATGATCACTCCCGCCAAGCTGATTGGAACTGACAGGCCCATTGATTGAGGATGCGATCGCGCTCATTGCACCCGAACCCTCCAGCAACAATCGATCATTAATCCCGACCATATCAAAATTCAGCATTGCTTTGAGTCTAGCCAGAAACTGCGAAGTCGCTCGATCGACAAACGCCTCCGATCCTTTTAGACCATCTTCCTCTCCATCAAACGACACAAACCAAATCTGACGAGCTTGTGGCGATTTTGAGAGCGATCGCGCCAACCCTAAAACAACTGCGGTTCCCGATGCGTTATCATTCGCGCCCGGAGAGTATTCGACCGAATCGTAATGTCCGCCGATGATTAACTGAGGTTGTTTGATATCCGGCAAATGGGCAATTACATTTCGCCCGATCGCGTTGGGCTGTGCTTTAACCCTCAAGGTTGCAAGAATGCTTGTACCTTGAGCTTGTTGCAGCAGAGAGGTTCCTACTTCCTGAGAAAGCGATGCTGCGGGGATTGCAGAAGCCTTGAGCAACATTCCGCGAGTATTTCCAGGCTGATTATTCACAATCAAAATCCCGCGCGCCCCTGCCGCTGCTGCGTTCTCGATTTTTTCAGCAAACTGAAGATTGCCGCCGCGCTGAACGATCGCAATTCGATTTCGTACATTCACCGCTTTAAAGTCTTCAGCTCGCCCAAAATTCGGCACAGCGACTAACTGACCTGTCACATTCCCCGCAACAGAGCGAACCAGTGCCCAAGCTCCGATCGTTTTGCCGTCGGCGATCAAACTCGACCCCGCATCTGCAAACTTCGGATAGGTAAAAGTCTGGATTTCAACCTGATACCCCGCCTTGCGATATTCAGTAATCAAATACTCGCTTGCCTGCTCTGCCCTAGAAGATCCTGCCGCCCGCGCCCCTATCTTCACCAGCGCCTGCACATCGGCATACAGCAAATCCGCTGCAACTAGCGCATGAGTCGTAATCAAACAGAGCGCGATCGCTCCCCCAAGCCAAGTATGCCATGCTCGCACTACACGTCGCGTTCGATGTAACCAATAGAACATGAAGATCTCAGGAAGTATGGTTTGTTTTAGCTTAATCAGTCATTTCCGCAGCGATTTGAGCCGTGCTCATCAACAGAGCGCTGAATTTACTTTGTCACTGGAATTTTAGTAAAGCGCGTTCATAGAAGCGTTATACTCTGGTGGCTAGATTACTTAGACTTGATAAAAATTTAAACAACGTTCTCCGTAATCGCTTCCGTATGAAGCTTGTAAGAAAAACTGCCTCAAATGCTTGCACCCTATCAAAAGGTAGGATTTATTCTACCTAGCCCACCTTTCGCAAGCAGGCGATTTATTATTTTTATAACTTCTGTTCTATAGATGTTCATGTCGATATTTAAGGAATCTTGCAGCTTCGTGGGTTGTCGCTAAATTCAAAACCGGGTCGTCGTCCAACAGAATGTTTTACCTTATTCAACGCTTAACGCTCGGACACCAGCTATGTTAAATTTGCCGCAACCAAACAATAGTGGCGATCGTGCGCTCCAGTTTTTGCAGACTTATCCGGCGATTTCGCGATCGCTTCTAGTCGATTGCGGACATGACATCGATAAAATTTCGACCCTGGTTGAGCCTATTCTTGATGCTCCAAAGCGTTGCGCTACGTCCTATTACATTCAGGCAGTCACGACCGGACGAACCGCTTTTCTCGCCACAAATCTGTCAAATCCAAATCACTCTCAACCCAGTGCGATTGCTTCTACTTGGGTGATTGGTCGGAGCCGCAAGTGCGCGATCGTGGTTCCAGATCCTTCAGTTTCACGCTGTCATGCGGTCATCGGTCACAGTGTGAATGAAGGATTCTATCTAATGGATGTGGGAAGCAGCAACGGCACCTTTCTCAACCATCAACGCTTGCCTGCATTAGAGCGGCGATCGCTCCTAGATGGCGATTCGATCTCGTTGAGTCATCTGCTAATCGAGTTTTTTGTGGTCAGCACGAAAGAGGTGTTTGACGAGTGGAACGAACCCACTCGCGCTTCGGAAAGATCTTAGATCGAATTTTTCACGGTCAGCGACGGGATCTGAGCGGATAGCTGCTTTGCTCGTTGCAGATTGGCGTGTGCAGCCTCGTAATTCAAATCCGTTTCTACTGCTTTCTCAAACTGAGCGATCGCGTCTTTCATTTTCCCTTGCCGTTGCAGCACTGCGCCTAGCCCGTTGTGCGCGATCGCGTGACTGCTGCCGAGGTTGCTTTTGCGTTCGTTCGGCTGTCTCAAGACTGCTTGGTAAGCGGCGGTCGCCTGATCGAATTGCTCTTGGTTCGCCAGCGTATGACCCAGAAAAACGTGCGCCCACGTGTACTCTGGCGCAATTTCTGTTGCTTTATAGAACAGGTTGAGGGCTTCGTCAACTCTGCCTTGCGTTTGTAGTGCCCGACCCAAGCCGACAAATGCGATCGCTTGCGCTGTTTCCGTTTTCTCTGGGGCATTTAGGGCTTGTTGATAGGACGCGATCGCTTCCGAAATTTTCTTTTGTTGCGTCAAGACATTACCGAGTCCCGTATAAGCATTCATCTGCTGCGGGTTGGCATCAATGGAGCGACGGTAGGCAGCGATCGCTTCTTCGAGTCGTTTGCGATCGGCGAGGGCATTTCCCAACCCGCTATAAGCGGCAGCATTTTTGGGATTGATGTCGATCGAGCGGCGGTAGGCAGCGAGTGCTTCTTCGGTACGGCGCTGAGTCGTTAACACTTCACCTAAGCCGTTATAGGCATCAGCGTTTTCCATATCAAGGACGATTGCTTTACGATAGACGGCGATCGCCTCGTCGTACTTGCGGCTTTGCTGAAGTTCGTGACCCAAGTTTACGTAATATGCCGGATCGCCTAGCGCCAGATCGGTCTTCAGTTGTGGGGTAGAAGCGCGAACTGCATCGGAAGCATCGTCGCATCCGGTGGTCAATGCCGCAGCCGTTAAGGTCAGAAGCAAAGGAAAAACTGAGCGTTTAGAAACTTGCATTGCTGGTGCCTCGATAGGTTAGTGACAAGTCGTAATCCTGTATCTATCGCACCCTGATCCGTCTTATTCTGCA
This sequence comes from Leptolyngbya sp. DQ-M1, assembly GCF_039962505.1. Classification (NCBI taxonomy): domain Bacteria; kingdom Bacillati; phylum Cyanobacteriota; class Cyanophyceae; order Leptolyngbyales; family Leptolyngbyaceae; genus Leptolyngbya; species Leptolyngbya sp. DQ-M1. The sequence continues at coordinate 77,908 of NZ_JAMPLJ010000003.1, forward strand.
TTAAGAGAGATGAAATGCAAAATAGAGCCTGGTAGCTCTGTACGAACTTTTAAGTTCTATCATGGTTTCGTGAAAATTTCATTTTGTCTTTGTGGGTTTTACTGATGCTCTGGATTGGAATCGGCTGTCGGCGTGGAGTTTCAAAAGCAACGATCGCCGACGCAATCGCCCTAGTTCTAAAGCAGTATCAGCTATCCGAGTGTGAAATTATTGGAATTGCCACGGTCGAGCGCAAATTCGATGAAGCCGGACTTTTAGAATATTGCCAAGACTACAATTTCTCGCTGTCTTTTTTTTCAGCCGAGCAGCTTCAGGCGATTCCGGTGCCAAATCCCTCGATCGACCGAATTGGAACACGGAGTGTCGCAGAAGCGGCAGCGCTGTGCGCCGCCGGATCGGGGTTTTTGCGAGTGCCCAAGCAAGCGATCGGTAAAGCTGTAACCCTTGCGATCGCGGAAATTCCAGGTAAGCTGAAAAGTGTTGATTTGGCGGTAGGACATGAAGATGCAGCGATTTGCGATCGGTCTACTCACGATTTTGATCTGTAGCGTTTGGATGATGAGCGCGATCGCTGATCCCATTCAGGGGAAACGCTACGATCAGCAGTATCGCCCGCCGTTGTCCTACAGTAATGCCGATGTCAGGGGACAAGATTTTTCCGGACAGACGCTGCGATTTGCCGAATTTACCAACGCCAACTTGACCGATGCAAATTTTTCGAGTGCTGATCTGGCTGGTGCAGCAATGAGTGCCTCGAATATGACGGAAACGAATTTACACGGCGCGAATTTGCAGCAGGCGATGGTTGATCAAGTGCCGATGGTGCGCGTCGATCTGAGCGATGCGAATCTGACCGATGCGATGCTGCTGCGGAGTGCATTTCTCGATGTTAATATCACGGGGGCAGATTTTACCGGAGCGATTCTCGATCGCGCTCAGATTCGCGAGTTGTGCAAAGTAGCGCAGGGGACGAATTCTAAAACTGGAGCAGACACGCGGGAATCGCTCGGGTGTCCATCTTAGGAGGCGAGTATGCGAATTGGAGTAATTGGCGGCGGACAGTTAGCCTGGATGATGGCAGATGCCGCTAAAAAATTGAACCTAGAATTGGTGATTCAAACCCCAAGCTCAGATGATCCGGCAGTGGCGATCGCCCAAGATACCCTCTTTGCGCCCGTCAACGATGCAGCCGCGACGACAAAGTTAAGCGATCGGGTGGATGTGATCACGTTTGAAAACGAATTCGTAGATCTCGCTGCTCTGTCTCAGATCCGATCGGCTTGCTTTCGTCCTAGCCTGTCTGCTTTAAAGTCGCTTTTAGATAAGTATGATCAGCGCTGTTTTCTCAAAGCGAATGGTTTACCCACTCCAAAGTTCTGGCAACCTGGAGAGCAACCTGTTTCATTTCCCATCGTTGTGAAGACTCGCCGCTTAGGATATGACGGTCAGGGAACCTGGATTATTCGAGATCAAGCGGCTTGGGATCTGGCAATGACAAAACTCGATGCGGTGCCGATCGTGCTAGAAGAGTTCGTTCCGTTTGAGCGTGAGTTGGCAGTGATGGCAGCGCGATCGATCACGGGCGAGATTGTTGTTTATCCAGTTGTCGAGACTCAGCAAGAGAACCAAGTCTGTCGTCGCGTGATTGCTCCGGCTGAAATTTCGGAATCCGTTGCAAAGGAGATTTCGGCGATCGCTCATACCTTGCTCGATCAGCTAGAAGTGGTCGGAATCTACGGAATTGAACTCTTTTTAACCAAAGACGATCGCGTTTTGGTGAATGAAATTGCACCGCGAACTCACAATTCGGGACACTATACAATCGAGGCTTGTGAAACCTCACAGTTTGAACAGCAGCTTCGTGCTGTCAGTGGTTTACCCTTGGGAAGTGCAGCGCTGATTTGTCCTGGAGCGGTGATGGTGAATTTGCTGGGATTTGAGCGGGCAGAAAGTGATTATTTAGACAAAAGAGCGGCGATCGCGCAACTGCCCAACTCGTTTATTCATTGGTATGGCAAGTCAGAATCCCGCCCTGGTCGTAAGCTAGGACACGTCACAGTTTTACTGAATTCAGCTGTGAATCTGCGGAAATCTGCTTTAGAAGTGGCAAGTGCGATCGAATCGCTCTGGTATCCCTCTTCTCAGTAGACTGAAGACCCTCATCCCCTCGCCCCTTCTCCTTAAGGAAGAAGGGGAACTGGACTTCTGGCTCCCTCTATCGCAGAAGAGGGTTAGGGTGAGGGCGGATCTAGCGGTTTTATATTGAAGTGAGCTTGTCTACTGATGTTGCTGAAGCAGTAAGAGAAGCACCTGAAGATCTAACGATTTCTAAAGCGCTTTAACAAGAGAGTCATCGTATAGTAACTGAACATCAAGGGGCTGTGGCACCACTTTGAAGTCATAAGCCGCTTTCGCTACAAGTTTAAAGCTCTTAATCGCATTGTTTGGATGGCTTAGATTGAACGCGATCGCCTTGTTGCCCTCAATATCAAATAGTGTAATTCCCTTCAGTTGTTCTCGCAGTTCTTCAGGTTGAATGCCCAACCGGTTAGAGGCGACAAAAATTGCTTCTTCATTTCTCGCTTTCAGCAGCTTGATCCCTTTGTCGGCTGCTTTGAGAAATTTGATCAAATCTTCTCTACGGTTTGCAATCAAATCTTTGTGCGTCACCAGGACATCAGCAATCAAATTAGTGCCTTTGGAGCTAAAGATAATTTCTCCGCCGCCTTCTTTGATTGCTTTCGACAGAAAGGGTTCATAAGTCACAGCGGCATCGACTTGCTGAGTGCTAAATGCAGTTGCAGCCGCCGGAGCAGGCATATCTTTGATTTTAATATCCTTCTCGGTTAGTCGGTTTTTCTCAAGAAATGCCCGGAGAAACACTTTCTCAAACAGCACATCTTCACGCGCTAACGTTTTACCTTTTAGATCGGCTGCTGTTTTGATGCCCCGTCCCAGGATGCCATCTGCGCCGTTTGAGTAGTCACAAAGAAAGATAATTCTTAAATCCGGTGATTTTTCAATCATCTGGATCACATCACCTGCGGTCATCCAAGCCAAATCGGTTTTACCTGCCAAAAACGCATCGATTTGCTCGGTATTTGACTGAAACAGCAGGTCTTGAATTTGCAATCCTGCTTCCCGGTAAAACTGCTGTTTAAGCGCAACATGATGCCCAGAATAGCCAGACCAAGGATTGGTGGAAACCGCTAAGGGTTGAGGTTCTTGAGTGGAGCAGGCAACTGTCCAAAATAGAGCGATCGCAAATACGAGCAGGCTAACAAACCGACGCTTAAACATTTTCAGGAATCCTTGGGAAATACAAAACCCCATCAGTCCAACGAGCATTGACTCAAATTAACGCTGCTCAGACTGACGTGGACAATTAATTGTAGGACGAGAATATTATGAACTTCAGTAATCAGAAGCGAAACCAAACCTACTTTGTTCCGCTAGAGACTAAAGTTACAATCCTGTCTATATTTCCCGGGGTGGAGCAGCGCCGCTAATCCTCTGTCAGGCTGCAAAACTCGTCGGTTGTCAGCCACACTTCACCATAGTCTGGCACCCAGGCAAGCCACTGATCTTCTGCACATTGGCACAGCAGCCAGGCTTGATCAAAACTGTAAGCGGTCGGTGGCTTGAGCAATTGCACCCACATCGACGGCGTGAAGCGGGGAGCACAGGGAATTGATCGATGAAAATTTTCCCATGTGGCGATAGAACTGCTAATCGCAGCAAATTCTGATTCAAGTGACATAATCCAGCTCTCTGAGGCGAAAAGTGCGCCGAATCTCAGACGCAACATAATTTTGTAGCTTATGATACTGTTTCTCATCCTTCGCCGGAGAGGTTGTATGAGAAATTTACATTGCAGTGAGGCAACGAGTAGAACGATTCGGGAGCTACTGGAGTTTGAGCGCTTGAATTAATTACCCTGCTACGAGGGCGGTAGAATGATGAAGCTTAAAATTCAGCCCATCCACCATGACTGTTGGTCAAAAACTCTACGAAGGCAAAGCCAAAATTCTCTATAGCACCGACGATCCAAGCGTGCTGCTGACCTATTTTAAGGACGATGCAACGGCATTCAATGCTCAAAAGCGCGGCAGCATTCAGGGCAAAGGCGAAATCAACTGCGCGATCGCATCGCACCTCTTCAAACTGATGGAGAAAAACGGCATCCCGACGCATTTTATCGATCGCCCCTCCGGGAACGAAATGCTCGTTCGCGCCGTCACCATCATTCCATTAGAAGTCGTGGTCAGGAACATTGCTGCCGGGAGTCTCTGTCAACAAACCGGACTGGAACTTGGCACCCCACTCAATCCGCCGCTTGTCGAGTTTTATCTCAAAGACGATGCGCTGGGTGATCCACTGCTCACGCTCGATCGCTTACAAGTGGTTGATCCAGCATCAGCCGCCAAAGTCGATCAGCTTAAGAGCATGGCAACGCAAATCAACACGGTGCTACAAGCCTTTTTTGAGCAATGTGGGATTACGCTCGTTGACTTCAAATTAGAGTTTGGCACCGATGCTCAAGGTCAACTTCTACTTGCTGATGAAATCAGCCCGGATACTTGTCGGCTCTGGAATCAGGCAGAAACTGACCCCGATCGACGAGTCCTGGACAAAGATCGGTTCCGCCGCGACCTTGGCAACGTTGAAGATGCGTATCGGCAAGTCATGCAACGGGTACTCAACCAAACTGTATGATGCTTCTGCATCGACCAGTTTAAAATCAGTCCTACCCGGAATGAGTAACGATACTCAGGGTGCGGTACAATTTTGCCGTTTAATCGGAATCTATTTGATGTTGTGTCTGCATTGAGCAGAAAAAGTGTGAGGACGTGCGAAAACCTGTGAATACTATGCGCTTATCTCCTGTTGTGATGGCTGCGTTTGCGTTAACGGCGACGCTTGGCTTATCTCGTTCTGCCCTAGCAAAATCGCCCAATCAGCCAGCCCAACCGCAGGCAAAATCGACGACGCGAGCAGGTTCCCCTGTGCCAAAGGCATCGACCGTAAAGAGCGTCCCCGCAACCGTGAAGCCTGTGGGAACCGATGTCGTGGTCGAAGCGATTCCGGTGATGCAAAATTCGGCGGGAACTCAATCGCTCACTCCGCTCAAGAAAGTAGCTCAAGCGGGTAGCTCGATCGAGCAAGAAACGCCCGATCGCATTCAAATCAATACCTCGCCTGCTGCCCCCGCGCCCTCGGCTCCAAATATTCCAACCATTCCCAATCAGCCGAGTTCGCCGAGTGTTCCGCCAGGTTCAACGACAACTCCTCCGACTGAAGGACAACAAACTCCGCCTGGGACAACAACCCCTCCGACCGAAGGGCAACAAACTCCGCCCGTTGAGGTGCAACCGCAGCAACCCGGTCAACCGACTCAGCCGCAGCAGCCTGCTCAGCCAACCGAACCGCCACAGCCTGCTCAACCTGCTCCAGATGAACCTAGAGTGCTAGTTTCTGAAGTCGTCGTTACAGGAGTGAGTCCTGAACTCCAGCAGGAAGTTTACCGAGTGATTCAAACTCAGGCAGGACGGACAACCACGCGCACTCAGCTTCAGAACGACATCAACGCAGTTTTTGCAACCGGATTCTTTTCGACCGTGAGAGCGACTCCAGCAGATACACCGCTTGGAGTCCGGGTGACGTTTGAAGTGGCGGCGAATCCAGTCTTACGATCGGTGCAGCTTGAAGGCAGTAAAGTCGTACCGCCGGAAGAGGTAAACCGAATTTTCAGCCCGCAGTACGGCAAAATCACGAATTTTCGGGAATTGCAAACTGGAATTCAAGAACTTACGAAGTTTTACCAAGACCGTGGTTTTGTGCTGGCACAGGTGATTAACGCGCAGCAGCCCCAGGTCAATCCGGATGGAACCGTCATCTTACAGGTTGCAGAAGGAGAAATCGAGCGGATTCAGGTGCGATTTATCAACAAAGAAGGCAACGCTCAGGATGCAAAAGGCAATCCGATTCGAGGCAGAACCCGCGAATATATCATCACTCGCGAACTTGAACTGAAGCCAGGATCAGTCTTTAACCGCACTGTTTTAGAGCGGGACTTCCAGCGATTATTCGGATTGGGGCTGTTTGAAGATTTACGTCCCTCTCTTGATGTCGGTGAAGATCGGCGCAAAGTGGTTCTGGTAGTGAATGCGGTTGAGCGCAATACCGGAAACATCGGACTTGCGGGCGGCTTTAGTTCTGCAAGTGGTCTATTCGGCAGCGTCAGCTATGGACAGCAAAACGTGGGCGGCAATAATCAAAAGCTCAGCGCTGAGGTGCAGATTGGTCAGCGAGATCAGCAGTACGAATTGAGCTTTACCGACCCGTGGATTGGCGGCGATCCGTTCCGAACTTCCTACACCTTGAGTGTGTTTCGCCGCAGAACGATTTCGCTGATTTTCGACGGGGGCGACCCAGAAGTGCGATTGCCGAACGTCGATCGCGACCTTCCCCGAATTAATCGCACCGGAGGCGGCATCAGCTTCGCTCGTCCGTTATCGAGAAATGTGTTTGAACGGGCAGAATGGACAGCCTCGCTTGGTTTGCAGTATCAGCGCGTTACCGCGAGCGATGCGGAAGGGATTCGTCGCACCGTGGACGAACGAGGAAAACCATTGACGTTTGACCCATCGGGTAAGGATGACTTGTTGACTGGACAGCTTTCAGTCAGACGCGATCGACGCGATGATTTCCTCCGCCCGACTCGTGGATCAGTGCTGCAACTGAGTACCGAGCAATCGGTGCCGATTGGTTCCGGTAGCATTCTGTTCAATCGACTGCGAGGAAGCTACAGCTTCTACATTCCGACGCGCCTGACTAAATTCACGCAAGAGTGCCGCGATCGCGATCCGCGTCGATTAGATCAACAGCAAACCCCGCAGGGACGATGCGCCCAAGCTTTTGCGTTTAATGTCCAAGCCGGAACGGTCGTGGGAGATTTGCCACCATATGAAGCGTTTCCGCTGGGGGGAACGAACTCGGTGCGCGGCTACGATGAAGGCGATTTGGGCAGCGGTCGCAGCTTCTTGCAAGCTACCGCAGAGTACCGATTCCCGGTCTTCTCGATTATTTCAGGAGCGCTGTTTGTGGATGCGGCAACAGATTTAGGATCGGGTCGATCGGTTCCGGGCGATCCCGCCGGAACGCGGGGTAAGCCCGGAAGTGGATTCGGCTACGGGGTCGGAGTCCGAGTGCAAGCAGGCCCGCTAGGCCCGATTCGGATTGACTTTGGCTTTAACGATCGCGGCGGAAGCAACATTCGCTTTGGCTTTGGAGAACGCTTCTAAATGGTCAACACACAGGGCTGCACCACACAGGCGAGATCGCTTGCTCAATCCTTTTCTTGCTCTGGAATCGGGCTGCATACTGGAGACCTGACAACGGCGCGAGTTTTGCCCGCAGAACCCGGACGAGGGCGATATTTCGTTAGAACCGATTTACCTGATGCTCCGGAGATTCCGGCTCGGATTGAATCAGTTCGAGAAACCATGCTTTCGACGGAACTTGTGAATGGAGCAGCAAAAGTTCGCACCGTTGAGCATCTACTAGCCGCGCTTGCAGGGTTGGGGATCAATGACGTGCGAATTGAAGTCGATGGGGCAGAAGTGCCGCTCCTCGATGGATCGGCTCGATCGTGGACGGAAGCCATTCTCCAAGCGGGAACGATCGGGCAAACGGCACAGACTTCACCGATCTCCCTCACCGAGCCTGTCTTCGTGCGGCAAGGGGATGCGTTTGTGGCAGCGATTCCCGCTCTGGAACTGCGATTTTCTTACGGGATTGACTTTGAACTGAGCGCGATCGGCAATCAGTGGCACAGTTGGCAATTTGATCCCACCACGTTTGCCGAGGAAATTGCGCCAGCGCGGACGTTTGGATTTGCTCATCAGATCGAACAGTTACGAGCAAATGGTTTAATAAAAGGCGGTTCGCTTGAAAATGCCTTAGTGTGTAGCGCTGAGGGATGGATTAATCCACCATTGCGGTTTTCAAATGAACCAGCACGCCATAAACTTCTAGACTTAATAGGAGATCTCAGTTTACTGGGGACGTTTCCAACCGCTCACTTCTTGGCATACAAGGCGAGTCATGGGTTACATACTCAACTGGTGCGTCAACTGTCGAATCTCTCATCTCATTAAGTCTGCCCCTTTCTAGCTCTTTAACTGGAACGCCCATGTCAACCTTGATTGAAACCCACACTGCCCCGAACGAGAATCTAGACGCTCCGGCTGAAACTGCCATCAAAACGACGTTCACCGTCGAAGAAATTCATCAACTGCTGCCGCATCGCTATCCGTTTGCGCTCGTCGATCGCATCATCGATTACGTTCCTGGCAAAATGGCAACCGGGATTAAAAACGTCTCGTTCAATGAGCCGCAGTTTCAAGGACATTTTCCGGGTCGTCCGATTATGCCGGGAGTGCTGATTGTTGAAGCAATGGCGCAGGTCGGCGGCGTTGTCCTTACTCAAATGGCAGATGTGCAAGGCGGTCTCTTCATGTTTGCTGGGATCGATGGAGTCAGATTCCGTCGTCCGGTTGTGCCAGGCGATCAACTGGTCATGACGGTGGAACTGCTCTCGGTGAAAGCACGTCGTTTTGGGAAGATGCGCGGTCGTGCCGAAGTTGACGGACAGCTTGCCTGTGAAGGTGATTTAATGTTTGCGCTCGTCGATTGAAGACAGCCCCATGCGCTGATTTCCCCTTCTCTTTGTTCCTCTACCCTCTATCTATGACCACTACCTTGATTCACCCGACTGCTGTGATTCACCCGAATGCTCAACTTCATCCAACCGTCCAAGTTGGTGCATATGCGGTGATTGGAGAGCATGTCAAAATCGGCGCGGGATCGGTTGTCGGGCATCATGTGGTGATCGAGGGTTGGACGGAAATGGGAGAGCGCAATCAGATTTTTCCGGGAGCGGCGATCGGGCTTGAGCCGCAGGATCTGAAATACGATGGCTCACTCGGTTTGGTGCGGATTGGCAATGGCAATCAGATTCGTGAGTTTGTCACGATTCATCGCCCGACCTTTGCCGATCGCATTACGCTGATTGGCAACGGCAATTTGCTGATGGCATATGTGCATGTCGGGCATGAGTGCGTGATCGAAGATCAGGTGATTATCGCCAATTCGGTACAGATGGCGGGTCACGTCCATATCGAATCAAAAGCAAGATTAAGTGGGGTCTTAGGGATTCATCAGTTTGTCTGGATTGGACGACACGCGATGATCGGAGGGATGAGTCGGATCGATCGCGATGTGCCGCCGTTTGTGATTGTCGAGGGCAATCCTTCGCGAATTCGGGCGTTTCATCAGATCGGATTGCAGCGATCGGGCTTTTCGGCAGAAGAGATTAATTTGCTGAAAAAAGCCTATCGAACCGTGTTTCGGTCTGGTTTGCCGATGAATCAGGGGCTAGAGCAATTAGATCTGCTGCCTGAAAACGAGCATATTCAACATTTGCAGCAGTTTATTCAACTCTCTTTGTCGCCCGGGCGTAGAGGACTGACACCGAGCGCAGCGGTAAGAAGCTCATGAAGAAGCGGATTTTTATCAGTACGGGTGAAGTGTCCGGCGATTTGCAAGGGGCAATGCTGGTGAGGGCGCTGTATTCCCAAGCGGAACAACTGGGAGCGGAAATTGAGGTGCTAGCGCTGGGCGGGGTTCGGATGGAAGCCGCAGGCGCGAAATTGCTCGGCAATACAACGGAAATCGGTTCGATTGGAATTATCGAAGGATTACCGTATTTGTTGCCGACCTTGAACGTTCAACGTCGCGCTAAGCAGTATCTCCGCGAGAATCCACCCGATTTTGCGGTGATGATTGATTACAGTGATCCTAATATCAGTATTGGGCTACACATTCGCAAATACTTGCCTGATGTGCCAACGGCTTACTTTATTGCACCGCAAGAATGGGTTTTGCGAATTAACGAGAAAAAAACGCAGTGGATTGTGCAAATTAGTGATTGCATCTATTCAATTTTTCCGTCTGAGGCAGCCTATTACAAATCAAACGGCGCGAACGCTACATTTGTCGGACATCCCTTGATCGATCGCATGAGCAACGCACCCGATCGATCAACGGCTCGATCGAAATTAGGAATTGCACCGAATCAAACCGCGATCGTGCTGCTTCCTGCATCGCGTCAACAGGAAATCAAATATATGATGCCTGTAATTTTCAAAGCAGCGCAGCAGATTCAAGCAAAGATTCCTGGTGTACGGTTTCTGGTTCCACTATCGCTAGAAAAATACCGATCGCAGATTGTTCAAGGAATTGAGAAATACCAACTGCAAGCTCAAATTGTCGAAGGTTCACCGTTAAATGCGATTGCAGCAGCAGATCTGGCGATTACAAAATCTGGCACAGTCAATCTTGAAATTGCCCTGCTCGATGTGCCACAAATCGTGATGTATCGCTTATCTCCGTTTACGTATTGGGTGGCAAAGCATATCCTCAAACTCAAGTTACCGTTTGCGTCACCGCCAAACTTGGTCAACATGAAAGCGATCGTGCCCGAATTTATCCAAGATGCTGCCACGTCTGAAAATTTAACGCAGTCGGCACTAGAGTTGCTCAATCCTGAACATCGAGCGAAAACGATTGCAGACTATCAAGAGATGCGAGAGGCTTTAGGTGGAGAAGGAGCTTGCGATCGAGTCGCGCGATCGATTTTGGCGCGGTTAGGATTTTGTGAGGCTCCAGAATTTCAAACTTTCGTATGAAGTTCACCAGGAAAACCTGCACGATCGCATAGACTCAGAATGGAGCATCGTTCGAGCCATGTATACCTACGCTTTCTTCAAAACGCCAACTACACCGCTACAGCTGAGTGCAGGAATTGACGGGGATTTAGAAGTCATTGAAACGGGTGCTTTAGCAGCTTTGGTGGAACCAGAGTTAGAGTTTGAAGCGGTGCAGAACGATGATGACCGATTGGTGCAAGCCGTGCTCGCGCACGATCGCGTGATTTGTGATTTGTTTTGGCAAGTGACGATTTTGCCGCTTCGGTTTGGAACACAGTTTTTGTCTCGCGATCATCTGATTGCTCATCTGAACGAAAATCGCGACAAGTATTTAGGCAAGCTGAATCAGCTAGAAGGAAAGGCAGAATATCGGCTGAAGCTAACCCCGATCGAGCTTGAGTTACCAAGCAATCCAGAAATGAATGGCAGCACGAAAGGACGGGATTACTTTCAGGCAAAAAAGCAGCAGTATCAAGCGCATCTCGACCAAAAAGACCAGCAACAGCAGGAATTTCAGCAGATTTTGGCAGAAATCGAACAGGTCTATCCGGATGCCAAACTCAAAGCAGGTTCAGATGGGGTTGAGAAGCTGTATTTATTGATTAATAAACAGGATGAGATGTCGCTTTATCAACATCTGAGTAAATGGCAAAATCAATATCCACAATGGGAATTAGGATTAGGAGAAGCATTACCGCCGTATCATTTTGTGTAATACTAGCGGCGCGACAAGGCTAAGCCGAAGCTGAATACAAGTAGAATCACTAAAGCAATCCATCCCGCGTTTCGTCGTGCCCAAGCAGCCGGAGTCATTTCATACCGGGATGGATTGCTAACGATCGGCACTGTGGCATTGTGATACATCGTGCATTCCCAAGCATCAGGGCGTTGGGGATAGTTGCAAGTATCATCTGCATCATAGATACAGGTTTTGCAGAGGGGCTCGGTTCCGGTAGCGCGATGAAGTACGATGCCGGGATGACCATGAGCTTTGAGTGAGGTGCGACAGCGAGGACAAGCGATCGCATCGGATCGAACGGATTGACCGCAGCGAGGACAGTTAATCATAGAGTCGTAGCTAACTATAGAGTGCGTAGCTAATCATAGAGTGCGTAGCTTTACTTCACAGAGGGTTCGCTAAATTTGCGGACTTGATATTCGCCTTCTTCGGCAAATGGGAAGGATTGTCCCATTGCTGCTGTGAATCGTCGGTCAGTCTCTTCGAGAACCGAGGCGGGAATGCCTTTCCAAGCGTCTTTGGTTTGCCAGTAAATCACCATAATCAAGTCGGTGTCATCTTTGGGATTGAACCAAATTTCCTTACCGACATAGCCTGGATATTTTGACAAAGTTTCTGTCCAAATCTCAGCATCTTTTTGAATATAAGTTTCCCGAAGTTCTAGCGGAACTTTAACTTTCAGCCATTCGATAACCATACTTTCTATCTGTAGAGGAATGACACCACGATCGCAAACTCATTAGTTTAGAGTCTAACGCTTCGGGCATTGCTTATGTTGACTCATCTTAGCAAGCAGTGGAAAACTGAGCTAACAGATTTAGTTCGGGGCGCATCGGGTGGTTTTTTGCTCGGGATTCCATTGCTTTATACGATGGAGGTTTGGTGGATTGGTTCCTATGTCAGTCCATTCAGAATGCTATTTGCTTTAGTATTGACATTCTTAATTGTATTGCTATTAAACCAGGCTTCGGGATTTCGTCACGGCAACGATATCAGAACGATCAATGCTGTGAAAGATACGATTAAAGCTTTAGCGATCGGTTTAGTGTGTAGTGGTGCAACCTTAGTATTACTGCGAGAAATCAGATTCGATGCGCCGTTAATTGAAGTGCTGGGTAAATTGATTTACGAAAGCGTCCCCTTTACATTCGGTGTGGCGTTGGCGAATCAGTTTTTAGGGAAAGATGAATCGCGATCGGGCGATGATCCACCTGCACGTCAAGGTAATGCAACGTTATCGGATATTTCAGCGACTTTAATCGGTGCGCTTGTGATTGCATTTAACATTGCCCCCACTGACGAAATTCCCATGTTGGCATCAGCTGTAACAGGTGGATGGTTGCTTGCAATGATTGCAGCATCCTTGTTGGTGTCGTACTGCATTGTGTTTGCGGCAGGATTCACAAATCAATCCCAGCGCTATCAGCATAAGGGTGTGTTTCAGCGTCCTTGGGGTGAAACGATCGCAGCCTATTTAGTCTCATTGTTTGCTGCAATGCTGATGTTAGTGTTCTTTCAAAAGCTGCACTTCGATGATCCGTGGCAGTTGTGGCTAAGATACACTGTTTTGCTCGGATTGCCTGCGGCGGTTGGGGGTGCAGCAGGACGATTAGCAGCTTAGGAGAAAAGGATGCCACAAGCAAAACGAGAAACTCGATCGCCTGCTGAATGGATCACGTTTGGAATTGCGAGCAGCATTTTGGGCACGATCGCTGGCTTGGTGATTTATGTGTGGGTTAGCGATCGCTATGAACCTGCCGCCATTTCAATCGAACAGCGTGAGATTCGTAATACGAATGGGAAATTTTATGTCCCCTTTGAAGTGACGAATACAGGCGGTGAAACTGTAGAATCAGTGCAAGTGGTTGCAGAATTAAAGGCGGGCGATCGCGTTTTAGAATCGGGTGATCAGCAGATTGATTTCTTATCGAGGGGTGAGAAGGAAGAAGGTGCATTTGTGTTTCAGCGCGATCCGCGTCAGGGTCAATTAGTTGTCCGAGTCGCAAGCTATAAAATTCCGTGATGAATCATTCTCTAAGTGCGATCGTTCTTGCAGGCGGCAAAAGTTCCCGCATGGGACGCGATAAAGCGTTGATTGAGGTAGATGGCGTTCCATTGCTAAAACGAACTTGTGATGCAGCAAGGCACTGTACTGATTTGATTTATATCGTGACTTCTTGGTGCGATCGCTATCAATCAATTGTTTCAGGGGTGCAGTGGATTCAAGAAACAAGCCCACGATCGCCCCTGATTGCCTTTTCTGAAGCTCTAACGCAAGTTTCAACGGACTGGGTGTTACTGCTGGCTTGTGATTTACCTCGATTAGAAGGTGAAGCACTTAAAGAATGCACGACACAACTTTCCGACGTGCCTATTGTGGTCGCGAGAAGCCAGGAAGGATGGGAGCCTTTGTGTGGATTTTATCGCCGCGATCGACTCTCCAGCTTGCAAAGCTACATTGCGGGAGGAAAGCGATCGTTTCAGGAGTGGCTTGATTCTGAAACGGTGCAGGAATTACAGCTTCGCGATCGGCAAATGCTCTTAAACTGTAATACTCCGACTGATCTCAAAGAAGTTCAGTAATTTGATTCCATTCCAATTCTGTTAAAGGCTGAATTGTAAAATCAATTCCAAAACAATCCCTTGCAGCATCGATCAGCGTCTCTATGATCGTCTCGATCGAAACTGTTAACTCCAATAACGTTAATGGTTGACCAAACACTTGCTCAAACAATTCCACGTCTGTTTGAATCTGCATTGAGCCATGCTGCAAAATCGCATCCTCTCGCCGCAACTGAGCACTTCCAATCAGTTTAATCCCGTCAAGTGTGATCAAATCTGCCCCTGTCGCAGTCCCAAAACAGTTGGGGTTATGAATATATCCCCGTCCTGCGTCCCCGTACTCTAGCTGAATGCCTAACCGCTTCCATCCCTGAATGAGAAACTCACAAATCGCTTGATATGCCTGCATTCGCTTCTGTCCCAAGCCAGACGTAATCACAGCGTAAGTCAAATCACCCTGATGCAACACGGCTCGACCTCCGCTTGGACGGCGCACAAGATCGATCGCACCTCCATTCCAAGTCAAAGACTGCCAAGCATCAGGATAATGGCGCTGATGATAGCCGAGTGAAATGGCAGCGGGCGACCAAGTATAAAAGCGCAAAGTGGGTGGATGTGAGCCAGATCGATGCTGCTCTAGGAGCCAGGTATCGATCGCCATTTGCAATTGTCCAGGAGCTTGAATTATGGGAATCAACCGCCACTCATTCATCTAATCAAGCTCAGTTTTAAGCTTCTTCTTTTTCTATTGTAGCAGTGATAAAAGTGTAGCAATGATAAAAGCCTGTAGAGAAAATAGGCTCAATTCGTCTGGTCGCAGCTTTAAGAACCAACATCTGTTAAAAGGCAACTGTATCGTATCTATCTTTTGCAAGGTTAAGCGATCGAGTCCGACAACTACCGTGAAGACATTCACACATATTTTCTAGGAGCTTTATGTCTTACGCAATTGATTCTCAAAGCGAAAATACTAAGCGCGCGTTATCAATGTTTCAACGCTACGACATCGACACTCAGCTTGCATTACTGTGGTATGGCTATCTAGACATCAAAGATGAGCTAACACCTGCTCCCCCTGCAACTGCGGATAATC
This sequence comes from Leptolyngbya sp. DQ-M1, assembly GCF_039962505.1. Lineage (NCBI taxonomy): Bacteria > Bacillati > Cyanobacteriota > Cyanophyceae > Leptolyngbyales > Leptolyngbyaceae > Leptolyngbya > Leptolyngbya sp. DQ-M1. The sequence goes on from NZ_JAMPLJ010000003.1 coordinate 93,074, forward strand.
TTGCTCATATCCTTTATGGTGAAATCAAGGCTCTTCCCCAAGAACAGCAACTGCAAGTACAACGCGATATTCTCAGCGGCGCAGACAGCGAATTTGGAAAGACTTATAGTGCAATGAGCAACAGTGCGCGAATTGAAGTCTGGCTGCTTTTAGGACAGGGCATGGAAAGCGGCGAGATCATTAACGTTCCTTCAGACTACAAACTGCCAGAACAAACCCATGAATTTAGCGATTTTATTTCTGGGCTGAGCTTTGAAGAACGAGTTGGATTCATGCAAGCCGGAGTACAACGTATGGGTACAACATCGAAAGCATAATTTTTAGATGCTGTGAAACTCCAAGGGTTTAGAACTCTTGGAGTTTTTGAACTTGAAGCTTTTGGACTTGAAGCTTTTAGACTTGAAGCTTTGGACTTGAACTTTTGTCTGAGTTAAGCGCTGCCAAACTCTGCTCGTAAAGCATCATCCTTTTCGTCTGCGATCGTCGCCACAAGCGTAATTAATCGAGAAATCTCACCCGGCGATAAGTCTGCAACCGTGCGCGAAGAAACCACTGCGATTTGATCGTTAAAGATTGCAAAGTGCGCCTCCAGCGTCGTTAACCAATTCATCTCCAGCAATTTGCGCGTTAATTGCGCCTCATTCTGCACAGGTAGCTTTAGAACACTCGCCCACGCAGTCAACGTATCTTCATCAGTTGTACCAGTCAACTGCACGAAGGTTTCTACGCTGCCATATTTGAACTTCCAAACATAGCCACCTTCACCTTCAGTGTGGCTAACCATTGCGCTATCGGTCTGGTCTAAGCTGCTGATCACCGTTTCGATCACTTGAATCAGGTCAACGCTAGCGATCGCTTCACTGCCCAGCGCGGCTGTGTTTGCGCCAGAAGTTTCCAAAGTTTGTTGATAGTTCGTCATACAGTCGCTCGTAAAAATCCGCAGTTGTGTCTACAGTTGTGTCTAAGGTAGCGCTATCTGCCCCTGGTTTACCTCCGCCTTGGGGATTTCTTCATTTTTACTATAAAAGTGCGGAGCAGCGATCGGTTTGTCTTCCTACTTTTGGTAGACGCAGATCAAAGTTACGAATGTCTCACATGATGGATGATGGATTCTGCCCGATCGCGGAATAGTTGGGGAGTCCCAATTTATAGGAGAAGAATTATGACGATCACGATCCGCGACGACGTGGTTTACATCATGCTGAAAAAGATTGATGAGAGCGATCAAGGCCCTGGCCCTGATCCAGTAAAGTTTACTGAAACCGACTTTACTGGCATTCCCATGACTCCTGCTGAGTTTCTCGGTCACTTAGACTATCTCAACCAAAGACAGTACATTAACGCTGAATTCTCCGGAAACGCTTACGGCAATCAAGACGACGTGCCGAATGCTGTGAATGAAGAAGAGTTTGGCTTTAGAGTTGCCAATACCTATGGTGCGCCTGATGGCCCATTGCCGCATTTAATTGAGTTCAAAAAGGCGGAACTGACGCAGCGGGGGCGGGATATGCTCCGAGATATGGAAGTCAATCCGCCGAAAACCATGCAAAAGGGGCAAACGGTTCCGATCGCGACCAAAGACACGCCCTTTCTCGAAAAAGTCGCCCTCAAAGGCGGAATTTCTGACCTGTATGATGCTCGCGACATTACCGAAGTGGTCTTCCGTACCATGCGCGACATGATGACCAATGAAGCCGTCGAACATGTCTCCGAAGAGCTGCATGTGCCGCTTGATGAAGGCAACCCCGATCGCACCCTCTACACGGCAACACCCCTTGCAACCCAAGTCTCTGACTTGTGGGAAGATACAAACCCGATCGTGCATTTCCTCAGCCACATTCGTCCGCCTCTGAAAATTAAAGCAGATACATTCTTGTTCCGAGTCAAACAAGAAGCTGGCTTACAACCGAACACTACGCCTGAACAAGTCGTTTCGGCAGTCTTTTCAGCCACCAAAGATGAGCTTTCACAAGAGCGCGTTCAAGAAGTTGCACAGTTCTTGCCCGATAAGGTTCGGGAACTGTGGGAAAAAGCGTAGCGAATAGCAGCGATCGCGGAATTAAGCCTGCCAAGTGCCTGAGAAAATGCTTTTTACCGCGATCGTAATTCTTCCTAAATCCTCATTTAGCAACGGCGGACACTCTAAGCTTTTTGCCAGTCCGCCGTTAAATAACTGTCTTGCTTCACTCGAAACAAGAAATAATGCCGTCGCTAGCTGTCGATCGATCATCGTTTGATCTTTCAGCGCATCAAACACAACCTTCAATGCCAGCAAAATCGCAGTAACTTGTCCCGGCAAAGGGGGTTGACCCTGCCTTAACCGTCCGAGGAAGGTATCAGCAGCGTTAACATTCGTGTGATCGATGAGTAACCGACGAGCAGTTTCGTAATCCACGATCGAGCGCTTCAGAAAGATTGACTGTATCACTTTAGCGCGAATTTGCAATTTTGCTAGATTTGATTACAGAAGGTAGAGAGACGCGATCGTGAGAATTAACGCAGTCTGCCTAAGCCTTCAAAGCCCCCAGAATGGGGAATTTAGGGGGCGATCGCCCGCAGCACTGCGAGCGATCGCACTTTGACTTAGGTTAGGAGAAAGTTCGCTCTAGTCAATGAGCTTGCTTGAACGCCCGCGACGATCGCTAGTAGCTCGTTGCTGCTACCCGCCTGAATCAAAGCATTGCCTGCATTTGCCCCAGTTCCTTGCAGAATCGACAACCGCCCAAACGTCAGTCCGCCGGAGAGCGCAATCGAGTCCTCGTCGGAATTAAAGTCGCTGATCGTGTCTGTCCCGGTGCCTGTTTTCAGCACAAACACATCGCGCCCAGCCCCGCCAACTAGCAGATCCTCGCCTGCCGCACCCACTAGCCAGTCGTTGCCATTGCCACCGAACAGGCTGTCGTTACCATTGCCACCGTTGAGGTAGTCGTTGCCTTCGCCACCGCGCAGCAAGTCAGCACCACCAAACGCAAAGATACGATCGTCGCCGCCTTGGGCGTTGATCACATCGTCCGAGTTGCTGAAGCCATTGGTCGTGTTATCCAAGTCGTTGAGGAAGGTGACGGTGTTGCGGTTGAAAATGCGCGACTGCAGCGAGTCTGCATCAAAGACATCAAAGCTATCTTCAACGCGAGCTTGACCATCGAACAGGAGATTACCGAGATCCACAGTTGCGCCAGTCTTCTGGAGCAGGTTGTCTAGGTTCTCTAGCTGGAAGTTTCGCAGGATTGCGCCGGTGTTGGCAACGCCATCAAACGCAAGCACCACATCGGCACCGTCTTGAGTCAGCAGCAAATTGCGCGCAGTCAGTCCTGTCCCTTCAAACTTGAGCGTATCGGCTTCAGCGATCGTCGCTGCACTCGGACGCGTCCCCAGCCCAACTCCGCCAAAGTCAACCACAACCGCAACGCCTTCGCCTTGCTCGATCGTAATCGTTTTTTGTCCGCCTTCGCCATCGGTCAAAGTCGTTAAGTCAATCCCAAAAGCAGTCCGGTACATCAGGCGATAAATGTCGGTGTTGTCTAGGGTGCTAGGCAACAAGTCAGCGTTCATTCCGTAAGCTTTCGCGACAATGCTGCCGGGGAAGTCGCCCGTGCTGACCCAGCCGACTCCAAAGCTGCCAACGGGGCCTTCTAGCCCAGGCTGTGCCTCAAACGCTGTCCAAGAGTCGGGGACATCGGTGACTCCACTTTGCAAGCGTCCTGTGGTTCCGTCGAGCGGGTTGGTCAGGTTTTGTGTGCTAACGTTCGTAGGATTCACGCCCACGGTCGGTTGGGTGGGCAAGGGAGTAGACGGTAAGCCAGGCGCGAAGGGAGTCGGCTGCCAGACTTGTAATCCTCCGGCTTCACTGTCGGCTGCGGTGAGCAACAGCGTATTGGGATTGACATTGCGAATAAATTCCTGCGCCACCCCGATCGCGGCATCGGCTCGCAAGGTTGCCTGAATTGCACCGATCGCGTTATTGGCATTGGGCAGGTTGTCGGTGCCTTCTTCTTCTAGCACCACGAAGAATCCATCTGGATCGCTCGAAACCGCAGTCAGGGTAGCCTGCAACATCTCGGCAACCGATACCGGATTTGCATTACCAGGTTGCCCGTAGGGATTGCGCCCTTGTGCCGCCTGCACTTCTTCGCTGCTGCTGTTGTAAGTGTCTTCCCAAGCAAATACACCCAAGATCTTTTCATCCGGGCGCACCGTTGCTAGTTCTGCCTGGGTATAAATCACTCGATAACCGCGATTCTGGGCTTCTGTAATCAGGTTTAATCCATCAGTGCGGGCACCCATCGCGCTTAAAGCGCCGCCAAATGTACCCGACTGATCCGTCGGCAGCATCCAGCGTTCACCGCCGCCCATGATCACCTGAGCGCCAGATTCCATGACTAGCTGGCGAATAATTTCGCTGTGGTTGCTGCGATTGGCTACTTCTGCTAAGAAGGCACCGGAACCGGGTTCGCTAACGCGACCGGAGTTGATAATCGCAATCGCTTTGCCCGCATCCCGCACTTCTTCCAAAATCGTGGTGCCTAGCTTACCCGACAGGGACGTGACGCGGCTCCCGTCTGCATTCAGCCCGAAGGAATCGCCAAACACCTTCACCCCGTTTGCGTGAACGACGGCACTCCCATCGGAACTGCCAGTTAATTGATCGCTGAGGTGTCCGAGGTAAACTCCGCTATTTGTCATCAAATCCCAGTTCAGGCGACCATCGGGGCCTTCTGACACAAACCGAGCCGCACCAAACAGTGAAGGGCTGTGTCCATCTGGGTGAATGAAAATGACGTTTCCGGTGGCTTGAGTGGCAGCAGGCGGAGCGATCGGCATTTCCACAGGTCGATCGGGCAGATCCACTCCGGGAAACAGAGTTTCGTACATCACCCGATAAATATCAGTATTGTCTACCGTTGCAGGCAGTTTGTCTGCATTCAGACCATGAGCTTTGGCAACGATCGATCCTGCAAAGTCCGGTGTCCCAACCCAGCCCACACCAAAGTTAGAAACGAGACCATTCGCAGCCGGAGCCGAGGTAAAGGTTGCGGTTCCGCGACCGTTGACTCCATCTAACGGGTTAGGAAAGGGAGCACCTGCGCCCGTTGTCGTGTTCGTTGGGTTAGCATTCACGGTACCGACATTGTCAGCAGGCAGGGGTTCCACAATTTGCAGACCGCCCGCATCACTATCAGCCGCCGTAACTACTAAGGTATTCGGGTGCTTTTCTACAAAGTCAAGAGCAACACCGTAAGCTGCATCCGCCCGGCGCAAAGCCTCTAGCGTTCCAGAAGCGTTGTTGATGTTGCCGAAGTTGTCGGTGCCTTCTTCTTCTAGCACCGTGAGTGAACCATTTTGAAACTTGGGGTTGCGCTCTAAAATGGTTTGAGCCGCCGCTAACATCTCGCCCACTGTGGGGGCAGAAGGCACGTAGGGGGGAGTATTGGTAGCACTCTGGTTTTCTTCTACGCCGGTGAGGTTGCCAGTAGCAGTGCGGATGTTGTCGTTGAAGGTGTCTTCTGAGGCAAAAATACCGAGAACCTTTGTGATTGCGGGATTTGCAGCGACCTGATTCAGTTGCGCTCCGGTGTAGACCACCGTGTAGCCAAGAGACTCTGCCAGTTCAATCAGGTTGATTCGGGGACGCTGGCTGGCACTGGTGGAAATCGCATCAAGTTGAGCCGCGCTTTGCACATAGGCACTCGCTCCCGATGGCGGCGGGGTGCCAACGGGCAGATAGTTCACCAAGCCACCCCCTAGAATCACATCGACTCCAGAACGAACCACTTGTTCTGTGATTAGGGCAAACTGGGCGCGGGGAAAGACATCAAATCCAGAGAGTCCAGGGGGCACATCTGCGTAGCCAACTTGGGCGACAAAGGCTCCTGTACCGGGTTCTGCGATCGCGCCAGAGTTAATCAGCGCGGTTGCCTTGCTTGCGGCAACTGCTTCTTCCATAATCGTCTGATTAACTTTGCCAGAGAGCGCTTGCAGGGGTGCATCTTCATAGCGAGAAACCGTGGGACTGGGATCGAGATCGATCGCAGTTGCTCGATCTAAGCCGAAGGACTCAGCAAACACTTTCACACCAGTTGCGTGAGTCACTGCACCTGCATTCGAGGTTCCGGTCAACTGATCTTCCATGTGTCCTAAATACACACGGGCTTGATCCATACGATCCCAGTTGAGCCGACCATCTGGCCCTAAATCAACAAATCGAGCTAAGGCAAAATGAGCCGGACTTGTTCCATCAGGATGGATAAAAATAACGTGATTGCCTGCCATAGTTTCTGCTTAACGAATGAGCTAAGTGATGAAGATATTGCGTTCAGCGCAAATCAGAAGGCTGCTACCTCCACGCATGACTAACGAGTGGCTACACAGGTTAAGGCTAGATTGGGTTGAATCTAGCCTGTGCCTCCGATCGTTGACGGCTGAGTAAAATGAAATGCTGAAACTGACAAGTCAGTGATACTACTGAAATCAATCGAGTGTGAATGGCTAAGAAATAGACAGTTGCAGGTGAAATTACGGTCATCCTTTAGGATTTCATGTCAACGTTAAGATAACTTAAGCAGAATATGAACAAGCCTTTAAGCTGAGATGAAGGTTTTTATGGCGAGCGTGTTTGAGTTGTGAGTGCTGAAAGGGGGGAAGTAGGGAGTGGGAATAGGAAGGAGGCTACAAAGACAACGCGATGCTTTAATAGGTAAGTTGAGCAAGTTAAATTCGGAATTATCTGTAGGAACAACGATATGCCACGCACGAACGCGCAAAAAGCTGAGACCCCGGAATCGTCGATCGATTTAGAGGAACAAGATGTAGAGATACCGATCGAGATAGCCGAAACCTCACCCGATGCGGCAGAAGCCCCTCAAGATATTGACGAAATTCTCAACTCATTAAAAACCCTGCTCAGTACCGTTGAAAAGCTGCAAAAGGTGCGGCAGGAAGTAGGCGACATCAAACCCCTGCTGCTGAGAATGCTGGATGGGGAATTGGTCAGTGGAGAAGAGTTAGACCAGCTTAAAACTGGAGTTGGAGGTTTAATGCGCTTAGTTCGCGCTCATAGCGATCATCAAGCAGCATTGGAAAAAGCACAGGCAGCAAGACAACTATTAGATGAGGTATTAAAGATTTCACCTGTGAGTTAAGCTATTTTTTGCGCTTAAATTCTTAGTGTTCGCGGGGTTGCTACGATCGTCGTAGCAACCCTATTTTGATCTCAATTCCTGCGCTGTCAGGAATGCCAGTAGGTCGTAAGAATACACCAACTTCAAGGGTTTTCCACACCAGACTGCTGCTTCTAGATCTGTCAAGATAGTATTGTCGGTCGAAAGAGTCCTTCAGTGAAAAAAGTCATCGCCCAGCCCCTGTACAACTGGTACCGCGCACTTCTCCGCAACTCTAAATATCGTTGGATTGTGATTGCCGGAAGCTTGCTTTATTTAGTTAGCCCAATTGATTTTGCAACTGATGTAATTCCAGTTCTTGGTTGGATTGATGATGGCATTGTGGTGAGTGTATTAGCAGCCGAAGTCTCTCAGATTCTGGTTGAGCAACTCAAAAACCGCAGAGCTAAAGCGAGCAATCTCGACTCGATCGCAGCTAACTGAATCAATTAGCAATCCTTTATTTAGGTGGAAGGTGAATGATGACTGAACCGAACGATCGCCTTAACTCGCAAGAAATCAAAGCAGAAAGCGAAACTCGCACCGCTAGAATTTTCAGAATCATTCAAAGTGCGACTGTGGCCGTGCTCACAGAGCTAAAAGCAGGCACAGATGAAAGCTCTACACACTCACAAACGACTTCAACTGCCGGCCAAAACGCTGCATCAGAGAAAGCCAAAGCGCCTTTCCGGACAACGGCTACTCAAACCCAAATTGCTAAGCAGATCAAAAGCTTGCTGCTTAAGTTAGATGCCAAGCTAACCGATCGCTATGGTGATGCTTATCATGCACGGCTGCGTAATCAATATGCAACTATTCAACAGCGTTTAGAACAGTTCCGAATCTGGTACGCCAAGTCTAGAGCCAACGCAGCAACAATCCAGACCGCTCCACTGCAGCAAAAACAAGCTGAAATCGAGCTTAAGGTTGCAGACCAAGGTACTTTGGTGGCTCGCAAAGAACAGCAGATTCGGCAGCAGATTAAGCAACGTCTGAGTGCAGCCATTCGCACAGTGCAGCAGTCGGATAGAACCTAAGTCATCAAGGTTGGAGTCTTACCCATTTTTATCATTCACGATGAGGACAATTTTATGCAACTGTTCCGACTACTCCTCGCCATTCTTCTGCCCCCTGTTGCAGTGTTTCTTACCTATGGTTTTAGCTTTACGCTATTGATCAGCATTGCACTCACACTATTCGGCTGGGTGCCTGGGATTATTCATGCACTGTGGGCAATCTCTAAGGCAGATGCAAAACTCAATCAGTCTACAGGCTCTGTCTAGCATTGATTCACTCTGTTTAACTATCTACCCAGGAGAACTCCCTATGCTTACCTTTTTGCTCACGATGTTGACCACTGCGCTCGGCTTACTCGTTGTAGATCTGGTGATTCCGGGTGTGACGATCGCAAGCTTCCCTGCTGCGTTGATTGCTGCCGTCTCGGTTGGATTGGTCAATAGTTTCGTTAAGCCTGTGCTTTCTTTGTTGTCTTTGCCGATTAACATCTTGACGCTTGGATTGTTTTCGCTCGTTGTTAACGGGATGTGTTTCTGGCTGGCTTCACTGTTTGTTCCTGGCTTTGCGGTTCACGGGTTCCTTGCATTCATTCTGGCACCTGTGGTTCTGTCTTTTGCTACCACATTCCTCGATCGATACTTTGTGGAGAAAGGGATGGGTGCGTTGCCTGCTAAGCAGTAACAGATTTCAATTGACTTGAATGGTTCTATTTCTACAAGGGTGCAGTGTCTTCGGCTAGCCGAAGACACTGCTTTTTTTATCGACGAAAGCCATTTCCAATGAACTTAGAACCCCTAACTCAGCTTCGCACCACACTGAGAACAAAACCGATCGCGATCTCCTACCTCTCTGCCACAGTTGCGACAGTAGCGAGCGATCGCACTACTACTACTGCTAGAAGTCGCCATACTCATCTTCATTTCGCCCATGCTCATCTGCATCGGCTCCATCTGCATCGACATATTGCCCATTCGGAGCGGTTCTAAGGGCTTTATCTCTGACACTTTCATGCTAGAAGCTGCAACATTCCGCAACGAAATCTCCTGCGCTCCCAGCATCAAGGGTACTTCACTCAATAAGCTAATGCTATTTGCTTGCAGACGGATGTAATAAGCACGTTGGTTCGACTCAATTTGCAGAATAAAACCAAAGGACATTCTAAACACGATCGGAGAGGCTGACCACTGACCTAGCGACAAACTCATTTGCTGACTTTGCTGCTGTCCTGCGCTCTTGGTTTCCCAAGTAATCACAGTTTGAGTCCTCGCATTCTCGATCGCTAAAGTTTGTCCTTGTCCTAAATCTGCTACATAAGTCATCGCAATCATGGCAGAATTCCACTCCTTCACCTTGCACCGTTCACCCTTCGATCGAGCAATTCTGTCATATTTCTTGATTTTGGCACGACTATTTTCGTATTCAGCTTTACAGCTTAGAAAGTTCAGACAATCCTATTAATCAAGTAGCTTGTTTGGGTGATTGACTGTGAAGCTAGCAAATTATGATCCGGGGCATTTTTACGATGAATTATTCCATGCGCCGGGTTCGCCTCGCCCGGAAGCGATTCCACTCGTCGATCGCATCAATTCACTGTCGCTTGAAGAAATTCAGCATCGGCAGCAGGCGGCTCAGATTGCGCTGTTCAAAATGGGTGTGACTTTCAATGTGTACCGCGACAATCAGGGGACAGAGAAGATCTTTCCGTTTGATATTTTGCCCCGGACGATCGCGGCTTCAGAGTGGCAAGTCCTAGAAAAAGGACTGAAGCAGCGAATTTATGCCCTGAATCAGTTTCTCGCGGATGTTTACGGCGATCAGAAAATTGTCCGTGATGGTGTGATTCCGGCAGATGTGGTGTATTCGTCGCAAGGTTTTCTCAAGCAGTGCATGGATCTCAAGCCCCCCAAAGGCATCTGGTCGCACATTAGCGGCGTGGATTTGGTGCGCGATCGCACTGGAGAGTGGTACATTCTCGAAGACAATTTGCGCTGCCCGTCTGGGGTATCTTATGTGCTAGAAGGGCGGCGGATTATGAAAAGTACGCTGCCGCTTGTATTTAACCGAATGCAAATTCAGCCCGTCGAAGAGTATCCGAGCCACCTGCTCGAAACTTTGCTGAATCTTGCACCCGATTACATTGATAATCCAACCGTAGTCTTACTCACGCCTGGAATTTATAACTCTGCTTATTTTGAGCATTCTTATCTGGCGCAGCAGATGGGCGTGGAACTGGTGGAAGGGCGCGATCTCGTGGTGTCCGATGGCTATCTTCAGATGCGAACCACAAAAGGCTTGAAGCGCGTGGATGTGATTTATCGGCGGATTGATGATGAATTTATTGATCCGTTGGCGTTTCGTCCAGATTCGTTGTTGGGTGTTCCAGGATTGATGGAGGTGTATCGATCGGGGCGTTTGGGACTGGCAAATGCGCTCGGAACCGGAGTCGCAGACGACAAGGTGATTTACGCTTATGTGCCGCAGATGATTCGGTATTATCTGGGCGAAGATGCGATTCTCTCGAATGTGCCCACGTATCTATGCTGGGAGCGATCGCAGTTAGATCATGTTTTAGCAAATTTGGATCAGTTAGTGGTCAAATCTGCAAGTGAATCGGGCGGGTACGGAATGCTAATCGGAACGCAGTCCACCCAAGCAGAGCGCGAAGCGTTTGCAGCAAAAATTAAAGCGGCTCCACGCAATTATATTGCTCAGCCGACCTTATCTTTATCGCGAGTTCCCGCGTTGATGGGGGATGAGTTTGAGGGCTGTCATGTGGATTTGCGCCCCTACATTCTGTACGGTGAGGATATTTATGTGACTCCGGGAGGATTGACCCGTGTGGCGCTGAAGAAAGGGTCGCTTGTGGTGAATTCCTCGCAGGGTGGCGGCTATAAGGATACTTGGGTTGTGAGTTGAGAGATTAAAAAGATGTTAAGTCGAGTAGCAGATTCGATCTACTGGATGAATCGATATGTAGAACGTGCAGAGAACATTGCGCGATTCGTGGATGTGAATTTGACGTTATTACTAGATTCACCGATCGGAACTTCACAACAATGGAAGCCGTTAGTGCTGACCACAGGCGATTTGCCTATTTTTGAAGAACGATACGGAGAAGCAAGCGCAGATAACGTAATTCGATTTCTGACGTTCGATCGAGCGTATCCGAATTCGATTATTTCCTGCCTGAATGCAGCGCGGGAGAATGCGCGATCAGTTCGTGAAATTATCTCCTCCGAAATGTGGCAGCAAATTAATGCCTTCTATCACTTTGTCAACGATGCTGCGAACGAAGAGACGCTCAACTTTCAAACCTTTTTCAGCGAGGTTAAGTTAGCTAGCCATTTGTTTGCTGGAGTCGCCAGCGCCACGATGACCCATAACGACGGGTGGCACTTTGGGCTGATGGGTCGCTTGTTAGAGCGGGCAGATAAAACCAGTCGAATTGTTGATGTGAAGTATTTTATTCTTCTGCCTTCGGTGAAGGATGTTGGCACAACGTTAGATCAGTTGCAGTGGATCGCGTTACTGCGATCGGCAAGCGCCTACGAAATGTACCGCAAACGCGGCTTACACCGGATTACGCCGACTTCCGTTGCAGAATTTTTAGTTCTCGATCGCGAGTTTCCTCGATCGATTCGCTATTGTATTCGCCAAGCCGAACGCTCGCTGCATCAAATCACGGGAACGCCTGAAGGAACCTGGAATACCGAAATTGAGCGGTACTTAGGAAAGCTGCGATCGGACTTAGATTACCTTACGATTTCAGATGTGATGGAATCCGGGCTGCATGAATTTCTCGACAATTTACAGCGCCGCACGAACGAAGTTGGCATCAAGCTTTCTGAGACCTTTTTCGCGATGCAGCCTGTAAATTAGAAATCAAAGGGTTTAGGAGTCATGCGATCGTGATTGCTCAAACTGGGAAAAAACACCCGAAGAATATCTAGAGTTTGAACTGAACTCGCGTGAGCGACACGCTTATATTAACGGGGACATTGTTCTGATCACGGGCGGAACACCGGATCACAATGAATTAGAGATCGCGCTTGCCGCATCTTTAAGATCTGAATTACGAAGACAACCCTATCGCGTCTTTGCCACCGATCAACGGCTTTGGATTCCTGATTCGTCTTTGTACACTTATCCGGATGTGATGGTTTTGGAAAAGCCAATTCAGCTTCAGCTAGGACGCACCGATACGGTTATGAATCCTTGTTTTGTCGCGGAAGTGCTGTCGAAATCAACCCAAGACTACGATCGCGGAGAGAAGTGTGTGTCATATTGCACGATCGAATCTTTTCGCGAGTACCTTTTGATTGATCAGTACAAAGTTCAGGTTGAGCATTACGTTAAAACGGGTGCTCACCAATGGTTACTCACTCTATACAGCGATTTAAATGCTGTTATATCTTTTAATGTCTTCAACATTCAAATCAAAACCGCTGATTTGTACGAGAACATTGAATTTACTATTTAAGCATTGTTGCTAAAAACCGTTCAGTATAGTAGAGCGATAATTGATTACTACTTCCATTAAAGACTGCATCAAAAGCATGATCCGACCACGGAATTTCAATGAATATTGCAGTATTGCCATTTTGCTTCAATTTCTCATACAGGCTACGACCAAAACTCGATCGCACCACATGATCATGTCCACCATAGATGAGTAATGTGGGGGGAAGGTTCGATCGTACCTGTTGATACGGTGAAGCTTTGCGATAGAGATCGCAAAGCTCTACTGGAGTTCCACCCAGAAAGGCGCGTAACACTCCTCGACTATCAATCGGGTCAGGAAAAGGTGGATTGTTATAGCCTTCAATGAGATCAACTGGGCTGTAGTAGTTGACTACGGCTCGAAAGGGAAAGGCATCAATCGCGTAAGCCGTTAACATCGCTAGATGCCCGCCTGCCGATCGTCCCATGATTGCCATACGATCGAGATCGACTTCGTATTCATCTGCATGTTGCTGAATGAATTTCAATCCAGTTTTAATATCCTCAATCTGAGTTGGAAATTTGTATTGGGGCGCGTGTCGGTAATCGATTGTTAAAACTGTATATCCTTGTGCTGCCATATATTGACTAAATTGTTCATTCGCATTTGGCGATCCGGTTCTCCAAGCGCCACCGTAGATCATGACGATCGCTGGATTTTTCCCAGACTGCATCGGACGATAAACATTCATCCTGAGCGGCACATTATCCGGGGTTGCAACCGCAATATTCAGAGTCCGGCGAATCTCAGATTGAGGAATTCCGCGAACCGCATCGAATACAACAAAAGGCGCAGAGCGAAAGTTAGGTAGAACGCGAATTTCCCCTAAACTGGCTTTGATCGCGGCTGTCGCTTTTTGTACTGTTGCGGGAAGCTGTACAGCAGGAAGCAGACTCAAACTCAGAGCAAGCAGCATTCCAATGAAAATTGGTAGAGATTTGAGGCGAAATAAGGCAAGCAAAGCGGCGATCGTATTCGTCAACACCAGCCAATGACTAATCTCTGGTGCGCCCACACTCAACGGCAATAGCGAAAAAATCGGAGCCGGAATGACAATCCAAAGTGAAATAAAAAAGCTAACGAAACAGAAAATCAGAATCAGAACACTCATCTTAATGCTGGGGAATATAGCTAGAGATCACTCTTCCTGCTCCTCGATACACCGAATAGTAATAGCGACTCACAGCATCGCCCTCTTCCGAAAGCAGATCAATCCCGATTCCATTGCGTCCTTTGTCTTTGCCAGAACTGTGAATGTAGCGATCGTCCCCCAAATAAAGCCCAACATGAGTGGCTTTCTCAGGTGTACCAAAAAACACGAAATCCCCTGGAATTAACTCCTCTACAGGCTGCAAAAAGGCTTCTTGTTGATAAGCATCTCTTGGTAAGCGAATCCCAACCGAAGCAAATGCTGCCTGCATCAATCCAGAACAATCATAGTTCGGTGCAACCGTTCCGCCCCATAGATATTCGTTTGGAACGGACATTGCAGCTTGAGTAAAGGCAATAACTTCAGGAATACGATCGCGAACCTCCTGAGCCATCCATACAGGCGATTGATACGGAGTTTCTGCTTCTTCCAAAAACTTCAAATCCTGCGGATCAAGCCATCCCGGATAATCATCCTCACAAGTCATCACCTGAAGCGGCGAATCTGACAAAATTTTGAGATAACGACCGATCGCGGCTTGCGTTGCCAATCGGGTTAAATTCGGTGAATCGTAGAGATTGAGATTCGCGATCGTGCGATAGTGCATAAGACAGAAATTTCACTCAGACGGGTATGACTTTTTTCCACAAAGACGAACGGTTAGAAACTTTGGGCGATCGAGTCTTGCAAGCGACTTGGGCAGAGTTTCGGGAACTCGCTCCAAATCAAATTGCAATGACCTGGATTGTGTATGACTCGCCCGTGTTCGTCAATACTGGCGGCGCAATTCGTCCGGAGGAGTTTTGGCAACGATCGCCCAGAGGCTTTGCTTATCGGGGAGTTGAAAATATCTACCCTGCCAGTGTGGTCAAATTGTTTTACCTCGTCGCGGCTCATGAATGGCTAGAACGTGGCATGATTCCACCCTCTGCCGAACTCGATCGAGCCATGCGCGATATGATTGTCGATTCCAGCAATGATGCAACCGGACTCGTCGTTGATGTCCTAAGCGGCACAACCGGAGGGCCTGAACTGCCTCCCGCCCCGTTTGAAACCTGGAAATACCAGCGCAACATCGTCAATCGTTATTTTCAGTCGCTCAACTGGTCAGAGTTCACTACGATTAACGTGAATCAAAAAACTTGGTGTGATGGCCCTTACGGACGAGAGCGATCGTTTTACGGCGAGAACTTTGACAATCGCAACATGCTCACAACCAATGCGACCGCAAGATTATTGCATAGCATCGTCGGTGGCGTTGCCGTTACACCGGAACGATCGCGCTCGATGATGGAGCTGATGCAGCGATCGCTCAATCCATCTGACCTCGAAGCCGATCCCGAAAACCAAGTGGTCGGCTTTATCGGCGGCGGTGTTCCCCAAACGGCAAAAGTTTGGTCAAAAGCCGGACTAATGAGCCGAGTGCGCCACGATGCAGCTTATGTTGAACTTCCCGACTTACAGCCTTTTTTGCTCGTTATCTTTACTGAGGGCAAGTCTCATAGCAACAATGAAGCGATTTTGCCGTTTGTCACCCAGAAAATTAGCGAAGCGATGAAAGAAATTTAGGACGATCGCACCCCTTTTGAGCAACGATCGCTACAGATTTTCATCCCGAATCGGGTCAAAATTACGATGTGTCCTAGAGTCAAATCACCATAACTAGCTACCAAGTCGCGGTAAGATCTTATTAGCAAGTTGGTAGCTTTCTCTTTGCGAGCAATAGGTTATATCCGATTAAGCCGCGCCGAGCAAAATAACGGGGTCTCGCTTGAACGTCAGATTTATAACGTTAAGCAAGCAGCGAAGCGAATCGGCGCGGAGTTACCCGAGGATCGAATTTACTGCGATCTTATCAGCGGACGCAAAAATGATCGACCGAATTTTCAAATTATTAGCGAGTATTTAGAGCACCGCTCAGCCGATGTGGTGATCTTTAACCGGGTTGATCGGATGGGACGCGACCTGGAAGCCTTGGCGCGACTGGGGAAACAGTTCGAGAGAACCGAAGTCGGTGCGTTCGTCTGCAATAAAGGATTAGAAGGCGACTTTATCAATTGGAAAGACCCGGCGGACTGGGAGTTCTGGGCGTCCAGTGCGGTTGCCGCTGAGAAAGAATCTCGGGTGTTGTCTTATCGAACCAGCGCCGCGTGGGAATTCAATCGACACATGAGTCTAGCCGCGTACCGAGTTCCATTCGGTTACCAGAGAAATACGGAGCGGCGGTACGAACGTGATCCAGCGCGGATCGAGGCGGCAATTCGGTTGAAAGAAATCTTCTTTCAAGAGAACGGGAATATCTCCCGGCTTCGAGCCCGAGCCGTGTCGGAACTCGGCTTACAGATGAGTCCGCAGACATATCGAGATTTACTGACGAATCCGGTTTGGCGCGGTCATACCGGGATTGGCTGGGATAAGGCTAAACGAACCTATAAGGAGATTTAGTTCAATACCCACCCCGATGAAGCAATCATCAACCCGGCAGAGTGGGAGCGGGTTCAGCAGTTGTTGAGTCGGATGTCCCGCTATCGAGGCGCGAACGTTTCTCGAGAACCGAAGACGCTAACCGCGCTGGTCTGGTGTGAGCAGTGTCAGATCCCGATGGTCTGCGGCTCACCGGAGCGCGGGCGGAATTATCGATATATTCGATGTAAGTCCAGTTACCGCCCGTCGTGTGGCAAGACGATTCATTTCGATGACGTGGAAGACGCCGTGATTGATCACCTGATGGATTGGGCGGATCTCTTGATTGAGCGGGCGAGTGAAGCCTCGCAGACGGAGCGTCTACCGAATCCCGAGGTTGAGCGGATCGAGGGTCAGATCCGGCAGTTGAGGAAGTTTCAGCTCGAGATGGGAGATGAGGAGAAATTACTAGAGCAGCAGATCGGGGTGCTGCATCAGAAGATTGCCAATCTACAAAGCACAACTCCAAATCAAGCCCAGCAGCAAGCGCTGCGACAGGAACTGAGCCTACTGGTGCGAGCGGAGCCCTGGCAAGTGATGACCGATTCTGAGAAGCGGGCGGTCTTCCTGCGTTTTATTGATCGAGTGATAGTGGACTTACCGAATAAAGTGGTGACCGTCAAGCCGAGTCCATTCTTGAGATTATCGGATTAGGCGGCGCGGTCACCCTTACGATCGCTCTTGGGTTGAGACTCAGATTGATTCGCTTCTTTAGCTTTAGCGCGCTCACAGGCGTTGATCAGAGCTTGCAACCAGTCAGGGTAGTTCTCGTTGTTTAGGGTCATACGTTCAATTAGATCGAAAAAGCCGCCCACCAACCATCGGGAGCGGCTTTATTTCTACTGGTTAGATAAGGGTTGAGAGTGTGCAATTGGACTCGGCGCGGCTGGGTTAAATACGATCGATCACACTCGATCGCACTACCTAATACTTTATTGTCGTGACACCTATGATCAGAGCCGAAAGCTATATCTGGCGCGAAATCTGTGTTATCAACCTTTAGGGATATCATTAGCTATTTAAAAAACCGTTAACGAGACAGAGCTTTTGCATAGCAGGCAGTACAGCTTATTTCGGTGCTTAGCTTTAATAAACAGATTTGAGAGCCATAATAAATATTTGAAGCGATATGACTCAGTCCTACTGCCCTATAAACAGTTGGGTTTATTTAATTTACACTAGTCGTCGAAAAGTGCTGTTGCTCTTGGAAAGCACAGAGGGTCTAGCTTTCGGAGAGGGAAGCAGGTGAGATCGGTTAATTTTAATGCCTGCTCAAATCTCGTAAATTACCGTTAAGACAGAGTGGAAAGAGCTTTCAGCCTTTATAACACTTATGTTCTAATAAATAGAAAAGCTTATTTATTAGAAATCAGTGGTCAATAGTTTCTAACGGTATTGATGCTCTTTCAAGCCGAATCCGGCTTTTTCAGGCTTTTTCCCGAGCGACAAAATCTGCCTGAATTTAGTATCAGCAATACTCACAGCCAATTGTGGGACGGTTGGTAGATGACAAGGAGATATCCGGTAAGAGTGGGAGAAACCTTTTGCTTAGCAGATGATTTCTAACTTGTGTTGGATGTACTCCCTATCGCGACGAAGTAAGCTGCTAAGACAAACTGTGAGGGCGCTATGACCGCTCAAAACCGCTTGCTCAGTGCGATGCCTCAAGCTCTAGGTGACAAGCTTGCTCCACACTTGAAACAAAAGGCGTTGTCAAAAGGAGATCGTCTGCACAATCCCGGTGAACCGATCCACACACTTTACTTTCCGCTCAACTGTGTTCTTTCTATCACCACCACGATGAAGGATGGCACAACTGCTGAGACGGGAGTAGTCGGTCAGCGTGAAGTGATTGGGATTAATGCCTTTATGGGCGGTCGAGAAACAACACAAACCACCTACATTGTGCAGATTCCAGGTAGCGCTCTGAAGATTGATGCTCGGATTTTGCGAGAAGAGTTTGATCGCAATCAAGACTTGCGTGATGTGCTGCTGCGCTACACTCAAGCCTTTATCGCCCAGATCTCGCAAACCACCGCCTGCAACAGCCTCCATAGGATAGACCAACGCTTGGCTCGCTGGCTCTTAGAAGCGCATGACCGAGTTGAGGGGGATGATCTAGATCTGACCCAGGAATTTATCGCAGATATGCTGGGGGTACGCCGGGCGGGTGTTACCCAAACCGCCCAATCGCTTCAGGAGCGCGATTTGATTCGTTACCACCGGAGGCACATTCATATCCTGGATCGATCGAGGCTAGAAGCCTTTTCCTGCGAGTGTTTTCAAACGGTCAAGGATGAATACGATCACTTGCTGGGTCTCGCTCCTGGAGGGCCCTCGTAACGTGATGTGTTTGGCAAAGTCAGCGGGATATGGGACAGAGATCAGCAACCTTAAAAGTTATCTTGCTCGTTGAGCCGGACGATGCAGTCCGTCCCGCTCTTCGAGACAACTTGCACCAGTGGGGTTATCTTGTGACGGTAACTTTGGATGGCGCAGATGCGCTCCAGCGAACTCTGTATAGCAGTGAGTCCTTTGATCTGATTCTGATCAATCAGTTCAAGCAGTCGATCGACGAAACGGTTGACCTGGGGCGGCAGATTCGTCAACACGCCGATCATTCTCGCCGGATTCCAATTGTGGTGATGGCTGAGAAGTATGGTCCCGAATTGGAAGGGAAAGATATCCAGGTTGGGGAAAGCGAGTACGTGACGTATCTTGAGGATGGGCAACAGTTAAAACATCTTCTCCACACCCTTTGCCCGCTTTAGCGACATTGGCATTTCCCCATCCTCGCGGTGGGACATTTTCCGTTGGTACGGTTTCGTACTGAACTCGATCCTGCCAGTCGCTACGATGGAGACAGTTGAGCAACTCAACCGCATTGCTTCTGGGGAAAGCAGGGACTGCTCACTTTGTGTTCCATGGTTTCTTACTTTGTCGTGTGCTACCCGAATATGTGTCATTCTGCTTTACTGCCAAATGGTTTACGAGTGCTGGTCGTCGATGCAAACGCTGATTCATCTGAGCTACTGACGCTCTTGTTTGCTTCCTATGGTGTGGAGACGACGACAGCAACTTGTGTCCGTGAAGCGATTCAGCAGATTCACCAAACTCGTCCCGATCTCCTAATCAGCGAGCTTGCCCTGCCCCAGGAGGATGGATATGCGCTCATCCGCCAAGTGCAAGCGCTTGAGACAACTTTCAACGTCCGAATTCCTGCAATCGCTGTGACCGTCTATACCAGAACAACCGATCGGCTTCAGGCGCTCAGCGCCGGATTTTCCCGACACTTATCCAAGCCGATCGATTTCGACGAGCTGATTGCGACCGTGGCAAGCGTGACTGAGCAGGTTGAAGCGGTCTAGCAAATTCCTGTTTCGGCAATCTTTGACCTTTGATGCTGAGCTGTGTTCTACGAAGAGCCTCTCCAACTCACCTTTTGAGGCTGTTATGCCCCCTGACAATCAAATATTAGCGACGCTTTCGGCTGAGGTGTTCGATCGACTGGCACCGCATCTCCAGCCAGTCAGCTTAGAGCAAGGCAAAGTCATCTACCGACCTGGCGACTCTGTATCCCATCTTTATTTTCCGATCGACAGTCTCTTCTCAGTCACGATCACGATGAAAAATGGGGCGGTCGCCGAGGTCGGTATGGCCGGCAGTCGGGATGTGGTCGGCATTCACGCCTGCTTGGGCAGCCGTGAAGCGGCACAGACGGATGTCTTTGTTCAAGTTGCAGGGAACGCCATGAAGATCGAGGCTCAGGTGATGCGACAAGAATTTAACCGGAACGACGAACTGCGCGATGTGCTGCTGCGCTACACTCAGGTGTTTCTGGCACAGGTCTCTCAGACCGCGGCTTGCAATGCGCTCCACCCGCTCGAGCAACGACTGTGCCGGTGGCTACTCGAAGCCCAATGGCAACTCAACTCCAGCCATTTGCCTTTGACGCAGGAGTTTCTCTCGATCATGCTCGGCGTGCGGCGACCCGGGGTGACGCAGACGGCTCAAAGTCTTCAAGAAAGAAGGTTGATTCAATATCGGCGTGGCAATGTGCACATTCTCAATCAGACAGGGTTAGAAGCGAGTGGCTGCGAATGTTTCAAAACTATCAAAGCTCAATACCAGCGATTACTGGCCGAGCAATAACGCGGCAAGCCAGGTTCGCTGACATCCAGTTGTTAATTATGAAGAAGTGAAAGACATGCATCAGACCACCACAAACACCGCTCGTATCCTCGTCCTGGAACCCGATGATAACGCCCGACCGATGCTGAAGCATAATCTGCAAGCCTGGGGCTGGCAGGTGATGATGGCGCTTGATGCAGAGGATGCCATTCAGCGCACCCAGGGAGGGCAAGACTGCTTTGATCTGATTTTGATTAATCAGATGAACCAAACGATCGATGAATGCAGGGCAATTGGGCAGCAGATTCGCCAAAATTCAGGAGTAGACAGCCGTGCTCCAATTATTATCATGGCTGAACGCTATGGGGCAGACCTTGAGGGGCAAGATATCGAGATCGGTGACCATGAATATGTCAGCTATCTCGAAGACGGACAACAGTTGAAACGCCTCCTCCAGCGGTTGTGCTCCGTCTATTGACGCGGGTTTTGCTTCAGCAATTCTGCAATCGTCTGGACTAACATCCCTGGATCAACGGGTTTAGCCAGATGCCGTTGAAACCCTGCCGCGATCGCCTGCTGATAATTGATCTCCCCAGCATAAGCAGTGAGCGCAATGGCAGGAATCGCTCTCCGCTTCTCAGGGGGCAGCGATTCCTGCTGCAACGCCTCGAAGCACCGTACTTGCTCCATTAGCATATAGCCATCTATTTCCGGCATCCCGATATCACTGAGTAATATATCCGGTTGCGATTCGTTGAACACGGTCAACGCTTCCTCGGCGGACGTGGCTGTGATCACTGTTGCCCCATCTTGTTCCAGGACGAACGCAGCAACCTCTAACGCATCGGGCTCGTTATCGACCACTAAAATTTGAGTCCCGTGCAAACTACAAGCCGCTTCAGAGGGTTGGCTTTCTGGAGTGGTTGTGGATTGAGCCAGCGTCAGCGGCAGTCTCACCGTAAATGTTGCCCCCTGCGCTTCCCCTGGACTTTCTGCCCACACCGTTCCCCCATGCGCCTCCACAATCTGACGCACGATCGCTAATCCCAGTCCCAGTCCGCCAAATTGTCGAGTTGTCGCTCCATCCGCTTGCCGGAAGTAGTCAAACACGTGCGGCACAAAGCTGGGCGGAATCCCCACACCTGTGTCTCTCACCCGAATCTGAGCCTGGTTATCCAACCGTTCTAAGTGCACCTCGACCTGCCCTCCTTCCGGGGTGAACTTAATCGCGTTCGAGAGGAGATTCCAAACAACTTGTTGTAGACGGGTGGCATCTCCTAGGATCGATGGAATTTGAGAATCAAGTCTGGTCTCGATCGCAATCGACTTTGCTTGGGCAGCCAACTGCACCGTTTCTAAGGCAGCGCGAATCGTCACCGCTAAGTTGACCTGACCCATATTCAAACTCAGTTTGCCTTGGAGAATCCGGGAAACATCCAGCAGATCCTCAACCAGTTGGGCTTGCAGCTTGGCATTGCGCTCGATCGTGTTCCAGGCTTTTTCGGTTCTGGCTGCATCCATGTTTCCCCGACGGATCATTTGCAGCCAACCGAGAATTGGGTTCAACGGCGAGCGCAACTCATGCGAGAGCACGGCTAAAAACTCGTCCTTCATTCGGTTGACTTCCTGCGCCTGCTGGTAGAGCCGGGCGTTATCGAGCGCTAACGCTGCCCGTCGTCCTAATTCTTCTGCCACTGCCAAATCGGACTGAGTGTAGTGGCGATTCGAGTCTGCGGTGGAGCAAACCGTTAGAGCTCCAAGCGTTCGCCCATGAGCAATCAGGGGCACAGTGATCAACGATCTCACCTGTAAGTCGCGGATGAATTGCAGATGCTCGGCACTGACTGCTGCGGCTTGCATCCATGTTTCAGTTACATGAGAAACAAGGTTGGCATGACCTGTGGCAACAACGGTGGAGATCGGGTGGTTCTCACGGTCTTGAGGTGGCGTATATCGTTGCACCTGCTCAAACCAATCCCGCTTGGTTGGATCACCGTGATGCCATGCCATTCGTTCGATCTGGTGATTGGAATTGAGAATGTCAAAGAAACATACATCAGCCAGAAACGGCACAACTAACTGTGCAATGTTAAACAACGTGATTTTGTAATCGAGGGTCCCAGCTAAGACGGCGCTCGCTCTGGATAGAAACTGCTCCCGCTCTTGGGCTTGATGCGCTTCGGTGATGTCTCTCAGAATCTTGACCAATCCCTGAAGATTTCCCGCTTCGTCCCGCAGTTGCATCATGAAACCACTAGCGAAGAATCAACTTCCATCTTTACGAACGTGCCAGCGGTCATCCTCTGCTCGTTCTTGAGTCAGCGCCGTCTGAAGTTCCTCATCAGCTTTTCCAGCCTCATTGTCCTCGGGGGTAAAGATAATGCGACCGAGTTGACCGATAATTTCTGCCTCTTTGTAACCGAGCAGCCGTTCGGCTCCAGGGTTCCAACTGGTGATGTGCCCATCTAGATCCAACGTAAAGATGGCATAGTCTCTTACACTCTCGACAATCAGACGAAAGCGCGATTCGCTCTCTCGCAAGGCTGTCTCTGCTTGCAGACGTTTGAGTTTGTCTCGTTTGCGCTCAGTAATGTCGCGAAAATAAAGACTGAAACCCACCTTACAGGGGTAAGTATGAATCTCTAGCCACCGCTGCGAAGCTTCATCAAACGTCTCGAAGTGGATTTCCTCTGGTGCTGCAACAATCCGACGATAAGCTTGTTCCATCACCGTGGCAATGACCTCAGGCGGGGAACTGCTTCGTCTTGCTCCAGACTGCAACGCTTGGCGCGTCTTACCCATCATTTCCTCAGGGTGCAGTTTGGTTAACCGGGCAGCCTCTTGATTGGCATAGGTAATGCGCCAGTCTTGATCAACACAGATAAAAGCATCAGTAATACTTTCCAGAATTTCAATCGCGCGTTGTGCCGATTCATCTAAGGCTTGACGGGTGGCTTCGGCTTCTCGCCGGGCAGATTGCTCCCGCTGCAAGGCAACTTCTGCCGTTTGTCGCAACTGAATACTGTGTAGGGCAGCCGCGGTAAAGTCCGCCAGACTCGTCATAATCCGCACGTCTTCAGCATCAAACTGTCGGGCTGCGTTATGGGACACGATCCAAATGACGCCTAAGGGTTGAGATGCACCCATTAACGGAATACCCAACCCTTCAACGACTGGAGGGTTCGCTTGCTCGAAGTCGGGGAAATAGCGTTCCGGATGAGTATAAAGTTGAGGTGATTGGCGGTCTAGACAGGTGCCACAAGGACTAAAGTTTCTCGGCGCTGTCCCGCCCTCGTAATCGGCTAGGGCTCCCGCGACGGCAACCCAGCGAAAGACTTCTTCTCCATCGGCGGTCACCTCGAGTAAACTCACGCCAGCACTTCCTGCTTGACACAGCTCCTTCGCGACAGCCACTAAGGTTCTTAGCATCGTTTGTGGGTGTTCTGCGAGTTGCCGCGCCAGCGTGTGAAAAGCCTGCGTTTCAGCTTGTAAGTTAGGGGTTCTGGACGGCCTCTGGGCTAAGACCTCGGTAATAAAAATATCCTCCAAACTAACGGACGATCTCGATTCAGGCATCCAACTCTCCCTCTAAGAAATACCGGCGTAACAGGACTTGCCCAGGTTCCCCAAGTGTTTTCAGTTGAGCTTCTATCAGCTTCAGAGCCATCGGTGAAGGCAGGCTATGTCCCCGCTCCCACCGATTCACGGTTTTGAAAGACACGCCCAATTTGGCTGCAAACTTCTCCTGCGACAGATTGAGATGCTGCCGCAGCTGACGGATTAAGTCTGGGATGGGCAAGGATGTTGTCAGGGTCATTGCTACTCCGATTACTTGTATCACCCTAGGACAGACGGGATAACGCAGCCTACAACCCTGAGAAAGAGTTTGAAAGCAGGTTCCGATTGGGGTGATTCAAGCCGTTAAGGACGTTTTCCTTGAACAGTGCTTAAGATGGCTCGATTGGCTTGATAGATAACGGCTACTTCTAAGCTTTGCGCCCGGTACAAACTGCCCTCAAACCCAAAAGAGACCCTGATATATAGCTGTAGCGACGACAAAGGATAGCTATCAACGTCTAGTCTGACTTTTGTAATAGCTCGATATTCCGTGCTTACTGTGCAAAAGACTTAAAAAGATAGTGGCTGAGTCTCTGCATGTTCAGCAGTTAACCAAGATTTGGAAAAGTGAATTCAATGCCAAAAAGCGCTGATGCTCAGTGCACAGAGGTTCTAGCTTTTGGAAGGGAAATCAGGTGAAGTCCGTTAACTTTGATGCTTGCTCAAATTCTTATAAATCCTTTCCAAAGCGCTCTATCAGCTGTTTTCAATGTTTCTATTATTCACATTTAAATGGAAATGCTTATTTGTCGGAGATTAACACTCAACTAATTGGTTTTTGCTGAAGCTGTTTTAGCAATAAAAACAATCTGCTGACTTTTGTCTGAGTATTATTTGAGCGCTTGCTATTGAACGAAGATGGCACAAGTCTGCCTGACACTCGATAGTAACAACGCATCAAGCGGATTTGATACTAGGGTGCATCCTTGATTGACATATACTCACTTCCATTTGAGCAACGGGTCGTCGCAATTTCTCGACTAAATAGAAGGGCTAATGGCTCAATCTAAGTCAAGCGAAGTCCCCCTGGGAATGCCTCTTCTCAACCTGAAACCGTTCTTTGCAGTTGGCTATTTACGGGCTCATGCTGGGGGAGTTGAACAATAAAAGTGGTTCCGGCACCCACTTCACTCTCAACCGCAATCTGCCCCCCCTGCAAGTCCACGCATCGTTTTACCATCGTCAGCCCCAATCCCGTACCCGGAACCTTTCCTACGTTGCTCGCCCGCTGAAACGGTTCAAATAGATGCCGTTGTGCCTCCAGGGGAATACCAATTCCCGTGTCTCGAACTTGGAGGGTGACCTGTTGATCTGTGCAAACGAGATCTAAATAAACCAGGCTGCTTCCGAGGGAATACTTGATGGCGTTGGAGAGGAGATTGGTGAGCGTGTGTCTCAGAAGCTTTTGATCGAGGTAAGCCCGCTCACAGTCCCCTTGATAATGGAACACGATGCGCTGATGAGCACCCGCGCTAAATTGGATTTCCTCCACCAAGCGCTGACAGAACTGCTCCAAATCCAAAGGCGCAGGCTCGAACTTCAAACTGCCGCCTTCAACGCGACCAATCTCCAATAAATCGTTTAACAACTGGTCCATCGACCGAACCGACTGTTGAATCATGTACAAAAACTCTCGGCGTCGCTCCTCGGGCAAATTGGACTCACGCTCCAGCATTTGAGCACATCCCAGGATCGAGGTCATCGGGTTGCGAATTTCATGCGCCGCCATCGACCAAAACCGGGATTTCAACTCGCTCAACTCCTTCTCTTTCTCTAAAGCAACGCGAATGGCAGTTTCTGATAATTGGCGGCGGAGGGCGACTTCGATCGCCACATGCAAGTCCCGCTCATCAAAGGGTTTCACAATGTACCCAAAGGGTTCGGTCGCTTTTGCACGTTGTAAGGTCGCCTCATCAGCGTAAGCCGTTAAATATATAACGGGTGTCTCATACTCGGTGCGAATGTGCTCTGCTGCTTCGATGCCATCCATCGGACCTTTGAGCCGGATATCCATTAGAACTAGATCCGGTCGAACTTCTGCAACCTTTTCAATCGCTGCTTCCGCAGAGGCAACCGAGGCGGGAACGACATACCCCAACTTCTTCAAGCGCTTTTCGATATCGCGAGCAACGATGCGTTCATCCTCCACAACTAAAATCTTTTCAGCAGCCATAATTATGCCTTCCCGGTATTGTCTAGTTCTGAAAATGTGATTGTCAAAGTCGTTCCCGATTCTACAGTTCGATCCAGATCGATCGTGCCCTCGAGTTGCTCAGTGAAGACGCAGACTAATTCCAAGCCGAGGGAATCGGTGTTGCGAAAGTCCAGATCTGGTGGAAAACCAACCCCATTATCGCGAACGGTTAAGGTCAATCGATGATCTGCAGTGGGAACAATTTCAACCCGGATTTCATTGTCGGGGGCTGGAGTGGGAAAGGCATGTTTCAAGGCATTGGACACAAGCTCATTGATGATCAAGCCACAAGGAATCGCGGTATCAATGTTGAGCCAAACCCCTGCTGCTTCAGTTTGTAACGTGGCTGCCTGTACATTCGCTGCATAGGAGCGCAGCAAGTTGTCGGCTAAATCCCGAATGTAGTCCTCAAAGTTAATTTTGAGCAGATCACTCGATTGATGCAGCTTTTCATGAATCAGTGCCATCGAGCGGATGCGATTTTGGCTATCCTTGAACAGGGCGAGAACCCGGTCATCCTTGATGTAATCCGATTGTAGTCGCAAGACACTCGAAATCACCTGGAGATTATTCTTGACCCGGTGATGAATTTCCTTCAGCAAGGCTTCTTTTTCTTTCAGCGATAGCTTGAGCTGCTCCTCGGTGCGTCGGCGCTCCTGTAATTCGGTCTGAACTTGCTGATACAGCTCCGATTGCTGAATCGCGATCGCGATATGGGTGGCGAGTTGCTTCAGAAGCTCGACTTCAAATGCGCGCCATCGTCTAGGTCCAGCACAGTGATAGGCACACAATAATCCCCACAGATGGTCTCCCTGTAGAATCGGAACGACCAAGCTGGCTCGTACATCGTAGATCACCAAAATGTCGATATGACACTGAGTTAACCCTGCAGTGTAAATGTCATCGCAAACTTGGGTTCGTCCCCGTTTATAGGCTTGGGCATAATTTTGTGCAAAGCACGTATCGTGAATCCTACTGTGCAGCGCAGGTCTCCAACCGTCCGCGACCGACTCGACCACAACGGTACCGCTCCAGTCGGGGTGAAACTGGTAGATAATCACCCGATCTGTTTTAAGGAATTGTCGGACTTCTTCGACGCTTCTTTGCAGAATATCGGTTAGGTTGAGGGACTCCCGGATGTGGAGTGCCATCGCAGCGAGAATTTGGCTGCACTGCAACTGCTCCAGCAAGCCGGTTGGATTTTCGAGTAGCTGAAGATCAAGATCAGGTCGCGGGTCTTGGTCAGCTTTGCTTTTTGAAACCTCAAACTGCTCGATCGATCGCTGCAACTGATCCACGGCGCTGTGCATCTCGTTAAGATCCAGCATCTCAAGAAAACTCGTCGGCGAGATGACCCCTAACAGGCTTCCTTCAGCGTCACGTACCCCAAAGCGCTGCACTTTGGCTTGCTGCATCTCCCAGTAAGCCACTAATACTGACTCTGAGGCAGGGAGGCACAAAAATGGAGCACTCATCACGGTTTGGGCTGGAATCTGCGACAACTCCAACCCCAGTGCCCAAAGCTGGAGTATGTGCCGTCTGAGCAGTAATCCGGCAGGTTGAGCATCTGTCTCCTCGCTGCTTGTGAGGACAACACATTCCACGCCATGCTCAACCATCAGTTGAGCTAACTTAAGTACAGATGTAGTTGCCGGAGCCTGTATCACAGGCGGAGAAACGATTTCGGCTAACGGCTTTGACTTCAGAAGTTCATCGAGCGGTAAGAGAGCACGAAGACTCGCGGGGGTGATGAGTCCGAGCCATTGCCCCTGATCATCCACAACGGGCAGGTGATGAATTTGATGCTGACGCAATTGATCGAGTGCTGTAAAAACCGTTTGATCCTCAGATGCAGTGCAGCGAATCATCGATCGCTGTACAACATCCGTGAGGGTCATTGCGGTTAAGTCTTGTCCTGACACAATCGCCTCAAGCGCATCTCGCTCGGCAAATACGCCCAGCAGTTGCGTTCCTTCGACGATCAGAAGCCCACTTGCACGAGCTTCGCTCATCAAAGTGGTGTTGAGCGAGAGCTCCAATCCTGGAAGCACGCAACTGCTCTGCGCTTTGCTCATCATCGCGATCGCCTCGCTGAACGAGGTGTCTGGAGATACGATCAAGGCACGGCGATCAAGGGCAGCGTCTAAAGCGAGGAAAGGGGTAGATGGATTTTGCGGGTGCATAAAGCGATGAATGTTGAGCAGCAGGACTCGAACCAGGGACGTTTCGCTGAGCCGAGTAGAGCGAATATCACTCAACGCAGGAGGATTGAATTAACTTTTATATAAGCGATCACGACCGCGTTGCAAATATTTCGCTTGATGGAGCTTTATACGATTTGCCAGCCTAAACCAGGTAAGCTTGGTTATTTCAATCCTTTCGATAAGTAATACATTTCGTTAAGCACCTACAAATCGCTAGAATTCCTCGATGATAGAGAGAGAGATGTGAAGGCGCTAAGTATCAACCTTCGCCATCGCTTTTAGCCTTTTATCAATCCTGAGTTCAACATGGAGCATCAGGTTTGTTCCTAATGACATGACCCAATGCTTGCAGCTTCCTGCTTTTGAGGCGAAGAGAACTTGGGCATAATATCATGTTAAGCACTATCACATTTTCTCGTGTTTCTTTGTTTAATCGCTATGGTCAATAAGTATGAGATTAAACGTCAGTGACTGTTCTGCTTGAGAACGAGCAAGGAGGAGCTTTCTCAGCGTTCGGTTGCATAGAAAATACTAAAATACTATTGGCGCCAGCAACCTTGGTTGCAGGACAAACAGAGGTCTATGCGATGAAAGTACGAAAACCGGCTCAAGAAGCTGCGAGACTGGAAGCACTGAGACAATACCGCATCTTAGATACCCCTGCAGAGCAGTCCTATGACGACTTCACCTTGCTAGCCTCGTTCATCTGCGAGGTTCCGATCGCCCTGATTAGCCTCGTCGATGCAGAGCGACAGTGGTTCAAGTCGAAGGTGGGCTTAGAGGTGGATGAAACCGATCGGAATCTCGCGTTTTGTGGACATACTATCTTGAGTCCCGAAACCCTAGTGGTGAACGATGCCCTGCTGGACGAACGGTTTATGGACAATCCACTCGTCACCGATGATCCAAGGATTCGGTTTTATGCCGGTGCACCGCTGATTACTCCCGAAGGACATGCGCTTGGTTCGCTTTGTGTCATCGATCGACGACCCCGAGCGTTATCCACGCCCCAGAAGCTGGCTCTGGAAGCACTGGCGCGGCAGGTGATTGCCCAGCTCGAGTTGCGGCGAGTGTTGGCGAGTTTAACTGAAGCCCTTCACCAGATCGATCTGATGGAAGGATTAATTCCCATTTGCTCTTACTGCAAAAGCATTCGAGATGACCAAGGCTATTGGTCCAGCGTTGAAAAGTTCATCAAGCAGCATTCAGACGTGCAGTTTACCCACGGGATTTGCGACGCATGTCTGCAACAGCAATTCCCCGAGGTCGCAAAAAAGCTCTTGCTCGAAGACCCTCAATAAGTTGAAGGACCGGGCAT
This sequence comes from Leptolyngbya sp. DQ-M1, assembly GCF_039962505.1. NCBI lineage: Bacteria > Bacillati > Cyanobacteriota > Cyanophyceae > Leptolyngbyales > Leptolyngbyaceae > Leptolyngbya > Leptolyngbya sp. DQ-M1. Next base: position 122,827 of record NZ_JAMPLJ010000003.1, read on the forward strand.
TTGGGCTCAGCCAGACGAGTTGAAGCAGATTATTTTCATAGTTTCTGTGCGAAAGTGAGCAAGCACCGAATGGGAAGGCTGCACGGTCAGCAGAAGTTCGGAAAAGTGAGACAAGATGAAAAGCTTTACCGTGACTGTGTTGAGGGCAATTGAGCAACCGAGTTGAAGGGAGGGGCAGTCTCATGAATTTTGGGCGTTTCAGCGACTGAGAAATCGAACATTCAGTCCGATTTTAGTCTCGCGAGATTTTGAGACGAATAATCTCAAGTTAAGATAGAGCGATTGGGTCAAGTCACGCCTCTTAGCGATCTACAACTGTAGTAAATTTTAAAGATTTGTAACACGGCTGTATTATGTGCAGACTGAATGAATAAAGGTGCGATCACCAACTGCATCTGCAAATCTCAGCAGCCAACCTCTGCTCAGCCAGATACTGATAAAAGAAAAGGCTCCCACTTTAACGTGAGAACCCTGTCCCTTAGTCATTGGTCAAGCCTGTAACTTTGTCTGCTCGATACGCGCTTAGAACTCTAGTCCTACACCCGCTTGCAGACTCAGCGCACCCGCATCACTGCCTCGGTAGGCATTGATGCCATACTTGGCATCGCTATACACCACGACACCTTTCGCCACTTGGGATTCCACTCCCACCGTCAGCACCGGTGCATCTTGATTACCAATCGGCGAGGTTACTCCACCATTCTGCACAAACGAGTAGCCCGCTCCCGCATACACATTCGATTTGTCGTTCAACCGCACATCGTAGGTCACAGTTGGAACGATCGCACTATTGTCGCCCGTAAACAAGACCGAACCACGTGCAGACACAGGAGTATTGGGAATTGCAAAGCGACCTTGCACATTGCCACCAAAAGACGTGTCATCATTACCGCGCCCACCGCTAAGGACACCGCCAGAAATGCCAGCACCGACATAACTGCGATCATAACGAGGAGCCGTTTGAGCCGAAGCAGCGCCAGCACCGAGGAACAGCGGCGAAACAACTAAGGCAGCGAGACCCGAAAGCATTGCCACAGATTGAAGAGATCTCATAGTCACCTGAAGAGTTGTGAAAGTTAAAAGAGAGTTTCTGCCTTATTTGGCAGCGAGAAGAAACATCGAGCGACTTACCACTTCTTGGGTATCACCAGCAGACCGAGGTAGAGGTGCGAACTACTCCAGAATGCTGGGAAGCGAGTGAGTGCGAAGAGAAACCGGATGAGCGTGGAGGTGGAAGACTCTTAGCTCTGGTTCCATACTTCTGTTATAGAGCGAGGGAGCGGGTGTTAAGGAGGAGAAGGGTCAGTTTACTAAGCGTCCTAAGTAATTTCGGAATAGTGTTTGACCGTTGTGAAGCGAGAAGACCCAATTGACCTGCTCCTTCTATTTCATTAACTATTACAAAAAACTTCAGAATGCTGAACCGATTCGGATAAGAAGGCGATCGAACGCAGCCATTTCTTGATGCGTGACCAACCGCGGAACCTGTGTTTATTTGTGCTGGAAATTAATACTGCTTTTCGTGCCAATTCAGCATATGGAGCGCGGTACCGCTATTCCGCCGCTGATAAAAGCCTTTGGACATGCCACACAGCAGCAAACGCTAGCTTACCTAGGTATTCAAGCCGAGGAAATTGCCCAGATTTATGAACTGGAACTGTAAACGGATAGCAACTGGGTACAGCCAGTGCTTACCGCCTTATCAAAAAAGGCTCGTTTACGGATAGGGCACAAAAAAAGATTATGTCGCAAATACTTTTTAGTGACAAACGAAGTATCTCGTTCGCGTTCCGTTAAGCACTAATTCCGAAGAGTTTTTCAATCCTTGAAGTGTACGGTGCTCAGGTTGGTTGGATGACACGAATTTGTCCCGATGTCATTTGATTAGTCACTGTACAAATGTTCAGCAGAAACACCACAACGAGATAAATCCCAGTTCTGTGCAGCTTGACACAGAACTGGGAATGCCACAGTCTTACTTTAGAGTGTTGCTTACCATCGGGGGTGATCGCTGCATTCATCGATCACCAATCAACCATTATCTTCGCTACTTCAGTGGAATCCTGTCCTTATTGCGGTTGAGCCAGGTTGCGAAATCTTGCAATAAAGGATTGAGCGAACGAGCAACATTGATATCACGTGCGCCGCAAAAGTCGTCATTGAAGTCGCGCTTGAACTGGAACATATTGCCCAGGTCTGCCGCCCCTGGAAAACCAAAGCTGCGGTAAACAGCGGGATCAACGCTGTTGTAAGCCACCGTTTGACCGAGGGCTTGCGAGAATGCCGCCGCCATCTCATCGCCTGTCAGGTGCTCACCTGCGATACCGACCGTTTGACCAATCAACTCGGAGCCTTTCTGGAAAACGCCATAAGCGCATCTGCCAATATCTTCGGAAGCGATTCCCGGCAGCTTCTTGTCGCTCATAGGGAGGGTAATGGCATACCTGCCGTCGGGGCCTTTTTGGGGTTCCATACCGAAGTAAATGAAATTGTCCCAGTAGAATGAGGTCAGCAGAAAGGTGGTGGGCACGCCCAGATTGGTGAAATAGTGATTGGCCTCGCCCTTGGCATCAAGGTGCGGCACTTTGTATTTGTCCATTAGCGTGGGCATCCGGTCATCGCTGAGAGGCACCCACTGGCGCGTGTCTTCGAGAGTAGACCAGATGACGTGCTGTACCCCTGCTTGCTTTGCTGCGGTGGCCAGGTTCTGGGCCTGAATCAGCTCTTTTTCCGGTGAGAAGTGTTCCCAGAAGTTGGTGACACAGTAGGCACCGTAAGCATCAGAGAAAGCGTGTTGCAGGCTATCAATGTCATCCAAGTCAGCGGCAACGACTTTGGCTCCCTGGTTGACTAAAGCGGTGGCTTTGTCTGACTGCACGTTTCTGGTAATGGCACGGGCGGTGAACCCCCCGTTGGTATCGTTTAAGATGGCACGAACCAGACCGCCGCCCTGGGCACCTGTTGCGCCAATAATGGCGATGGTTTTCCTGTCTGTCATGATGAATTCTCCTTATTGTGAAGCGATCTCTCAATTCCCCCTTTGGTCAACCCATGAAGCGCTGAGCTGACAGGAAATTTAATTTTACTGCTGAGTTCCTCCCCACCGGAACAGCAACGGATTCCATTCATCCCATTAACCGCACTACTGTGCCTGAGCTTGCATCTACCTGAGGTAGGAAGCCTGTTCCAGCGCGTAGCTGGAGGGAGTGGGTGCATCCGAGCCGGTGATCCTCAGGGCGGAAGCAGTCAGTCTAAATGCTAGGCTCACGAGAATGGCTAGAACTGTAATCCGTTGGGAATACTACATCCATGCAAGTTCCGTAACATAATTTCGTTCTCACACTGGACTAACCCCCTGCTTATGCATCCTGCCGAAGCACTCTGGGCACGCCACCACCCATCGGACGGCTACCCGATCGGCGTCCTACCTGTACCGGAGCCAATTAGCAGACTCGCGTTTTTTCCTGGCGGATACGGACTGTGGGGCATGAAGCAGGGGTGCCCGATGCCCGCCTTTCCGGTAGGCGGCATCATGGTGCTCGGCCATGACTTCCACTCAGAGACTGGCTACGCTGAGTCGCGGCGGCTTGGGGGAGAACGCCTCACGCTACCCACATGGAGCAACCTCTTGAAGCTGTTCGAGTCCGCCGGGGGTAGTGCCAGAGCACTGCTTTTTCACAAATCTCTATATGGGACTCCGTGCGGGAACTGCCACAACAGGCGTATTCCCAGGCGCAAACGACGCAAAATTTGTATCGCATTGCCAGGCGTTTCTCCTCGAACAGCTCCGAGTCCAACGTCCGGCGTTGCTCCTCACACTCGGTGTTCATGTCCCACCCGTGATCGGAGTCCTCTCGCCGGAGCTAGCACCGTGGGCAGCGGGGCGTGGACTGAAGCATTTGGATGCAGTCGGACCGGTGCAGACCGGCGTGACGTTCCGGGATGTAGTGGACTTCCAGACCACTGCTGTCGCGCTGATCCACCCGAGCCTGCGGCATGCCAGTCTGAGGCACCGACGGTATGGTGGTGCTATAGGAGCGCATGCAGAGCTTGCGATGCTGAGGGACGGGCTGCTGGCTGCTGCTACAAGTGTGAGCTAACCTCTAAGTTCGGGCTACCGCATCTTGTAGCCATTCTAGAGTTCAGGAATGCTGGCATTGCCGCAGATTTGAATGCACCAATTCTGGCGCGGATGGGACTCCTGCAAGGCGCAGCAATTAGCTAGCATTTGGCAAAGCGAATTCAATGATAACGTCAAAGCGCAGCGGCAGCAGGCAGCCTTTAACTCAGCACCAGCAGCTTTCGTCCGTCCACTGCTGTGAAGTGTTAGGTCGCAAGCACTAATGCTGTAACCACGATTTCACCTCTTCCATCCTCCTTGTCTTGCCACCTAAATGAATCATGGCATGACAATTAGGACAAACTGGGCGCAGGTCAGCAATTGGATCAACCTCATACTCCTGCTGAATTTCCGATAGCGGTTTTAAGTGATGTACATGGATAAACCCTTGCGCTACCGACCCAAACTTCTCTTCAAAGTTAAAGCCACAAATGCAGCAACTTACACCGTAATACTCAATGCAACGCCTGCGGGCTTCAGGATTGCGCTCATAGGAATTGATCGTAACCTGGCAGACTGAACCCTCAACCAGCTTCTGATTGTCAGAAACTTCTTCAGAAAGACGAACACTAGAGACAGTATTTAGTCGCTTTTGGGCAACAGACAATTCCTCGCTAGTAAAAAGAGCTGACCAAGGTTGGCGGAGAACTAAAGCTTCAAGGGATAAGTCCAGCCGATTTATCTCAACTAATTTCTGTAAGCCGCTCGTTGGATTGCTTTTCGGCTTAAGCCAATCTTTTGCTGCTTGCAAACCACCAACCCTTTTCACACGTTGCAGGTAGCGGTGGGCCCAATACCCTGTCTCACGCCCTACATGTTGGTAAATGGCGATCGTTTCCTCATGGAGTTGAGCCTCTAAGCTTGAGGAGTTGGAAACCATAATTATTCGCCCTGAAACATCACAGACTTATCGTGCCCACCAATAAACTTTGCGGTGATACCCCGCAGGGAAAATATGCGACTTAACGCCTCCGTTCACCTGCTGCTAGTACCTCTACTGAACGAGAGAATGCGACTTTGAACCGTGTTGCATTACGCTCGGTAGCCCCAACGCTGCCCCAACGCTCAGCGATTTTCCTGATCGAGTTCTGCGTCCAGAAATCCCCAAGCCACTAGCCCAAACATTAACGCCAAGATTAGCCACGCTGTGATCGTCATGGGCGCGATCGCGGGTTCAGAGTTGAGCATCAGATTGACTGGAGATTCTTCCATTGTTCCAACCTTGAGAGGATGGCTTTAGTGTTCTGACCACTTTTCAACTGCTGAGACATCCTCTAAGCTGTAAAACTGGCTCGCTAAAGCGTGCGCTAACTCAACGAATGCTTAGGAGAAAGGACATGAATAATTGGAAACTCATGCTAGGACTGCTTCTGACTACTGTTTTACTTCCGATGCCGATCGTGCGCGCAGAATCAACCCCGACCAATGCAACGACTGCTCCCATTGCGACAACAGCAGCCGTTCCGTCTCTAACGCCGTATGACTTAGTGTATGCTGGATACCAAGGCCGCCTCCGGGCGCAGGGCTTGCGTAGCTATGGAGCCTTTGCGGATGGATGTAACCAAGGAACTCTAACGGCAAATGATGTGGTGCAAGCGGCGATCAAGGCAAATCTATTGCCGCAGAGCATTTTGCAAGACCAAGGTTATATGAATGCTGTGGATGCACAGATGAAAGCGCTCAAGAATAATTCAGGTAGATGAGTACAGAAGCGATCGCCCTGAGTCTAAAGTAGGCATCGACAGATGGTGCAGGTTTTCTGTCATCCACGCTTGCACCTCGACCTGTTCGGATTCGGTCAATCCGGGTAGGATATCTTGCTTCAAGGATTTTAGGAGCGAGAAGTTTAGACCTTTGCTGAGGCTGAGATACGATTCACCGAATTGCCGCTTCAGTCGATAAGTCAGCGCGGACGGCTGCACTTTTAGGTCTTTGGCGATTTTCCTGACTGAAACGTTCTCTGAAGAGAGCCGGGCGAAGGCCTGCTGAACCTGTTCGGGATTGAGTTTCATCAGGCAGGGCGTGGCACAACGTCCCTCTAAAGCTATCTAGAGCGCCTATTCTGTAGGTGTGCGATTTAGGTGACGCCGCGCCCGCTCAGAGGTCATCTGCTGCACTCGTTGCCGTACCGAACTTCTCCACGAGCGTCAAGGTAGAGGGAATCCCTAATGAAGCAAAATCCGATACAGAGTTTTTGATAAACTGAGTCGCGGTCACTCCCGGTAAACCTTTAGGATTCTAGGCAGACAATACACCCGGAAATAACGAAATTTTTGCAACTAAAGTGGGAGAGCATCTTGGCGAGCTTCTGGCTACAGTCGTTTCTCTTGTTCAGATATTGAGAAATCAACCAAACTTTGACGATGAGAGATTTCAACAAGACTTACGGGAGCTTTTAGAGAGACCAAACACGAACAACACTACCAGAATGGCGTTTTCGACATTACTTGGGCACAAAGAGGAAGGAGCAGACAATCAGAACCCCGCGGACTGAGATCACAAGTGAGCTTTTTAACGCGATCTCTACTCTGGTGCTGAGTGGATCAATGGATCTTCTCAGGCAGCAATCACGTAGGTTAGATTTGCGGTGAGAAATAAAGAGCCCGATGATGAAACCGAAAAGCCGCGCCGCGAAATATGGACGCTATAACTTTACAAAAGAGCAGATTATCCAGCGAGCCCAGGAGCTTTGGGAGCAGTACGGGCAAGAAGGTACACCCGAGGACTACACAGTAGCGGCATTCTTGCTGCTAAGGCAAGAGCAATCGCTTGTATGGAAGACCAAGCAATTCTTGCGTTTATCCTTTACCGCAAAAACACCTGGTGAAGCCCTAGATATCGTCAAAGTGATAATCTCGGCATTCGGTGTAATTGCAACCCTCTTTGCAGGAGTGGGGCTGTATTTGACTTATCAGAACTCTCAGGCGGAGCGCCAACTCAATACAGAACGACTCGTAACCGATCGCTTTGCCAAAGCAGTTGAGCAGTTAGGTAGCCAGGATATCCATGTGCGACTGGGCGCGATCTACGCTTTGGAACGCATTGCTAAGGACTCACCTAAAGACCACGGGACGGTAATGGAGGTATTAACCGCGTATATAAGGAACAAGTCCCCGCTGCCGGAGGGATGGAGGCGAGCTAAGCCAGAGGAGCGCAAGCCGTTACCAAGGGTGACTACAGACGTACAGTCTGCGTTAACAGTGCTCGGCAGACGAGAGGTGCAGAACGATCGAGCGGATACTCGGCTGGACTTGGATGACACTAATCTAAGCGGGGCTAGTTTTGTCAACGCCAATTTCAGCAGTGCTAGCCTCATTGGAGCTAACCTCACTGGAGTCCTAATCCTTGGAGGAAAAGTCCTTGGCACATATTTTGTAAATGCCGACCTTAGCGGTGCCCAACTTCATAGCCAATTTGAAGGTGCGGACTTCAGCGGAGCCGATCTCCAGGGAGCCAATCTTAGGAAGGGAGACTTCACTAATGCAAACTTCCAATGGGCCGACTTCACTGCTGCTCGTCTTTATGACGAGTATGGTAGTGCCAACCTCCAAGGGGCTAACCTCACTAGAGCTAACCTTTCCCAGGCTGACTTCAAAAAGGCAAAGAACATTACTCCAGAGCAAATCAAACAGGCTAAGAACTGGAACGAAGCTTACTACAGCGACGACTTCTCGAAGCAGTTAGGGATAACACCAATCCAGCCGACAGTATTCGTCTTGCCTTCTGTACAAAAATCCCCCAAACCTCAGAAGCCGAAGCGCCCAGCTACTCCTAAAAAAATACAGCCGTCTCCGTAAAACGCTACCAATACACTCAAGCCCGCGGACGAGCAGGCATAGCTAACCTGAAGCAAGAGTAATCCCGGCTACGTTAGCTTTTTAACGCGATCGCTACTCTGGTACTTCCTGGATCGCTTGAACTACTGTGGTGGTGGTTGAATTCAGGAGGCGGCTTTGATGGATGCAGAGTTCAGAGAGATGTTAGATCAGTACGTCAGTTTGCAAATTCAAGCAGAGGCGGCGCTGAATTATTACAAATCGCTTTGCTCTAAGTTACGTGAGCTTGAAGGCGAGATCGAGTCGCAATTTGTACCTGAAGAAGTGAGTGAAGCGACCGGGCTGGGCGGTGCGACCTATGAGCTTCAGACGGAGAACAAACAAATCTCTTATGTCGTCTTGCAGCGCGGCGTGCCCGATGAACATGGTGGAACGTTTATCGTTCATCGCATTCCTCCGTGGTGAAATCCCCGCCGCAGCCTGGGTTTCAGGGTTGCGGGCTTGATACCGTTGTTTGGCACCATAACTCGGCTCCCGCAAGGGGCTATTTCTCTTTTGGGGCTATGCTTTTGGAGCTATGTTAGAGTTCCTTCTTAAGCTGAAAGAAGCTATAGCCGGATGGATAGTCATCGACCTGAGCAAACATTTCGTAGCCTAGGTTTTCGTAAAATCCCTTCGCTTGACAGCTAAAGGTATCCAAGATCGCTTCTGTGCAGCCGCGCTGCTTTGCTTCTCGTTCTGCCATCAGCATTAATTGTTTGCCAAATCCCCGACGACGCAGCGACTCCTCGACCCAAAGCGTTTCAATCAGCAACCAATTCCACCGAGTTAGCCCAACTACTCCAGCTCTAATTTTCTGACGATCGTCAAGCAGAAAAATCTCAATCGGCGTTCCCCGCAGTGCCCCTTGCTCAAAACATCCATCCCGGATTGTACTTTCTGCGTTGTATTGCCGCAGTTTCGATCGCACATAGCTGCGATAAGAAGGATGTTCTTGCGAGAACAGCGCAAAATGATACCGCTCATCATGCTTAATCAAAAGCGCCGGAGGTTTATGCCGTAATGCTCGATCAAATGCCTGCACTTGTGCTTCGATGCCAGTAATTGCAGTGCCAACCACAACGGCATAAGCTCCGAGATCAAGCGCTTGTCTTGCCATCTGAGGAGATGCAATACCGCCCTCACACAAAATAGGGGTGTCTAACTTCTCCGCAAGTTGGCTGACCAGGTTAAGCGCTGGGGGTGTTTGCTGTAGAGTGGCTGGGGTATAGCCATAGAGCGTCGTTGCGATGAAATCGGCTCCAGCTTCAGCAGCGGCGATCGCCGCTTCCAGGGTATCCACGTCAGCCACCACAGGTTTATCTAATTCAGTGTGGATGCGATCGATTAAAGTGGCGACCGGTTCGGGGCGATCGCGCAGCGTCGCATCGATCGCAATCAAATCAGCCCCAGCTTCAGCGATCGCGCAAGCATGTTCAAATTGAGGCGTAATATAGATTTCAGAGTTTGGAACAGACTGCTTCCACAGTCCAATCATAGGAGCAGAAACGCGCTGACGTACCGCAGTAATATGCTCTGGTGTATCAACTCGAACGGCAACGGCATTCTCAGCGATCGCGGCTTCTGCAAGGGCTGCAATAATCGAGGGGTGCCGGAGGGGAGACTTAGGCGGGGCTTGACAAGAAACAATTAGCCCGTATTCCATTGTTTTGACCAGTTGGGCAAAGCGGTTTGTCATGAACTAAATCGGTGCTAATCGCATAGATTTTGCTGCGATGAAGAAATTTAAGCCTGAGAATTCCTTGCGTATCAATATAAACTGCGTCGCGCTTTTGATCAAATGACTAAAGCTCCATGCTTCTGCTCAAACTTGGGGTCACAGCTTTAAACTGATTCCCTTTTCTCAGGGTTTGTTACCAGAAGTGGCAGATTCGATGCGCGAATACCGTTTTAGCGCTTTGTTTCATCCGTATGACTGCTGAGGCTTGCATCGCTGCATTATGCAGATTCCGTATTTGTTCTTAGTTGTCCACAGTTGTTTCCTGTGCATCTTAAGTATGGAAGTCGCTGAATTAATGTCTGAATTAACAGGGCTACCGCATTCAACCCTACTCAACACGGAACTACATCATGGCTGTTGAAAAAGTAAACTCCTCATCCAGCTTGGCAGAAGTGGTCGATCGTATCCTCGACAAAGGAATTGTGGTCGATGCTTGGGTGCGCGTTTCACTCGTCGGCATCGAACTGTTGGCGGTTGAAGCACGAGTTGTAATCGCTTCGGTCGAGACCTACCTGAAATATGCTGAAGCGGTCGGATTGACTGCTCAAGCAGCGGTTCCTGCTGCATAGGATGCGAGTTCATCGCTCCTAGATCCTGGTTGACTGGGGGATCGATCGGGCTTCCCCAGTTTTCTAGGCTTGCAAACTGCACGATTCATCATATTAAACGCAATGGCTTTTAAAGACTCCTGGCAACAGCAACGGCAGTACCGACTTCAACAGGTCGTGCAACGTCGCCAAGCCGTTTCGCTGCTTTTACAAGATACGCAGAAGCAGCGTCAAGCGCAGGCATCTCAACTCCGCAGCGATCTGAGTTTATTTCGGGAAACACTATCGCACGATGCCCGTGTACGGCGCGAAGCCCTGCAAAACTACTGTGAATCCCTCCACCAACAGACTCAGGAATTTCTTGCGATCGCTCATGCCGAGCGTGACTTAGCTTCGCAGCAGTTGAAGCACGACTTACACCAATTCCGAGCAACGCTTACCGAGACTGTAACCTCGCTTCAACAGAGCCTTCAAGCCGATCTTCAAAGATTGCAAACCGAGACACGATCGCATTTAGAAGCCGCACATCAAGCGCGGATTGAACAACGAATTCAACTCACTCGCGATTTAACCTGCTTTGTGGAGAAACTGCGCTCTGATGTAGCCGCATTTCTCACGGATGCAGCATTGGAGCGGCAAGAAAAAGCCCTACAAGCCCAGCACGATCGCAAAGCTGAAATGACTCAATTATTCGCTGAATTAGCAGAGTTCCGATCGCAGCTTCAACAATTCCGCGCCAATCTCGCTCAAACGATGTGGGGCGATCAAGCGCTTCAGCCTGCTCTGTGTGAAACTCCCCACTCCCCACTCCCCACCTCCCCCACTTCACCCAAAACCCTGATCAACGAAAAAATTTACGAATACATCGAAGTCATGCAAAGCGTTCGTCTCACTGAGCTTGAGTCCGCGCTCAGTATGACCCGAATTCAAGTGGTTGAAGGACTACGATCGCTAATTCAGCAAGGCAAGATTACGCAGCGCGATCGGATGTATTTGATTTCCACCCCAGTTTAAACCAGTAGAGGATTGCCCCCGTGACGACTGTATTAAGAGCTAGCCCCCGCCGTTTTGTCAGTACCCCTGCGATCGAACGGATTGCAACTCGCGCTTTGCGATATTTGCAATCCGGTTTTTCTGTCCATTTACGCGGCTGTGCCGGAGTCGGTAAAACGACCTTAGCGCTGCATTTAGCAGACCTGTTATCGCGCCCGATCATGCTGATGTATGGAGATGACGACTCAAAAAGCTCGGATCTCATCGGGGCACAAGCAGGATACACCCGAAAGAAAGTGGTGGATAACTACATTCACAGCGTCGTCAAAGTCGAAGACGAGATGAAGCATACTTGGGTCGATTCGCGATTGACTCTGGCTTGTCGAGAAGGTTTTACGCTGGTGTACGACGAATTCAATCGATCGCGCCCCGAAGTGAATAACGTCTTGCTCTCCGCCCTAGAAGAAAAGCTTTTAGTGCTGCCTCCGACGAGCAATCAAACCGAATATATCCGCGTCAATCCCCAGTTTCGAGCGATTTTGACCTCAAACCCGGAAGAGTATTGCGGTGTGCATTCGACTCAGGATGCGCTAATGGATCGACTGGTGACGATCAACATTCCAGAACCGGATGAACTCACCCAGCAAGAGATTCTGATTCAGAAGACCGAAATTGAGCGGCTCAGTGCAGCCCTGATCGTGCGATTAATCCGATCGTTTCGGCAAAAAACCAAGGCAGACAAAGCATCAGGACTGCGATCGGCATTAGTGATTGCGAAAGTTTGCCAGGAACACAATATTCCTGTTCTGCCTGAAGATTCGGAATTTCGGGATATTTGCTCGGATGTCTTGCTGTCGCGAGCGAGCCTGCCCCTTGAAGATGCAACTAAAATACTCTGGGAACTGCTGAATGAAATGATCGGCGCGGTGGAGCCGCCATCGCTGACCTCGCAAGTAGCAGAACTACTCGATGGATTGCCACATCAGCCCACTGAACACTTGACTCAAGAACAGCAGATTTATCGCTATCTACTGCGATCAGACGGAGCAGGACTTACTGAGCTTGAAAGCGAGTTTAGTCTGGCTCGGACAGAACTTTTAGAAGCGCTGCGATCGTTAGTGACTCAAGAACTTGTGGTTCATCGCGATCGACGCTTTTTTGCGGTTGCACCTGTCCAATCCGAAGCGTAACTCACAACCCAGAGCAGTCAGAGAATGAGCAGTCAGAAATCCATGCCCACTGCGACCGGATCAACGTTAGCCGATGTCTTAGAGCGCGTTCTAGACAAAGGAATCGTGATCGCGGGAGACATTTCCGTTTCCGTTGCCACCACCGAGCTACTGACGATTCGGATTCGGCTTTTAATTGCTTCCGTCGATAAAGCCAAAGAAATGGGGATCAACTGGTGGGAAAACAATCCCCACTTCAGTTCGCCTCCAAAAGAATTAATCGAAACGAATCAGCGACTGCTCGATCGCGTTGACACGCTGGAAAAAGAACTCGCAGCCCTCCGCTCAGCGCCGAAAAAATTGACGCAGACGAACACTCTAGAATCACTGCTTGAGGATTTGTAGCATAATGGCTATAGATCAGAATTACTACTCAGCGCCATGAACGACGACACTCTAAAAGAACTGCTGCTTGTCATGAAAGTATTGGCAGGTAACAATCCCCCCAATTGGCAACGTCCGTTAAAGAACTACAAGGACTTTGATTGGTCAAAGATTGGAGCAACGCCGATTAGTCAGGATGAGCATGGTGTTACCAAAGTGGTGTGGTGTGGTCATGTCTACACCCGTCGCAGTGGCGAAAACCGCAAGTTTGGAGCAGCAATTTGGTTTTCTCGCGCAAATGGCAAAGGTGAGGGCGATGAGACCAGTTACCTGAAGTTAATTACATTCAAAGATTCGGCTGAGGCGGAATCTCTCCCCGATTATGTTGTGCGGAGTTTGCGATAGCGATCGATAAGGAGTAAAGCCCCCGTGTCCCCCCAATCAAGCCAGCTCACCCCCACCTCAAACAAATCAGGACTCGCACCCTTGCTGTTGACCGTCGTTGAACTGATTCGTCAACTGATGGAAGCACAAGTGATCCGACGCATGGACAACGGACAACTGAGCGATCGCGACCTCGATCGAGCGGCGGAAAGTTTGCGCCAACTAGAGGCACAAGTCGTGCGGATGTGCGAAATTTTTGAGATTGATCCGGCAGATTTGAATATTGATCTGGGCGAAGTGGGCACGTTATTACCAAAAGCTGGAGGTTACTATCCGGGTGAACGATCAGCGAGCCCCACAATTTTGGAACTGCTCGATCGATTACTCAATACAGGCGTAGTGCTGCAAGGTGATCTCGATTTGGGACTTGCTGACATTGATCTAATTCACGCCAAACTCCAACTGGTTCTCACATCCAAGCCCCTTTAGCCCCCGATTCACGATGAGCAATCTTTATCTCTACGGCATTTTCCCCGCTCCCGGCCCTCAAAACCTTGAACTTCAAGGACTAGACCAAAAGCCTGTGCAAACCGAAATCATAGACGGATTTGCGTTTTTGTACTCTGAAGCAAAACAAGACCGTTATCTTGCAAGTCGGCGCAATCTGCTTGGACACGAAAAAGTATTAGAACAAGCGATGAGAGCAGGATATCGCACCTTATTACCGCTCCAATTTGGGCTAACGATCGACACTTGGGAAACCGTTGCTCACCAACTGACTGCACCGCACTCTGATCATCTTCACCGTCTGTTTGAAAAGCTGTCAGGACACCGAGAAGTCAGCATCAAACTATTTTGGGATAGCGCCGAAGAACTAAAAGCATTGATGGCGCAAGATGCAGCACTGAGAGCCAAGCGAGACAGCTTAGAAGGAAAATCGCTCAGTATGGATGAGATTGTCCACATTGGGCAAGCGATCGAACAAGCGATGAACGATCGACGCGAATCGATCGTCGCTGCCTTTCAAACCACGCTTAATTCGATGGCGCTTGAAGCAGTCGAAAACGAATTGCTGACAGAAGCAATGATCTACAATGCAGCCTACTTAATTCCGTGGGATTTGGAATCGGAATTTAGTCAAAAAGTGGAATGGCTCGATCAACAGTTCGAGGGACGTTTGAAGATTCGCTACAACGATTTCACGGCTCCTTACAATTTCGCACAGTTCGATCGGGGGTGAAGCATGGTTTTACGTTTGTTATTTGCCCCTGTGACTGGGCTGGGTTGGATCGCTGAACAAATCCAAGAGCGAGTTGATGCTGAGCTAGATCAGACCGAGAACTTGAATAAGCGGTTGTTGGCTTTACAGCTTGCCTTTGATCTGGGTGAGATTCCGGAGGAAGAATTTGAAGTTCAGGAAGAAGAATTGTTGCTGGCAATTCAAGCTCTCGAAGATCAGAATTGCTCTTGAGTAGCATAGAAGAGTCGCATTGATACTCTTATGCAAACTCAAGAACAGATCGTATATCAAGGCCAATTCGGAACGTTCACGCTCGATGATCACGATCGACAAGGCGTGATTGTCTACCGCACTGGACTCGCGATCGCTGCGTTGAGTTTTGCGATCGCGGCCGGATTCGCTTTTCTCCAAAATTACGCTTGGATTACGCCACTCTATTTCATCTTTTGGGCAGCATTAGGAGTCAGTTTATTTACGATTCATATCTATCTCAAACCCCTGCATCTAGCACTTCAGGCATTCTGGGCGATCGGCGGAATCGCTTCGATCGCGCTCTTATTCATGAGTTCTGAGCCGTTGGGATTGTATGTGTATCAGCATCCCATTTGGATTTTTGGAGTTGGATTCACGTTCGCAGCGTTAACCGGAATTTTCTTCAAAGAGGCAGTTTGCTTTAATCGCTTTGAGACAAAATTACTCACGCCGATCGTGCCACTGCTATTGCTTGGACATCTAACCGGATGGCTACCAACCTCGTGGGAACAAGCATTATTAGGAGGTTGGGCAGTTCTATTCGTCATTTTTGCGATGCGGAAATCAATTCAATCCATCCCCCCTGATATCGGGGATAAAAGTGTGTTTGAGTATCTCAAGACTCAGAGTGAGAAAAGAGAAAGCAATTAACAAACGCCACGCTCGACGAACAACCCAGCTCGTAATCTATTCACTCTGAATACGGGAATACTGAAACTGGGGTTTTGAGGATTATTCCTTGAGTGAAGAACGCGCATTTTGGTTAGCTTGGTCAAAGGTTTCAGGAGTCGGAGCCGTTTTGCAAAAGCGAATTCAAACTCATTTTGGCAGTTTGAGTACCGCTTGGACGGTTACACCAGAAGAATTAGCAGAAGTTGAAGGTATCGGAAAGCAAAGCGCGATCGCCATCTGCGCTCATCGTCATCAAATTCAGGTCGATCGCCTCCTGCAAGACCACGAAACTCAAGACTTTCTCACGCCTGCTGATCCAGATTATCCACAGCTCCTCGCTGAAATTCCCGATCCGCCCCCGGTTCTCTACTACCGAGGTGATTTGAGCTTAATTCGAGACCTCGATCGCCAAAGCGCCGTTGCGATCGTCGGAACTCGCCAACCCTCCGACTATGGCAGACGCTGGACTCGCAAACTCAGCAAAACTCTAGCGCAGCACGGATTTATTGTGATGTCGGGCTTAGCCGACGGCATTGATGCTGAAGCTCATAGCAGTTGCCTCGAAGCAGGGGGTCAAACGATCGCCGTTCTTGGAACAGGCGTAGACGTAGTTTACCCCTACAAAAATCGCCGCCTGTATGATCAACTGCTTGAAACCGGACTGGCTCTGAGCGAATATCCTGCTGGAACCCAGCCCGATCGCGCTCACTTCCCCCGGCGCAATCGCATCGTTGCGGGCTTATCTCGTGCAGTCTTAGTGATGGAAGCCCCGATCAAATCAGGCGCACTGATCACAGCAACCCTGGCAAACGAGTACGGTCGAGAGGTATATGCGCTTCCAGGGAGTCTTGATAATCCCAGATCGGGCGGCTGTTTAGCGCTAATGAGCAAGGGCGCTCAGATCATTTTGGGTGAATCAGAACTGATTGAAGCGATCGGAGCGATTCCAGCGCTCGATCAAACGAGAGAACCCGAATCGACACAGCCCCCTCTGCTCGATCTCGCGCCTGAATTATCGCAAGTATTACAAGCCATCTCGACGATCGCTCAGCAATCTAACTACGCTTCGGCTCCATTCGATCTCATTGTTCAAACCGCAGCGATGTCTACTGCAACCGTATCCAGTTCATTGTTACAGCTAGAGCTAATCGGGCTCGTTACTCAAGTTCCTGGAATGCGGTATCAAGTGCGATCGTAGAAAGAGCTCGTTGAGACAAAGGACTCATTGACGTATTTTTGCTGGTTTAAGTCGGCAGTTTCTCTGAACTTTAAACAAAAATACGGAAGTTTAGCTGATCTCGCCGCTGTAGAAAAAATCCTACAATGGGCAGAAGTTTGCGATAACCAAACGATTTAAATAGCTTCATCGGGCTACTTTAACAGCATGACGGAACAGAATCTAATTTTAATAGTGGAGAGCAACGCGACAGATATGTGCGTTCTGCTGGAGGTCTTGGAGACCGCTGGATACGAAACCTTAGCTGCAAAAAGCGGCGAAGACGCGATCACCAAACTAAGCGAGGTTGTCCCTGATTTGATCTTGTTAGCTGTAATGCTGCCGGGAATCGATGGATTTGAGACCTGCTATCGCATCAAATCCAGTGAGACCACGGAAGAAATTCCGATCATGTTTATTACAGCTTGTACCCAGCCTGAAAATAAAGTGAGAGGGCTGACACTTGGAGCAGTCGATTACATCACAAAGCCGTTTCAGCAAGCCGAAGTTCTCGCTCGTGTGCGAACTCATCTCAGGCTGAGACAGCAAACCCGTCAGCTAAAGGAACTGAACGAGCAATTAGAACAGCGTGTGACTGAGAGAACCGCCCAACTTTCGCGATCGCTTGATGAATTACAAACCGCTCAACTACAACTAATTCAGCAAGAAAAAATGTCCGCGCTCGGTCAACTGGTGTCGGGGATTGGACATGAGATTAATAACCCTTTGAACTCAATCACTGGAAACCTTGCCCATGCCCAGCAATATGTCCAGGATTTGCTCAATCATCTAGCGCTGTATCACCAGGTTTATCCCGACCCTGTAGCTGAGATCGCGCAAGATGCCGAAGCGATCGATCTGCCATATCTCAAAACCGATTTAATCCACCTGCTCAAGACCCTACAGGTTGCTGCCGATCGCATTGCTCACATTAGCCAGTCGCTTCGAGTTTTTTCCCGTGACGATAGCGAAAACGAGATTGCTCTGCAAATTCAGGAGGGGATAGACAGTACCCTTTTACTACTTCAGCATCGCCTAAAAGCGAATTCGCAACGCCCTGCGATTCAGGTGACTCGTAATTACGCGGACATTCCGCCTGTACCGTGTTATCCAGGACAGTTAAATCAAGTTTTTATGAATCTTTTGGCAAATGCGATCGATGCGATCGATGAGTCCCATCGCGCGAAAGATCCAGCAGAGATCGCCGCGAATCCCCATCAAATTCAGATTGTGACAGAGTTAAAGGCGGGTCGGGTGGTCATTCGGATTCGAGATAACGGCATTGGGATGTCCCAAACGGTGCAGCAGGAAATGTTCAAGCCAACGTTTACCACTAAGCCCGTTGGTAAAGGAACAGGACTGGGACTCGCGATCGCCTATCAGATCATTGTGGAAAAACACGGGGGAAGCCTGATATGCAATTCTGCTCCGGGTGTGGGAACAGAATTTACGATCAAGCTTCCCCTATAGAAAAATTAAGTCATGGCCTAAGAAGAATTAAGTTATAACTTAGCCGAGCAGTCCAAAAGCGTGGAGCGGGCCACGACCAAGAATCATCTCAATGATCAAGGCAATCAAGCCAATCATCGCGACTCGTCCGTTCCAGACCTCAGCGGAGGTGGTCATGCCCCATTCCCACCCTTCCTGGGGATACATCTTCACTCGCTTCTGAGGGCGAGCGACTTCTGAGAAATGGACAGACGGCGCATTCAGCGCATCCGTAACCATCGTGGCTAACTCGCCAATAAAGATTGGGTGCGTATTGAGAGCCGGAACTCGCTCAAATCGCTCAATGCCTGCTTCTTCCGCAACTTCGCGATATTCCATGTCAATTTCTTGCAGCGTCTCGATATGCTCAGACACAAAGCTGATCGGCACAACTGCGAGATCTTTTACTCCTTCTTCCGCGAGTTCTTCGAGCGCATCTTCGGTATAGGGTTTGAGCCACTCCACCGGGCCGACCCGGCTTTGATACGCCAAGGTGTAGGAGTTGGGTCGAGCGAGCGTCTTCATAATCAGCGCAGTACACTGTTCAATCTCGTGCTGATAGGGATCGCCTGCTTCTTCAACGTAGCTCACCGGAACACCGTGAGCGCTGAAGAAAACGTGAACATCGTCTGGATGCTCGAAGCGATCGAGTTCTTGAGCGATCAAATCTGCCATTGCTTGCAGGTAGCCGGGACGATCGTACCAAGTGGGAATAACGGTGTAGTCAATCTTTTGCAGGGCGGGATCTTCTTCCCAAAGTTGCTCTAAGAGCCGGAAGCTCGATCCGCTGGTGCTGATCGAAAACTGAGGATAGAGCGGCAGAACTACCAGCTTGTCGATTTGGTCGCGTTTGATTCTGGAAATTGCTTCTTCGGTGAACGGATGCCAGTAACGCATTCCGATGTAGACGCTCACTTCTTGACCGCGCTGGCGGAGTTGCTCTTGAAGCGCTTGCGCCTGTTCTTCGGTAATGCGGCGCAGCGGAGAGCCACCCCCAATTTGGAGATAGTTTTGTTGGGATTTTTTCGATCGCAGCGTCGAAATTAACCAGGCGAGTGGACTCTGAAGCCACGGGAACGGTAGTCGAATAATTTCCGGATCGGCGAACAAGTTGTAAAGAAAGGGACGCACATCCTCGATCTTGTCCGGCCCTCCAAGATTTAGCAGTAAGACTCCTACGCGACCCATAGCTATGTTATGTCCCTTTTTTTCTCAGCTTTGTTACCGATTTTAACAATAAAATCCCTTACCCGTTGAAGCAAGTCTAAGCAAACTCAAAGGAAAATTCAAACTGCTAAGTAATCCATACAAATGTCAACTTTAATTAACAATTAGATTGGCTCAGCATAAGATGAAAATCCTTTAACATGAAATTCTTTTGATTCTCATTTCTTAGCATAGTTCAGGTATGGCAGATTTAGAGGCGCTAGATGCAAAAATTTCTCAAGCCAATCAGCGACTGAAAGCCGCGCAATTGGGATTTCAGGTAGAGAGGCGAGGCATCCGATTGGCGCTGCGGGGAACGCTGCCACCGCGTCCGGGAAGTTCACGCTTGCGTCCACACCAACAGCGACTCAGCTTAGGAATTCCGGCAACTCCAGCCGGACTCAAGCAAATCGAGCAGGAAGCAAAAATTGTTGCTGCCCAGCTCATTCAGAATCAATTCGACTGGCAGGAATATCTCAGTTTTACCGACGGCAAACGCTTAAGTCAGCAATCTCTAAGTCAGCAGATTGATGCGTTTGAGCAGTATTTTTTCGAGCAGCCGCAACGATCGCTCAATCCCGCTGCTACGAAAACGACTTGGACAAGTGCATACGCCCCTTATCTGAAAAAACTGGTAACGATCGCGGTAGATGCTCCCGCCCTATCGCTAACGGAAGTCCTTTATAAAACGATTCACTCCACTGCAAATCATTCGCGCAGTCGCCAACTCTGCTGTACGGCTTTGGGCGCGTTTGCTGAATTTCTGAACCTCAAACTTCCGACTGATCTGAAAACGCTCTCCGGGCGATATGGTGCAGGTCAGACCCAAGCGCGTCAATTGCCTTCAGACGAAGAAATTCTGGCAATTTGGGAAAAAATTCCGAATCCAGCTTGGCGGTTTGTGTACGCCATCATGGCGACATTTGGGTTGAGAAATCATGAGGTGTTCTACTGCAACTTTAAAGGGCTAGAGCGGGGGGAGACTTCGATCGAAGTGCTGCCGACGACGAAAACCGGAAGCCATCAAGTGTGGGCATTTTATCCAGAGTGGATTGAGGCATTTAACCTGAGAGACATTCAATTGCCGCAGGTTGAAACCGATTTAAGTAAAACCACTTTGCGTCAGGTGGGGCAACGGGTAACAGCTCAGTTTCGCCGCTACGGAGTACCCTTTTCTCCTTACGATCTGCGTCATGCTTGGGCAGTGAGAACGATTCACGTTGGGTTATCCGATACGGTTGCTGCGAAAATGATGGGACATTCGGTACTCGTTCACACGCGGACGTATCATCAGTGGATTACGCAGCGGGATCAGCAGCAAGCGGTCGATAACGCTTTGAGAAGACGCAAAGGGAATTGAAATGGCAACGATTTTAAGAGATTTAAGCTATCGATATCAGTGGCTGTATGACGGAATTTCAAAAGTTGCCGCATTGAGCGTGGGTGGAGAAGCGCGTTTTCGGCAGTTGGCATTAACGGGCATTGAGATCAAGCCAGAAACGAAAATTCTTGATCTCTGCTGTGGTAGCGGTCAGACCACGCGGTTTTTGGTGCAGCGATCGGGCCAAGTTACCGGACTCGATGCCTCACCGTTATCGATTCGTCGCGCCCAGCAAAACGTCCCCGAAGCGGAATACATAGAAGCATTTGCGGAAAAAATGCCGATCGTCGATCGTTCGTTTGATCTGGTTCATACCAGTGCTGCAATGCACGAAATGGAGCCGTTACAATTACGCCAAATTTTACAGGAAGTTCATCGGGTTCTAAAACCGGGTGGTGTCTTTACGATGGTTGATTTTCATGCACCAACGAACCCAATTTTTGTTCCTGGATTGGCTCTATTTTTCTGGTTATTTGAGACAGAAACTGCCTGGAAATTAATCAATTTAGACCTTAAAGAATTGTTACAAGAAATCGGATTCAACGTGCAGTTTTACCAACTTTATGCAGGGGGAAGTTTACAGGTCATCCAAGCGCAGAAATAATAAGAGCGCCACCGTTGGGTAGCGCTCTTATGGTTTAGATAGGGTTAGGAAAAAGCAAATTGCTTTTTCGATAAATCAACTTTTTCTTATAGGACGGAATTATAGAAACAGCTTGTGATCTCGATGCTTTGGAAGAGGTCTTCTTGCATTTCGCTCACATGAATAAACTACAACGTGTGACCTACGAAATCGATCTACCTGAAGATAGGTTATTGCCGAATTGAATAAAGGAAAAAGCGGGAGAAAAATCCCGCCCAAAATGCTGAGTCATCGACTCAAACTTTCTCGAAAATAAATGCTGAGTTATCGACTCAAACTTTCTCGAAAATAATCGACGGTCGATTGACCGTCACTTTGCAAAATGCCATCTTCAAGATAAGCAATGTGGTCAGCAACATCAGCAATTCGAGGATCATGCGTCACGATGAGTACCGTTCGTCCTTTCTCTTTTGCCAACGATCGCAGCAGTTCGATTACGGCATGACCATTTTGAGAATCGAGCGCGGCGGTTGGCTCATCTGCCATGATGAGAGCAGGATTGCCTGCAAGAGCACGCGCAATCGCGACGCGCTGTTTCTGACCGCCAGAGAGGTCTCGCGGTTGGCGATTGGCGCGATCAGCGAGTCCAACCTGCTCAAGCAATTCCATCGCTTGCTGATGGGCTGCTTTACCTCGAATTCCTTTGAGATTGAGCGCAACTTCAACATTCTCGATCGCGCTTAGGGCTGGAAATAGATTGAACCCCTGGAAAATAAAGCCGATGTTCTCCAGGCGGAATTGGGCTAACTTAGAACCGGAGAGCTTGGTAATCTCCTGACCCATGAGACGCACCGCTCCCGCAGTTGGAGTCAAGATCCCCGCCAGAATCGAGAGCAGCGTAGTTTTGCCTGATCCCGATGGCCCCATCAAAAGCTGAATATCACCGCACCGTACCGACAAATCTACTTGTTTAAGTGCTTGATAGCGCTCCCCGCCCGTCTGGTACACCATTTCGACCCCAGAGGCAGCGATCGCGCTATCCGCCCGCTCCAAACTACCGGATCGGGATTCGATCGCCCGCTCCTCAGTACGAAACATCCAATCAATCGAAGTTGCAGTCATTCTTTTAACAGACGGTAGGAAAACAGTTGAGAAGAAATAAAGTGTGGGGAGCGGTGTCGAAAACGTTCTAATTGTGACAGGGAGGGCAATTCACTAAGCCTGAGGCAAGTGAAAATCTCTACTCCAACCATAGTTAGGGTGAGGCAAAGATTTCATCCTCTAGAGGCTTAGACTCTAGATACATTTTAGAAGTTCAAATTTCGCGATCGGATGAATTCATGTGACAGTTGTGTGTACAAATGTCGAGAGTGCATGAAAAGAAGTACCATCTTCCCGTTAAGAATCTAAGAGATTATTGAAGATTTTACGCTGATCCCCGTAGTTTCAGGGAAAATTCGTCCACTTCACGCTTTAAACACGATCGCTGGATCAACCCTGGTCACTTTTTGTACTGCAAACAAGGCTGATCCAACGCACATCACCACGGTTAATACAAACATTCCGGCTCCCGTCGCAGGCGTGATCAAAATCATGATGCCTTGCGCCGCTTGTGTCCACGCACCCAATCCAAGACAGAGGGCAATACTGGGAATGTATCCTAAGACTGCCATCCAGAGCGCTTGTTCTAGAATCACGCTGTAGATTACCCAGTTTGACGCGCCCATTGCTTTGAGAGTTCCAAACTCGCGCATATGGTCGGAAACCGAGGAATAGAGGATCTGTCCGACGATCACCATCCCGACAATAAAGCCGACCGTGGCACCGAGTCCGAGGATAAAGCCAACTCCGGTACGCGTTGTCCAATAAGAGCGGGTGAGATTAGCAATTTCGGACTGAGTAAAAGCGCGGGTATTCGGTAGGGTAGCTTCGAGTCGTTGTTTTAGCTGGTTGAGATCTTGTCCCGGTTTGGCGCGAATGAGAACGAAAGAGATTGGATCTTGAACGTTGACGCGACGTGGAGAAGCGGGATTGGCAACTGGATTATTGAATCCTGGGTTTTGGTTCAAACAGGCAATTTCGCCCGCTGCCTGACGAGTACAGGTCACTCCGGTATCGGCTCCGCCGATCCCATACGCATTCGCGTTTTCTAAAGAAGTGTAGATGAAAGAACTCGAAGCGATCGACTGCGTATCTTCTGTGGTGCCGACAAATTGTGCAGGTAAGGCATTAAAGGCTCCGATCGTAGCGCGATCGTTTAACTGATTCAGTCCTAATGCTTTCACGCTCTTAGAATCGACCATGACCGTGTAGGGCTGATTCAGGGCTGAGAGGCTTCCTTGGTTCACTTGCCATCCCGCAAATATGCGGCTGTTTGGGTCAAAGCCGAAAATCCGAATCGGGTTGATCTTGCCAGTACTGTCGCGCCAAATGCTCGTTCGGATCATCAAGGCTTCGGCACGATCGATCCCTGGAATTTTTTGTGCGTCTTGGACTCGTTGGGCAGGCATCGGAGAAGAGAGTTCTAGATGCACGATGTCTTTGGAAGCGACCCAAAGATCGGCGTTGGATTGATCCACCAGTCGAGCAACGGAGCGATCGAATCCGCGCAACACTCCAACCTGAATCGTCACGAGACTGACAGCGAAGACGATGCCAGCTTGAGCAACTAGGAAGCGCGGAATGTCCTCAAACAGATTTTTGCGGGCGATCGAAGCCATAGGACGGAGAGGCAGCAGGGTGGGTCGGACAGCGCAAACACGGCGTGAAGCAGAACGATCGAGTTGAACGGTCATGGATCAGAGAATCTACAGTAAATGGTACGACCAATTTCCTGGTTATACCGTTCCCTTTAGGCGAGTAGGAGCAATCAAGTTCAAAAAGTTGTGCAACAGAAGTTTCACGCGGGTTTGGAGTCTCACTTAAGATAAGCCAACATAAGCGTTCCACTCGCCGTATGTTGTTTTCGTGACGAGTTGAAATTGGTTTCCAACTAATTCGAGTCCTTTGGTTGCTGCCTTCACTCCGAACACACGCATAAACGTGGGGAGTGCTGCAATTCCGCCTGTCATCGTCCCTGCAATGATTGCACTTGCACTGGCAGCGACTAAACACTCTCTCACTGCCAACCAGAATGTTTCCTCTGCATTCGCGGGCGGATTCACCGACAAAAACGCATGAACAGTGGTGTCACGAGTTTGCAACTGTGGAAGCGGAATCCAGCCTTGATTGTCCAAAGTAACTCGCGCTTCTGGCAATCCCGGCATACTGATGATCGGAAGCAAGGTTGACATAGGAGTTTCAATCCAAACTGAGATACTGATTGTAGCTTTGGAAATACGTTTGCTGGTGGTCTGCTTAAAACTTCGCTATTCGATTTGTGAGGGTGTAGATGCGACTAAACGAAATGAGCGATCGTGTTCGTCATAGTGCTATGCAATCCCTTCTGGGTCTTGTACCTGTGTCCATTGTGCAAAATCTGATTTGTGCAAAATCTGATTTGGTGCACCGACGGGTGATGGCTTGCGAAGCCACCTTTAAGCGTTTAGCAAGTGAGGCAGTCGAACAACTTGGAGCAGGTGTAGGTGTGTCGATCGTCGGTTCTGGTTCTTCTGGCGTTGATGTCGCACTTTATCCTGAAATGTCTTCATCCCACGGTGAAGGAATCTCAGGAATGAAGGTTGGTTTTGGTTCAGAGGGCAGTGGTGCAGAACTTTGCTCTATATCTACATCTACAAAAGGGTGCTTTAGGGTCGAGTGGTTTGTGGTGGATTCTGGTGGGACTGAGCCTTCAGGGGTTGGCTCTGGATCACTGACTTCGTAAGATTCGGGGGTAGCAGATTCAGAAGACGGCTCCTGCTCAACAGTTGAGGCATCAGCAGGAGGAGTTAGCTTCACTTGTTGCATCAAGGCAATCATTAACTCTGCCATTTTAGAAATACTGATCGCCCTAGCGTTATATTCCACAATGATCGACTGCGCTAGTGGACTAATTCGCACTGTTTTAACTCCGCTCAATTCTTCAATTAAGCGTTGATAATCGCTGCTTGCCTGTGGATCGGATTCGATCCAGGGCACTCGAATGCGAATACGTCCAGCGATCGAATGAACGATTTGATATCTTACTGGTTCCAAAGGAGTTGTAATCTAACGTCAGTTGACTACATTTTAGCCTGCTGCTTTTAGAGAAAAAACCTAGAGCAGACACACTGATTGCAAAATTAATATCTACCAAAGTTAATATTCACCAAAGTCTATTATGCAGGGCATCTGTTAAGGGAAACCAACAGTTCCAGCCTGTGTATTTAATCTGCGTAATAATGGACAGGACAAATTTCTGATACAACTCGATACGTCCCAACCTCAGATTGAATTTCATCTCTTCCTAGCTTGATTCAACGATTCTAATTCCTCAATATATTCAAAAGTCAGAATGGCAGATTCAGAGGTCAAAAGCATGACAACCGTGGCGAAAGACTCAAAGATGTCCAAGAAAGATTTGGTATTACTTTCTTTCCTGGTATTTATCCCGATCGCGCTAATTGCAGAACGGCTGGAGCTAAATCCGGTACTGGTGTTTATTGCATCAGGATTGGCGATCGTTCCACTGGCGGCGCGAATTGCTCATTCGACTGAGGGCATTGCTGAGGTGATTGGCCCAACCTTTGGGGGCTTGCTCAATTCCACCTTTGGAAATGCGACAGAACTGATTGTGTCGATCGTGGCATTGCGGGCGGGGTTAGTGGACGTTGTTAAAGCCAGTATCACAGGAACGATCGTGGCAAACTTGCTCCTAGCACTGGGACTTGCAACTCT
The DNA here is from genome assembly GCF_039962505.1 of Leptolyngbya sp. DQ-M1. Lineage (NCBI taxonomy): Bacteria > Bacillati > Cyanobacteriota > Cyanophyceae > Leptolyngbyales > Leptolyngbyaceae > Leptolyngbya > Leptolyngbya sp. DQ-M1. The sequence goes on from NZ_JAMPLJ010000003.1 coordinate 148,834, forward strand.
GCTAGGTGGTCTTCGCTACAAAGAACAAAGCTTTCAGCCAACGGTAGCGCGGCTCAATGCGTCATCGCTGAATCTAGCGCTAGTTGTCTTGTTAACCCCTGCGGCAATTCATCTTACTTCTAGCGGCTTGCAGGAAAAGACGCTAAATGACTTTTCTCTAGTTCTTTCCGTTTTGCTACTGCTCTTTTACGGATTGATGCTGTTGTTCTCGATGAAAACGCACAGTCATATCTATCAGATTGCAGATACTGAAATTGAGCACGTCTTTGAAGGCCAGGACAAATCGCAGCTATGGCGACAAGTGGGAGTGTTGTTAGGGTGTACGATCGCGCTGGTGTTTGTGTCTGAGGTGCTGGTTTCGAGTTTAGAGAAGGCAATCTCGACACTCGGATTTACCGATTTGTTTACAGGTGTCATCTTGATTCCCATCTTTGGGGGTGCAGTTGAGTACATTACAGCCGCAACGTTTGCTGTTAAGAACAAGATGGATTTATCTGTTGCCGTGGCAATGGGTTCGAGCTTACAGATTGCTATGTTCGCTGCGCCATTGTTAGTGATTATTGGGCGGTTTCTAGGACAGCCGATGAACTTAGAATTCAATACCTTTGAAGTATTAGCGGTGGCGATCGCAGTGCTGTTAACAAATTCGATTAGCAGCGATGGTAAGTCCAACTGGCTCGAAGGTGCAATGCTACTTGTAACTTATGCAGCAGTGGGAGCAGCATTCTATTTTCATCCCTAAATTAAGCTCTATTGAATCTGATGAGCGAGAAACCTAGCTGTAACGCTCTAGAATGCTAATCTCTGCTTGAATGAAAGCTAGTGACTTGTACACCATTCATCCGGTGAAATTGTGAGCAGTATTATTGTTTGGATTACTGAATTTGTTGTAGAAGTGATTGTAGCGACGATCGCACAGTTCTTCTCTGAATTTGTAGTTGGCTGGATTGCAGAAATGGCACAAACATACATTGCAGAATGGCTAGCTACCTTGATGACAGAGATGACGCAATGGCTGGCTGAACTTTTTAGCGGCACACAACGATAAAGAGGAGCCACTTGCAGTGGCTCCTAAGTCATGAGCAACAATGCTAAATCGCTAACAGCTAAATCGCTAACAGTCTCGGCATTCGTTCAGAGCATGTTCATGCAGAAGCTTTCCTAGAAAAGAAAGTGGAAGTCGTGGAAGCTGTCTATGATCGCTGACTCCACTGAAATCGATCAAGCTGCTGTACTGACAACCTCGATCGCTAAACCTACTGCGGTTAGCATCAGGTTAGCATCATAGCCATTCCATCAATCCCACGGATCACACTGAAAGTACCCATGATAAGGGTCGTTTCTCTGCTTCGCTTCCCGTGGGAATGATGAAACAACCTGAATTAACAAAACGTTAGGCGATTGTTTCTTTCAGCCGCAAATTTTCTCCTGCATGTATTCGATCTAACCCTAACCTCGCGACTTTGAAGTGCGTAGAACGTAGACAGTGCGATTGCTAAATCATCGATGATTTCAGGTTGAACGCCACAACCCGACCAAACGGTGCTAATATTTCCGAGAATTGTTTAACGAATTGTTCAGGATTCTGAACGTTTGTAATGATTTGTGTGGAAACTAATTTGCAAGGGTTAGAGTCACACAACTAGACAAAACCGATTCGATGCAACGATTGAATCAAGGCGATCGCAGTCGAATCGACGGGACAGTAAACGCCTCAGATTTCAGTTGACGTATCGTTTTTGAACCCAGGAGCAAACATGAAATCATTGGTTCGTTGGAGTACAACTGCGGCACTGGTAGGCGGAACCCTGCTTGCCGGATTGCAAGCACTCGCCCTGACTCCAGAGCAGATTAAGCAAAAGCTACAGGTTGTCCCTGTGTTTACGATCGCCAATAACCAAGGTGCGCCGCTGGTTGCTCAACCGCCAAACGGTCAGAAAGGAAATCCGGTGGCAGGTGTGTTTATCAGCCAAAGAGATGCCAACGCTTTTCTCGAAAACTTGAAGACAAGAAATCCAGCACTGGCAAAGGATGTCAGAGTTGTCCCCGTGTCGCTAGCAGAAGTGTATCAACTGAATCAAGGCAGCCAAGGCAAGCCCGACAAGCTTGATTTTGCCTATGTCCCGACCAAGCAACAGCTTGATTCTGCGGTAGCAATTCTCAAAGCGAGCGGTCAGAATGTGGCGCAGTTCAATGGAACGCCGCTGTTTGTTGCCCGTGCAGGTAAAGACAAAGGATTTCTGACGATTCAAGAAGGAAATCAGTCTGTAATCCCCATGTTCTTTAGCAAAGAAGACTTACAGCCCCTTGTCGAGCGCTTTAAGCAACAAAAGCCGGATCTCGCTAAAACGGTTGATATCCAGGTCTTTCCGCTCGAAGGCGTGATGCAGGCGATGCAGAAAGAAAAAGATCCGCAACTCGATAAGATTGTGCTGATTCCACCGAGAGAAACGCTGGAATTTGTGCAACGGCAACAACAACAAAGACCCCAACAACCGCAGCAAAGACCCGCACCGCAACCTGCGCCCAGACGTTAGAAAAAACACTGGATGAAAGATCACTTCTTGATTCCTGGGCTTCAGCTTTGGCGCTGGCGATCGACTGCAAAAAATCAGTCGATCGCGCAGGACATTTCCCCGGATGAAGTCGATTGGCTCTTGCAAGAACTGGCAGGAGTCGATCGGCTTTTTTTGCGCTTGCAGCCCGATCAGGCGATTCCGTCAAATGTGTCGTTCAGCGATCTCGATCGTGCATGGCAACAACGCATCGCGGAGCGCACTCCTGTTCAATATCTTGCAGGTATTGCTCCGTGGCGGAATTTTGAGTTAAAAGTTGCTCCCGGAGTGCTGATCCCGCGACCCGAAACAGAATTGCTCATTGATTTTGCGATCGCTCAAGATTCCAGGCTCAAAGCGGGTCAGTGGGTAGACTTGGGAACAGGGAGCGGTGCGATCGCAATCGGACTGGCGTTATCGCTGCCCAGTGCGACAGTTCATGCGGTCGATCGCAGTGAGGAAGCTTTAGCGATCGCACAATCAAACGCTGAATCGCTCAACGCAAAGATTCAGTTTTATCAAGGGAATTGGTTTGAGCCGATCGCGCATCTAAAACATTCGCTCAGCGGCGTGGTTTCCAATCCGCCTTACATTCCCACCGAAACCGTTTCAACGCTCGAACCAGAAGTTAGACTGCATGAACCTCATTTAGCTTTAGATGGGGGTACTGATGGCTTGGAAAGTATTCGGCACTTGATTCAAACGGCTCCAGATTACTTAATTTCTGGCGGCGTTTGGATGATCGAGATGATGATGGGGCAAGCCGATACGATCGCAGCCCTGCTTTCAGCCCAAGGCAGCTACGATCGCATTACAATCCACAAAGACCTCGCTGGGATTGAACGGTTCGCGATCGCTTACCGAAAGTAAAACCTATGTAAATAATATCTATGTGTCCTACTCCCATTCAGCCACAGCCCGGACAAGAATCGGTCTGGAATTATCCCCGTCCGCCTCGCTTAGAGCCTGCGAATAAGCGAATTCAGATCGTTTTTAACGGTGTGACGATCGTAGACACAGAACGGGCAATGCGGGTTCTTGAAACCAGCCATCCACCGACCTACTACATTCCACCGGAGGACATTCAGCAAGAGTATCTGATTCCATCGAGTCGATCGACTTTCTGCGAATGGAAAGGACAAGGAAGCTATTACAGCGTCAAAGTTGAGGATAAAACAGCGATCGATGTTGCTTGGTACTACAGCACTCCGACTCCAAACTTCAGCGCCATCCAAAATTATGTCGCTTTTTACGCTGCTCCAATGGATGCGTGTTATGTCGATGGCGAGAAAGTGACACCGCAACCCGGACAGTTCTATGGTGGTTGGATTACGAGCGATGTGGTAGGCCCTTTCAAAGGCGAACCCGGATCTTGGGGTTGGTAAATCTCTCTAGAGGAGTCGATCGAACCCTCTATACTTACGGAAAGTATAGACAAGAGCAAAGCTTATGGAACCCAATGCAGAAGCGGATTCACTCAAGCGTGTGTTTAGTTTACCCATGCTTGTTATTTACGGCGTGGGAGACATTCTAGGCGCTGGAATTTATGCAGTCGTTGGCAGAATTGCAGGACTATCCGGTGCTTTAGTTTGGGCTTCGTTCGTTCTTGCAATGGTCGTTGCTGCATTTACCGCACTCAGCTATGCCGAAATGGGTAGTCGATTTCCCAAAAGTGGTGGCGTTGCCTACTTTGTACATCGGGCATTTCGGACAAACTGGCTCTCAACTCTGGTGGGCTGGTTGATGTTTTGCACCTGCGTTATTTCGATGGCAACCATTTCTAGAGCGTTCGCCGGCTATGTAATTGCGATCGCGCCCGGATTGCCAGACTGGTTGATTATTCTAGCGCTGTTTGCTGGTCTGACCTTCGTGAACTTTCGAGGCATGAAAGAGTCTTCAGCCTTGAATGTAGTTTGTACAACGCTCGAAGTTTCGGGGCTGATCATTGTCATCTTGGTCACATCCGCTTTTCTACTGGGAGGGAATTCGACGGCAGCAATTTCAGCAACCGCGCAACCGTCGATCGGTTGGTCAGCCGTAATCCAGGGAGCCGCGCTCGCGTTCTATGCCTTTATCGGGTTTGAGGATTTGGTGAATGTTGCGGAAGAAGCCAAAAATCCTGAACGCGATGTGCCAAGGGCGATCGTGATTGCGTTAAGCATTGCGGGTGTGGTTTACATTCTGGTTTCGTGGCTGTCGGTTCAGGTACTCGATCCAGCAGCGTTGGCTGCCTCGAAAGCGCCCTTGCTAGATGTAGTACGCCGCGCACAACCCAATTTCCCACCCGTTATTTTTACGGTGATTGCTGCGTTCGCAGTTCTGAATACAGCGCTATTAAATTTTGTGACCGCGTCGCGATTAATTTATGGAATGTCGCGTGAAGGTTTACTGCCCGCTTGGTTTAGCAGATTGCATCCAGAGCGATCGACCCCCTACCGTACATTTCTAGTGATTGTTCCGATGGCGATCGCACTTGCTGTTTCAGGCACGATTCAACTCTTGGCGGGTGCGACTGCAACCTTAATCCTTGTGATGTTCTGTCTGGTCAATGTTTCGCTGCTTGTGATTAAACGACGCGATCCGCAGACTAGAGGATTTCGGGTTCCGATCGTCGTTCCGGTTCTAGCGCTGTTGCTCAATTTAGGTTTAATTGCCTTTGCCTCAAATGAAAGCCGCGGGTTGGGACTCGCATTTATGGCGGTTGGAGTGCTGCTGATTGTGCTGCGGGATGTGTTCATGAGAGGGACGCTCTCAGACTCTTGAGCGTCATTTATGCGGCGATCGTGATCAAATCGGTGCAGGAACCGAGTCTTACGATCGCGATCTCTTAGCATGGATAAGAAAGATATGCCCCATAAACCCTATGCCGAAATGGACTTTATCCACTGAATTTACGTTTAATGCGGCTCACTGGATTCGCGATTACGACGGTCCTTGTGGACGAATGCACGGTCACACCTACACCGTGAGAATTAGCGCGATCGCGGCTCAACTCCACGCCTCAGAATTTTGTCCGCATCCGGTAATGGTTGCAGACTTTAGAACATTGCGCTGGGCAAAAAAAGATGTCTTCAAAGGGGGACTCGATCACTGTGTTCTGAATGAAGTGCTGCCAGAAGGATACGACACCACCGCAGAAATGATCGCAAAGTACATCTACGACAAAACGAAAAAAGAGCTTCCGACTGACATCAAGCTCAAAGTTGCGGTTTCTGAAACTCCGAATTCTTGGGCAGAGTACGAGGATGAATAGTCATGGTGATGCAACTTAAGCAAACGCTCCCGATCGTTGAAACCTTCCATTCGGTTCAGGGTGAAGGCGCTTGGACAGGAACGAGCGCCTTTTTTATCCGGTTAGCGCTGTGTGATGTCGGCTGCTGGTTCTGCGATACCAAAGAATCCTGGAGCGCCAAACGCCACCCGCAACAGTCGATCGACGAACTAGCCCAGAGCGCGATCGTGGCGAATCCGGCGATCGTCGTCATTACCGGAGGCGAACCGTTAATGCACGATCTAACTCAACTCACAAAAACGCTGCATCAAACTGGGTTACGGCTACATTTAGAAACATCGGGCGCACATCCATTTAGCGGCGAATTTGATTGGGTCACACTTTCCCCGAAACAATCTAAACCCCCGCATGAAAGCGTTTATCCTCATGCCGATGAACTCAAAATCGTGATTTCTGAAGCTGCGGATTTCGACTGGGCAGAACAGCAATCGCAGAACGTCCGCGATCGGGTTCTACGATATTTACAGCCCGAATGGAGCCGCAAAGAAAGCTTGGATTTGATTTTCGAGTACGTCAGACAGCATCCGGAGTGGCGAATCAGTTTACAGACTCACAAACTATTGGGCGTTCAATAAGCTTGACAGACCACAGTTTAGACTCTTTGAACTCTCTGTGGTCTAGCGCTTCTCACTCTTCGCTTTCGGCTTTCGCCCGTCGGGTGCGTCGCCGCCGGGGGCGACCCGACTCCTTTTGGCTCAGCGCCAAATATCGCTTCAGCGTCGAAGGGCTAATTTCGATTCCGCGCTCTGCGAGCACATCCGCCAACTCTTCGTAGTCGTAGCCTTTATCGAGCGAACTCCGCAAATCGTCTTGTAGAAGTTCGATCGCTTGTCGGAGTGAAACCGTTGCTTCGGGCTTTTCAGGCAGGTCATCTAACAAGGACGCTGCTTGATCGAGCATCATTGTTTTTACTTTGACTGCTGCATTGGATTTTCTATTCACCATTTGCGTTCTCAGACTGTTAAGCGAATAATTCACTAATATTGTAAATGCTGAGTCTCTTTTTTATCGCCAAAAGGTAACAAGTTCTGTTAATTCTTGTACGTATGTCTGCATCATCAGTTTGTGTCGCTCTGTGCTTTTAAGCTTTATCTTCTGCCTCAAGACTGATGACAACTAAAAGCTCCTGATACGATCGGTATCAGGAGCTTTTAAACCGTCTTGCCTTACGTTTTTTTTAACTTAGCGATAGCTAACCAAATGCAGGATGTCACGCACAACGCTGAATCCAGCCAAGTCCCAAACCAAATAGGCCAAGAAGCCAATCATTGCAAGGCGACCATTCCAGAGTTCTGCTTGAGGATTCCAGCCGAAGAGAAAAGCGTTACGGTCTTTGCCGTTATATTCAGTTGCAACAGGAGGTAAATCGGTGCTGTTTCGAGATTGCATAGTTGTAGCTCCAAGAGAGGTGTTTTGTAAATCTTGTTTTGTAACGTTGTTTTGCAACGTGATTTCATCTTAGAAAGCACAGCCCAACTTTCCATATCTCTATGGTGTTAATCTAATGCTCTTGCTGTTGATAGACCTGATCTACTACGATCGCTGTCTTTTCACAGATGTCAGATGCGAATCGACTCTTAAAGCTCCTAGCTCATAGGGACTTTAGGAAGCACACATCAGAAAGCACACATCCGTCAGAATCGAAGCGCAAATCCCCTCGCGCCCATCTATAGCAGTCCTAAAAGCAGTCCTAAATCATTGATGAGATTGGGGAGATAGGGAGAAGTGCCCCTATCTCCCCAATCTCATCCAATCAACCAGGTTTTACAAATCAAATAGGATTGCTATGGCTCCCCCGATTCGCTGAGGACTGTACTTCAATGCGCCGAGCCTGCACTAATCGAGCGCGTGCCGCCTCAAGCTGCCCTCCTGGATCAACGGCAACCCATCCAGAATTAGTCTTGCGACGCGCTTCATAATGCAAATGTGGGCCTGTCGAGAGTCCTGTACTGCCAACCCGCCCGATAATCGCTCCCGGCTGAATCGTTTCCCCCGGACGCACGAAAATTTGGGACAGGTGGGCGTAAAGGGTATCTTGCGATCCATTGGACTGCTGTAGCACGATCGCAAGTCCGTAGCCCCCCATACGATCGGCGATTTTCACTTTTCCGCCCCGCGATGCAATTACAGGGGTTCCCTGCCCTGCACCCAAATCCACGCCTGCATGAAAGCGTCGAACTCCGGTCACAGGATGCCGCCGCCAGCCAAATCGAGAAGTGACGGGAACAGGTTCAGGTAAGGGGTAAACAATCTGACTCGTCGAATTTAACCGAGGTAAGTTGCGATTGAATGCTTGCAGGTTCTTTGGGTTAACCACCTGACTAGAGTATTCGCTAGCAGCATCTGATGCGATCGGAGACGTGAAATCCGTTGCAGGAGGTCTTTGCTGAATGGGCAGGGAGCCGATTGCTCTTGGAACTTGAATGCTAATCGCTTGCTGAGGGCGCGGAACCCGGATCGGGATTCTCTGAGACACCGTAGAAGAGCTTCTCATCACCGCTGCGTTATTCCGTTTAGCGGCGGGTACTTTAATCGGCGTAACTCCGATCGCACGACTAGCAGATTCTAGGGAATTGATATTGCTTGAAATTTGTTCCCGTACCTCGGCTGGAATGGCTGGGTCTTGCAGCAGTTTTCTGGCTTGTTCAAATCGTCGCTGAGTTGCATAGCTGTAAGCGCGAGCAACTAAAGTGTCACGCTGAGCCGCTTGTTTAACCGATCGATCTTTAGAGACGATATCTGCAAGGCGCTGTTCTAAAAGTTGTTTCTGCGCTTGGGTGGGAGACTGAGGAGCGGTCTGAGCAGCAGGTTTTGGAGTAGGAACTTCGATGCGATCGAGTGTCCCCGATCGAGAGGCTTCTGGCGCAACTTGGTTTGCTGGCTTTGGAACAGGAATCTCGATGCTGCTGGATGCTCTAGATTGAGAAGCTTCTGGCGCAACTTGGTTTGCTGGCTTTGGAACAGGAATCTCGATGCTGCTGGATGCTCTAGATTGAGAAGCTTCTGGCGCAACTTGGTTTGCTGACTTTGGAACAGGAATCTCGATGCTGCTGGATACTCTAGATTGAGAAGCTTCTGGCGCAACTTGGTTTGCTGACTTTGGAACGGGAATCTCAATGCTGCTGGATGTTCTAGGCTTGGCTTGTTCAGTCGGAGCAGGAGTTTCAACGGTAATAGAAGGTGAAGGGATACTTGGAGCAGGCTTTTCCGTCGGTTTTACCGGAGCCGTTGAACTAACTTTTGGTGCAACAGGCTCATTTCTAGGAGCGGTCTGTGAATTCAGGGGTTGCGGGTTGGAGGGTGGGATGGATTGTACAGTTGTGCGGGAGGTGCGGGCTTGAGGGACTTTTGGTAATGCAACCTTTGAGGTTACAGGAGCCGCTTGAGAAGCAGACGTGGCAGTCGGAGATGGATTGGGAGTGGCTACGACTGGAACGAAAACAGATTCCGGAATTGCGATCGGTGAATCTGGAGTTACAGCCGGGGTTGCAGATTGAGATTGAATCTGGGAACTAGGCTCGATCGGTTGTGCCGGGATAGCTGTCTGCTTTAAAGGTTGTTGAGCCAGCAGCGTAGGGATGAGTTCTATCATGAAGAATTCAGCCGATGGAGGGACATCCAGCTAGTACACATTCCTCCGTAAGATTCAGGAAAAAACGAACAAGCTCGGTTAATCTCAGGGCTTTCTTCATCGGATCTTCATAAAATTGCCCAAAAGACCTAGTAATTTGACTGAAACTATAAAGCTGTTCTTCTACCCCAAAAGTAGTCTTCTACTCCATTCACTTGCGAAAATCCATCCACGGTTAGAGCAGATAGTATTCCAGAAAGCAGTATCCTGGTGAACTAAGCGACTGATATTGCCTGTATCCGTTTGTGAGAAACGCCCTTGATCATGCTGTCAACTAACCACCGAGTTCTAATTGTGGATGATGTAGCAGACAACCTAATTCTGCTACAGACGATCCTAGAGGCGGAGGGCTACACTGTTGAAACTGCACTAAGCGGGAGGGCTGCCCTAGACAAAATCGAGCAAACTAATCCTGATCTGGTTCTACTCGACATTATGATGCCCGGTCTGAATGGGTACGATGTGACTCGCCAAGTTCGACAAAATGAGCGGTTTGCATCGTTGCCGATCGTGCTGTTAACTGCCCACGATGAATATTTTCAGAGACCTTACCGCGAAATCGGCGCGAACGACTTGATCCGCAAGCCGATCGATTTTGACGAACTCCTCAACAAAGTCTCAATCTACACAAACTTTCACTCAAATGCGGCATAACTGAATGTCAGCGGGTTGATCAGCGACCGCAGCCACATTGTCAAGCTGTTCGATCGTGCTTCCGCCCCAAGTCACCCCGATCGAACGAGGAGTGAGTTTTGTGTCTGCACTCGTATCTCCAATTACTAAAGCTGTTTCTGGCTCAATGTTTAACGCCTCACAAGCAAGTGCCAGTAGTTTTGGATTAGGTTTACTGATTCCCGTCTGAGCACCGACGATCGCGCTGAAGTAGGGCGACAATTGATAGGTTTCTACAAAGTCTTGAATATTCGCCTCCGTGTCACTTGAGAGAATTCCAAGTTTCAGAGGACTCAGTGATTTCACTAGCTCGATTACACCTACAAAGAGAGGGGTTAGTGGGGCTTTGCGGGGGAGTTGTTGATCGGCAGCGAGAAAGGCAGCATGAACAAGCGATCGTGCTTGATTCAGGTTGTATCCTGTTTCTGCAATTAGAGATGCAATCGCGATTTCATTTTCCTCGCGTGTTCCGACAGCTAATCGTCCAGCCGGATCGATCGAGGTTTGATTGCATCCGAACGTTTCGAGAATTGCAGTTTTTAGGGCGAGGTCGATGGAATTGATTTGCTGCGTTTGTGAAGTCGGGTCGCCCCCTAAATCCCCCATAAATGGGGGACTTTGAACGAGAACAGGTTTGAAGTCCCCCGTTTTAGGGAATTTAGGGGGCACATTCCGTCCAGGCCGGAGCCAGAATTTTTCAAATGACGCAGTTTTTAGCGCCTGAACGATCGCATCTGCCCGTTTTTCTCCCAAATGCCACAAATATTGACGGGAATCTGCAAGTGTGCCGTCTTTATCGAAAATCACCGCTCTGATCGCATCAAAGCGAACGCCGTTACAAACAATGCTTGCCATATCTCGATAAAAGCCATATCTCCATAAAAAAAGAGGGATTGCTCCCTCTCATTTAAGTTAATTGTGTAACTGAATTATTCAGCTTCGATCGCTTCAGGAATTGCCTCGATCTCAACCTCAATCTCTTCCTCAGTTGCGGCTGGAGCATCAATTGCAACCGGAATCTCGATCGCAGGGGCTGCACCGCCTTGCTGCTGCTTCATGTTCTCGCGGTACTTCGCTGCCATTTCCTCAGCTTTGTCGTAAACCACTTGCGGGTTCTTCACCATGTCGCCGGGTTCCGGTTCAAGCTGCTTGGTTGAAAGCGAAATCCGTCCCCGCTCTGCATCAAGATCGATGATCATGACTTTCACTTCATCATTCACATTGAACACGCTATGCGGCGTATCGATGTGATCGTGGGAGATTTCGGAAATGTGCAATAGACCGCTGACTCCGCCGATATCGATAAACGCACCGTAAGGCTTGATGCCCCGTACCGTACCGATTACGACTTCGCCGACTTCCAAGCGGTTCATCTTGCGTTCAACCAGCGCACGACGATGGCTCAGAACCAAACGGTTGCGCTCTTCGTCCACTTCCAAAAACTTCAGCGGCAACTCTTCACCGACTAATTCTTCCTTCGGCTTCCGAGTGCTAATGTGAGAACCGGGAATAAATCCACGTAAGCCCTCAATCCGTACCAGCGCACCGCCCCGGTTGGTCGCAAATACGAGCGATCGTACCGTAGCATCTTCGGCTTGAAGTTGGCGCACTCGTTCCCAAGCCCGCATATACTCAATGCGTCGAATAGAGAGGGTCAACTGACCATCTTCATTCTCATCAGCGAGGATGAAAAATTCGCGTGTTTCGTTCGACTGCAACACTTCTTCCGGGGCATCAATGCGATTGATCGACATTTCCTGGATCGGAATATATGCCGCTGTTTTCGCACCGATGTCAATCAAAGCGCCTCTTGGCTCTAAGCTAAACACGGTTCCCGCGACGACATCTCCCGGACTGAAGTGATAGTCGTATTTATCCAGTAAAGCCGCGAAATCCTCGTGAGTGAAACCAACATCCATCGCTACTGTGTTCTGATTGACCATGCTAAACGTTTCCCAGTTGTCTCCGTTAAAATTTGCCTCCTATCGATGCAACGCACACAAGATGTGCAGCCGACACCTTCGATCGCTGATGATTTTTTCAGCCGCGATCTATTTAGACGCATTAAGTATTCAGAAGCATCATCATAACCCAATTCGGGGTGAACCGGATCTTCTGTTTCTCAAGTTCTTTGATGATTTTATTAAGCGAAAATAATCACGATACGATCGACATCGCTTAGGATTTCTTCGCCCATGTCTTCTTCTCATCTGTTCCAAAATCGAGTCGCAGTCCTCGCAACGATGCACCATAAAGAGGTTGCGATCGCGCCTGTTCTAGAACCCGAACTTGGCTTAAAAATTCATGTTCCAAAGAATTTCAATACTGATCAGTTTGGCACATTTACGCGAGAAATTACACGATCGGGGGATCAATTAGAGGCTGCAAGAAGAAAAGCGCTGTCTGCACTCGAACAGACGGGCATGGATTTAGCGATCGCCTCTGAGGGCAGTTTTGCCCCTTATCCTGCGTTGCCGATGCTGCCTTGCAATCGTGAAGTGATTGTGTTGATTGATCAGTTAAACGGTTTAGAAGTGATTGGAGAGGCGATCTCAACCGAAACAAATTTCAATCACCGTAGCATTTCTAGTTTTGAAGAAGCGTATGAATTTGCGATGAAGGCAGGTTTTCCAGACCATAAATTAGTTGTTATGGTTCGCAAGGATTCAATTGATCGAGCAGACATTGTTAAAAGTATTGCAGAGTTTGATCAATTACGAGAAGCAGTATCGATTGCGTTGGCACGATCGCAAACGGGAAGCATCCACATTGAGACAGATATGCGAGCGATGCATAATCCCACGCGCATGAAAGCGATCGGGCAAGCGACCCGTGATCTCGTTGAAAAGCTCAAACAATGCTGTCCAAACTGCTCAACGCCCGGATTTACAGCATCGACAGTGAAGCGGGGCTTACCTTGTGATTGGTGCGGCAGTCCGACCGATTTAGTTTTAGCCAAGACTTATCAATGCCAGAAATGTGGATTTGAGCAAGATAAGCTTTATCCAGATGAAAAACGAACTGCCGAACCAATGTACTGCTCCTACTGCAATCCGTAACAACGATCTCCGTAGACAGATAGAGATCAATTCTGAGACAAACTTTCTTTTGAAAGATGTGAATAGAAATTGATCCCCCTAGGATGATTCCAGATTTAACAACTAGGAGTTATACATTATGCCAACTGGAAGCGAACGGACTCAATCTAATCCCCAGATTAGTGCCGAAGATATGCAGCTAGAAGCTGTTAATAGCGTTGACACCCCTGAAGAGCAAGCCAACTTAGCAACGCCGAAATCTACGCCCGATAAAATTGCGGCTCAGCGTGACGACGTTGACGAAGAAAATGAAAGCCTACCTGCTGAAGTGACTGATCAGCTCTTGGACGGTGCAGATCAAGTCTTTATGACCGCGTTTAAGAACTCTCAGCATGATGGGCTAAGCCGTGAAGCTGCAATGCAGGTGGCTTGGAGCAGCGTTAAGCAGGGCTTCAATCGTAGTGAAGATGGAAGCTGGCACCGTAAGAGCGAGCCTGGCGATCGCACCCTCGGTTCTGGGGTCGGTGGTAGCGCAAGCTAGAGTCGATTGCGCCTCAATCAAACTCCGGCTGTCTAAGTCGGAGTTTTTGCGTTTCTAATCCACTCGCTCTAGCTGCCAGAGAATCTGATTGCCTTCTCGTCGCACTCTTGAAACCACCCAATTGCGCCAAACCCAGTGATCCCCACGGCTGGTAACAGCATTCGCATTGATGTCCATCAAGTCTGCAAGCTCTGAGCTACTAATCAGATAGCCTTTACTGGCGATTTCATCTGCCATGTGCAGCGTATCGACCAAGTTGCGAAGCTGCTCGACTCGGACTTCGCGGGGAAGGTTGTCCGGTGAATCAATGGGCTGTGAGGCATCAGTCATAGGAGCTTCTAACGCTGGGGAAGTGGAGAGTGGGGAAGTGGGGAGTGGGGAAGTTGGAAGTGGGGTATCAGGGGTTTTAAGGGGGGGCTGTTTGCCCAGGGAAAACGATCGAGCAATGACATCACAGCGCTCGTTACCCGGATCTCCCGAATGTCCGCGCACATAGCGCCACTCCACTTTAGGGGAGTCGAGTTCGTCGAGTTGTTCCCAAAGATCCTGATTCAACACAGGTTTTCCGGTCGAGGTTTTCCAACCTTTTTTCTTCCAGCCGGACAACCATTTAGTAATCCCGTTTTTCACATATTCGCTGTCAGTGTAGAGGGCGACAACTTGGGACTGTCCCGAAGCGCGGTAAAAGTCGAGTGCCGCGATCGCGGCTTGCATCTCCATGCGATTGTTAGTGGTTTCCGGCTCGTATCCCCCAAGTTCCTGCACGGCTCCATCGGTGAAGTAAACGACTGTGCCCCAACCGCCTGGCCCTGGATTTCCGGAACAAGCGCCATCGGTGTAGATTTTCTGAATTGTGCGAGAAGTCATGGTCAATTCCAAAGCTGATCTAGACTACCGTATTCGCGCTCAATGTATATTTCAGAGTAAAGTGTTTCAGTCGAGTTAAGGGAAGGGTAGCTTGCAGTCAGGCAATGAACGATTAGATCGATCTTCACGCTCCGGCGAATCTGAGCAGATGGCTCCCCTTGCTCGTCGGCAATCTTTGCAGGTGCAAGCGTATCAAGCACTGCGATCGGCAATTCTATCCGGTGAGATCCCTTCTGGAACGCGATTGGTCGAGACTCAGCTTGCGAAGCAGCTCCAAGTTAGTCGTACCCCGATTCGAGAAGCGATTCGCCAACTTCAGCAAGAGAATTTAATCACGATCGACAGCGCCGGAACGCTCAGAGTTGCCACTTTATCGATGCAAGATGCCGAGCAGCTTTACACTTGCCGCATTGCTTTAGAGCAGCTTGCGGTTGCTGGAGCTTGTAAAAATGCAAGTGATAAAGACATTGCAGCGCTGCACGAGTTAGTGGTTGCCGCAGAACAAGCACAGCGATCGCATTCGACGAATGCGGAGTTGCTGAATTTGGATTATCAATTTCATCGCTCGATCGCCCGCAGCTCCGGAAATCAATGGCTGACTTCGCTACTTGATCAAGTGTTTGATCAAATGGCACTCTTGCGGATTCAAACACTACAGCACAATCCTCAAGTGTTAGAGATCCGGCAGGAACATCGAGAGATTTACAACGCGATCTCATCCCGTAACACCGGTCAGGCAGTGAATACGATCGTGTCGCATCTGTTAGCAAGCCGCGATCGTGTGATTCACGAAATCGAACGATTGAAGCAGGAAACTTAAAACTTTTCCAACTAGCATGAGTATCAGTCAAGAAGTTTAAAGGACATGAAGCGGCTTTTTCGGGTGATTAAAACTTTGCTGCTGGTATATTACGCCTACATGGTGGAATATCGAGCAGAACTACTCTTGTGGGTGCTTTCGGGATCGCTGCCGATTATTTTGATGGGAGTGTGGACGCAAGCGGCGGGCCAGAGTAATTTTGGATTATCTTCGACTGATTTTGCGCGGTACTTTTTAGCAGTTTTCTTGGTACGGCAATTAACTGTAGTTTGGGTGATTTGGGAGTTTGAGCGCGAAGTCGTTGAAGGTAAATTATCGCTGCGGTTATTGCAGCCGATCGATCCGGTGTGGCATCATGTCTTTTCTCATGTAGCAGAACGATTTGCCCGAATTCCCTTCGCACTTTTACTGATTGTTCTGTTTTTCTTCCTGTATCCGGCTGCGATCTGGGTTCCAAGCTTTCCAGCGGCGATTTTATTCGCATTGTCGATCGCATTAGCATTCACGTTGAATTTTTTGATTCAATATACGTTAGCATTACTAGCGTTTTGGACAGAGCGAGCAAGTTCGCTACAAGAATTTTGGTTTCTGTTTTATCTATTTCTCTCTGGTGTGATTGCACCATTGGAGGTGTTTCCGCCTGTGGTGAGAACGATCGCATTATTTACGCCATTCCCTTATCTCGTTAACTTTCCTGCCAGTATTCTCGTAGGACTGCCGACGAATTTGACGCAAGGATTTCTCGTCATGATCGGTTGGAGTGCAGGATTCTTTGTGCTGAATCGTTGGCTATGGCGGCAAGGTTTGAAGCAATATTCGGGGATGGGGGCATGAAACGGTATTTTCAGGTTTTGAAATTGTTTTGGCAGACTGCGATCGCGGCTGAATTGGAGTACCGAATTAACTTCGTCATCTCTGCATTTACCAGTCTCGGCGGGCTGGTTGGAAGCTTGTTCGGATTGTTCTTGTTTTATCAGACAGGCTATACATTTGCAGGCTGGCAATGGGAAGAAGCCTTGATCGTGGTGGGAATTTTCACGCTATTAGAGGGCTTTTCTGGTACGTTTCTCGCGCCCAATCTGAATCGAATTGTCCGTCATGTGCAAGAAGGGACACTCGATTTTGTATTGCTTAAACCAATTAGTTCTCAGTTTTGGTTATCGGGGCACACGATTTCGCCTTGGGGATTGCCGGATATTTTGTTTGGTGCGATCGTCATTTTCTATGCGGGTGGTAAACTTGGCATTCGACCCAGCGCTTACTTAATTAGTCTAATTCCATTGGTATTTGGATTAGCAATTTTGTATAGCTTGTGGTTCATGTTAGGCGCGACTAGCATTTGGTTTGTCAAAATCTACAATGTAACTGAAGTATTGCGCGGATTGATCGAAGCAGGACGATATCCGATGGCAGCTTATCCGATCGCTTATCAATTCTTTTTCACGTTTATTGTTCCGGTTGCATTTCTTACCACGATTCCAGCCGAAGCAATGTTAGGACGCACCGAGTTTGGCTGGATCATCGGGGCGGGGATTTTAGCGATCGTGCTTTTATTTGTGTCGCGCTTTTTCTGGCGATTTGCGCTCCGGTTCTACACCAGTGCATCAAGTTAGCAAAAGGTAGCGAATGTACTCGATCGAACGGCTTGAATCTCGTTAAGCTAGTGCCATCGATGCTCGTACCCTTAACCCATGACTCGCACTCCGCTTATCGGAATTACCTGCCACAGCAGAAATACAGCAGGTGAAGTTGTCCTTCCTGGAACTTATGTTGATGCCGTTCGATCGGTCGGTGGAAATGCCATCCTACTACCGCCTACACAATCAAATCCTGACTCCTTGCTCGATGTGTTGGACGGATTAATTTTGTCTGGTGGTGGCGATATTCATCCGATTCACTACAACGGAGAAGATCACCCGACGATTTATGGAATTGATGACGATCGCGATACCTTCGAGATCACATTGGCAAAATTAGCGCTGCTACGAGAAATTCCAGTTTTGGGAATTTGTCGAGGAATGCAAGTGCTAACCGTTGCAACAGGCGGAAATCTAATTCAGCACATTCCTGAGGTGTTTGGAGACGAGATCGATCATCGATTAGATCAGCCACGCCGCCCGATTCCTCACCATGTCGAAATTCTGCCAGAAAGCCGCTTGTTTCAATTGCTCTCAGAATCTCGATTGAATATTGTGTCTTGGCATCATCAAGCGATCGCTGAATTTAGTTCAGATTGGCAACTAGCAGCAAGAGCGAGTGATGGCGTGATCGAAGCGATCGAGCATTTATCTCACCCTTGGGCGATCGCGCTGCAATGGCATCCAGAATTGTCAATGGAAGACCCCGCGCATCAGCGATTCTTTCAAGCTTTCGTTTCAGCTTGTCAGCGTCACCCTGCTTGAATCAAGTATCCACAGCGATGCTCACCGTTAACCTGCCAGTGAGTCCGCTCCACTTTGCAATCCGGCAGCGCGATCGCGAACATTTCCAACTCGTGTCCACACACACTGGGAAACGACTCTGCGATTTGCGCAATCGCACAGTGATATTCCGTCAGCACGAATTGATTCGGCTCGATCCGATGACATTCTGCCATGTATCCTTCTGAAACCCGGAGCTTGACTAAATTCTCCACCCGTTCCGCCACTGAACCCGTTCCGATGCGCTCCCGATATTCGATCGCTTTTCGCTGCCATTGTTTCTGCAAGATCGACTTCATTTGATCCTTGCTGACCGTTTCCGCTAAAGTTCCAAGCAGCGACACGGCAAAATCATCGTAGCGATCGGGAAACTGCGATCGACCTTCACGACTTAGTTCATACAGATAATTCGGGCGACCCATACCCACTTGAATCGCTTTGTGAACGATCAAACCCTCGGTTTCTAAGTCTTTCAAGTGCCGCCGAATCGCTTGCGGACTGACCTGCAACCGTTCCGCCAACTCTTGCGCGGTCGATTCACCCTGCCTCAGAAGGTGATGCAGAATATCCTGTTTCGTCGAAGGCTGCTGAGTCGTGGTCATGGTTGGGGTCTCACGTCAACGATTCGTAACGTTAGCTTACTCGAATTTCTAGCGTTCTCTCGTCCGTCAAAAATAGAGAAACTGATAGAGAGATCCACTTTGACAACCCTCATGTTGCTAAAGTAATCTACAATAGAAATAAGCAACAATAAAGTTGTTTAAATTATAGCTTGCCGAGAGCAAGTCCAGGTTTTCTCGATCCTATCGCAACATCGGTGTTGCTTTAGTAATAAGATCCATTAGATGTACAGCTTTTCAGTTCATTCCTACGGACACGACTTATGCAAGCCTCAGATAAGCAACTCGAAGCCATGCGCCACTTCTCCGAGCAATATGCGAAGCGGACAGGCACCTACTTTTGTGTTGATCCCGGTGTCACTGCCGTCGTAATCGAAGGCTTGGCGAAGCACAAGGAAGATTTGGGATCGCCGCTCTGCCCTTGTCGGCACTACGAAGACAAAGAAGCCGAGGTCGCTGCTGCTTACTGGAATTGCCCTTGTGTGCCGATGCGTGAGCGCAAGGAATGTCACTGTATGCTGTTCCTCACCCCCGACAATGACTTTGCAGGCGAAAGACAAGATATCACCTTCGACGAGATTCGCAAGCATACCAATCTTGGTTAAGACCGATTGATCGCTCCCTTCATCCTCTAACAGAGAACACTACATCTAGCCATGACATCAACCTTCCAAACGCTCGTTAATCAGCCGTACAAGTATGGCTTCGTCACGAATATCGAGTCCGAAACGATTCCGCGTGGACTCAGCGAGGATGTCATTCGTTTGATTTCTGCCAAGAAAGAAGAGCCGGAATGGTTGCTCGATTTCCGGTTAAAGGCGTATCGGCAGTGGTTGAAGATGACTGAGCCAAATTGGGCGAAGTTTGGCTACGCGCCGATCGATTATCAAAACATCATTTACTATTCGGCTCCCAAGGTCAGCGAGAAGAAAAAGAGCCTCGATGAAGTCGATCCCGAACTGCTCGAAACCTTCGAGAAGCTGGGGATTTCTTTGTCTGAGCAGAAGCGCTTGAGCAATGTTGCCGTAGATGCGATTTTTGATAGCGTGTCGATCGCGACGACATTTAAAGAGAAGCTGGCGAAAGACGGCGTGATCTTCTGTTCGTTCTCTGAGGCGGTGAAGGAGCATCCGGATCTGATTCAGAAGTATCTGGGTAGTGTGGTTCCGTCTGCCGATAACTATTTCGCCGCTTTGAACTCTGCGGTGTTTAGTGATGGGTCGTTTGTGTTCATTCCCAAAGGCGTAAAGTGCCCGATGGAACTCTCGACCTATTTCCGCATCAATAATGGCGAGTCGGGCCAGTTCGAGCGGACATTGATCGTGGCAGAAGAAGGTGCCCAAGTGAGCTATCTCGAAGGCTGTACTGCCCCGATGTACGACTCGAATCAGCTTCATGCTGCGGTTGTCGAGTTGGTAGCACTCGATAATGCTGACATCAAGTATTCGACCGTGCAGAACTGGTACGCAGGAGATGCAGAAGGCAAGGGCGGTATCTTTAATTTCGTTACCAAGCGCGGAATGTGCAAAGGTGTGAATTCTAAGATTTCCTGGACGCAGGTAGAAACCGGATCAGCGATCACTTGGAAGTATCCGAGTTGTGTCTTGGTTGGGGATAATTCCGTCGGTGAATTCTACTCGGTGGCGCTGACGAACAATCATCAAATGGCGGACACCGGAACCAAGATGATTCACGTCGGCAAGAATACTCGCAGCACAATTATCTCGAAAGGGATTTCGGCGGGTCAGTCGAGAAATAGCTATCGCGGCTTGGTGAAGATTTCTCCTCAAGCGAAGGGTGCGCGGAACTATTCGCAGTGCGACTCAATGCTGATTGGCGATCGTGCTCAAGCGAATACTTTCCCGTACATTCAGGTGCAGAACAATCAAGGCAAGGTGGAGCATGAAGCTTCGACCTCAAAGATCGGGGAAGACCAGTTGTTCTATTTTGCTCAACGCGGCATTTCTCCAGAAGATGCAATCTCGATGATGATTAGCGGTTTCTGTCAGGATGTGTTTAATCAGTTGCCGATGGAGTTTGCAGTCGAAGCGGATAAGCTTCTCAGCCTGAAGCTCGAAGGTAGTGTGGGTTAATTACTAGCGCGATCGACATGGCAGTTCACCCGTAGGATTGGATGTGCTGATTTCCAATCCTTTTAACTATGAAATCTAAAAGTGAAATCTAAAAGTCTTGATCGCGCCAAGACAGTATTGAAGTAGGACACAGCAGTTAGGAGGGAGCGCATGATTGTTGAAAATGGTGAAGTAATTCTGTCAGTTAAGAATCTAACTGCTGAGATTGATAGCACACCGATTTTGAAGGGCATGAATCTCGAAATTAAAGCAGGTGAGATTCACGCGATTATGGGCCCGAATGGATCGGGAAAAAGTACCTTTTCTAAGATTCTGGCAGGGCATCCCGCTTACACGGTGACAGGCGGAGAGATTTTGTTTCATGGGCAGGATCTACTCGAACTCGAACCGCATGAGCGGGCGACTTCGGGTGTGTTTTTGGCATTCCAATATCCACTAGAAATTCCGGGCGTGACGAATGTAGATTTCTTGCGCGTGTCATATAACGCGAAACGCAAGCAGGAAGGCTTAGAAGAGTTGGATGCGTTTGATTTTGATGATGTGGTGCATTCCAAATTAGAGTTGCTCAAGATGGATGCAGGCTTTCTTTCTCGTAGCGTGAACGAAGGCTTTTCGGGTGGCGAGAAGAAGCGGAATGAAATTCTGCAAATGGCATTGTTAGAGCCAAAATTAGGCATTTTGGATGAGATCGATTCTGGTTTAGATATCGATGCGTTGAAAGTCGTTGCAAATGGTGTGAACGCAATTACGACATCAGAAAATGCAACGCTTGTGATCACGCACTATCAGCGCTTATTGAATTACATTACGCCTGATTTTGTTCACGTCATGGCAGATGGACGAATTCTGCTGAGTGGCGGTAAGGAACTGGCGCTAGAGCTTGAAGCGAAAGGGTATGACTGGGTTGTTGAAGGTGAAACGGTAGGTGCATGATGGTAGAAGTTTCAGCCGTTTCTGAAATTGGAAATTCAGGCACGATCGCAACCATTGATCGCGCCACTTACTTCAACCAATTACTAAATTTACGATCGCCCAATTCCAAATTCCAAGACATTCGCGATCGTGCGGCGGCATCGGTTCACGATCGAGCCATTCCCTCAACTCGCGACGAAGAATGGCGTTTTACAGACGTTTCTGATTTGTTATCGCTGTCGCTGAAAATTGCTGAACCTGCGAGTTTAAGCTTTCCGCAGATTGAAGCTTTTCTGCTACCAGAAACAACGAATTCGCGATTAGTCTTTGTTGATGGCGTATTTGCGGCGGATTTGTCTGCGATCGACGATCTACCTGATGGCGTAGTGGTGAGTAATCTTGAAACAGTCTTGGAATTAATGCCATCTGTGAAAGACTATATTGCTAAACTTCCTGGAGAAGATGAAGTCTTCACCGCTTTGAACACTGCAAGCTTGACGGATAGCGCGATCGTCTTTGTGCCGAGAAACCAAGATGTTGAGGTTCCGATTCATTTGCTGTTTGTCTCAACTCAAGCGGAAGCGATCGTTCAACCACGTGTGTGTGTGATTGCGGAAACTGGAAGTCGAGTCACGCTAATCGAAGATTTTGTCAGCTTGACTGAGGGCGCATATTTCACCAATACCGTTACGGAGATTGCGGTCGCAGAAAACGCAGAAGTTCGTCATACTAGAGTTCAGAGGGATAGCAATGCTGCCTTTCACATTGGTAGGACTGCTGTTTCGCAAGCGAGAGATTCTCGTTATTCCTGCACTGCTGTGAATTTCGGCGGCAGACTTTCTCGACACAATCTAGATGTCTATCAGACCGGGGAGCAGACCGAGACGACGCTGAATGGTTTGACCGTGATTGATGGCGATCGCATCGGCGATACACACAGTTTGCTATCGCTGAGTAAGCCCTATGGTGTGGGCAATCAAGTCAATAAGACCATTGCGAGCGATCGTGCCCATGCAATCTTTAATGGTAAGGTTTTCGTTCCTCAAGCCGCACAGCAAACCGACGCGAGACAATTGAGCCGCAACTTATTGTTATCTCCGAAAGCGCGAGTTGATACCAAGCCTCAGTTAGAGATTGTTGCAGATAACGTCAAGTGCGCTCATGGTGCGACAGTCAGTCAGCTTGAAGATGACGAAGTGTTTTATCTCCAGAGTCGTGGTATTGATCAAGACTCAGCGCGTAAGCTCCTGACTTATGCCTTTGCGATCGAAATCATTGACCAGATTCCAGTTCCGACCTTGCGTGATCGACTCTCTGCATTCATTCGTTCCCAACACACCTAAGCCATGACTTTCCTGCAAGAAAAAACCCTCGCTGCTCAAGTGCGATCGGACTTCCCGCTTCTGAATGAGCGGATTCATGACAAGCCGCTAGTGTATCTCGACAATGCTGCGACTTCTCAGAAGCCGATCGCGGTTCTCGATGCTCTGCGCCACTATTATGAGCATGACAATGCCAATGTGCATCGCGGCGCACATACCTTGAGTGCAAGAGCGACTGATGCTTACGAAGCAGCGCGGGATAAAGTTGCAGCGTTTGTAAATGCAGCATCACGGCAGGAGATCGTTTACACCCGGAATGCGAGTGAAGCGATCAATATTGTTGCCTATGCTTGGGGGTTGAATAATTTGCAGGCAGGCGATGAGATTGTTCTGTCTGTGATGGAGCATCATAGCAATCTGGTGCCCTGGCAGTTGATTGCAGCGCGAACAGGGGCTGTGATCAAGCACGTTCAGTTGAATGAATCGGAAGGCTTTGACTTTGAGCATTACAAGTCATTGTTATCTGAGAAAACGAAGCTTGTCTCAGTCGTTTATGTTTCCAATACGCTTGGCTGCATTAATCCGGTGCGTGAGATTTGTGCAGAAGCACACAAGATTGGGGCGAAGGTTCTGATTGATGCGTGTCAGGCGGTGCCAAATATGCCTGTAGATGTGCAAGCGATCGATTGTGATTGGCTCGTCGCATCCGGTCATAAAATGTGCGCTCCGACCGGAATCGGGTTCTTGTACGGCAAGCTGGACGTTTTACGATCGATGCCTCCGTTTTTCGGTGGTGGTGAGATGATTGCCGATGTGTATTTAGATCATTCGACTTATGCTGATTTGCCGCACAAGTTTGAAGCGGGGACTCCGGCGATTGCAGAAGCGATCGCGCTCGGTGCTGCGGTTGACTATCTCACCAATATCGGCATGGACAAGATTCGAGCTTACGAAGAAGAGTTGACAGCATATCTATTCCAGCGACTTTCAGAAGTTCCGAATTTGCGAATCTACGGACCCAAGCCAGATGCAGACGGTGGAGGGCGAGCCGCTTTAGCTTCTTTTACAGCCGGGGCATTACATCCTCATGATCTTTCGACTTTGCTGGATCAAGAAGGCATTGCGATCCGATCTGGGCATCACTGCACTCAGCCATTACACCGATTGTTGCAGGCTCCGGGGACTGCTCGCGCTAGTTTGTATTTCTACAATACTCGCGAGGAGATCGATCGATTCATTGAAGCGTTGAAAGAGACGATCGACTTCTTCGGCGGCATTCTGGGCTAAGTTTATGTGAGATAGGGAGCGCGATCGTTTTTGAAGTGGAACGATCGCGCTTTTTAGTGTGGCTAATAGAGAATCTTTTGTAGGTCTAATGTGAATCCAGGCAAAATATCGTCAGCCGAGATTGTTGTAGGGGCTTGCAATATCTCTGTTTCTCTTTCAGGGCGATAAACCTCAACGCACTGATTTTGTCGATCGAGCAACCAACCTAACTTTGCTCCGTTTTCAATGTATTCGCGCATCTTCGCTTGCAGTTTTGGCAACGAGTCAGTTCTAGACCGCAATTCAATCACCACATCAGGACAAATGGGCGCAAATTTTTCCTGTTGTTCCGGCGTTAGGGCTTCCCATCGTTCTCGTCGAATCCAAGCTGCATCGGGAGCATAACTTGCGCCATTCGGAAGTGTAAACCCGCTGGAGGAATCGAAAACTTCTCCGAGTTGGGTTTGCTCATTCCAATTGTCTATTTGCGTTGTAATTTTAGTGTTGCGTCGTCCTGACTCGCTTCCAGTCGGCGGCATAATGATGATTTCTCCCAATGCTGTGCGCTCAAACTGCAAATCCCGATTGTCTTGGCACAGTTGAAAAAACTGGTCGTCTGTTAACGCAAGAGTCAACTTTATCGAAGCTTCAGGCGTTGTGAAGGTCATGGCACTTGCTGAACGCTGCTAGATTAATCGTAAGTGATTCGATCGTGATTTTGCTTATAGAAATATAGGGCGCGCCCCCTTGAGAAGCAAGCACGCACCTAGTCTCTTATTTCTGCTTTTCGCTTGGCAGACTGCCTTTAAGCTTACTACATCTATTTAGCTGAGCAGGTTGTGATGTAGAGCTTTGACATGGGCAATCTTCAGCAATCTTGTTATCGCGAGAGGAATCTCTTTCGGGCTGGTTAATAATATAGGTGTACTTCTGATTGTTATTAATGATGGTAGAACTATTATCTGAAGTTGTTTCACTGCTGTTAGCTTTACTATTGTTATCTCTAGTGACGTTACTGGAGTAGTTTTCGGAGTTGTGAATATTTTTATTAATATTTTATTAATATTTGCCGTAAACGTAAAGGCACCGCAAGCTATAACTGATACCGACGCAGCTATGAAAATATTTTTCAATTTTCTTTTCATTGTGGTTCTCGATTTTTCTCTCATATGGTCTAATCTCCTATTGTTTGGTGCTAACTTTGCAGTTCTCAACTTTCTTCTACAGTCTGATTCCGTACTGTTTGATATAAAATTTTGCTCGCATTCGTTATTAAACATTTTTCTCCATAAAACCAATATTAAACAGAAGCAGCCCTCGAAAGACAAAGACCTGGCTTATTCCAACCAGGTCTTCTTCTTATTCAATTGAAAAATCGACCTTCCTTTCGATCTAGAGCTAGATTAACCAGAATTTGCGGGATTGGGTTTGTAATTCGCAAATTAATTGCAAATTTATTTAGAAATCGAAATCAGCCATATCACTATCAGCGCCATCTTTCGGCTTATGTTTATCCACCACGCTACACCCGGTAATCAGAACCATCGATCTTTCTTTGGATCTAGAGCCAGATTAACCGAAATTTGCAGAATTAATTTCGTGATTCGCAAATTAATTGCAAAATTGTTTAGAGATCGAAGTCAGCAGTCGAACATCAATCGTTCTGAGATTACGCGATCGCAAAATCTGTATACTGCCGAACGTCCGGTGGTTGAAATCCAAGCACAATGTCTGTCGCCGGAATTCCTGCTGTAAGTAAATCGTCTACAACGCATAAATCTGTCCAATCTTCTTCAACCCAAACCTTAGCGTTTTTGATTCGGATGTAAATTGTGATGTGTCGAACTCTTTTTTTGTTTTGCCAACCCGATCGAAACCAGAGATACTGATCACGCTCCTCATCGAATGCCAGTAAGCTTTCGACTTCATCATCGGGAGAATGTGGAACTAGATTCTGATAACCAGTCAAAACTTGTTTAATAATCGTCCGGTACTGGATCAGTTTGTCCATTGCACAATGACCTCGTTTGTAGTGTCGATCACGATCAGGAAAATTTGGTTCTGCTCAATTATGGTTTGAATTGCTTTGAGCTGGAAGAAGCTGTTAAAAACTTCTTCACGAATTGCGAGATAGACTTGTCGATCAGGATCAGTAAGCGTGAGAAAACTACGATAGATAATGTACTGCCCCAGTGCAAGTTCTAAATCTCGAACTGGAGAAGGACTAATAAAGCTTTTAACCTCTACTGCAATTTTCCTAGCATCCCGTTCAGCCGCAAATAGCTTTGTTGCTGCCATATCTGCATAAACCTGAATTTCTTCGTATTCAATCGTCAGCGGATCTTTTGTAATTATCCAACCATCCTTGCTCAAAGCATTTTTCATCGCATCGTGATACAAATCTTTGGCAGGCATGGTTTACAGGTTTTTCTTGGTTTGTAGAAAGTTTTTGATAGCAAAAAGCGCGATCGCTCCCTTTCAAGAACGATCGCGCTTTCAGTTTTAGAGACTCAAATTAGTAATCGAAGTCGCCCATACCGCCGCCAGCACCAGCGCCAGCCGCAGCACCATCTTTCGGTTCAGGCTTGTCAACCACAATACACTCGGTCGTCAGCACCATTGCTGCGATCGAAGCCGCATTCTGAAGTGCAGAACGAGTCACCTTAGCAGGGTCAACGATACCTGCTTCGAGCATGTCAACGAATTCACCCGTTGCAGCGTTGTAGCCGACGTTGAATTCTTTCTCTTTGACGCGCTCAGCAATCACCGCACCGTTTTGACCTGCGTTTTCAGCAATTCTCTTCAGAGGAGCCGTCAATGCACGAGCCACGATTTGTGCGCCGATCAACTCTTCGCCGCTGAGGCTGCTCGATGCCCAAGATTCAAGATCCGGAGCCAAGTGAGCCAAGGTTGTACCACCACCGGGAACGATACCTTCTTCAACAGCCGCTTTGGTTGCGTTGATCGCGTCTTCAAGGCGGAGCTTACGATCCTTCATTTCGGTTTCGGTTGCTGCACCAACTTTGATCACTGCAACACCACCTGCCAACTTAGCCAAGCGCTCTTGCAGCTTTTCCTTGTCGTAGGAAGAATCGGTTTCGTCCATTTGACGACGGATTTGCTCAACGCGAGCTTTCACTTGTGCTTCATTGCCTTCTGCAACGATCGTCGTGTTTTCTTTAGTGATGGTGACACGACGCGCTTTACCCAACTGATCGAGTTTGGTGGTGTCGAGCTTCAGACCTGCATCTTCAGTGATCAACTGACCGCCCGTGAGAACTGCGATATCTTCGAGCATTGCCTTACGACGATCGCCGAATCCAGGAGCTTTCACCGCAGCCACGTTCAGCACACCGCGCAAACGGTTCACAACCAAAGTTGCCAGTGCTTCTTTCTCGATGTCTTCTGCAATGATGATCAGCGGACGACCTGCACGCGCCACCTGTTCGAGCACCGGAACGAGGTCTTGAACCAGGGTGATCTTCTTATCGGTGATCAGCAAGAACGGCTCATCCATCACTGCTTCCATCCGCTCGGTGTCGGTTGCGAAGTAGGGCGAGATGTAACCTTTGTCAAAGCGCATCCCTTCGGTGACTTCGAGTTCAGTCGTCATCGACTTGCCTTCTTCCAGCGAGATTACGCCTTCTTTGCCGACTTTATCCATTGCGGACGCGATCATTTGACCGACTTCTTCATCGTTTCCGGCAGAGATTGTACCGACTTGTGCGATCGCTTTTGAGTCTTCAACTGGACGCGCATGAGCAGCAATCTTGTCTACCAAGAAGGTTGTTGCTTTGTCCATGCCGCGCTTCAGCAGGATTGCGTTTGCACCTGCGGCAACGTTCCGCATTCCTTCTTTGACGATCGCGTGTGCCAAAACGGTTGCAGTCGTGGTTCCGTCTCCAGCCGCATCATTGGTTTTAGAAGCTGCTTGACGAATCAAGGAAACGCCCGTGTTTTCAACGTGATCTTCGAGTTCGATTTCTTTGGCGATCGTTACACCGTCGTTCACGATCTGAGGTGCGCCGAACTTCTTCTCCAGAACCACGTTGCGACCTTTAGGGCCTAGAGTGACAGCAACGGCTTCGGCAAGGATGTCCATACCGCGCTCCAGAGCGCGACGAGCGTTTTCGTTGTAGATGATGCGCTTAGCCATAGTGTGTTGAAAGCTTTGTAAGGTTTACAGAAAAGAGAGAGTCAAGAAAACTATGAAACGACTGCCAGAATGTCTTTTTCAGACAGCAAAACGTAATCATCGCCACCGAGTTTGATGTCGGTTCCGGCATACTTGGAGTACAGCACTTTATTACCGACTTGCACTTCCATGGGCTGACGTTCGCCCTTCTCGTTGAGCTTGCCATTACCAACCGCTACGATTTCGCCAACTTGGGGCTTTTCTTTAGCGTTGTCGGGCAAGATGATGCCGCCTGCGGTTTTTTCTTCAGCTTCGCTCACTTTCACGAATACGCGATCGCCCAACGGTGTTACGGTGGACACGCTAAGAGAGATGGCTGCCATACAAATCCTCCAACAATCTAGATGAGCAACAAACGATCAAATACTTGCGGCTGAATACATGATTCAACCGGGTCGCCTGTCGGTTTTTTTCAACGTTTACCAGTCTACAGGCTTTTGGAGTTTTGAGTTAGCACTCTCGCTCCCTGAGTGCTAATTTAGCGAAGCCAGCGATCGAATGCAACTTTAGAAAGAGTACGGCTTACCGAACGAAGGGGTTGCGGAAGGAACGATGACGATTATCGGGCTGCTCAAGGTATTCTGATTGAGAGATTGCTGTTTTAAGGGTGTTATGCAAGTTCGAGCGGAAAGACTGGAAGATATCGAAGCAGTCCGTCGAATAAATATTGCTGCGTTTGGGCGATCGGGAGAGGCAGATTTAGTCGATCGATTGCGCCCCATTACCCCAACCCTTTCCCTTGTTGCAGTTGCATCCGATCAAATTGTTGGGCACATCTTCTTTAGTCCAGTTGCGATCGACAACACTGCTCTATTTATTTTCGGACTTGCACCGGTCGCAGTTCTACCCAATTATCAGCGACAAGGCATTGGAACATTGCTGATTCAACAGGGTTTAACGGAGTGCGATCGCTTAGGCTGCAAAGCGGTTGTCGTGCTAGGTCATCCTGAATATTATTCGCGCTTTGGGTTTATTCCAGCTAAGCGTAAGGGATTGAGATGTGAGTACACAGTCCCAGATGAAGCGTTTATGGTGCTGGAGTTAGAAAGCGGTGTATTAGATAGCTGCGAGGGAATTGTGAGATATCGATCGGAGTTTAATGCTCTGGAATAATGATCTCAATAGGATTCAGTCAGCTTCTCGATAACTCACCATTGGGGTGATACATTCACGCTTGCAAGAATTTAAATTGGGTCAAAGTTCGTATCAGGAGCAATCTAATCATGCTGAGTGGTAGTGATACTATGCTTGACCAAGACTGGTTCGATCGTGGAAAAGAGGATGCCTGGGCGGGTCGATCGAAGAATCCCCCAGAGCATGACCCACAAGCCGCCAGTTTTTACGATCTGGGCTACAGCGAAGGAGAAATCGAACGTCCGCCCGTCAGCCTATCGCCTGATGTCGAAAGCCAACCTTAGAGCGCTTTCGTTGCCTTGAGCATGTGATACACAATCAACAATTGCGTCATGGCTAAGGGATAGCTCTGGATCATCTCGCCCGTGGTTCCCGATACCTTCCCGAGTTCAGTATCACCAGTCGGATTGCACACATTCGACAGTGCCGGAAGCTCATCGCAAATAAAGTGCTCTAGATCCACAACCTGATCTTTTGTTGCGTGTCCGTCAATCTCCAACACATCGACAGGTTTACTCATATCGCGATCGAGTCCCAATCGAATCGCTGATCGTGTGGGTGCGTCATCCCCAACCACTCGCGTCAGCTCCGGATGCGGAATCGTAGGACGTAGCACCAATTTCACATTTAAGTGACCATTCACATTCGGAGACGGCTCCGGTGGACAAAAACTGACGACCATATCCGCCCAAGCCCGTTGCGGACGAATATACTCGGCTGAATCCGGTTCGCGCTTGCGTAACTCTTCTAAAACTTGCTCTTCGGTGTAACCCCGTTTTTGCGTATCGCGTTTAATTTTCCATTGCGCTCTCAGGGATTCTGGCGGCGCAAGGTATACCTTCACGTCATAGCAATCGCGGGCTGTACGAGTCGAATACCCTAGCAAGCCTTCGATAATGATGAAGCGATTCGGCTTGATATAGGTGGGGGCTTCAAACGTTCCAGTCTTGTGGCTGTAATTTGGCTTGAGAATGGGCTGACCCGATCGCAACAGCGCTAAATGCTGCTGCATAATGTCTAGATGATTACAGTCCGGGTGCAGGGCAGTGATGCCAATCTGAGCGCGTTGAGCGCGATCGTACTTGTGATAATCATCGGTGCAAATGATCGTTACGTTCTCTTCACCCAGCACTTGAGCAATTCCACGAGTTAGCGTCGTCTTCCCAGCCGCACTATCGCCAACGATACCAAGAATAATTGGGCGCTGTGACATGATCGCTTCTACACCTTCGAGAATTAGGTTTGACTCTAGAAACATCCTAAGCGGTGAGGGAGTCTAGTTTTGCTCAAGAATCATTACGACTCCTCGAAGCGCAAATGGAGCGAACGAAAGCAATGCTGCATATTATATTTCCAATAGCCACTTTGAGGTATCATTGAGTAGAATCTATAACAACCCCGCTAAGATATATTTCGTCTTCTGTCTTTGTATTTAGTATCCTGAAAGCGGCGACTCCTCTTCACCTGAAGTTTTCCTGCCGCAGTCACTACACTCTACACCCTATGAAATTTTCAGTATTCCACACGCCCGAACTCACACCTGGACAAAACGCTGCTGATTGTGCGATCGCGATTGATGTACTGCGAGCAACCAGCACGATCGCGACTGCTCTGTTTGCTGGAGCGGATGCAGTTCATGTTTTCAGCGATATGGAGAAGCTCGTCCAAGAAAGCGAGGCGCTACCCCCGGAGAAGCGTTTACGGGCAGGAGAACGAGGCGGAAGTAAGGTAGAAGGCTGCGATCTCGGTAACTCGCCGCTCGACTGTACGCCCGATTTGATGAGCGGAAAACAACTGTTTATTAGCACCACAAACGGAACTCGCGCCCTCCAGAAAATTCAAGCTTGTCCGACTGTATTGGCAGCGGCATTGATTAATCGTCACGCTGTCGTGAAATATCTGGTCGAGCATCAACCCGAAACGGTTTGGATCGTCGGGGCTGGCTGGGAAGGATCATTCGCGCTCGAAGATACCGTCTGTGCGGGTGCGATCGTGCAAAGCGTGGCGGATCAACTGGGCTGCCCGCTCGAAGATTTGGTCGGTAATGATGAACTGGTTGGCGCGGTTTCGCTTTACCAACAGTGGCAAGATAACTTGCTGAGCTTGATGTATCACGCAAGCCACGGTAAGCGATTGCTGCGGCTGAACTGCATGGAAGATCTGAAATATTGTTCAACGCTCGATTCGCTCGATGTTTTGCCGATTCAAGCTGAGATTGGAACCTTGGTAAAGCATCAAGCGTTGGTGCGTCCACTGCTTGACCGAACGCTCTCTAATGCTGCTTCGAGATAACTCTTTCAAGCATCTCTAAACAACCATTTAGCCCCCCTAAATTCCCGATTTTGCAGGATTTAGGGGGGCTAATTCGTTCACGATCGCGGCAATTTTAAGGGTAAGGGTCTCAAGTTGCAACCTTGGTATCGACATTCAACAGTTCCGCGATCGCTTGATGTTCTGCGGCGGGATGTCTTGGCACTTCATGACGCGCATCGGTGATCAGCCAGTCGAGTGAAGCGGCTTGGACATCGATCGTTGCGCCTGTCTTGTCTACACAGAACCGCCCGAAGACCAGCTTATCGACCAATCGCACTCCTGGCCCTAAACGCGACCATTCAAAAATGACACTGTTATCCACGGTCGCACCGCTACAAATCCAGCAGTTATGTCCAATCATTGCAGGGCCTACAATTTTCGCGCCGTCCTCGATACAAGTCATGCTGCCAATGTAAACCGGGCCTTGAATATCCACTTTGTCCCAATTGACTGACACATTTAGCCCCGTGTAAATTCCCGGAGCCACTTCACGTCCTGGGATCGGAACATTTTTGATTTCGCCTTTGAGAACGCCGCGAATGGCTTGCCAATAATCTGGAACTTTGCCGATATCGACCCATTCAAAATCCATCGGCAATCCATAGAACGGTGCATTCATTTCCACTAGCTTCGGAAATAACTGGCTACCGATATCAAACTCAACACCGGATGGAATGTAGTCTAGAACTTCGGGTTCAAAAATGTAGATCCCGGTATTGATATTCGTGCTTAAGGCTTCTTCAACCGATGGTTTTTCCTGAAATGCCTTGATTCTGCCGTCTTCGTCGGTTACAACTACACCGTAGCTTGGAACTTCTGATCGATCGACCGTTTTCATAATCACCGTCGCGATCGATCCTTTCTCCCGATGCCACTTCACTGCTGCTGTGAGATCCAAATCGATTAGAGCATCGCCACAAAGTACCACAAACGTATCGTCAAAGAAGGGGGAGAAGTCTTGAATGCGCTTCATCCCGCCTGCTGAGCCGACTGCCTCGCCCACAAGATCTCCGTCTACGATCCGACCCTCAAACGAATAGCCAATCTGGACACCGAAACGCTGCCCATCTTTGAAATAGCTTTCGATCTCATTCGCCAAATGGCTCACATTCACCATGATTTCGTCGAAGCCGTGTTGACGTAGCAACTCCAGCAAAAACTCCATCACTGGTTTTTGCAGGATCGGAATCATCGGCTTAGGAATCGTGTACGTAATTGGTCGAACCCGTGTGCCTTTCCCAGCCGCCAGAATCATGGCTTTCATAAATTGTTTGTCTCCAACCCTACGCCGTCAATGTTCATACGATCGCACACTATAACTGGACAATTTCGCGCCAAACTCGCTTCAATCACAAGCCCCTAGAGCGCGATCAAGCTCTAGAAGCCCAAAGATTATGTCAACCCTACCGTATCCCGTTTGATCTTGAATTCGTCTGAAAGTTCAGTTTTTCTCCAAGATGTTCTGAAAGCGCGATCGAGTTCAGAAAACTCTCTTGCATTATCGCTGATCGCTCCAGCGTTCTAACAGTGCAAATGTTTTAGAGCTTTGGTTTTGCGATCGAGTCTGTCACTTTGTGAGCGATCAACTTCGCCTGGGTCAATTTGAAATTTGGCATAAGCGCAGACAGTATCGCCATTCTACAGATTATCTTTCGAGTGTTGGCATGTTCGTGTTTATACGGGGGAAAGTTCAAGATCATGCAAAGTTAATACAAAGTTTCTGTAAAGCGCCAGGATTTCGTGAACGATTTGGCTGTTTCAGAAATCGAATCAATCAGCAGTGTAGGAATTACTGAGGCTTAGAATCCGCTCAGGGAAATGGCTCCAAAGACGGAGAAGAAACGCAAGATCTGACCGTGGACATATTCAGTTATGGCACTTGGGCAGTAAACATCAGCGGGGTAAGTCGGTAAGTTTAGTTCATAGACATGGTGAGGATGGTATGAACGGTCGGACTTTTTTAGATGGCAAGCAATCGAAACAACGAACTGTGAATGTGGGTCGTGCGAATGCGGTGAGTCGTCGCTCTCTGAAAGCCGATCGCTCATCGCCCAAAAAGTCCACCCGTTCGCAAACGGTCTGGCTTGATCCCGTTGCTCAGGATCGCTTACTGCGCCAGCAATCCCTGACGGATGCGAAACAAGGTCACTATCTCGAAGCGATTGCAGGTTTGACCATTTTGATCGATCGCAATCCTGAAAATGCAACCGACTACAATAATCGCGGGTTGGTGCATTTCCAGTGTGGGCATTTGGACGCAGCGATCGAAGACTATAACAAGGCAATTTGCCTCAATTCTAAACTTGCGAGTGCCTACAACAACCGCGCTAATTACTACGCCTCTCAGGGGCTTTTAATCGAAGCGATCACAGATTACGATCGAGCAATTGATCTAGATCCGACCAATATTCGCGCTTGGCTGAATCAGGGAATTACGTTTCGCGATCTCGAACTGTATTCGCAGGCGATTGAGAATTTTGAACAGGCGCTGCAAATTACGCAACTGCTTTCCTCGCCGCTGAATGATCACTCGGTGCTAGAGGCACATCTCTACGGAGCGCGGGGTCGGGCACATCATTTAGCAGGCGACTGGAATTTTGCGATCGCGGATTATTACCGCGCCCTAGAGCGCATCCCGGAAGCTGACATTGCGGAAAAGAGATTGCGGATGCAGGTCAATCGCTGGATGCAGGAATTGACGAATTAGATTCGACTGAATAGCGAAACCATAAATGCGAAGGCAATAAAGACGATCTCAGTTCCAATCAGGTCTGTTTTTCGCCCAGAATCGGGGAAGGCAGGCTGTAGCCAGAAATTCACCTGTTTTGTCATCTGCGGCATCACTGCCCAGGTGAGTAGCGAAGAAATGATGATATTGTTGACCAGCGTAACGACCGCAGGTGACCACGATTGCAGCGATTTTAACCAATCATAGGTCGAAAACAGTTTTATCTGGATCATCCCTCCATTTGCGAAACGCTGCTTTGTTACCATTAGGAACGATGAATTCTAGAACAACTGTGGAGTAGAAAATGCGATCGTCGTGGCTAGTGCTGAGCATGCGTTTAGTGTCCAAGATTTGAGTAGTTTTAAGATCGTTTTCAACGGACGGACATTCTGTTTATGAATAATGGTGCAGAAGCAACTCAATCTCAGCGTGAAACGACGCAAGCTCAACCAGAAGTTAAAGCGTTCAGTTTAGAACAGCACCAGAAACAGCTACAAACGATCGAATTCCAAACCTACGCAAAATCTGTATAAGTGAGATTGCTAAAGCGATTGTCAACATCAACTTTAAAGTTATCAAGAACTTCATACGAAGCTGAATTATCGAGTGTTGAAATTAGTTCACGTCAATTTGCACAATAGTACAAAGCTTTGGCAATCTCTCTAAAGGTATATTTATTGTCTTAAATTTGCTCATAGCCTGATAAAGCCACTAGACTGATTTTCAGTCTGGTTCTACATTTTTAGATAAAAAACTAGGGTTATTTGCTGCGGAATGATATGAATTTTTATAATTCTGTGATGTCGCCTTCAATTATGAGTGACGGTGTGCATGAGTGATGCTGTTTCGATTCAAGCTTTCGATCATTTAGAACTTTATGTCGGCAATGCAAAACAAGCTGCGATGTTTTACGACCGCGCTTTTGGCTTTCAGTCGATCGCCTATCGAGGACTCGACACTGGAACCCGTGATGTTGCCTCCTATGTCATGCAGCAAGGCGAAATTCGCTTAGTGTTGAGTTCTGCGCTTGATTCAGATCATCCGATCGCGCTTAAAACTGCTAAGCACGGCGATCATGTTGCGATTATTGCGTTGAGGGTGATGGATGTTGATCGAGCTTTTGCAACCAGCATGGCACGGGGCGCTCTGATAGCAGTGCCAGTGACCGAAGAATCAGACGAAATGGGAACTTATCGCTATGCTGCAATTTATGGATATGGCAATACGCTGATTAAATTTGTGCAACGCGATCGTTACCACGGCGTTTTTGCTCCAGAATTTGTTCCACGTCTAACTCAATCTCATACAGATGCTGGATTAATCAAGATTGACCACATTGTTGGGAACGTTGAGAAAGGACAAATGAATCGCTGGGTAAAGTTTTTTGAGAACGTTTTAGGATTAAGTCTATTAATACAGTTTGATGACAAAACGATTACAACCGAGTATTCTGCACTCACTTCCTCTGTAATGCAGAATGCCACAGGTACGATCAAACTTCCCATTAACGAACCTGCGATCGGCAAAGGAAAATCTCAAATTCAAGAATTTCTAGAATACAATCACGGCGCGGGAGTTCAGCATGTCGCTTATCTCACTCACAGCATTGTTGATACGGTGACGAAGCTGAAAAACCTAGGAATTGAGTTTCTCAGCGTTCCCCGATCGTACTATGCAGATTTAGAAGCGCGAATTGGCAAGATTGATCAATCGATCGACCAATTAGCCGAACTGGGAATTTTAGTTGATCGCGATCGTGAAGGCTATTTGCTGCAAATTTTCACCCGCCCTGTGCAAGATCGCCCGACCTTATTTTTTGAAATCATCGAACGGCACGGAGCGCAAGGGTTCGGGGAAGGAAATTTCAAATCGTTGTTTGAAGCGATCGAACGGGAACAAGCCTTACGCGGAAATCTTTAGAAACTGCGATCGGGGGGTGTTTCGTCGATTGTATTCTCTAAACTAGATCCCAGTGATTGAGAGCTACCAGCATGACCGATACGACACTTTCCTACGACGTAGAACAAGCGGTAAGAGAGCGCTATGCAGCAGGCGCACAGCAACCTCAAGCCTCGCTTTGCTGCCCAACGGATGGTTATGATCAGCGCTACTTAGAAATTCTGCCGCAAGAAATCATCGAGAAAGACTATGGCTGTGGCGATCCCACTCGCTACGTAAACTCCGGCGAAACGGTCGTTGATCTGGGTTCTGGAGCCGGAAAAAACTGCTACATTTTGGCACAAAAAGTCGGCGCAGCCGGAAAAATCATCGGTGTGGATATGAACGATGAAATGCTCAGCTTGTCACGCAAATATATTGCACCAATAAGCGAGAAGCTAGGCTATGAGAATGTCGCATTTGTGAAAGGCAAAATTCAAGACCTAGCGCTGAATCTAGACCTGGTACAACAGTGGTTAGAACAGCATCCAATCCATTCTGTAGACCAGGTTGCGGCGTTTGAGACAGAGTGCGATCGCTTACGTCAAACTCAACCCTTAATTGCAACAGATAGCGTTGACGTTGTAATTTCCAATTGTGTTCTCAATCTTGTTCGTCCTCAAGATAAAAAACAATTGTTTCAAGAGATTTTTCGTGTTCTCAAACGTGGTGGACGCGCTGTAATCTCAGATATTGTTTGTGATGAAGCTCCGACCGAGAAGATTTTGAACGATCCGGAACTGTGGAGCGGCTGTATTGCGGGTGCATTCCGTGAAAATGAGTTTCTCGAAATGTTTGAGCAGGCGGGATTTTATGGAATCGAAATTCTGGCGCGTCAGACTGAGCCGTGGCAGGTCATTGATGGCGTGGAGTTCCGATCGCTCACCGTTCAAGCGTTCAAGGGGAAACAAGGCGAATGTTGGGAGCGCAATCAAGCTGTAATTTATCGCGGCCCTTGGAAGTCGGTGCAAGATGACGACGGACACACCCTCTATCGGGGTGAACGCATGGCAGTGTGCGATAAAACGTTTCAAATCTACACCAATTCCAAGGGTGCTTATCATTCTGATATCATTCCGATTCCGCCGCGTGATTCAGTTTCATTCGAGGTAGCAAAACCATTTGATTGCTCTAGCGATACCTTTCGTGATCCGGGTGTGACTAAAGGTGCAGATTATCGCGAAACGATCGACCAATCCAATGGCGACTGTAGCTCTTCAAGCTGCTGTTAATCTTGTTCAAATACCTTCCCCAACGCGGCAGGTGGCGTACTCCGAATCAGTTCTGAGGCCGTGTTGTCGATCGGGGAAGGTAATAGTTTTAGCAATCGCTCTAACCAATCGCTCGAAGTAAAAACCAACAATAGAATCATCAATAGAAATGGTGCAACGGTAAACACTTGAGTCGGAACATCTGGAATCGTACTTTGAGCCACGCCCGCCAGCGATTGCAAAATGCCAAATAAATAACAGCTAATTGCAACTCTGAGCGGATTCCAGCCGCCAAAAAT
Source organism: Leptolyngbya sp. DQ-M1 (assembly GCF_039962505.1). Taxonomy (NCBI): domain Bacteria; kingdom Bacillati; phylum Cyanobacteriota; class Cyanophyceae; order Leptolyngbyales; family Leptolyngbyaceae; genus Leptolyngbya; species Leptolyngbya sp. DQ-M1. Next base: position 186,701 of record NZ_JAMPLJ010000003.1, read on the forward strand.
GACGATCGCTAACGCAATCCATCCATATCCGGCTGTATGCAACTGACTCCATCCCGCCTTAAAATTTAGCGAGAATGCTGCCCCAGCCATTCCCATCATTGCGCCCCCGATCAGCGTGTAAATATAGCGCATTAAAACGACATTCGTTCCTCTCGCAAATGCCGCATTCGGTTGTTCTCCGATCGCTCTTAACATCAATCCAGCGCGAGTCCGGTAGAAATAAATCCAAACGAGCGCGATCGCCAAATAGCTGAGATAAACGAGCAAATCACTCTGAAAAAACAACTGCCCCATCAATGGGATATCCTGCAATAGCGGCAACCGAAAACTCGGCACCGTTGGCCCCGGAATTCGCACAAATGGATTTCCAAGAAACGACGACAAACTCGCACCCAATAGCGTTAACACAAACCCGATCGCCACTTGAGACTGTTTCAGAGTCAGCGACCCAAATGCCACAATCAGCGCGATCGCCGCTCCGACCAATCCCGCTCCCACAAATCCGATAATTAAGCTTGGAACCGTTCCGGTCGCTTCGAGCGTTTTCGCGATCGCAAATCCCGTCATCGCACCCATTAAGATTGTGCCTTCTGCCGAGAGGTTAATTACTCCCGCTCGCTCTCCGATCGTTTCTCCGAGCGTAGCAAAGACTAAAGGCGTTGAAGTGGCGATCGCTGTTGCAAAAATGGGAATTAGTTGAGCCGCATCCATAATCAAAAAAGCTTTGAAACCGCGTAGATTTGCTTACTCTATCAAATGTCACTCGTCGGCAAGGTAAAAAATTTAGCTTCTTTTCAGACTTAACTAAACTGTACTTTTTCGTAGATATCGGCAATTAACAATGTGGCTTCAACCGGTAGCTCCGCTCCCCGTAGGGTTCGCAGTTGAATTTCAGTATCTTGATCGTCAAATTGATCAATCTGCCAGTGTTTCGGTTGCGTTTTGTAGAAGTGATCGATCGCAATCTGATTCTGATCAATCAGAAGATACTCTTGAAGTGATGGAATCGATTGATACAGCTTGAATTTATCTTCTCGATCGAACTCTTCCGTCGAATCTGAGAGTACCTCAATAACGACTTGTGGATTGGTCACAGTTGTTTTGTGATTGAGAGAATATTCAGGCTCTCCAGCAATCACCATAAGATCGGGATAGCGAAACTTTTGGGAATTTGGAATCCAAACCTTCACATCTGAAATGAAAACTTCAAAGTTCTGTCCTTGCAATCCAATGGCCAGAGCAGTACACAAATTTCGGCAGATTCTATGATGATTTGTGGTTCCGCCTGTCGTTGTGGTAATCACTCCGTTATCGTATTCACTTCTAAATTCAGCAGTTGCTTCTAAATCTAAATATTCTTCTGGTGTGTAGAGCGCTGTTCTTGTGCAATAGCTTGATTCATTAAAAATTTTCCCATTCATGCTTAAAGAGAATGCCTGCCAAACAGCTTGAATTTCTTCAAACTATCGAGCAGGCATCAAATTTTGATTCAGATCGATTTAGAACAATCCGAGGGTCAAACCTTGGCTTACCGGGAAGATTGCGCCAATTCCGAGCCACATCGTTACGAAGGTTCCAAACAGAAATACCGCCATCGCAACCGGACGACGGAAGGGATTTTGGAACTTGTTTACGTTTTCGATAAACGGAACGGCGATCAAGCCCAGAGGTACAGAACCCATCAACACAACACCCAAGAGTTTGTTCGGCACCAGGCGCAGAATGTTGAATACGGGGTACAGATACCACTCAGGTAGAATTTCGAGCGGCGTTGCAAATGGATTTGCAGGCTCACCGTTCATAGCAGGGTCAAGCACTGCTAAACCCACGCACAGGGCGATCGTGCCCAAAATCACGACCGGGAAAATATACAGCAAATCGTTGGGCCAAGCAGGTTCACCGTAGTAATTGTGACCCATACCTTTCGCCAACTTTGCACGCAATTGAGGATCGCTAAGATCCGGCTTTTTAATCGTTGCCATTTAACAAAGGTTCTCCTTAACTCTAGAGATCAGCTAAACACTTTTGAATTCGAGACTTTAAACTTATCTTAAGCGCAATTCTAAAGTCCCGAATCCAAAAATTCCTTACAACGGACCTGAAATTCCTTGCTTTCGGATCATCAGGAAGTGCGCCAACATAAAGACGGCGATCAACCAAGGTAAGACAAAAGTGTGAGCGCTGTAGTAGCGAGTTAAGGTCGATTGACCGACGCTTGCACCACCCCGCAGCAAATCTGCAATCAGGGTTCCAACAACGGGAATCGCTTCAGGCACACCCGACACGATTTTCACCGCCCAGTAGCCCACTTGATCCCAAGGCAGCGAGTAGCCAGTCACACCGAAAGAAACGGTAATGACGGCAAGAACGACACCCGTTACCCAGGTCAACTCACGCGGCTTTTTGAAGCCACCGGTGAGGTATACGCGGAACACGTGCAGAATCATCATCAACACCATCATGCTGGCAGACCAGCGGTGAATGGAGCGAATGAGCCAGCCAAAGTTGACTTCGTTCATGATGTACTGAACGGAAGAAAATGCTTCGGCAACGGTTGGCTTGTAGTAGAAAGTCATTGCAAATCCAGTCGCAAACTGGATCAAAAAGCAAGTCAGCGTAATGCCGCCCAAGCAATAGAAGATGTTGACGTGGGGAGGCACGTACTTGCTGGTTACGTCTTCGGCAAGCGCTCCAATTTCGAGGCGCTCATCGAACCAGTCATACACATTTGCCATAAAGCAAGCGTTCCTAAAGATGATTGCTGTTCATAAAAAATGTAACACATCCATAAGGCGGATTTCTTGGCACGAAGAGGCAATTTATCAGGGTTTTTGCCGATTTCGTAGGGGTTTGACCAGCGATCGGTAAGCTTAAGCCTTTGTGAAGAATAATTTCGTTTCGCAAAACTTTTGTCGGATTTGGTCTTCTCTGGCAAAGTGAATCATACTGGGATTTTGCTCCTTCAAATTGCTGGATTTAGCGCTACTATCGATCGCTATGGAAAAACGATTCATTTGGCTTCGCTCACTGACAATCATTGGATTGTCGATCGCGGCTGCGCTCTTGTTGATGGCAGCCCCTGCAACAGCGCTGACCGAGGAGCAGAAGTTAATTAACGAAGTGTGGCGAATTATCGATCGGGCGTATGTTGATCCGACGTTCAATCATAAGAATTGGTGGGCGCTACGAGAGAAGTCTCTGAAGCAATCGATGCCGAATCGAGAAGCAACGTATGGCGCGATTTCGCAGATGCTGGCGGTGCTGGATGACCCGTTTACCAGGCTATTAAAGCCGGATCAGTATCGCAGTCTGCAAACGAGTACGTCCGGTGAGTTGACGGGTGTCGGATTGCAGATTGCGCTGGATGTGGAAACGAAGCGACTGAAGGTGATTTCGCCGATCGTGGGCTCTCCTGCTGCAAAGTCCGGGATTCTTGCAGGGGACAAGATTCTAAAAATTGATGATGTGACCACCGAAGGATTGAGCCTTGATGAAGCCGCCGAAAGAATGCGCGGTGTTGTGGGGAGTCATGTCACTTTGAAGATCGCTCGCGAGAATGGAGGTGAGCGCGAGTTTGATTTGGTGCGCGATCGCATTGAGGTGAATCCAGTAATTGCAGAGTTGCGTCCACAAGCCGATGGATCAAAGATTGGGTATTTGCGATTGAGTCAGTTTAACGCGAACGCAACGATGGAAGTGGCTCATGCGATCTCAAAACTGGAGCGCGATGGAGTCGATCGCTATGTTCTCGATCTGCGAAACAATCCGGGTGGACTGCTGAATGCGGGAATTGAAATTGCGCGATTGTGGCTGAATGAGGGCGAAATTGTTTATACCGTGAATCGCCAAGGGACGATCGGCAGCTTTGAGGCGACGGGCAAAGCCTTAACTCAAGATCCACTGGTCGTGCTCGTCAATCAAGGGACTGCCAGTGCGAGCGAGATTTTGGCGGGAGCGTTGCAAGATAACGGACGGGCAACGATTTTGGGTGAAAAGACCTTTGGCAAGGGCTTGATTCAATCGCTGTTTGATTTATCAGATGGTGCAGGGTTGGCGGTGACGGTTGCGAAGTATGAGACACCTAATCACACAGATATTAACCGTTTAGGAATTCAGCCCGATCGCATTGTGCCTCTGGATCAGTCGATGACGATCGAGCAGATTGGAACACCGTTGGATAAGCAGTATCAAGCGGCGATCGATATGTTGTCTGAGACTTCTCTTGTGGCAGGAGCGAAGTGAGCTTTGAGCGCGTCTATCATGATCCGCTGCATGGAGCGATCGCGCTGAACTGGAGCGATTCGACTGAGGCGCTTTTGATTCAATTGATTGATACTCCTGCGTTTCAGCGATTGCGGCGGATTCGGCAGTTAGGTCCTGCCAGTTTGACGTTTCACGGGGCGGAAGGGTCAAGATTTACGCATTCATTGGGCGTAATGGCGGTGGCAAGACGGGCATTCGACCGCATGGCGCGGGATTATCCACAGCTTGCGCCGCATCGAACGGTGCTGCTGTGTGCAGCGTTGCTTCATGATATTGGTCATGGTGCGTTTAGCCATACGGCTGAGGAAATTTTTGGCAGCGATCATGAGGTTTGGACGCGGCGGATTGTGCGGGAGTCGGAGCCGATTCGGGAATTGTTCGATCGTGTTTCGCCAGATTTTATTGATCAAATTGAAGCAGTTTTACTGAAGAAATATCCGCTGCCGTTGATTTGGCAGTTAGTTTCGAGCCAGTTAGATTGCGATCGCATTGATTATCTAATGCGAGATAGTTACTTTACTGGGGCATCTTACGGGCGGATTGATCTCGATCGAATTTTGATGGCGTTGCGATACGATCCGGTGACGCAGCAATTAGTGGTTGCGCGTAAGGGAATGGCGGCGATCGAGCATTATTTGATCGTGCGTTATTTTATGTATGCTCAGGTGTATAACCATCGTAAAAATGTGGCGGCAACTTGGGTATTGTTGAAGGTGTTTGAGCAGGCAAGATATCAATTCAAACTTGGTAACTTGAATGCGGATCAGAACGTAAAAGCTTGGCTAAATCAAGAGTGTAATCAAATTGGGTTAGCGCAATATTTAGCTACAGATGATGGAACGTTTATCTATCATTTACAACAGTGGCAAACGCACGAGGATGCAATTTTGGCGGATTTGTCTCGACGTTTTCTTAACCGAGATTTGCTGAAGGCTTTGGATATTTCGCAGTTGGAGGAGAGCGGTCGAGCGTTATTGCTAGAAAAGGCGCAATATTGGACAGATCAGGCGGGATTTGATTCGTCAGTCTATTGCGGTTTAAGAATTGCTGTGAAGCGGGGATATACGCTGTACGATCGTGGAATTAATATTCAAACAACGGCTGGATTGCGAGAAATTGGAGAGCTTTCGGCACTGGTGCAAACGTTGACTCAGCCGATTCAAAACGTTTGGTTGATTTATCTGCGTGAGATTGATACAAAAGTCAAAAACTTTGTAGAGAAAACGAGCTTGTCACTTTGATTAAGATATTGATCGCTCCACTATCGATCGAATCTTACTCACCCGCTCCTGATATTCCGTTTCACTCAGCACCGGGATTGTCTGATCAACCGCAACATCTTCAATTTCAATCCACGATCGACATCCACCATAAGCTTCTTGATATGCAATCTTTTGCGGTTGCGGCAAGCGAAACACTCGCAGCAACAGTAAATACAACGGCGATCGCGGCTTCCACTTCAATCGCTCTTCGACAAATCGATCGTTCCAGATGTGAAATGGCAGCAACGATCGCACCACATCCGCATCACTCACTTGAAGCACATCAGTAATGTCGGCGATCGAACTTATCTCAATCGTTTCGGGATGCCAACCAGATTCAACACGATCGACTAAATTCGGTTGCTTGAGTAAGGCAGGGTCTTGATGCTCGTAGGTTGGATATAGTAACACTCGACGAAATGGCACCTCAAATCGTCCCTTCTCCTCGCGAATCCCACCTTTGCGAAGCAGCAAAATTGTTTCTCCCTGCTCCAAAGCTTTAATTGCGATCGACCATTCCTTGAGTGCCTGCTGCATAACTGTTTTATCTCGGTAAATCTAGCGTTGAGAAAAACTCTAAGCACACCACGAAAAACGGAAACATGATTCCTGCAAGTCCAATCCAACCACCAAACTGCCCAATGAGCGAAGATAGCTTTTTTCTGGGTTGATCGCCTACCTGTGCCACAAACTGAGAACTCATACTCACTAACGCCGCCCCACCCAAGCCAAACGGGAGACTCAGCAAAAACCACGTTCTCAGTCTAGCGCCCGGATTAATCAATCCAAGCGTGGGAAATAGCACAAAACTGACCGCCTCTACCACAAGCCACAGCCCTAGAGCTGTCAGCAAATCTTTCTTTTGCAGGTCGTCAAAGGAAAAGTTACTCATCGTCTAACCTTAAGGGTTTCTCAATCTTTGGGTAGTAAAACATCACGATCGCATTTCTTAGAATAAAGATGACTCAAAAGTTCGGAGCGATGAGAAATGACCCCTCACGATTTATTGATGCTGGTTGTGATGCTAATCCCTGGGATTTTGCTTTCTGTGGCAATTATGGCAACGTTTGCGGCGGGTGGCTAATTTATTTCAGCCCGATTTCGGCAAGTCGCTGCTGTAGATATTTGCCCGCGGTGATTTTAGGGAATTTGATAGTGCCGCCTGTACGATCGATGCAGCCCTGAAGCGGCGTAAGATCGGTTTTGCTGGTGGGATGCACAAAAAATGGCATCGAAAATCGGCGAGATCGATCTCCTGGATTCACAACACGATGAGTTGTACTTTTGAGTAGTCCATTGGTGAGTTGCTGCAACATATCACCGCTATCGACAATGATTTGACCTTCGACATTCGGAATTGCTCTCCAAGTTCCGTCACGCTGTAAGAGTTCTAACCCGCTTTCGGTTGCTTCACATAGCAAGGTAATCAGGTTGATGTCTTCGTGGGGAGCCGATCGTAAACTCGCGGGATCGACATCCTCTGGAATGGGCGGATAGTGAATAATTCGCAGAATCGTATCTGCATTGATCGTCGTATCGCTGAGAAACGATCGCTGCTCCCCCAAATACAAGGCGCAAGCTTCGAGCAATTTGACAGCACAGTGTTCGAGTTGGGCATATAGCTGATTCATGGTTGAGCGAAACTCAGGAACTTCGATCGGGTCAAGATTCAGGAGATGATTTTCGCGTCCAACGTGCCAAAATTCTTTGAGATCCGGGACAGGATAATCTTTCGCGTGTTCTTTGCCAAATCGCGTAAATCCTCGCTGTCCATTCAGGCTCGGATCTTCGTAGCGTAATTTCACGTCTGCGGGTAGTTCAAAGAATGCTTCGGCGAGTTGATAGGCGCGTTGAATCAGGGTGCGATCGACCCCATGATTGATCAATGCAAAAAAGCCAATGTCTTCTAAAGCCTTGCCGATCGTCAACACGAAATTCTGTTGCTGAGTTGGATCGTCGGATAGAAAGGATTGGAGATCAGCGACCGGAATTGGTTGGTGCATTGTTGTAATTTCTCCATTGATTCAGCAAATGCATAACTTGATTTTGCATTTGCTGAATCAAGTTGAGGAATTTTGCGCTCAAGATCAGAAATTCCGCATCAAGTTGAGAAATTCCGTGATCAAGATCAGAATTTCCGCGATCGAGTTGAGCAATTGCGTTACTTGATTTTGCACCTGTTGAATCGAGTTGAGCAATTGCGTGATTGAGTTGAGCAATTTGTTGTTGATTAAATCGACAAATCTCGGTGCGTAAACGGTTTCGCATTTGCGCCCGAATAGGTTGCCGCAATTTGTCCATCCCCGACTAATTGATATTTGTAAGTCACCAATCCTTCAAGTCCAACCGGACCTCGCGGCGGCATTTTCTGCGTGCTAATTCCAACTTCTGCTCCAAACCCATATCGAAAACCGTCGGCAAATCGCGTCGAACAGTTGTGATACACGCCTGCTGCATCAACTTGATTCATAAACAACTGTGCAGTTTTTACATCTTCAGTCACGATCGCATCCGTATGTTTCGATCCGTAAGTATTGATATGTGCGATCGCGTCTTCGGTTGAATCAACAATCTTAATCGCCAGAATTAAATCACTGTATTCTGTTGACCAATCTGCCTCGGTTGCTGCTGCAATGTTCAGAATTTCGCGAGTGCGTTCATCTCCGCGCAGTTCTACATTCTTGGCTTGAAATGCTGAAACCGCTTCGAGCAGAAATTCCGACGCGATCGCAGAATGCACTAACAACGTTTCGATCGCATTGCAAGCCGCAGGATATTGCGTTTTAGAATCGACTGCAATGTTGATCGCTTTTCCAATATCGGCAGCACGATCAACGTACAAATGACAGATTCCATCAGCATGACCTAACACCGGAATCCGCGTATTATCCTGCACAAATTTCACGAACGAATTTGATCCGCGTGGAATAATCAGATCCACATATTGATCGAGTTTCAATAACTCCAGTGTTTCCTCGCGTGTTGTCAGCAATTGCACAGCAGCCGGATCAATTCCTGCATTCACCAATCCCTGATGAATCGCTTTTACCAATGCTTCACACGATCGAATCGCTTCCTTGCCGCCTTTGAGAATGACCCCATTCCCCGACTTAATCGCAAGGCTCGAAATCTGCATCACCGCATCCGGTCGCGCCTCAAAGATCACGCCCAGCACACCCAATGGGCAAGTCACCCGCTTGAGAATCAAACCCTCATCTAGTTCACGATGAATCTGAACGGCTCCGATCGGATCGGCTAATTTACCAACATCGCGCACCCCCACGATCGCGCCCTTCAATTTCGCTTCATCCAACTTCAACCGCGCATACAGCGCCGAAGAAATTCCTTCTGCCTTTGCTGCCTCACAGTCCGCCGCATTTGCCGCCAAAATTTCTGCTGCATTCGCTTCGAGCGCATCGGCAATCTTCGTAATTGCCTCGTTTCGCTTCTCAGTTGGCTGCACCGCAAGTTGACGCGCTGCATTTTGGGTTTGCTGTGCGAGTGTGGTGAGTGAAACTGAAGCAACAGAAGCAGTCATGACAAAAATCCGATTCGCGACAGTTTCCAGCGTAATACATTCTTAGCTCAGCGTCTCAGGGATGTTCTCGCCTTTATCCAGCGAGATTTGTCGGCATGCTAAGCTGAAAGCTGCGATCAAGATTAAGATTGATTTACAAACGGTTGCATCCGGAAATCAACAATGATCAAGTTAGAGTCCGAATCTGGCTTTGCAAGTAGCGTTCCATTCAAAAACTTGCTGCCCCTTTATCGATTCGTCCGCACCGATGAAACCGTTATTCATCACCATCATCACCAAACTGCACCATTAAACGAAAAAGCGGTTCGGGTGCTGAATTGGAACATTGCTAAGAATAATGACGATCGTGCTTGGCAAATCGATTTTGATTGGATTCTCGATCGCTACCGTCCCGATCTGGTTTTTCTGCAAGAATTCAGTTTGTGCGCTCACTCCAAAAATTTTAAGCTGGCAGAATTAAGCTGGAGTTTCGCACCGAACTTTATCGACCAGTATCACAACATTTATGCAGGGGTTTTAACTGGCTCCCAATCGACCAGTGTGGCTCACCGAGCGCTAGTCACTGAGCATTTTGAACCTGTCTCAAATACTCCAAAGGTTTCTCTGGTCACAGAGCATCCGTTTGCTGAAGGAACCTTGCTGACGATTAACTCGCACCTAATTAATTTTGTCGAGTTAGAGAAGTTCAAGGCGCAACTGCACGAAATCGAAAGCGCGATCGCGCATCATTCTGGAGCAGTCATCTTTTCGGGGGATTTTAATACTTGGAATCGATCCAGGTGGCAGATGCTTGATAAGATGACGCGCAGGCTCGGTTTAATCAGAGCAGAGTTTCCAGCAACCGATGCTCAAAAAATCAAGCGATTTTTGCTGTCTCCACCGCTCGATCATATTTTCTATCGCGGATTGCGACAGAATTATCTAGCAGCGCGTGTTCTCGATCACATTCAATCGTCTGACCATAAACCGATGCTGGTTGAGTTTCATCTCTGAGTCAAGCTATGGTCGATGTCGGTGGTTCCGTTCAGATCTTTAGCATTGTCGCAATTGTTGTTCATGTTCTAGGAATCCTCAATGCGGGTCACGCCGTGATGACGGTGCGATCGTCGCGTGGGGCGGTGGCTTGGAGTATTTCACTCTTGACGTTTCCGTGGTTAGCGATTCCAGCCTACTGGGTTTTGGGACGCAATCGATTTTATGGCTATGCGGAAGCGCTTCATGCCGCTTATGTCGAACACAACACGCTGGCTCAACAGGTTTATCAAGAAGCTTTAGAATACAAAACGGAATTACCCAAAGAATTCGCTTCGCTGCAAAAGTTAGCAGATACGTTAACAACGATTCCATTCACAACGGGAAATCATTTTGAATTGTTGCTGAATGGAATGGAAACCTTTGCAGCAATGCTATCTGCAATTGGATCAGCAAAAGATTATATATTGCTGCAAACTTATACGTTAGATGATGATGAGATTGGGCATGAATTCTGCAAAGCCTTAATTCAGAAAGCGTCTCAGGGTGTCCGAGTGTACTTGCTCTACGATGGAATTGGCACGCGGGGATTATCTCGATCATATCTCCGATCGCTTCGTCGAGCAGGCGTGAAAGTCAAACCCTTTAGAAGCACAACAGGACGGGGAAACCGCTGGCAAATTAACTTTCGCAATCACCGCAAGATTTTGATCATCGATGGTGCGATCGGCTTTGTCGGTGGATTGAATATTGCAGATGAGTATCTCGGCTACAAACCGCCCTTAAGTCCGTGGCGCGACACGCACATGAGAGTGCAAGGAACTGCGGTGAAATGTCTACAGGGAAGTTTTTTAGGCGACTGGTTTTGGGCAACGCGAAGCCTTCCCAAAGTGCAATGGAACATTGATCCGAAACCAGAGTTTAACCAAACTGCGCTCGTATTTCCGACGGGACCTGCGGATCATGTTCCCGCTTGTACGTTGTTTTTCCTGAATGTGATCAATCAAGCAACACAACGGTTGTGGATTGCGAGTCCCTATCTTGTGCCGGATGAATCGATCGCAACCGCACTCAAACTTGCCGCGATTCGTGGAGTCGATGTGCGAATTTTGCTGCCAAATCGTCCAGATCATTTCATGGTGTATTTCTGCGCGTTTTCGTATTACAACGAGATGCAAACTGCGGGTGTGAAGATTTATCGCTATCAGCCTGGATTTATGCACCAAAAAATCATTTTGGTGGATGATGCGATCGCTGGAGTTGGCACAGTTAATTTGGATAACCGATCGTTCCAACTGAATTTTGAAGTCACCGTGTTTGTGCTGAATCAGGAGTTTGTGCGATCGGTTGAGAAAATGCTGCAAGACGATTTAGAACTCTGTCGCTTAGTTGAACCTGGAGACTATCAGAAACGTCCATTGTGGTTTCGGTTAGTGGCGCGGATTGCGCGATTATTTGCCCCGATCTTGTAATCGACCTGCTACGATCGCGATCTGCACTCTTGCTGATTGATGTGATGAAAACTCCAGAACTGCTTGCACCTGCTGGAAATTGGGAATGCGCTAAGGCTGCGATCGAGAATGGCGCAGATGCAATTTACTTTGGGTTAGATCGGTTCAATGCACGAATGCGAGCAGAAAACTTTACAGAATCGGATCTGCCAGAGTTAATGGAGTTTTTACACTGGCGCGGCGTAAAAGGTTACGTCACGCTAAATACGTTGATTTTTCAGAATGAATTAGCTGAAGCAGAACAATATTTACGATCGATTATCACTTCCGGTGTCGATGCAGTGATTGTGCAAGACATTGGAATTTGTCGCTTGATTCGCCACTTATCGCCAGATTTTCCGATTCATGGTTCGACTCAAATGACGGTGACGAGTGCAGCAGGAGTCGAGTTTGCAAAGTCACTCGGTTGTCAGTTGGTCGTATTGGCGCGGGAATGTTCGATCAAAGAAATCAACAAGATTCAAAAGCAGTTAAACGACAACAACATCACGCTACCACTTGAAGTGTTTGTACATGGTGCATTATGTGTAGCGTATTCGGGGCAGTGTTTGACCAGTGAAGCATTGGGGGGCCGATCGGCGAATCGGGGAGAATGCGCTCAAGCCTGTCGAATGCCGTATGAGTTAATTGCAGACGAGCAAACGGTAAATTTAGGCGATCGACGGTATTTGCTCAGTCCTCAAGATTTAGCCGGATTAGATGTACTGCCGGAACTGGTGCGATCGGGCGTGTCTTGTCTCAAAATCGAAGGACGGTTAAAAGCCCCTGAATATGTGGCGAATGTCACTAGAGTTTATAGAAATGCACTTGATCAAGCGATCGCTGATGTAAATGCTGAACGCTACAACTTAGAAATGGCATTTTCACGCGGATTGCATACGGGATGGTTTAACGGAATTAATAATCAAGAACTCGTCCATGCAAGATTTGGCAAGAAGCGCGGCGTTTATCTCGGTGAAGTCGTTGATATTCGCCGAGAACAGATTACGATCGCCGCACAAGCCCCAGTAAAACCCGGTGATGGCGTTGTCTTCGATGCGGGACATCCAGAAGCTAAAGAAGAAGGCGGACGGATTTATGCAGTCGATCAACACAACGGAAAAACAATTCTCACCTTCGGACGCGATCAGTTAAATTTGCGTCGCATCAGTACCGGCGATTTGATTTGGAAAACGAGCGATCCGGATCTCGATCGCCAAATTCGCCAAACTTATGCAGGCGATCAACCGAAGTTTCAGCGCCCTATTGAGATTGAAATTCATGGTGAAATCGGGCAGGCTTTGATTGCGATCGCTAGAGATTCAGTGGGACATATTACCCGCGTTGAATCCGAGATGCAATTAGTTGAAGCGCATTCAAAACCTTTAACAACAGAGCGATTACAGGAACAATTCGGACGGCTAGGAAACACACCATTCAAGCTCGGTAAATTAGAGAATCGCCTAACTGATGCCGCAATGATTCCAGTGAGTGAACTGAATCGAATGCGGCGGGAAATGGTCGATCGATTAGAACAACTCCGAATTCAGCCGAAACAATGGCAATTGGATGAGGCGCGATCGCTCAAAGACTTATTACCAAAAGCGATAATACAATCTGAAACACCAGAATTAATTGTTCTCGTCCGCAATCTTAAACAACTAGAAACCGTCTTAAAATCAGGAATTCAAACTGTTTACTGCGAATTTGAAGATCCTCGTGCTTATCGGCAAGCAGTTGAGTTAACCCGCCAATCTTCAGATGCAGAAATTTGGGTGGCACCACCGAGAATTACAAAGCCTGGTGAACAGTGGATTTTAGACCAAGTTCGCAAATCAAATGCAGACGGATACTTAATCCGCAACTATGATCACTTGAAGTACTTCAAGGACGATCGCAAAATCGGTGACTTCTCGCTCAATGTCGCTAACGTTATTACTGCCGATTACTTCAAACAATTCGGTCTAGAACGCCTCAGCGCTTCGTATGACCTCAATATCGAACAACTGACACACCTCATTAAAAGCTGTCCCTCCGATTGGCTTGAAATCACCATTCACCAACACATTCCGATGTTTCATATGGAGCATTGTGTCTTCTGTGCATTTCTCTCAGAAGGCACGGACTTCACGAACTGCGGCAGACCTTGTGAACAGCATGAAGTGAAATTGCGCGATCGTACCGGAATCGAACACATTTTACAGGCTGATGCAGGCTGCCGTAATACCGTATTCAACGGAACCGCACAAACCGGAGCAGAGTTCTTACATCACCTACAACAATGTGGCGCACAACGATTTAGAATCGAATTCCTCAACGAATCTAGTCATCAAATTACACAAACTATCGATCGCTATCGTCAACTCCTAAACGGAGAAATCACAGGCGCACAACTTTGGCGCGATCTAAAACTGCAAAATCAGCTTGGAGTTACACGCGGCACATTGGGTTGATGCAATTGATAAGTTTTCTCCAAGTCCTGAAATCTTCTGCTTCTGTCCTGTGGTAGACGGAGGATCGATCGTAAATTTCGTAAAATTGCCCCGAACGCAAATTGATTATTATGTTCGGAGGACTTATATGAAACGTTTAATGGCGCGTGTCTTTGCAGTGCTTGTGGTCGGTTTGATGGCATGGACAGGCTTCTTTATGCCTGCTTATGCAAATGTGACACTTCAACCGCCCGGAAGTGAAGAAGTCATCAGCCCAGATGGACAAGAGTATTCCAGCCGCCAAGAAGCTTACGAAAAAGCGATGGAAGCTGCAAACGATCCGAAGGGCTTAGACAAAGAATATGAGAAAGATCTCAAGATCTTCAAGAAGGAAAATCCTGATCAAGCCAACATCATCGAAAAGGCAGAAGCGGCAGTTGAGAAGGTTGTTGGTGATAAGTAATTAGATTCTGCATCAATTCTCATTGGCGATCGAGCTTTCAAACTCGATCGCTTAGCCTACTGCTTTCCACGATCGCAATCCTTCCAACACCTGATCGGTCGTCGCGGTCCATCCGACGATGCCACCTTGCGCCCGCATCATTTCTAAGGTCGCTTGCTTAAACTCAGCAAAATAGCTCTCGGTTGCATCTTCAACCAACAAACATTCATAACCACGATCGTTCGCCTCACGCATCGTCGTTTGAACACAAACTTCTGTTGTTACGCCTGCAATCAATAAATGCGTAACGTTGCGCGCAATCAAGTGCATCTCTAAATCAGTATTGTAGAACGCACCTTTTCCCGGTTTTGGAATCAAGACTTCTCCAGGCATCGGTGCAAGTTCTGGAATAATTTCATTTCCAGGTTCCCCTAAGACTAGAATTCTCCCCAATTTGCCAGAATCGCCGATCGTCAACTCTCCCCGACCGCGCTTCAACTTCGATTTGGGACAATCAGATAAGTCAGGCTGGTGCCCTTCTTGGGTATGAAAAATCGGGACATTGAAAGCGCGACAGCCTTCGAGCAAGCGTTTCACAGTCGGAACGATCGCCGTTAATCGCCCGACGTCATTTCCTAACACTTCGCCAAATCCACCCGATTCAAGAAAATCGCGCTGCATATCAATCACAATCAACGCGATTTCCGAATCGATCGGTAGCTCATACTCGTAAGGCTGTGCGGCAATAAATGTCATAGGTTCTAGAAGGGAATTCCTTGTCCCTTAGATGGTAAGGCTTTGAGATAGTGCAGAAACTCGATCAATTCATCCTCATCTAGCTCAGCACGAGTTTTTTTACCGTAAGTGTCTTGAAGATACGTGCTTCCTTGTTTCTTTGTCCAGCCAATCCGCTCAATTTCTGTACCAATTTGCGCGATCGCATCGGATAGATCGATCGGTTCTGGTGCAGGCAGTTCTGGCTCATCGTCTTCAAAATCCGACGCGAAATCGATCGTCGGGTTCGCAGGCTCACGAGTGATTTCTGGCAGTGCAGATTTAATCTCTGGCATATCTAAGCCCGGAAATGACAGCAAATCAGGAACTGGAGCCACTTCATCGATTGGTTCTTCTTTTTTCTTGCGAACCGTTTTCTTGGGAATTTCAGGAACCAACGCTTCAACGGCGGGTAATGGAAGATCGGGAATTGCCGCTGTAAAACTCGGTTCGACTTCTTTAGGAGGTTCCATCGATCGCGCCGCCACATCAAATGTAGTTGCGCCTCCGGTTGGCGAAATTCCTAGCACCTCCATTGCTCGAACCCGCGCTCGATCTTCTGCAACTTCGATTTTTTCAGCCGCCGCCATTCCGGTAGCCATCGTCGTGGTTCCAACCTGGACGATGGCTCTGACCACAAACTGTCCATCATGAATTTGAACCAGTTCCGAAATCAGCGCTCCTTGCGGAAAGCGGCTTCTGAGTTGGGCAAATAAGCTGTGCCCTTGAGAATATTGTGCGATCTGGTCGTCAGCAGAAGAAAACATAGCGGAATTTGTCGAAATAAGGTTCGCGATCATCTTTATTTTAGAAGGGAAACAATATAGGCGCTTTGATCGGGAAGTCTATAGGTTACAGGATGATCTGAAAATTCGATCGCTCTAAAATAAAAAAGAATTGAAACGTTTTGTACAGCACCTGACATCTAAAAATTCTATTGTTATAGTGAAGCCTTCAGCTGACCGCTTTTCCCCAGATTTCTTTGACAATTCAATGTTTTACAAAAACGTGCCAGAGGGTCAAGAACCGATTCGGGTTCACTTCGAGCGCCAGATTAAACGCATCCAACGCGATGTATTGCGGATGGGAGCATTGGTCGAACGATCGTGCTGTCTCGCTCGCGAAGCCCTATTCGATCGCAATCTCGCTGCCGCTGACCAAATTCGCAAACTCGATAAGAAAATCGATCGTCTCTACAAACAGATCGAACTCGATTGCGTCAATCTAATCGCGCTGCAATCCCCGGTGGCTCAAGATCTAAGGCTACTCAGCGCTTTGATGCAGCTTGTCCGCGACCTAGAGCGAATTGGCGACTATGCTCAGAATTTAGGCGATGTCGCAGTGCAGTTGTTTCCGTATCCTGAATCGCCGCACCTGGGTAAAATTCAGCAGATGTTCGATCGCTGTCGGGCAATGTTAGCCCTTAGTTTAGAGTCGCTGTCCGATCTCAACGCTGAATTGGGTTTAGATGTGCGTCAGCGTGATGATGTCGTGGATTCAGACTACGAAACGCTTTATAACTTATTGGCGCGTCAGAAAGATGTAAAGGGCATGATCGAACCGATCGTGCTGCAAGTGCTGATCATTCGCCACTTAGAGCGCATGGCAGATCATGCGGCAAATATCGGTAAGCGAGTGGCGTACATTGTCACGGGCAAACGCTAATTTTTTCCGGGCGATTCTATCTAATCAAACAATCGCCCGATGCAAACAATCTGGTTTTACGCTTTTGCGAGTGCAGGTTCACGCATCAGGGGTGCAATTGCATCGATCGCAGTTGCACCATAGACTTCGCAAGAGTTATTCGGACTCTCGATTAATTTCACTTTGTACAACTGTGCCCCGATTTGACAAATCGGCTCCTCAAGCAAGTCGCGAATGTGAACGGCGATGTTTTCTGCGGTGGGCACAACTTTCTCAAAATAAGGGATATCTTTGTTTAAGAAAGTGTGGTCGAAAGGTTCTACAACGTAATCATCAACCGCTTTCTGGAATGCGACTAAATCTGCAATCATTCCCGTTCGCTGATCCATTTCACCTTTGATTGTGACTTCAAGGTGATAATTGTGACCGTGACCATTGGGGCGGGCGCATTTGCCGTAGATTTCGCAGTTCTGCTCAAAACTCAGATCAGGACGAGCGAGACGGTGAGCAGCGCTAAAGTGAGTGCTGATGGTGAGGTAAGCTTCCATGTTGTTTCCTAGATAATCTGCCCAGAGTTCAGGATGTTCGTAGAGTCGGATTTTGACAATCGGCAAGTGCGGTGCGAGTCGATACCAGATCGATCGAGCAATATTTTCAGTTGTGGGAAGGGTTTGCTGGAACTCTGTCCACGCGTCATTTAGATAGGAAAAGTCAAGCTGACTGGTGACTTCGCGCTTGATCACATGCTTGACATCCGACAGATTGAGTACCATGCCATATTCGTCTAGATCCCCCAGCATTGAGACGTACACGACATAGTTATGCCCATGTCCGGGAGCGCGCGTACAAGCCCCGAATCGCTCGACGTTTTCCGCCTCGCTCAGTTCTGGCAGATAGTACCGATGGCTTGCCGAAAACTGGGCGCGGCGATCGATGATACATTTCATAGAAAGGTTGGGAGTTTAAAAAACTTCATACACCTTTAGGATAAGCTCTCCCGGTTGGGAATGCGTTTAAATTTGTGGGGCGTTTAGAATCTGATTCACGCTTTGATCAAACATTGGGACGATCGACGATGGAACTTTCTCATCGCCTCTCAGCACTTGATCTTCGTATTGACCGTTTACCCAGGTACAGAGAGTAATTTGCTGTTCTTGCGGATCAATAATCCAATATTCGGGAATGCAGCGAGCGGCATACTCGGTGCGTTTGTGGCGATAATCCCGATCGCGATTCACTGTGCCGGGTGAGACGACTTCGATGACGATCGCGGGGGGCGGCATATCACGGGTGATAGTTGCTCGTGTTGCTTGGTTTAGTGCTGCCTTAGACTCCTCAGTATGAAGAATTAAATCAGGCAGTCGGCATCTGGCTTGTCTGCCGGACACTTCAATCTCAGTATCTTTGTAGGCAATCAGTCCGATCGGAAAATGCTTGAGAAGCTCAAAAAAGATGCGCTTAGCAACATCGTTATTTTGCTGTGATTCTGGCGGCATTTCGATTAGTTCTCCGTCCACGAGTTCGTATCGCGTATCTGTGCCGTCGTTGTAAGCCAGATACTCCTCAAAAGTGAGTTTTTTCGTTTGAGCCTGAGTCATGGTGTTCAAGCGCGTCGATCGGAGTTGTTTCATTCTATCTCAGCAGTTCGGCGACTTTCTCCAGTTGAGCGAATGGCGGGAGTTCCGCAGAGATGTTAGGCAGTGTGACGATCGTTTTACCCCCAAACGAATCGAGTGGATGATCAGCGCGGTTGTGAACGATGTAGCGCTGATAGACTTGCAACTGTTCGAGCGATTTGATCAGACGTTCAGTTTCGGCGAGGATGGTCGATCGGTTTTGTACAACGGCGATAAACTCTGTATGTTCAGGATTTTGCAGTTTTTTGTGGGTTTGCACAACTCGCTGACGCAAAGTTCTCAAACGGCTCATGAGTTCCGTATGTCCAGCAACATCTTGATATTTCAGCCAGAGTTTGAAAATCCAAGCTAACCAGTTTGACAAAACGGAAGGCATTTCGAGGAAGCGCAACAGGTGTCCCGTCGGAGCGGTATCCAGAATAATCAGGTCTTGAGCTTGCGAGTCTAAAAGTTCCATCACCTCAATTAGAGAGAGCATTTCTTCGATTCCGGGGAGGGCTTGCGCCATGATTTTGCGCCATGCCTCCGGAGTGTAGGCAATTTGCAGAGTTTCGTCTTGAGTTGTGCCGCTCATCATGTCGGCTAACTCCCACAGGTAGGTCGATCGAAACTCGTCGAGCATTTCACGCGCATCCATTTCCTGAGCGCTGAGGTTGGATAAGATTTCGGTGGGTTGATGTCTGAGTTGAGTGCCGAAGGCATCGCCTAATGAATGTGCTGGATCAATCGAAATCACCCGAATCTTTTTATCGGGATGCTGTTGCGCCAGATTGAGCGCGATCGCGGCTGCAACAGTTGTTTTTCCAACTCCGCCTTTACCGCCGACTAAAATCAGCTTGCGACCTTCTAGGATGAAATCTGCGAATTTAGTCGAAGGTTCAACGAAGTGAGAAGTTAAAAGTGAACCTGAAAGACCAATTTGCAAGATTAAGCGATCGATCGCGCCTGCTCCGATCGGTTCTTCGAGCTGTTGTGGAATTGTGATAATAGACCCAGGTTCAAAGCTGTATTGAAACTTCTCAATCAGCATTTCGCTCTCAGAATTAATTTGGTTGAGAAACAGTGCCCCGAATGGAACCTGTAGCGTTTCCAGAGATTTTAGAAAGCGTTCTGATTCACATAAACTCAACCATTCTGCGATCGCTACAATAAAGCAAGCAGCGCGCGATCGATCTTGCAACAATTGCCGTCCGTCTGTTAAGTCACGCTGCATCGATTCGAGAAAACGATCGACCTCGTCGGGAGTGTAGCGTCCGGTAAAGGTTTCGCTGATGGTGCGATGTTTTTGCTGAAAGAGTTCCAATGCAGATAGAAACTCTTGGAGAAAGTCCATGAGATTAAACAGCGCTAAGGTGTGACCGCTTGGAGCCATATCTACCACAATGCGATCGACGATGCGATCGTTCAGAAGCCGCTGAATTTCGAGAATTCCCATCAGTTCATCGAGTCCCGACCAGCCCAGATCCCACACCGAAGACAAATCTCCTTTCTCCGCAAAGCTGCCCCGCTCGACTAACCGTTCCAGAATCTCACCATAGTTCGCCTTAAACTCCTTCAGCAGCAGTCCCGCATCTAATGCCCTGACGCTCAAATTGGGTAAATCCTCAACCGTTTGAGCCGTATTGCTCACTTCTATTTGCAGCACATCGCCCAATGAATGCGCTGGATCAGTTGAAAGGAGCAAAATTCGCTCCTTGGGAAACTGTTTTGCCCAGTGTCGTGCAAATCCACT
Organism: Leptolyngbya sp. DQ-M1; assembly: GCF_039962505.1. Taxonomy (NCBI): domain Bacteria; kingdom Bacillati; phylum Cyanobacteriota; class Cyanophyceae; order Leptolyngbyales; family Leptolyngbyaceae; genus Leptolyngbya; species Leptolyngbya sp. DQ-M1. The sequence continues at coordinate 206,887 of NZ_JAMPLJ010000003.1, forward strand.
GGAGAGCGTCGATTTTCCCACGCCTCCCTTACCGCTAAACATTGCTAAATGTAGAGAATTAAAGGAGTTTAGAGTTTTCATCGTTCAGAAGGGCGAGTTTGGGCACAATCACTCATAGTCTTCCCCAAAACCCGACCAATCATGAGTGAGCTATTTAAAGGATTTGAGCAACTATTAGAACTTGCCAAACTGCTCGAAGAAAAAGCAGAAAAAGGTGAAATCAAAGCCAATGTGCAAGTGAATCGGGCAGCTTTTAGCAGCATTCCTCGCAATACAGGAATCGGCGTGAGCCGCCCTCAACCCGCTCAGCCTTCTGCTCCAGAGGTGGTGATTACGCCCCCACCTGCAAATCCTGTGTCGCTACAAAACATCGGGGGATTGGGTGATGTCTTGAAAGAGTTGCGGGAATTGGTCGAACTGCCGCTGAAGCGACCAGAAGTTTTAGAAAAGCTAGGGCTTGAACCTCCTCGCGGAGTCTTGCTCACAGGTTCACCTGGTACCGGAAAAACCTTGACCGCTCGATCGCTCGCTGACGAATTGGGCGTGAACTACATTGCGATCGCCGCTCCCGAAGTCATGGGCAAATATTATGGGGAAGCAGAAGCCCGACTTCGCAGCATTTTCGAGAAAGCGGCGGCTTCAGCTCCCTGCATTGTATTTATCGATGAGATTGACAGCCTTGCGCCCGATCGCGCCAAAGTCGAAGGCGAAGTCGAAAAGCGCGTTGTGGCTCAGTTGCTCACCTTAATGGATGGATTCGCGCAAACGAAAGGTGTGATTGTTCTCGCAGCAACGAATCGCCCGGATCATCTCGATCCAGCCCTACGGCGACCGGGACGCTTTGATCGCGAAATCCAATTCCGAGTGCCCGATCGCAGCGGACGCTTAGAAATTCTCAAGATTCTGACGCGATCGATGCCCCTCAATTCTGTGGATCTTGATGCGATCGCAGATCTCACGGTCGGAATGGTGGGCGCAGATCTTAAAGCAGTTTGTCAAAAAGCGGCTTATACCGCCTTGCGACGACAAGTACCTTCATTAGAAGCAGTTCCGAATGAATTGATGATCGAACAGACGGATTTTCTGCAAGCACTCAAAGAAATCAAACCCTCGGTACTGCGATCGGTTGAAGTTGAATCTCCTAACGTTTCTTGGGAGCAGATCGGCGGACTCGAAGACATCAAACGCACCTTACAAGAAGCCGTCGAAGGTGCAATGCTCTATCCTGAACTGTACCAGCGCACTGGAGCGAAAGCACCTCGCGGCATCTTACTGTGGGGACTGCCCGGAACAGGTAAAACTTTGTTAGCCAAAGCCGTTGCCTCTCAAGCCAGAGCAAACTTTATTGCGGTGAATGGTGCAGAGTTGATGAGTCGTTGGGTCGGAGCCGCAGAACAAGAAGTTCGCGATTTATTCAGCAAAGCGCGTCAAGCTTCGCCCTGCGTCGTGTTCATTGATGAAATTGATACGTTAGCACCTGTGCGTGGTAAGTTTAGCGGCGATTCGGGGGTGAGCGATCGCGTCGTCGGTCAACTCCTGACTGAACTCGACGGATTACAAGACTGTGGCACAGTGCTATTAATCGGAGCAACGAATCGCCCCGATGAACTCGATCCAGCTTTACTTCGGGCAGGACGATTAGATTTACAGATTCAAGTGTCTCTGCCGGATCAATCCAGTCGTTTGGAAATTCTCCGAGTGCATAATGCCGATCGACCTTTAGCCGAGGTTGATCTAGACGTGATCGCCCATTCAACCGAAGGCTGGAACGGTGCAGACTTGGCGCTTTTGAGTAATCAAGCCGCGCTGCAAGCTGTTCGACGCTATCGCGCTTTAGGCATGAGCGAACCGACTGACTTACAGATTACCGGAGAAGACTTCGCGATCGCCTATCAAGCCTTACTCAGTCAGCGACGTTAGCGGAGTCTGTCTTCTGGTTTACCAAGTTATCTCGATCGGAAGAATCTTACAAAGGTCGATCGAGCTATCGTCTAAACCAGAAATGAATTCAGAGTAAACACCTATGACAAATAATCCAGACTTATCCTCCCCTGAAACCGCTCAACCTGGAAGAGGTGCAGCAGGAAACGATCATTGGGCTGTTCAAACCGCACAGCCGACTGATGTCAATGCTCCGGATGAACGCATTCCCTCTGGGGTCAATGTTGAAAAGAACATTCATCAGCTTGAAGAAGCAGTCGAAGCAGAATCTGACACAGATCTAAAGACAACCGATGGCTATGTAATCACTGAGTCTGGTCAGATCAACAATTTTGCAGTTGAACCCCCGATGTACTACGAAGATAACAACGGTAATCGCGTCGATTTACCAAGCTAGTTGCTTCGTTTGAAGTGCAGTAACCAGAAGTGCAATAACTAATCGGCGGTGAGAGGCAGAATGAATCCAAGCCTTCGCCGCTTTCGGTTGGTCAATTTTCTACAGGCTGCAGTGTTGTAGAGCTAATTTGGCATCAATGTTAATACTCTAGGTTTATTCCTTAGAGCGACGAGTATCAATTAATGTCCAGTGTTGCTGAATTTAGAGCCTGCTTAAAATTACTGACTGTCTTCATAGAAACACAAGCAATTTAATATTTTTGCTGAAGCATTGTTTCTCTCCAGACTAGATGCGACACGACGGCTACCGCTGTTTGGGTTTGTCATTCTCAACGTTAAAAATTCCCCTAATCTTCGTATGTATTCTCCTCAATCGTTTGATGGGCAAAAAGTTTTAGTAACTGGCGCAACGGGTTTCATAGGCTCTCATCTTTGCCAGCGCTTGATTCACTGTGATGCCACTGTATATGGCGTGTCTCGCTATAAGCAATTCTCTGAAGATGGTTCGATTCAATGGTTACAGGCAGATGTCAGAAACTTTGATGAAATGCAGCAGATTTTTACGAGCATTAAGCCCGATATTGTCTTTCACTTAGCGAGCTATGTTTCGGGTTCACGCAGTATCGATGCTGTGCGATCGACTCTCGAAAACAATCTCCTCAGCACCGTGAATCTATTAACCCTAATGGCGGAAGCCGGCGGACGCAGAATCATTTTGGCAGGGTCACTGGAAGAACCAGATGTAGGCGATGCTCCGATTCCTTCATCACCCTATGCCGCAGCGAAATGGTCGAGTAGCGCTTATGCGCAAATGTTCTATCAGCTTTACCAAGTGCCGATCGTCAATGCGCGAATTTTCATGGTGTACGGCCCTGCTCAAAAAGACATCAAAAAGTTAATTCCCTATGTGACGCTTTCGATGCTGGAAGGAAAAGCACCCGAACTCAGCAGCGGTCAGCGACAAATCGACTGGATTTATGTCGAGGATCTCGTCGATGGCTTGATTGCAACCGCCCAAGCGCCCGGTGTCGAAGGCTGTACATTCGAGCTAGGGTCAAGCACCTTAACCCCAATTTCAACCCTTGTCGAGCAGATTAATCAATTAATTAATCCCAGCATTCGACCTCAATTTGGAGCATTACCCGATCGACCGATGGAACAAGTCCGGGCAGCAAAGATTGCACAATCAATATCAAAGCTAGGCTGGAAGCCAAAAACCTCTCTACAGCAAGGTTTGAGAAGAACTGTCGAATGGTATACCGCCCATCGGGATCTATACGTCCTCTAATCGTGTAATTCTGCCACAATGAGATCAGCACCTTGAAGATTTGTGAAAATTATGAGTTTCAGCCTACAGCAGATTTCCCAACACCTCGAAAGCACCTCCAGTCGCGATCGCATGATTGCTTTAGCGAACCTGCGAGAAGTCCCTGCAGAAGATGCCGTACCGCTGATCAAAAAGGTGCTGAACGACGAGAGTTTACAAATTCGATCGATGGCAGTCTTTGCGCTGGGAATTAAGCAAACTGACGAATGCTTTCCAATCTTGCTTAATATTCTTGAAACCGAGAAAGATTATGGCATTCGCGCAGATGCCGCAGGTGCTTTAGGATATCTCGAAGATATCAGAGCCTTCGAGCCGTTAGTGCGTGCCTTTTATGAGGATACAGATTGGCTGGTGCGCTTTAGTGCGGCGGTGGCGCTGGGAAACCTGAAAGATTCACGAGCGCGGGAAGTGCTCTTGCAGGCATTAGACAGCGAAGAAGTAGTGGTGCAACAAGCTGCGATCGCGGCGTTGGGAGAAATTAAAGCCGTCGATACCGTCGATGCGATCCTGCGATTCGCCCAGTCCGAAGATTGGCTTGTGCGGCAGCGGCTTGCAGAAGCATTAGGCAACCTGCCGAGCGAAAAGAGCCGTTCTGCTCTGCGCTATTTGGAGAAAGACAATAATTCCAACGTGGCAGAATCGGCGCGGCTTGCCTTAAAGCGATTGAGCGAGTCTGAAGCGGTTTAACCGGATCAGGCAGGGGCTAGGGAGAAAAGATTGACAAGCTTCCCTTCAATTGTGTAAGTTGCATGACTTAGGGATGCCAGTCCGATCGAGTACATCTAATAACTGACCCTAACCCCATCTTCATCATGAAATTGTCGCTTTGGACACGCCTTTCGAGCTTTTCTAAACGAATTGCTCCTCGATCGCACTGGAAACGATTCGCGCTTTTTGGTTTGTCCCTCGCTGCAACCGTGACGATTGGGGCTTGCGCTGGAATGATTCCGACTCAAATGGCAACGATCGCGCCGCCAACCTTGATGGAGGTGATTGAAAAGCCACCAACGCTGAAATCGAGCCTTAACGTTGCGATCGCTCCAATTTGTACGCAAGGGGCGCAGATTGGCTATCAAGCTTCGACTTCGATTCCTCAAGATTTCAAGCCTGTCACGTTTAACGCTGAATCGAAGCAGTTCGCTGAAGCCTGGAAAGCCGAGTTTGCAGAAGCACCCTTTCCGCAAATTAATGTGCGGGCGCGATTGGCAAAGGTGCCGATCATGATGTATCACGACATTGTGGCGCAGAAAGAAGTGTTCTTTGATGTCACGCCCGAAGAGTTTGAGGCGCACTTAAAGCTGATCCAGAAAAATAATCTCACTCCGATTAGCTTTGATCAGCTTGTTGAGCATCTGAAGACGGGAATCCCGCTGCCTGCAAAACCGATCGTGCTCACCTTTGATGATGGATATTTAGGTCACTACAAGTTTGTCTATCCCTTGCTGAAAAAGTACGGCTACCCCGCAGCATTCGCGATCTATCCTGCCAAAATCGACAAGCCTAGAGGTCGTCCCGGCATGACCTGGGAGCAAATCAAGGAGATGTCGGCTGATCCTTTGGTAACGATCGCTTCGCATAGTGTGAATCATCCGCGTGATCTACGCGAAATCAAGGAGGATGCCAAGTTAGCGTTTGAAATGACCGAATCGAAGCGGGCGCTAGAGGAAAAACTCGGCATTCCGATTAAGTATTTTGTCTATCCCGAAGGCAAGAACGATGAGCGGGTGCAGCAAGCGGCGATCGCGGCCGGCTATCAAGCAGCTTGGACAATGAGCGATGAGGCAAACCTTTTTGCCGCTGAATCCGAAAACCTATTTAACGTCTCGCGAATTGGACAATCTCAGATCGAGAAAGTGATCGAGGCAGCAAACGGTGGCCCACCCGTGGCGTTGATTAAAGATGGACTGAACTTTAGTGCGCCTGTGGAGTTGATTAAAACTACGGTCAACAAAGTGCCCCTGATTATGGCGGCAGGTGGAAAGCCAACTACAATTCATGCAGACAGCCGTTACCAGGTTGGAGAAATCATGAAAGGCACTCCGGCGATCGCGGGTGTTGATGGTGGCTTCTTTTCATTAGAGGCGCTGAACTCGAATAAGATGATTGGCCCTGTGATGAGTTCTCAAGCTGGAACGTTCGTGCCCGCACCTCAAGGGACGCTGACAAAGCTGGAAGGACGACCGCTCGTTTTGATTAGCGATCGCACGATCAAATACGTTCCGTTTGACCCGCTGAAGCATAATACCCGCGAAGGCATTGCCTCTGAATTAGACGGGGTTCAAGATGCGTTTGTGGCTGGGGCATGGTTGGTGAAAGATGGGCAACCGCAATCTGCTGAAACTTTCCGGGGGCTGTTTGGTTTTGATGCAGAGCGCGATCGAGCGTTTTGGGGAATTGATCAAGCCGATCGTCCGTTAGTTGGAGTTTCGGGCGATTACGTCAACTCGGTGGCGCTGGGTGAAGCGCTGGCAAAAGCGGGACTCAAAGAAGCGGTAATGTTGGATTCTGGGGCGAGTGCATCACTGGTGTACAAGGGTGAATCGATGATGAGTTATACGCCGCGTCCGGTGCCGCATATTGTGGCGCTGATGCCGCCTGTGCAGACCGATTCCTCATCTTGTAAGACTGCTGCAAATCCGTAAGTAAAGGTAGCGCGATCGGTGCGATCGCGCTCCATTCATCTTTAAAGCACTAACTTGCGGAATTTTTACGAAATACAATCCAATACAGATCTGGCAAAAAGCACAGAAAACTCACAGCTAACGTCAGAAACAAAGCAATCTGTTGCAGGGCTAGATTATTAAGCGCGTAATGTACGCCAATGCCATGCGGCTTCACAGAAATGCGAGATTGAAGAGTCAGCGGTGGCTGTCTTGGATATGTGATCGAAAAGTTGAGTGAGTGCGGTTGATCGAGCACAAAATTTGCAAGCTCGAAACTCATGCTGACTGCGTTGCCTTGATCCTTGCACGAGACACGAAAATCAGTGAGTTTTCCGCCGTCTACGGGCTTGCTGTCTCTCGCGAGCGTCCTCGGAAATAGCTTCCTTACTAAGGGAATGTTGCCCTATTTCGGTCGCGTACCGAAACAATCGCGCTTGTTGAAGCAAACTGAGGATAAGTCTTCGTTGGAGACTCAAGTTATTCTCTATCGAGATCGTACTTCTGACACTCGCACAATCTCAGTTTGATCGTTCAGGCTTAAATCGAGTTCCAAAGAACAAGCAGGAATTTTAGGCTACGCCATAGCCTGTATCGGGTCTAGCATAAGCAGGTTGCAGCCCCAAAACGATATCCTCTCGCGCTACCCCCATTTTTACAAGCTCCTGAGCAATCAATTGATCCGTTTGATTGCGCTGAATCCAAATCTTGCCGTTTTTTATATCCAAGTGCATGAGACAGCTATAAAATCGCCGTTGTCCTTGCCAGCCTAAACTCACCAGTTGATAGTGATCATGCTCAGAATCGCAAACAACCTGCGTTTCTAGTTGATCATCGCGATTTTCCTCAGCCGCATAACGTTCCAACAGCGATCGGATTGCCTGCCGATATTGGTCTATTCGTTCCATCGCACAATGACCTCTGCTAACGGATCGTATACCAACAATTTAACTCCATACTTTCGCACAGAAGCAATCGCCAAAGGGCGCTGAAAAAACTCTTCGTAAGCAATGAGCGGAACTGCCAGGTAAAGTACGCGCTCTGGTTCTAGAGTTTCCAGGACTAATCGGTAGTTGAGAAATTGTCCCAAAGCAGCATGATAATCAAAAAGGGCTGATTCACTCAAAAAGCTTTTTATTTCAACTGCAATCTTATCAGTCCCTTTCTCTGCGGCGAGAAGCTGTTCTGCACCCAAATCAATTCTGACTTCATCTTCGTCCTCAAACTTGAGCTTGAGCGGATCATCCGTAATTGTCCATTGCTCTTTTACGAGGGCATTTCTGACTGCACTGTGATACCGATCTTTCGCGGACATTAAATTTGCATTGCGATATTTATCCGATGCTATCAAATGGCTGACGATCGAGCGGCGATTTCTTGAGAAACTCCAAACATTCCCCCCAGACTTCCGCGCAACTATGGCAGAATAGACCGGATGCAGTTTTGGCGGGGTCGACACAGAAGTTTATGACTAAATTTGTATTCGTTACGGGTGGCGTTGTTTCTAGCATTGGAAAGGGGATTGTAGCCGCGAGTCTCGGACGATTACTCAAGTCACGAGATTACTCCGTGTCGATCCTCAAGCTCGATCCTTATATCAACGTTGATCCGGGCACGATGAGTCCGTTTCAACATGGGGAAGTGTTCGTCACCGAAGATGGTGCAGAAACAGACCTCGACTTGGGACATTATGAGCGCTTTACTGATACATCCATGTCGCGGTTGAATAGCGTCACAACCGGATCGATCTATCAAGCGGTGATTAATAAAGAGCGACGGGGTGATTACAACGGTGGAACCGTTCAGGTCATCCCGCACATCACCAATGAAATCAAAGAGCGAATTCTGCGCGTCGCTCAAAACACAAATCCCGATGTAGTGATTACTGAAATTGGCGGAACAGTTGGTGATATTGAATCGCTGCCTTTTCTGGAAGCGATTCGTCAATTTCGTAAAGAAGTGGGGCGGCGGAACGTGATGTATATGCACGTCACGCTGATTCCCTGGATTCCAGCAGCAGGCGAAATGAAGACAAAGCCGACTCAACATTCGGTGAAAGAGTTACGATCGATCGGCATTCAACCCGATATTCTCGTCTGTCGCTGCGATCGTCCTTTGCCATTGGGAATGAAAGAAAAAATGTCGGAGTTCTGCGATGTTCCGGCAGAGTGCGTGATCACTTGCCAGGATGCCCGCAGTATCTATGAAGTCCCCTTACGCCTGGAAAAAGAAGGACTCGCAACGCAAGCGATCGATCTGCTTCAGCTTGAACAACGCACTCCCAATCTCAGCCAGTGGCAAACCTTGGTTGAACGTCTTTATCAACCTTCACAAGAGCTTGAAATTGCGATCGTTGGAAAATATGTTCGTCTATCCGATGCGTACTTATCGGTCGTCGAAGCGCTAAAACACGCGGCGATCGCAACCGGAAGCGCCTTAAACCTGCGCTGGATTAACTCAGAAGAAATCGAAGAAAAAGGAGCCGAACATTACCTTGCAAACGTGGATGGAATTGTTGTTCCGGGTGGATTTGGCATTCGCGGGGTCGATGGGAAAATTGCGGCGATCGAATATGCCCGTACTCATAACATTCCATTCCTCGGATTGTGCTTGGGAATGCAGTGTTCGGTGATCGAATGGGCGAGAAATGTTGCACACATCGACGATGCTCACAGTGCAGAATTTATTCCTGATGCCAAAAACGCAGTCATTAACTTACTGCCAGAGCAGCAAGATGTCGTCGATTTGGGTGGAACGATGCGACTCGGTTTATATCCTTGTCGCTTGACTCCAAACACACTAACGTTATCGCTTTATGGAAAAGAAGTGATCTACGAACGTCATCGCCATCGTTATGAATTTAACAACGCATACCGGAATCTATTTTTAGAATCGGGATATGTGGTGAGTGGAACTTCTCCCGATGGTCGGCTGGTTGAAATCATCGAGCTTCCAGGGCATCCGTTCTTTATTGCAACCCAGTTTCACCCAGAGTTTCAGTCTCGTCCGAGTACGCCGCACCCCTTGTTCAGAGGATTCATGCAGGCAGCATTAAATCGAGAAATCGAAATTTCAAGAGGTAAAGTCCCCGTCGAAGCATAAGTTGAGTTTCGCTGGATACCTGCTTTGACGAGAGTTTTGCGGTTGAATGGAGGTTGACTTCCATTCAACTTCTCTATGGAACGATCGCTCGATCGACTAAAAGAACTCGCTGCCCTTTTCTTCAAGCTGGGGGTAATCGGGTTTGGAGGCCCCAATGCCCATATCGCCATGATTGAAGCGGAAGTCGTGGGCAAACGCCAATGGCTGAGCCGAGAGCACTTTCTCGATTTGCTTGGAGCAACAAACCTGATTCCAGGACCTAACTCGACCGAGATGGCGATTCATATCGGCTACATTTATGCGGGTTGGCTGGGCTTGATTGTGGCGGGCGTAGCATTCATTTTCCCGGCGGTCTTGATCACGGTTGGGTTTGCTTGGGTTTATGTTGCGTTGGGTGCGGTGCCGCAGTTTGCATTTTTGCTGTATGGCATCAAGCCTGTGGTTTTGGCGATCGTAGTTGATGCCCTGTGGCGATTGGGGAAAAAGGCAATCAAAACGCGCAAATTGTTTGTGATTGCGATCGCCGTTGCTTTGCTGCTTTGGTTAGGCAACATCAGCGAAATCATTGCGCTTCTTATCGGCGGGGTGCTGGGAATGATTTGGCTGCGATCTCCCGATCGCCCTCAACAAGCAAAAGAAGAAGCAAACATTTTAATCGCAAGTATTGTCACTAGCAGCACCTTGAAGGCAACGGCAGCAATGACCGCCGCATCGCAGATCTCACTGTGGCAATTAGGTTTATCGTTTTTGAAAATCGGCAGCATTTTGTTTGGGGGTGGTTATGTGTTGCTGTCGTTTGTGCAGGGTGAGTTTGTGCAGGGATACGGCTGGTTAACGCAGCAGCAGTTGTTAGATGCGATCGCGATCGGACAGTTTACTCCAGGCCCAATTCTCTCGACCGCAACGTTTATCGGCTTCGTTATGGCTGGATTTCCGGGCGCGATCGTCGCAACTGTGGGAATTTTTCTGCCTTCTTTTATCTTTGTCGCTGCCTTAAACCCAATCATTCCGTATTTGCGCCGCTCAAAATGGGCATCTGCATTTCTGGATGCGGTGAATGCCAGTGCGTTGGCGCTGATGACAGTTGTAACTATCCAGCTTGCGATCGCAACCTTCAGCAAATCAAGTGCGCCTTATGTTGATGGTTTAGCGGTTGCGATCGCGCTCCTGAGTGCAGTGTTGGCGCTTCAATTTAGAGTCAGTGCCGCTTGGCTGGTATTGGGAGGAGCTGCAATTGGATGGATTGCCTTCACCTTAGGCTATGTTCGATAACGGTTGTTCCGATTAGTATCGTGGGCATCTTATAGGCATTGTGACTACTCAGAGCTTTCCCGCAATGAAGCCCCAGCGATTCCTCAAAGGTAAGTCGTTTCCATTACAGATTGTTCTTGTCGTTCCCTTTGTGCTCCAAACTTTTGCAGCCGTGGGTCTCGTGGGATATTTGTCGTTTCGGAACGGTCAAAGCGCGGTTAACGAACTAGCAGAACAACTGATCGATCGGACAACTGATGTTGTTGATCAACATCTAGACTCCTATCTCGCCGTTCCCCAAAAGCTCAATCAGGTAAATGCGGCAGCCATTCGTCGAGGAACGCTGGATGTAAGGAATCGCGAAGCAATGGGACGGTATTTCTGGGATCAAATGCAGGCGTATGACCTCAGTTATATTGGCGTTGGATTAACTGACGGTACGGGAGCGGGATCAGGTCGTTTTGATGGCACTGTGACCGTTGACGAATGGACTGCAAAATCACTCAACAATCTGACCAGCTACGCGACGGATCGCCAGGGCAACCGGATTGGAATTAAGAGCCGTTGGACTGCTGACAATTTCAGCGAATCTTGGTATACCAATCCAATGGCGGCGGGTAAACCGATTTGGGGAGGAACTTTTGCAATTAACCTGCCAACCGGTCCTTATATCGCTGCGGCTGCGGGTCGCCCAATCTATGATGTGCAAAATCGCTTACTCGGCGCTATCACAGCGGAAATCCATCTCTTGAAACTGAGTGACTTCCTACGCCAGTTAAACACGGGGCAGGTGTTTATTGTTGAGCGCGACGGCAACTTAATTGCGAACTCTAGTCCAGCAAAGCCCTTCACCCTCGTTAACGACAAAATTCAGCGCTTGCAAGCGATCGATAGCCCCGATCCGATTGTCCAAACCGTTGCCAAGCACATCCAAAGCACCCAAGGATTTCAGTCAATAGCTCAATCCTCTTTGCTTGAGCTTGAGATTCAGGGAGAACAGCATTTTGTCAATGTTGTGCCCTGGCGTGACGAGTACGGCTTAGACTGGCTGTTAGTCGTGAGCGTACCGGAGCAGACCTTTATGGCGCAGATCAACGCCAATACACGCACGACGATCGCGCTCTGTTTTGGTGCATTAGTGATTGCCTCGTTGATGGGAATCTTCACAACTCGTTGGATTGCTCGTCCGATTCTTCGCCTCAATCGAGCGAGTGAAGCGATCGCCGTTGGTCATCTTGACCAAACTGTGGAATCTAGCAACATTAACGAACTCAATGCTTTGTCCAGCTCTTTCAATCACATGGCAGGACGGCTAAATGAGCTATTCACCGCACTAGAACACAGCAAGAACGAATTAGAAGATCGCGTCGAGGAACGCACCGCTAAGCTGAAGGATGCGTTGGCAGAATTGCAGCGAACTCAAGCTCAAATGGTGCAAAGCGAGAAAATGTCGAGCTTGGGGCAATTAGTTGCTGGAGTTGCACATGAGATTAACAACCCTGTCAACTTTATTCACGGCAATCTTAAGCATATTGCGGAATACGCTCAGGATTTATTAGCGTTTGTGCAGTTGTACCAACACTATTATCCCGATCCGGTCACTGAAATTCAAACCCTGTCTGAAGACATTGATCTAGAGTTCTTGCAGCAAGACCTGCCGAAAGTCTTGTCTTCGATGCAGCTTGGAACCGATCGCATTCGCCAGATTGTGCTGTCTTTGCGGACTTTCTCGCGCATGGATGAAGCCGAGTACAAAGAGGTCGATATCCACGAAGGCATCGACAGTACACTGCTGATTTTACAGCACCGCCTTAAAGCGACCTCTCGTCGATCGGAGATTAAGGTAATCAAAGACTACGCAACCTTACCGCACGTCGAATGTTATGCGGGACAAATCAACCAAGTGTTTATGAATATCCTGGTGAATGCGATCGACGCAATCGAAGACAACATTGCAAAACAAGCGTTCGACAACAATCTTGGTCAAATTACAATTCGCACTTCGGTTGTTGATAGGACATGGGTTGAGGTGGCGATCGTCGATAATGGATGTGGTATTCCTCCAGCCGTTCAGCAACGGATTTTTGATCCATTCTTCACCACGAAATCTTTAGGTAAAGGAACCGGAATGGGAATGGCAATCAGTTATCAAATCGTGACCGAACAACATCACGGCAAGCTGGAGTGCTTTTCCACCGCTGGGGAAACAGAGTTTATCGTCCGGATTCCACTACAGCAGCAATCGCATCCAGAAAATCCGCAGGCACGAAGACTTGTCGGATTGCACTGAGGTCAGGATTGCACTTGCAATCTTGCAGACAAATCACGGATGATCCACGACCTCCAATGTTCAACTCTAATGATTTAAGCTAGGATAGGCAACTGGATCATGAACTCAATTCCCTGACCTAGCTCGAACTGAACCTCTAAACGACCGCCATGGTTTTCTTCTACAATTTGACGGGCGATCGTTAGTCCGAGTCCCATTCCTTTACCTACCGCTGGTTCGTGCTAATCCCTCTAATCCGCTCTGTTGCACCTTTCATTGATTGTAGTAATTTGGCACGAGTGATAGCAGTACCTATGAGATGCTATCACTGCAAATTCAACTGATAACTCAATCAATCGTTATTGAGGCTTTGAACTGGGCTTCGGAGTTGGAGCTTTCAGCGCTTTGGGCAAGGGTGGCACCGACGGGACTGGAACAACGCTGGGTTTTGGGCTGGGCGCGATGATCGCACGAGGAGCTGCTTTTTCTCCTAAAATTCCTGGATTGCCTGTATCAAAAACTCCTGCCACACAAGCGATCATCATCGTGGCTAGAGTTCCAACAAATAAAGCTTTCCATCCCAACTCAGAGATATCTTTGCGGCGTGAGGGAATCAGCGCGATCGTTCCTCCCACAAAGATGCCAACCGAAGCTAAATGAGCAAAGCCCGAAAGCGCATAGCTGATAATGAGAACGGCGCGATCGCTAATCGGATTTTCCGGTCGGGATGCTGCCGCTGCTAAAGCTTGATAGGGAGGAATTGCTGTTTCGAGCAAGCGCCGTCCGATGATTACAGAAGATTCCCAAAGCTCATTCCAGTCCAGCGAAACCCCGGTCAGAAACGTAAACGGCAAAAATAAAACGCCTGTAATATTCGCCAAAGTGACGACTTTGAAGATATCTCCGATCGGCGCTGGAAGCGTTGCCAATCCACCAAAGATTTGATTGATTAGTGAAACCAAGCCCAGAATCAGGATTAGAACGGCCGCGATCGACACTGCCATTTTCACCCCGTCGAGTGCCCCCAGAATTGCTGCATCCAGGGGACTGACTCGCTCTTCCTTAGCTTGAACGATTCCGCCATCTTTAGCGAGATATTCTTCCTCTTTGGGAATGCCACCCATTGTTAACGGCTTTTCGGTCTCAGGAACAAGGATTTTGGACAGAACAAAACAAGCCGGGATTGCAATAATCGACGCAGAAACTAAGTGACCCAGAATATTCGGAAACACTGGACGTAGAAAGCTGACATAGATCGCTAAAGTCGATGAAGCGGCGGTGCCAAAGCAGCAGGACAAGATTGCGCAGAGTTCGCTGCGAGTCATTTTCGGCAAATAAGGCTTAACCACGATCGCCGCCTCAATCCCAACAAAAATATTCGCCGCCCCGCTCAAGGCTTCAGCGCCACTCAATCGCATCACCGCATAAAACGCTTTGGCAAATACGTTGGTGATCACCTGAATCACACCGAGATTTTGCAATAGTGCCATCAACCCGGAGAAAAAGATCACCGTTGGCAGAGCACGAAACGCAAAAATGTATCCTAAATTCACGTCGCTCGGTTGTCCGAGCACAGGAACGATATTTCGCCCGAACACAAAACGCGCTCCAGCGTCCGCCGCTAGAAACACTCCATCGAGCAAATTACTAAAAATCTGAAGTGCTTCACGAGTTCCTGGCACCACAAAAACCATCGCACCAAGAACCAGTTGCAGCAGAATCCCAGACAGCACCACTCGCCAAGGAAACAGCTTAGGCGTGCGATCCTCAGAGAACAGCCACGCGATCGCACACAAGCCAAAGATGCCAGCCAACGAAACAAGATTGAGTACGCTCATGGGTAGAATCGGGCGAGAACGCTAGAGAAGTCATCGTTCATAGCACGATACATAAGATTCCCGATTTCGGCGCAATAATCTTTCAGGCTTAAGGCTAAATGATCCTGAAACCCGAATTCCAAGCCATAATGATTGCAGCGTTAACTGACCCTGCATAAATGATGGACGCTTTTGAGCCGACTCCGCCAACTTGGACACAGACGGCGGTTCATTCTTTCTCGTTTGCTTGTCCGACCTGTCATAAGCCTGCGATCGAAGCCGATCGCGTTTGGATTAATCGCCGATCGCCTGTCTTTACCGAGGACTACCGCAAAAAATGGCAGGAGTTCTATCACTGTCAATGTGGTCAGGCGTGGTGGGCTTGGAGCAGTGAGCGACCTCCAAGCGAATTCGGAAACCGCGAAGACGATCTCCGCCGCCGATCGGATTCGTTTAACCCTTTTGACGACTTTTAGGCATCAATTCTCTAAGTTCGCGCAGTAGAGGCAATGTACGCATAGTCCTTGATCCAGGCTGTGTGAGAATTCCGTGTCGCGGACTAAGTAAAAATGCTAGAAAAAATAAGCCCGATGCCACCATGACGATCGCCGCGCCAGAGGGCAGATTGTAGAAGTAGCTGAGGTACATTCCGCTAATGCTAGAAACAATTCCGATCGCGGCTCCCAAAATCATCACATGATGCAATCGTTTGACCAGTAGATAAGCCGTTGAGCCGGGTGTAATTAGCAGCGATAACACGAGAATCACACCGACGGCTTTCATGCTAGCGACGATCGTTAAAGCAATCAGCACCATTAAGCCTAAATTGAGTAGATTCGTCGGTAGTCCTGCTGCTTGTGCGCCCAGTGAATCAAAGGTATAGAAGAGAAGCTCTTTATAAAAAAGAAAGACGATCGCTAAAATAATCCCAGCAATAATTGCAGTATCTCGAACATCGCTAGCGGTAACACCTAAGATGTTACCGAATAGAAAATGATTCAAATCAATTTTGTTATCTTTTTGAATCACAGTAATTAACGTAATTCCCAACGCAAAGAACGCACTAAAGACAATGCCCATTGCGGCATCTTCTTTGATGGGCGATCGTGTTCGTATCCAGGCAATAATTAAGGTGCTGAGAACGCCTGCAATAAAGGCGCCCACAAAGATATTGAATCCGAATAGAAACGCAATCGCGAGTCCTGGCAGTACAGAATGGCTAATCGCATCACCCAACAGTGCCAATCGCTGCACAATCAGGTAGCTTCCAACAATCGCGCAAATTAATCCGACCAAAATCGCAATGATTAGCGATCGCTGCATGAATCCATATTGCAAAGGCTCAATCAAAGCATCCATAGTTATGCAGCATCCGAGAAGAAGACAACTTTACCGCCATAAGCCTGTTGTAGATTCTCTTGCGTCAAGACTTGCTGACGAGATCCACTGGCAACCAGCGACTTATTCAACAAAATCAAATCATCAAAGTGCCTAATCGATTCACCCAGGTCATGATTCACCACCAAGATTAATTTATTCTCGCGGGTCAATTCCTTGAACACATCGAACATAATCGACTGGGTTTTTTGATCAATTCCGACAAAGGGTTCATCGAAACAAAACACTTCTGCTTGTTGCGCTAATGCTCTTGCGAGGAATACCCGTTGCTGTTGACCACCGGACAGATCAGAAATCGCTCGATCGCGAAATTCGATCATTCCAACTCGTTCGAGTGCCTGAGTTGCCAATCGCCGACTAATCGAAGAATAGCGCTGAAACCATCCAGTTTTTCTGGTGCGTCCCATCATTACGACATCCCAGACGGTTACAGGATATGTCCAATCAATTTGCGATCGCTGCGGCACATACGCGACTTGATCCAACTGATTGACGAGCGGTTTTCCTTGATAAAGAACTTGACCGCTGATGCTTGGAATTAGACCCAACATGGCTTTGATCAGGGTACTTTTTCCAGCTCCATTCGGACCAAAAATTCCAATTAAGCGCCCCGGCTTGACGGAGAAGCTAATTTGGCTCAGAGCTTCGATCGCACGATATCGAACGCTGAGATCTTCGACTACCAGATTCGATGTCGCTTGATGGGGATGGGCTTGAGAATGAACGGTAAACCTAGGAGTGGCATCGTCGAAAAAGGGAGTCGATTGCATAACGGGTTCTCCGAAAATGAAAAAAAAATGAAAACCGTGATTACTAAAAGTATTGCAGAAAAATGAAAGGATTATGAAAGCTAAGAAAAACTTTGGAGGGCTTCAATCCTATCCCTGAGTGTAGGCAGCGATCGATCGAGTGCAATCACCATTCGGGCAGACGATCGCATTCGCCCCGCGACACACTTATCATGGAATCTGCTTCTGTTTCAAAAGTCGGATGCCTGCCTTGAATCAATTTTCTTTCCACTGCCAAGCCCGCTGTCAACACACTCACGCCCGCGCTGGAGTTTTTCACACCCCACATGGAATTGTCGAAACGCCGCGCTTCATGCCCGTGGGAACGCTAGCGAACGTGAAAACCATCACGCCGGATCAGCTCGAAGCCACGGGCGCACAGATGGTGCTGTCGAATACCTATCATTTGCACTTGCAGCCGGGGGAGGATATTGTTCAAAAAGCAGGCGGTGTCCATCGTTTCATGAATTGGTCAAAGCCGATGCTGACGGACTCTGGCGGCTTTCAGGTCTTTAGCCTCAGCGAGATGCGATCGATCACTGATGAAGGCGTAACCTTCCGCTCTCCTCGCGATGGTCAGATGATCAAAATTACGCCAGAGAAGTCAATCCAGATTCAAAATGCGCTGGGTGCAGATGTGATTATGGCGTTTGATGAATGTCCGCCTCCAAGCGTGGGACGCGATGCCACCGAGAAGGCGACTTCTCGCACTTACGATTGGCTAAAACGCTGCATTGAGGCGCACCAACGATCAGATCAAGCCTTATTTGGAATTGTGCAAGGCGGAGAATTTCTAGACCTCAGAGCCGAAGCGGTTCGCCTCTTAGCGGATTTAGATCTACCGGGATATGCGATCGGGGGTGTCAGTGTGGGTGAAGCGCCCGAAATTATCGATCGAGTCGTTCAAGCGACAACGCCGTTGTTACCCGAAAATAAACCACGCTACTTAATGGGCGTGGGAACCTATCGCGAAATGGCACGAGCGATCGCGGCGGGAATGGATTTATTCGACTGTGTGATTCCGACTCGATTAGCACGGCACGGAGCGGCTTTGGTGCAGGGAGAACGCTGGAATCTGAAGAATGCGAAATTCCGCGAAGATTTTACGCCGATCGATGAATCCTGCCCGTGTTACACCTGTCAGAATTTTAGTCGGGCTTATGTCAGTCATCTGCTGCGATCGCAAGAATTGCTTGCCTATACGCTCATCTCAATTCATAACATCACCGAACTGATCCGCTTCACTCAACGGATTCGCACCGCAATCTTTAACGGCACGTTTCACAGCGAATTTGCTGCATGGCTTCAACCCGTGGAATGAGATGGAATTCTACGATCGTGATTTTCTCGAACTGCTTGCTCCAGGCTTTCAACCTTAATCTGTGAATCTCTGAAAAATTGGCAACTAGAGACGCTCCTCGAATCGTGTTAAAATCCGTATCAATTATGAGTCCTGTGTTGGAGAGGTCATCGCGTCATGGAAGCAGCAATGCTACTTGCAAAATTGCCTGAAGCTTACGCAATTTTTGATCCGTTAGTTAATGTTCTGCCTGTGATTCCTGTTTTCTTTCTCTTGCTGGCGTTTGTATGGCAAGCTGCCGTCGGTTTCAAATAAACGGCTGAATCAAAACATAAAAAAGAGAGGGGTCAAAGCTGATCCCTCTCTTTTTTGTTTAAGCAGAATCTTCTGTGAATTACTTCCGTCCGCCGATCGCTTTTTGAAATGCAGGACGTTCTGTCATGCGCTTGATGTAATTCACGACATTCGGATAGTCGTTGAGATCAAGCTTCAACATCATGGGAATATACGCCAACATTGAACCCACTGCGACATCAGAAACGGTGAAACGATCGCCCGCAATAAATTCCTGTTTTGCAAGGATCTCGTCTAAGGGCTGCATGAGCCGCGGCGTTTCGCGCTCTCGACTCGCTTCAACAAAGACTCCAGGGCCTAAAGTCGCATTTGCAAATAACACCCACTGAGCCGCGATCGCCCGATCGCTTACATTCCCATCGCCGTACTTGTCAAACAAATAGAGCAGAATTGCGCCCGACTCCCAAAGTTTGAGATCGCCATCGACGATCGCAGGAACTTTGGCAAACGGATTGATTTCGCGAAATGCGGCTTGTTGATGCTCTCCGGATTGCATATCCAGCAGCACAAATTCATAAGGCACCTCTAATTCTTCGAGGTACCATTGCACGATCGATGCCCGACTCCGCGCACCGCCATAAAGCTTAAGCATGATGTCTTACAGAACTTCGTGAGTGTACTGATGTTGTTTTACATTATCTTCGGTCTTGACGATGCGTTGTGAATTGAGAACGCGCTTGCGATCGACCGAAAAATTGAAATCGTTGCGGCTTGTGCCTGCGGGAATGTGAGATTGAGCGCTCGATTTGGCTTTGTAGGTGCGAGCGGATGCGGTGGCGCGAAAGGCGAAATCGTCGCAAAACTGCACATCAGTAGGGAAGTTTTCAGGCAGATGCAAGGAGTCCTCTGAGATCACAGCCCCGATCGTAGTTGCGGTTGCCGATTCATAAGAGGTCGGAATGCCTTTGACGATCGCTTCGAGTGCAGCAGAGGGAATCGGCTCGACGACGCGGACTTCGTGAACTCCGTCATCGTCTTTGATAAAACAAGTGGCTAAACCGACAACAAGATAATTAGCGCTGGTTAGATCATCAGTGTGAGGATAAGCGATCGTAGTAGTCATAAGCGGTGGTGAAAGCCAGATTGAAGGGATTTAGCACAGTTGCGATCGTATCAACCGCTTAGAATCGAACTTTCAGAACGATGTAAATCTTAATCTTGATGCGATTGAAGCGATCGAGCCGCAACCTCCAAGAATTTTGCACGTCAACGGGACGGGATGTGATACCGTTATCCTTTCTTTATTTTGTCTGCGGCAATGAAGCGATTTCTCGGCGCGTTAATTTTGGCAGTGTTGACGACTGGATTGATTGTCGGTGCAGCTTGGTCGAAGCCTTCTCTGGGCGTGGTTTATCCGCCAAACCAGCATGAAACAACTGCCAAACAGATTTTCTTTATCGGTTCAGCCCCGCCCAAAGGTGAAGTGACGATCAATGGCAAGCCAATTCAACGCAGTCCTGGCGGTCATTTTGCACCGAGTCTTCCGCTTCAGTTGGGTGAAAATCAGTTTTCAGTGCGCTATCAAGATCAAGAACTCAAACTTAAAATCACGCGTAGCCCGATCGAACCGCCCGCACCCGTTGGCATGACGTTTGCCAAAGATTCGCTCATGCCTGATGTGGATCTCACTCGATCGCCCGGAGAAACAATCTGCCTCAGCGCGATCGCGCCTCCTAACGTGATGGTGAATGCAAAGGTTGCAGGTCAACTGATCCCATTGATGCCGCAAACGCCGATCGCGAATCTCCCCGCAAATTCGGGCGTATTAACGGGCTTGGTTCAGCCGCTCTCGACTCAAGCCACTCAGTATGCTGGTTGTATTCGACCGCAATTGATCGGAGATTTGGGAAAAGTGACTTATCTTTTAGGCAATGTCACTCAGGAAGCCCCTGGAAAGCTTGTGATTCTTGATCCGGCTCGATTAGAAGTCGCAGAAGTGACAGCTGATCAAGGCGCTGCGCGAACAGGCGCAAGTACGAATTTCTCGCGTCTGACTCCACTACCGAAAGGAACGAGAGCCACGATTACAGCGCGTGAGGGTGATTGGATACGGCTCGATTATGGTGGATGGATTCGATCGAGCGATGTCAAAATTGTTCCTGGAGCGACACCAGCACGATCGATCATTCGCGGCATTACTTCTCGTCAGGTAAAAGGCTGGACAGAAATTTTATTCCCACTGCAAACGCCTGTGCCGCTCTCCGTACAACAGGATCAAAATCGATTCACGCTTACGCTATATAACACCACTGCACAAACAGACACAATCCGATTAGATAATGATCCCGTGATTGCTAGAGCCAACTGGCAACAAGTTGAGCCTGAGAGAATTGAATATCGCTTTGACTTAAAATCGAAGCAGCAATGGGGATATAAATTGCGATACGAGGGAACAACGTTAGTTTTATCGCTAAAACATCCGCCCCGAATCAAGCAGAAATCACTTTCAGGCATCAAAATTCTGATTGATCCAGGACATGGCGGAAACGAAGACCTGGGATCAAGAGGTGGAAACGGCTATCCAGAGAAATCGGTCGCCTTGATTACGAGCAAATTACTGCGGGATGAATTGACGAGTCGGGGTGCAACCGTTGCCATGACGCGTGAAGCAGACGTTGATGTAGAACTTGCAGATCGCATCAAGCGGATTAACGACACTGAGCCTGCGATCGCGCTTTCAGTTCACTACAACGCGCTGCCGGATGATGGCGATGCGATCAATACCAAAGGGGTTGGCACATTTTGGTATCAACCCCAAGCGCATGATTTGGCGATGTTTCTGCACAACTACTTGGTGAAAGAACTCGATCGACCTTCTTATGGTGTGTACTGGAACAATCTTGCCCTGACTCGCCCCACGACGACACCCTCTGTGTTGTTAGAACTGGGATTTATGATTAACCCTTACGAGTTTGAGTGGATTACCAACCCGCAGGAACAAAAGAAACTAGCAGTAACGCTGGCAAATGGTATAACCACTTGGTTTGCTCAGGCTCAATAGATCGACCTTTGGCAGATTGGAATGAAATGATCTACCTTAGTAGCGTGTGTTGTTTGAGACAAGGGTAGATCGTGAAAAGAATGGGTCTAATGCTATTTCTGCTGCTATTCGTAGCAGTCGCGTGTGTCGCATTTAACAAGCTTCAATCCCGTAAACCCGGTGTTGTTTCTGGCTGTCCAGATTGGGTACTGACACAGACCGAAGCTGCAACAGAGTTTGTTCATCCCGATCAAATTGTCGTTGAACCGTGGCAGGGGCGGCACAATGTTTTTGCAACGTTCAACGTTCCTGATGGCTATCATCCGACTCCGTTTGCTGTAGTGAGGTTTGAGGGATCAAGCCCCTACTGCGGAGATGTAGTGGTACATTCGGCTGCAAACGGCGATCGTCAAGTCACAGCATTCTTTAGAACTCGGACGACGCTTTGGTTGATGTCAAAAGGACAGATCAATCAGTTAGAGCAGCCAAACAACTGGAAACTGGCGATTTTCAAATCCTAGTTCCTTGTTGGAATATCCCACTGAGCGACGACCGCTTGCAGGGTGCTAAACGGAACTTGTGCAAAGTATTGTCTGTAGAACTGTTCCTCGCGGACTGCGGTGAAAAATTGCTCGATCGCAGCGTTCACGGACTGATCAGAGTCTTTCAGCGTCATCCTAAAGCGCTGATCGGCATAAGTCACCTGAAATCCAAATTGCTCTAGTGCTTGAATGCCTGCTTTGAGTGCGACATCACCGATGTGTAAGCGATCGTACAACTGCTGTCGGGTTGCTGTTTTTCCAGTCCGACTGAGATATTTTGCAATTCCCACCAAGGTCTGCCAAATTTCAGCAGCAGGCATCAAAGTTGGGGGAGGATAAGCGATCGCTAAAGGACGTTGCTGATGAATTGCGCGTCTAAACCAGGTTTGAAACTCGATCCAATTTGCAGGAGCAGTTTTAAGTTCGAGCACGTTTCCGTGTGCCGGAGGCAACGCATCTTCAGTTGTCCGATCGCTTCTCCAATCTAAAAGCCATTGTGACTGTGCAGCCACATTCACTTGCTCACAAGCACGCACCGCAATTAAGCGAACCTCATACCGTTTCTGCTGAACATTGTTTTCAAGTTCAACGATCGCATCACACCGCCCTGATGGCAGCTCATACGCATAGTGTCCCCACCAAATACCCGGAAAACCTTTCTCAACTGTCTCATCCCAAATGGTGAAAGGAGTGCGAATGTATTCTACTTTGCGTCCACGGAAATCTTGAAGTTTAGTGTTTCGTCCGGCTTGGAACCAACAATTCCGAATCAGTAACTTAGGAATCGGATTACCCATGCCACAAGGCTCGATCAGCCGAATTTCCTTGTAGAGTTCTAAGTTCAGTTCGCTGACGGTGACACACAAATCTGCTTGAATGGTTGGAATCGGAGGCTCACTCGATTGTAATAATCGCTGATTGATAGCTTGAGCGAATAATTCCAAATTGTCGATCGCCAAACTCAATCCTGCTGCAAACGGATGCCCCCCAAAGCGATGTAAAAGATGCTCTTGATCTTTGACTAACTGATAGAGATCAATTTGATTGGTCGATCGTGCCGATCCTCTGGCAAACTCTCCATCTATAGTTAATAAAATCGTTGGCTTACCGTATTCTTGAGCAATCTGTCCTGCAACCAATCCAAGGACACCCGCGCTCCATTGTTCATCCCACAGCACAATCACACCTGTTGTTGAAAGATCAAGCTGACTCAGTTTCGCCTTTGCTTGCTGCAACACATCTTTCTGCAACGCTTTTCTACGAGTGTTTGCAAGCTCTGTTTGTTCTGCAAGTTCTCGACAGCGCTGGACATCCTGACTGGTAAGTAGTTCCACACAGAAATGAGCATCCCCCTGAATTCGGCTGACTGCATTGATTCGAGGGCCTAACCCAAACGAAATATCAGTCGGTCGATCGCCCGATCGCTTACACAATTCCAATAATCGAGTGATTCCCGGTCGAGTCGCTTCTTTAGTCGATTGCTTCTGAAGTTGCTCGATTCCTTTCTGTGCCAGATAGCGACAGTCTCCTTTGAGTTCAACAAGATCAGCAATCAAGCCGATCGCCACTAAATCTAATAACTGCTCGATCGGCTTTTCGGGAACATCCGGTAAAGCTTCGTACAGTGCTTCAACCAGTTTGTAAGCCACTGCAACCCCAGAGAGCGAGGCAAACGGATGATTTTGATCCAGCGATCGCGGGTTGACGATCGCAATCACAGGCAGACGCAATTCTGGCAAAGTATGATGATCAGTCACAATCACATCGATTCCAAGACTTTGAGCATACTGAATCTCATCTAGGTTCGTACTGCCCGTGTCGCAAGTCACTATCAAGTGAACGTGCTTTAGTTGATCAATTCCCGTCTTGGATAGTCCATGTGATTCAGTCAAGCGATTTGGAATGTAGTAGAACAGCTTTTCATGCTGCGGAAAGAACTGTCCTAGACCGTCCCATAAAACCGCCGTAGAAGTAACTCCATCGGCATCGAAATCCCCCCAGATTGCGATCGTTTCATCCCGCTCGATCGCCTGCACTAATCGCTGTACTGCCCACTGCATTTCTTTTCCGAATGCGATCGCGCTCGTCGGTTGATAGCTTGCTGCAAACAAATACCCCGCTAATCGTTCTACCTCTCGGATGCCACGCTGCCACAGCAATTGAGGTAAATAGCGTCCTTCAATTCCTGGAGCCTGTTGCTTCACCGCTTGCACAAACGCTTCTGGAACCTCAGAATCACCATAAACTTGCCATTGCAGAACCGGATCACCCATAAGTTAACCAAGAAATAGATACATAAATACTACCTCTTAAATAGGAACTTCCTGAATCTCTGCAAGGCTGCGAAACGGGTTAGAACTCACCGAATCTTGAGCCGATCGCTCACACCGAATCGCAAAGCTACAGTCCGCACAAGACTCCACAATTTCGGGAGTTTGAGGGAAAAACTCGCCCTGTGTTTCGTAGCGATCGAGCCACATCCCAAACTGATCCAACAATCGCGTCAACGTCTGCCGCGTCTCCTCATGCTGCCTGGAACTGTAGGGAAGCTTCAAGCTCTGCGCTGTTTCTCCATTCGCCTGAAAAAACCAATAAGTCATCGAAATCTGTTCCGGTGCATACTCGCTCGTTTCAGCCAGCACAAAGGGATACAAGCGAGACTGCCAGCTTTGAGACAAATCACTTCTAGACGGCTTCGGATAGGTTTTCCAATCGAGAATCTGTGCTTCCTGCTCGGTCAGAATTAGCAAATCATACACCACCGTCA
Source organism: Leptolyngbya sp. DQ-M1 (assembly GCF_039962505.1). Classification (NCBI taxonomy): domain Bacteria; kingdom Bacillati; phylum Cyanobacteriota; class Cyanophyceae; order Leptolyngbyales; family Leptolyngbyaceae; genus Leptolyngbya; species Leptolyngbya sp. DQ-M1. The sequence continues at coordinate 231,779 of NZ_JAMPLJ010000003.1, forward strand.
AAATATGCCCGCGAAACTCCAGCATCCGTAAATGTTCACTTTCTCGAAACAAGGGATCGTGAATCTGGAGAATTTGCGGAGCGGCTGCGGTAAACGCATGAAACCACTGCCGCAATTGCGGGTCTTCCTGGAGAAAGGGCGCGATCGGTAACCCCATCTCCCACTGCTGCATCAACGCGTGAAACCGGCTCCCCGCTAAGAGCTGCTCTTGCTGCTCCAGAGAATTTGGCGATCCCAACTGCTCTAGATAAGTGTGCTGAAATTTGCGTGGACAGAGTTCCAATAAATTGAGATGACCTTGAGAAAGCCGCATCGATTACTCTTTGGTTAAAACGAACACACTACCCTCGTTGCCACGCCCGATCCGCAAGTCTTCATCGAGATACGTGATATCCAGCCAACCCTGCTGATCTCGGCTCTCGATACTAAAATCGATCGCGGCGAACTTCTGATCGGATTCTAGCTGGTGAATAAAGTAGTTGGGCGACTGGTAATCGATCAGCCGCTGCAACCCAATGACCGATCGCTCAAACTTCACTTCGACTCGCCGCTCTGTCCGAGGACGGAACCGCGCCACAACGGCAACAATTCCCTCTAAAAACGGCAACCCCGAAACCTCTGCAATGTTATACAGCTTCGCTTCCGGAGCGCGAATACATTGATACACCTGCCCCAACCTTAAGAATGGAAATTGATCGATCCCCAAAATCCCGCGACTGGTTGTATAAAGCAAGCGCCAATTGCCATCGAGTAAACTCAGGGCTTCGAGCGGTCGTGGAGTTGGATTGCGATCCTCAAGCTGTGCGATCGCCGCTAAAATTCCCTGTTTTTGCGCTTCATCGGCAAGAATGCCGCGATTCTTTCCTGCAATCACTTCAAGTAAAGCCGCCTTCCCGATCATGGCACGCTCCTGGAGTAAATAGACTTAATCCTAATCGCTCTCCATAGCTGTGTCTCAGTTTGGAGAAATATTCTTACAGTTGCCTGGATCGTTCTTTGAAAAAATACTTGACATTTTCAGAAAAATGTAGAGAATGCTTTGAATCTTAAGCAAGAAAGCTGAATCAAGCCTATTGCTCTAATTCAAGCAAAAATCCACTCTAAGAGTGACCGCAAGTGGTAGACTCTGGGTGTTTTAGTCGATCTAAGATAGCATTAGAATTCCTTTACGGCTGGAGCTATAAACCCTCAATGACTCACAATCCGTCCTTACGTCAAGAAACTCGAAATCAGCGTGCCGCCATCATTCCAATGCAGCAAGAGTCGTCAATTCTCGACTGGCTTGAAAGCAGCGGACGACTGTTAGCACGCGACAATGCAGATTTCGACTACCTTGATGATGAGGAAGAAATTAACGAACTGATGGAAAACGACGGTGGTACTTTTGACACCGACGACGATGATGACCTCGATTTAGAAGATTAGATGATGCTGGACTAGGTTCTCTAAAGAACCTAGTCCTTTAATGAATGTGGTGTACTGTGCGGAGTGAGATGAAAAGCTTGTGGACGCGAAACTATTTACAGGAAGAGCCTTAAACTTTTCAGGAACGCGATTGTTCCTTGTATTAACGATCGGCATGACCATCGCCGCGATCGCACTCGATCAAACCAGTGGTCGCGCTTGGAGCCAGAACACATCGCTAACCTTCCCCATGTGGATGAGTGGACTGGCAACCGCAGGAGTCGGTTTCTGGGCGGTTCCATTTCTCAAAGCGCTCAAAGCGGGACAGATTATTCGCGAAGATGGGCCACAATCCCATCTAAAGAAAGCTGGTACTCCGACGATGGGAGGCGCATTCTTTGTTCCAGTCGCAGTCGCGATCGCACTGTATCTCTCTGGATTTTCCGGCAATGTGATTGCGGTTTCAGCCCTGACACTCTCTTATGCGGCGATCGGCTTTCTCGATGATTGGCAAATTATTCGCCGCAAGTCGAACAAAGGCATCTCCCCTAGAACCAAGATGGGGTTGCAAATCTCTTTTGCCGTTGCTTTCTGTCTTTGGTTGATGGTGACAAATTCTAGCCTGACGACGATCGCCCTGCCGTTCGGTTTGATGTTGCCGTTGGGAGCGCTCTTTTGGGTGCTGGCTGGCTTTGTGTTAGTCGCAGAAAGCAATGCAACGAATTTGACCGATGGCATGGACGGCTTGGCGGGTGGAACGGTGGCGATCGCGTTTCTCGGTTTGGGGGCGCTGATCTTTCCAAGTCATCCTGATCTGGCGGTTTTTTGCGCTGCTTTGAGCGGTGGTTGCCTTGGATTCTTGGTACATAACCGGAATCCGGCACGAGTATTCATGGGCGATACGGGATCGCTGGCGCTAGGCGGCGCATTAGCGGCAGTTGGGTTATTGACAAATTCGCTGTTTGCTTTGCTGATTTTGAGTGGTCTATTTTTCCTCGAAACGCTCTCGGTGATTGCCCAAGTCGCATACTTCAAAGCAACGAAAGATGCTAACGGAGTGGGTAAACGCCTGTTCAAGATGTCTCCGTTCCACAATCATCTAGAATTGACGGGCTGGACAGAAACTCAGGTTGTCGGCTGGTTCTATGCGATCGCCGCACTACTCGCTGGTTTCAGTCTCGTGATTCACTAAAAAGTTTAATTCCGCACAAAAACTATGATCGAGTCACTAAAATCTGTTATAATAGTGGCTCATCACTCTGGAGAGATGGCTGAGTGGTCGAAAGCGGCAGATTGCTAATCTGTTGTACGGTCTTGAACCGTACCGAGGGTTCGAATCCCTCTCTCTCCGTTTATTTCTAACAACTTATCTCTAACAACAATGTGCGCCCTCGATCGCGTACTACTGCTTTAGGCAGAGGCGACAATCGACGAATTATCGAGAATGAGATGGATCAAGCGTAGATTTTCGTATCTTCGTTTGAAAAAGCATCTTTAACCTAGAGGGCACAAAATATGACACGATCGAATTTGTCTAAAATTCTGTCTGCGAGTGCGTTAGCGATCGGTCTTGCAACCTTGCCATTGGGATTACCTGCTGTAGCTCAAAGCAGTGGTTCGGGTAGCTCGTCAGGAAATGGCACTGCTGGCTCTACAAGCGGAACGACAGGCACGGGAACGACTGGCACTACAGGAACTGGAACAACAGGTACCGGAACCACGGGAACTGAAAGTTCAGGAACTGCGGGAACGACCGGAGCCGGAACCACGGGAACCGGAACGACAGGAAGTTCGGGGACGACTGGAACTGGAGCGGCAGGTACAGATACAACAGGTGCAGGTGTCGGAGCAGCAGGTACAGGAACGACAGGCACGGGAACGACTGGGACAACAGGCACTGGGACAACAGGGACGACTGGAACCGGAGGTGTTTCTGGGGCAGGAACGACTGACCCAAGCGGAAATACAGGTGCAACCACGATTTCTCCTGCGGGTGCTAACACTTCGACCGCAGGGAGCAATCAAGACTCTGGCGGCAACTGGGGACTATTAGGCGCTTTAGGGCTTGCTGGATTAGTTGGCTTGAGCAGTAGAAGAAGACAAACCTCCTGATTCTTGGAGCGATCGCAGCATCGGCTCATACGGGTCAAACGATGCTGCGATCGCTCCTGTATAGATTTACAGGTAGATTGCAAACTAACCGTAATCTGAGAGTTCAGCTTGTATTTATCACAAGGGTCATCCTCTGCTAAGCATTTGGCAGATATGATCAATTCAATTTTGAATGGAATGCTCGAATGATTGTCTGTCCAAATTGCAATCATCCCAATCCAGACGGCGCGGTGCAGTGTGAGTCTTGTTACACCCCTTTGCCTGCGACGATCGCTTGTCCCAACTGTTCTGCGACCATCCAAGCCGATGCCAGCTTTTGTGGACAGTGCGGCTTTAACCTGAAATCTATGAACGCTTCTATGCTATCGACTCCTGAATCTTCTGATCCGCAGAAACTTCCTGATCCGGTAATTCCTGATGCGTTAATCGAACCTGATCCGATCGTGCTTCCCACTCAAGCCGAAGCCGCTCCTGCGTCAATCCCACAATCAAATTCAGTCACCCAACTTCAGCAGAGTTATGCCCGATTGCTGAACTTACAGACGAGTACCGAGATCGAGATTCCGCCGAGTTTGACGGTGATTCACATCGGTAAGCCTAACGATCGCATTCCCCCGGATATTGATGTCTCTGGGTTTCCCAATTCTGAGATCGTGTCGCGGATTCATGCAGATATTCGAGTGGAGGGCGATGCTTACTACATTGAAGATGTGGGTAGCTCGAATGGAACCTATATCAATAACTCACCGCTGCCGATGGGTAATCGCCACCGGCTGAGAGCGGGCGATCGCATCTCACTGGGTAAAGGCGATAAGGTTGCGTTTCTGTTTCAGATGTAGGGTGGCAGGTCTAACGATTAGCAACTCCAACCGCAAATGCGATCGCGGCGACGGCACTCAGTAGCATCATGAGTCCGGCAGGCATGAATTTACGAGTTTCTCTCCAGCGCAAGCCGAAAAAGGTTGTGAGTGCGATCGCGATTAAGATAGCAACAAGCAACCCTCGGACTCGATTCCCTGAATTGGCGTAGGCAGCGACTCCAAGCGCAACAGCGCTTCCTAATCCTGTCATGAGAGAAACGCGGCTTCCCGCTTTGATATAGCCAATGATGCCGCCGATCCCGACCAACAATCCGTAGAGGGCAATGAGAATTGTCCAGAGCATTGTGATTAATCTAGTTATTTGTCTAAAAACGGTTCCTTCACTGTAGAGGCAGATGCCTGATATTGCCGTCGTGCTTCGTATAGCATTAATGCAGTCGCGATCGCTACATTTAACGATTCCACCCCTGCTACTAATGGAATTGTCACTTGAACCTCTGCCAATTCCAGCAATTCGGCTGATAGCCCTGCGCCTTCATTTCCCATCAAAATCACGCTAGGTCGAGAAAAGTCAATTTCCCAATAACTCCGGGTCGCTGTGGGAACGGTTGCGATGATTTGCATTCCTTGAGATTTGGCTGTCGCTAAATCCGCCTTTAAGTCCGAGCGAATCGACATCGGTAAGCGAAACCATTGTCCAGCAGACGATCGTAAAACTTTCGGATTTTCAATATCGGCACAGTCTTCACTCAGCCAGAGTCCTTCCACTCCTGCGGCAGCAGCCGTGCGAATAATCGTGCCTAAATTGCCGGGGTCTTGAATCGTTTCGAGAACTAGACCCAATTGAGAAAATTCGACGGGACGAGTGTGAAAGCGGTCAACGGTTGCTACAACTCCATCAGGTTCTACGGTGGTGGCGGTCACTTTGATCACTTCCGGAGTAACGAGTTCAAGCCGCTGCGATCGTCGTTGCAGGTATGCAAACAAATCCGGATGCTGGTGCTGCCAGGTTTCGGTGCAGCAGACGGTGAGAAAAAATAAGCCGATCGCGCTTGCTTCCTCGATCAGATGCGTTCCTTCAAGTAAAACGACTTGTTGTTCTCGCCGTTCTTTAGCGCGATGCAGCTTTCGTAATTGTTTGATCAGTGGATTTTGCAGACTGGTAATCATCTTCTCTTCCGACACTAAAGGAATTTTAGTGCGTCGCTGAATTCCTGGTACACTCAAAAAACTCAATTTGGGCTGCTGTCATGCTGAGAGAACTTTGGCGATCGCTGATCCTCTGCGTTCTGTGTTTTTCTGTCGTGATCGGCTGTACTCGGTCTACGCCTGAACCGATGGCGAAGAATGATGGGCGAATTACGATCGGGACGACTGCCAGTATCAGCACCCTTGATCCGGCAGATGCGTATAGTATTTTTGCCGGAAATCTCCTGTATAACTTAGGCGATCGACTCTACCGCTATAAACCGGGTACGAGTGAGTTAGAGCCGCAGTTAGCGACAGCATTACCGAAAGTGAGTGCGGATCAGTTGACGTATACGATTCCGTTGCGGCGTGGAATTGTATTTCATGATGGTGAGCCATTTAACGCAAAAGCAATGGAGTTTTCATTGCGGCGCTTTATTCAAAATGGGGGTTCGCCTGCATTTTTGCTAGCTGATGCCGTGGATTCGATTTCGGCACAGGGTGAAGATCAGTTAAGCATTAAGTTGAAAAAGCCGTTTGCTGGATTTCCTGCTCTGCTTGCATTTTCAGGTGCGTGTGCGGTTTCTCCCAAAGCCTACAAAATCGAGAAAGGATCGTTTAATTCTGAAAGTTTTGTGGGAACTGGAGCCTACAAATTAGCGAAGTTTGGGACTGATTCGATCGTTCTCGATGCGTTCGAGCAATATTGGGGCGATAAACCTGCAAATCGGGGTGTAAACGTTCAGTTTTTCTCAAGTCCAGCGAACTTATTTAATGCGTTTCGGACAGGCGCGATCGATGTCGCTTACCAGGGACTTGCACTCGAACAAATCCGCAATCTCAGAGAAAACGCTGGCGACAATACTTGGAGAATGATCGAGCGATCGGGCAGTGGAATCGACTATCTCACTTTAAATATGAAATCTCCGCCGCTTGATCAGTTGGAGGTGCGACAAGCGATCGCCGCCATCATGGATCGTCCAATTTTAGAGAGTCGGATTTTTCAAGGACAAGTTGAGCCTTTATATAGTTTGATTCCGAGCAGCTTACGGGAACAGAAGCCCGTGTTTAAGGAATATGGCGATCGCAACATTGAGAAAGCGCGAAATTTACTTACAAGAGCGGGTTATTCAGAATCGAATCCGCTTAAGGTTGAATTTTGGTATCGATCGAACATCTCAAACGATCAGCTTGCAGCCGTGACCTTAAAGGCAGTGGTGCAAAAATATCTCGGTAATTTGATGCAGCTTCAACTCAACAGTGTTGAATCCGTCACCGCTTACAGAAATCTCGACAAAGGCGCATATCCGATCTTTTTGCTGGACTGGACACCTGATTTTCTGGATGCAGATAACTATATTCAGCCGTTTATGGAATGTGCAAAAGGCTCACCGAATCAGGGCTGTGAAGAGGGATCGAGCGCGTTGCAGGGATCGTATTATTACAGCGATCGCGTGAATCAATTAATCGATCAAAGCCGCAAAGAACGCAATCCAGAGGCGCGTCGGCAGATGTTTGAACAACTGCAAGATGCGCTGGCAAAAGATGTTCCCTTCATTCCGCTTTGGCAAAACAAGGATGTTCTATTTGTGCAGAAAAATATTCAAGATGCAACGCTAGAAGTGACTCAGAAAGTTCCGTTTGGAACGATGAAAAAGGCTTAGTTCGATGAGTTTTTCCGATTCGAGCCGAGTTGCCCCTAAATCCCCCATTCCTACTCTGTACACACAAAATCGTTTGTCGCTCCGTTTTAGTCAGCTTGTGCCCCCTAGATCCCCCATGACTGAGGGACTTAAAGACAGGAGACTTCCTAAGATTAAGAGATTTTCTATCCTTCAAAGTCCCCCACACGTGGGGGATTTAGGGGGCAAGAAGCCGATAAAAACGAAGCAAGCGATCCGTCGAATTCACATTAAATCTACATCTGAGAAATTACAGACTGGATCACATCCGGTTCAACTTGATCCGTCACAATCACCGTTCCGATTTGTCGCGGTAAAACAAAGCGGACTTTTCCATCTTTGACTTTCTTATCAGCTTGCAGCGTTGGCAGAATCTTCGACCGATCGCACTCCTCCGGAATTCGAGTTGGTAAACCCGCTTTTTCAATCAGAACCTTTTGACGATCGCACTCTCCTCGATCCCAGAGTCCCATTTCAACCGCAATCAATCCCGCCGCCATCATGCCAATCGCAACGCCTTCTCCGTGATTGACCACGCGATAATTCGTTAAACTTTCGATCGCGTGTCCGATCGTGTGTCCGTAATTGAGAATTTCCCGTAATCCTGATTCTTTCTCGTCTTTGCTGACCACGTGCGCCTTCGCTTGCGCCGATCGCACCAACATTTCATACACCAAATCATCTCCGACAGCGCGAATCTGATCTAATCGCTTCGCTTGCTCTAGTTTCTCAAATAGCTCCGCGTCCCAGATGATCCCGTATTTGATCACTTCGGCGATCGCGGCGCGGAACTCCCGCGAAGGCAGCGTTTTCAAAACTTGCGGATCAATCAAGACCAGTCGGGGCTGATGAAAAGCTCCGATAAGGTTCTTCCCGTTTGGATGATTGACTCCGGTTTTTCCGCCGATCGCGGCATCCACCATCGCCAAGAGCGTCGTTGGCACCTGAACCACGTTAATTCCCCGGAGCCAAGTTGCCGCAGCGAACCCCGTCATATCTCCGATCACGCCGCCGCCTAACGCGACCATCACCGACGATCGTTCTAACCGATTCTCTAACGCCGCATCATAAATCTTTTGCAGCGTTGCCGGGGTTTTGTATCGCTCCCCCGCCGGCAAAATGCACGAACTCACCGTAAAGCCTGCTTGCATCAGCGCATCGATCACCGTTTGCCCATAATGCTTGAAAATCACTGGATTCGAGACAATTAGCGCTTTTTTGCCGAGCTTGGTCAAAGTTTGCATCCGATCGCCAATTTCGTTAATCGACGCGATCGCGATGTCGTAAGAGTTTTGGGGTAGTGTAACGGGAATAACAGACGGCATGAGTCGCTCTCAAAAACAGCGTTTGGAGTGATTTTATCAAGCGATCGAGCCGCATGAAGCGATCAAACGCCCTCCGTTTTTTTGTATAGTTTTGTTAGAGAGGTTAGGAGACACAATTTATGTCCGCAGTCATTGCTTATTTCTTGATTGTCGGTGGCGCGATCGCGCTTGCTTATGGTCTGTTCTTTACTTTCCGCGCAATCAAGCTGATCTAGGTTTCTTTGGGGCGATACAAGTTGTACAGCCCCAAATTGACCCTCTAAGCTTTTGGCACCACTTTCAGGATGATTGGTGCATCGGGCACATCCATCGTGATGCGACTTGGGGTCGCAAACGTGGCAGTTGCATTCGGCGATCGATTCGGTAAAAAGGTTGCAGCTTCCTGGGTTGGCGTTAGCAAATTCACGGTGACTCGCTGAGTTTTTAGCGTCTCGGTACTTTCAGAATTCAGCCACATCACCAGATAAAACTCCCCATTGCTCTTTTGTAAAAGCGTGTGGCGCAAGTCTTTCACATTTCCACTGAAATAATAGGAAAGCCCTCCGCTTGCGGTACTTCCAGGCGTGTCCTTTAGGATGCGAATCAGATTTCGCAGCGCATAAAACGCAGGTTTCGGGGTTCCATCGGCACGAATAATGCCAAAGTTATTTTCAGCATCCGGTAAAGGACGCTGATCCATGAATTCATAGAGATACGTCCGATTCACGCCACGATTGAAAAACTCCAAGAACGTTCGCGGAATGTATTTCGCTGACACTTGCTCAGTCACCGCTTTGTGACCCGTTTCACGATCGTTCACTGCATTGTGATATCCCGTTTCCGTCGCGATAATCGGTTGATTGCCAGAATACTCTCTGGTCAATGGAAGCCAGCGACGATCGAAATCAAATCCCGGAATTCGTCCGCCTGAATAGCTGTGCATATTACCGAAATCGCTAAATTCAGCCAGTGATCCCACTCGTTGCCCGTTCTCTGGTTGCGCCATCGATGGAACGAGCACTGGAAGATGAGCGGTCGCCGGATCGCTTTTTACCGCACGATACAAATCTGCCTGATACTCCCGCAGCCCATCCGGGAAAGGCTTGCCTTCATAGCGCATCGTTTCAGCGCTAGCATCCCACTCGTTTGGGCCTTCGACAGCCGCAATTCCTGGTAATGCCTGTTTGATTTGCTGTACAACGTTGTCGGGTGTACCGCCGAGTCGCGGATCGATAATCAGCGTAGACTTAATTCCAAACGTTGCCAGTCGTCGCAGCTTAGTGAACACTTCTGGCTTGTTTCCACCATCGCGAATATGGCGAATGCCCAATTCTCGTAAACGCGGCTCGAAGACATCGGCGTAACGGTCATGATAACTAATCCCCGTATAGCGCAGATTCACGTTCATGCCGATCGAGTCAATAAACGTATCTGCTGGTCTTGCCCGTTCTCGAATCGTGTTGGCGATCGCAGTCGTCATGACATAGCTTGTGTCTACAGGTTGACCAGAGAACACTTGCAGCAGATAAGTTCCAGCACTCAGAACAGCAGCGATCGATTCGATCATGGTTCCATCATTGGCAGAGGTGCTAATAATATCGCCCTGCTCATTGAGCAGTTTCAGATCTACGTTAGCAGCTAAGTTTCCAATGCTGATGTTAATCGGTGTGGGTTCAGTTAGGGTAAACCGATAAAAATCAGCCGGGTGATCGGGACTCAAAGCGCCATTAATCGGAGTGAAGTCATCGAGATTGATGTCTTGTGGATCGCTCGATAAGGCTGCACCCGGATTGGTATTCGTGCTAATCAGGGGCGATCGTAGCTGACTTTGTGGAATCACTTCCTCGGTTTGACTCGGACTTGACCACTGGAGTTTGACCGACGCATCTCCCCCGAATTCTGCATATTCGACTCGGATGCTGTAATTTTGCCCCGCATCGAGAGCGATGGTTGAATTGTGCTCGGTCGGGTTGTACCAGCGATCGATCAGCAGTTGATCATTGATCCAAACGCGAATCATATCGTCTGCATCTGCCGAAAAAGTATAAGGCTCGGAATACAGTGGGGTAACTTCCCCTGTCCAGCGCACCGAAAAATCATCGGCATTCACCGCCGAATTTGGGCTACTCCTGCCCCAGTTGAAATCGATCGTCGGATCAGTGCGAGTGATCGATCGCTGCTCTAGATGGGTGTCATTGAAGTATTCCGCCTTGAGTCCCATCGCACCATAGGTGGTAGAACTCGAAGATGCCACCACATTCATCGATGGAAACAACGCATCAGGATTTGGATCACTCATAAGCGCGGCGGTTGGATTTGCAGACAGGCTAAAGCTGCCAATATCCCGATTGAGATTGGGAGATGGGTCTAACACCATTATGAATTCCTGTGTAATTGAGAGCGAACTGGGCGCAAGCTTTACCGGGATCTTTAAACCTGTAATCAGGCACAGTCAGAAGCAAGCCTGAGTGACAGCCTTGAAACACATCTGGCGATCAGCCAGGACATCTATGTGGAAACTCAGTTGAGGTAACAAAACGAACTCAAACAATCAGATCATTTCGCTTCACACATTAGAAGAAGTACAAAGTTGAAGTGCCTAGTGCGAAAGAGTAAGCAAGCAACTTAAGTGGTGAAGCTGTAATAGTTCTGATTGAAACTTCTCCGTATCCTAGACCAGCTAATTTTATGTGAGTGACTATTTTTACTTTCTAGCAAAACGCAGATTAACGTTGAACTTAACAGATGCAAATCTTGGTAGAGCGCAACTCCTAGACTTTTCTGAACTCAATGTCAAACCTGGCTAAGTCTTCCCCGATCGCCGATGAATCTAACTTGGGTGAGATGATCATTTCTGCTGACGCTCTACCCAACCGCGCCTAAGTTTTTGCACAAAGTCTAAAAAATGTAACGGTTCGCAACGTATAATTGGGAGCGAATTGTCGATCACAAGTTAGGTGAACAGACTACATGCGAGTAGCGATCGCCGGGGGCGGCTTAGCAGGATTATCCTGTGCGAAATATTTAGTGGATGCTGGACACACGCCGATCGTGCTGGAAAGTCGCGATGTCTTGGGTGGTCTAGTCGCAGCGTGGAAAGATGAAGACGGCGATTGGTACGAAACCGGACTTCATGCTTTCTTTGGGGCTTACCCAAACATGCTGCAACTAATGGGAGAACTGAATATTCTCGATCGACTTCAGTGGAAAGAACACGCGCTGATTTTCAACCAGCCGGAAAAGCCAGAGACTTACTCCTACTTCAAAGTTCCAGATATCCCGGCTCCGTTTAACGTCATCATGTCGATTCTGAACAATAACGATATGTTGACCTGGGAGCAAAAGCTCCGATTTGCGCTCGGACTTTGGCCCGGTGTGCTCAGGGGTCAAAAGTATGTCGAAGACATGGACAAATACAGCCTACTCGAATGGCTGCGGCGACAAGGCATCGGAGAGCGCGTTAGTTCTGATATTTTTATCGCTGCCTCGAAAGCGCTGACGTTTATTAACCCTGATGAAGTTTCAGCGACGATTATTCTGACGGCGCTGAACAAATTCTTGCAAGAGCGCTACGGCTCGAAAATTGCTTTTCTCGACGGATCACCCACGGAAAGATTGTGTCAGCCGATCGTGGATCACATCGTTGCTAACGGTGGGGAAGTTCACCTGAAAAAACCGCTCAAGCAAATATTGTTAAACGATGACAATACGGTAAACGGCTTCCTGATTCGCGGACTGGATGGTGCGCCCGATGAAGTGATTACCGCCGATCGCTATGTTTCGGCAATGTCGGTCGATGTGATGAAGGTCTTGATGCCAGAACCTTGGAAAGCGGTGCCCTTCTTCCAAAAGCTCGAAGGGTTAGAAGGCGTTCCTGTGATCAATCTGCACTTGTGGTTCGATCGCAAACTCACCGACATCGATCAGCTTTTATTCTCACGATCGGACTTGCTGAGCGTGTATGCCGACATGAGCATTACCTGCAAAGCCTATGAAGATCCCGATCGCTCGATGCTGGAATTTGTTCTGGCTCCCGCAAAAGATTGGATCGACAAATCCGACGAAGAAATCATCGCAGCCACAATGAAGGAGCTAGAGCGGTTATTCCCGCAGCACCTGACCGGAGATGATCCTGCCAAGCTGCGGAAATACAAAGTCGTGAAAACGCCGCGATCGGTCTATACCGCTTCACCGGGGCGACAGGCTTATCGACCAGAGCAAATGACTCCGATTGAAAACTTCTATCTTTCGGGGAGCTACACGATGCAACAGTATCTGGGGAGTATGGAAGGTGCCGTCCTTTCTGGTAAGCTGACAGCGCAGGCAATTACGAACGCGCCTGTCTCTACCCCGACTGAGCCGAAACGCTTAGTCACCAGTAGCAATTAGCGCTTTGTCAACCCTTCCATTTGTTCTAACGAATGCTGCAATTGCCCGAACAACCCTCCTCCTATGTACGATCGCTGGCTTCTGTCGATGAGGCTTACGAACAGTGCCGCCAATTGATGGAACACTTCACCAAGTCTTTCTACTTGGCGACCTTGTTATTTCCGACTGAAAAACGACGTGCGATCTGGGCAATTTATGTCTGGTGTCGTCGCACCGATGAGTTAGTCGATGGCTTCAACGGCAAGTCCGCCACGATGGACACCCTGGACGAGTGGGAAACACGACTCGAAAAAATCTTTGCGGGCTACCCGGAAGATGATTTTGATGTGGCACTGGTAGACACGGTGGAGCGATTCCCGATCGAGATTCAGCCGTTCCGCGACATGATCGCGGGACAACGGATGGATCTCTATCGCAGTCGCTATGAGACGTTTGACGATCTTTATCTCTATTGCTATCGAGTGGCGAGTACCGTTGGGCTAATGTCTACTTCAGTGATGGGACTCGCCGAACCGGATACTTCTGCACCTTGGTATTGCCCAGAGCCGGGATATTCAGCGCTGGATGATGCGATCGCGCTCGGTGTGGCAAAACAGTTGACGAATATTCTGCGCGATGTGGGTGAAGATGCGCGACGGGGTCGAATTTATTTGCCGCTTGAGGACTTGCGGCGCTTTGGGTATGGCGAAGATGATTTGTTCAAGGGCGTGAACGACGATCGTTGGAAAGCGCTGATGCAGTTTCAGATTGAGCGGGCGCGGCAGTTTTACACGCAGGCAGAGCGGGGAATCGCTACGCTGAATGAAGATGCGCGTTGGCCCGTTTGGTCGGCATTGATGCTGTATAGCCGGATTTTGAATGCGATCGAGAACAACAACTACGACAACTTCAATCGTCGGGCATATGTGCCGGGAATGCGGAAGTTGTCGCTGCTGCCGATTTCTTGGCTGAGAGCGAAGGTACTATAACGATCGCGATCGCACAATTAACGAGGTGCGATCGCTGGCATGAACTTGAGTTTTTCCCAAAATTGAAGAATTCCGGGCTTGCCATAACCTTTCCCAAAGGGAACAAGAGTTTTAGAGCTAGCGATCGCCTTCAGATAGTTTGAGGTTCTCAACGATCGTCTTTAAGTGAGGCTCAAACTGCTCTAAGCTGCTCAGCTCTTTGAACACACTGCTCGCTGCCGCTGGGTCGTATCCCGTGACGATGGTGTTCAAATTGCTATCAAACGCCATGTAACTGACGTACTTTTCTCGAACCTTTCCAGACTGATCGATTCCCTTAAAGCCATACCTTAATCCGGGTAGAGCACCGACTTTAACTTCTTCGGGGGATTGTACCTGAACTTTGTAAGCTTTGCCGTAAGTTGAAGTTCGATCGGCTTGAATGGTTTTGTAGTAATCTGCGATTACAGCTTTCAATGCTGTTAGTACCTTTGCTTTATCATTCGGATTACTGTAAGTAAACAGTCCTGGAACTAAGCCAAGCTTGTCAAATTGAGCCTGCAAGATCGGAGACTTGTCGTATGTCCAGCGCTGGAGTTCGACGCTGCCCAGATACACTTGATTGCGGTAGGCGCACAAAAAGGGAGCTTCACGATCGCATGGGCGAACCTGCCATCCTGCAGGCGCAGACGTTTTACCAAGTAGAGAGATCCAGGCATTGTTTAATGCTTTCTGTGTGTCATAAAGCGGTGTTCCGTCCGTTGCTAACACGACATAGCGGTACTGGCGAAATGCAGTAGCTAGGTAAGGCTTGAGTTGGTTGAGATCATCAGCATTGCGAACAGCCACTTCAAAGTAGCCCCCTTCAGGAACCCAAGCAATCCACCAGCCTTGATTTGCCCTAGCGTAGCCTACAGTTTCCCAGAACTTAAACCTCGCTCTGCGTTCGTCTTCAGGATGGATACTTTGGTTGACTTTACGCCAGCGGGGTTGCCCTGGGTTCCGTAAGGCATCACGCAGCATTGGTAAAGGCATCTGTACGGGGGGACGATTGAGATACCAGCTATAGCGATCGCGCTCGGTCATTAGATGCGTTCGAGTACAGCCATCATATTGAGCCGAGACTAATCGCCCATCGGCTGTGTAAACTTCATAGGTCGAGCCTTCTAACTGTAAGGTGTTGAGAATTTGTCGTTTTTCGAGTCCAGTTAAACGATCGAAAGCC
Organism: Leptolyngbya sp. DQ-M1; assembly: GCF_039962505.1. NCBI lineage: Bacteria > Bacillati > Cyanobacteriota > Cyanophyceae > Leptolyngbyales > Leptolyngbyaceae > Leptolyngbya > Leptolyngbya sp. DQ-M1. The sequence continues at coordinate 246,851 of NZ_JAMPLJ010000003.1, forward strand.
GGAGTCAGCGTAATGCGGCGCTCTGCGATCGTCTCTAACATCTTCTTCCCAAAGAACTGATTGGGATCATTTTTAAGTTGATTGGCGCGTTGTCTAACTTCAAGGTTGACTTGTTCGGGTGGGCGACCGTAGCCAGCACAGTTTGCAAGAGCAGGTTTTGAAGCTGTAGTGAGGCTTGCAAGTAAGAGAATCGGAAATAAAGAACGGAGGAGATACGACTGTAATCTAAGTGACGTGAACATTTACAGGAACATCAATCTATGTGTTTGCTCTATTGAGATACAATCGTGTTTGCCTCAATTCTGGAAGGTATTGCAACCCCACCAGACTTCTTTGTCAGGCTGATGTCATACTCATCGCGCTTTTCCCATCGCTGACTAAATGTCCATCCTCCATGTAGACAATACGATCGGCAATATCTAAGATGCGGTTGTCGTGCGTGACGAGCAAAATCGTACAGTGCTGCTCTTTTGCAAGTTTCTGCATTAGTTCAACCACATCGCGACCTGACTTTTTATCGAGTGCAGCAGTCGGCTCATCGGCAAGCACAATTTTTGGATGACTGATTAAGGCACGAGCGATCGCGACTCGCTGTTTTTGACCGCCAGAGAGTCCGTCAGGATAGTAGTCTGCTCGATGTCCGAGTCCAACGGCTTCGAGCATTGAGATCGCCATCGCATCCAAGTCTTGATGGAGATAGCGATCGTGCAATTCCAGCGACATTCTGATATTTTGCTTTGCGGTTAAGAACGTCATTAAGTTATGCGCTTGGAAGATGTAACCAATGTTTTTGCGGAGTTGCGACAATTGTTGTTTTGTGGCTCCTCGAATTTGTTGATCCAGAATCGTGAGGCTGCCTTCTTGAGCCGATCGCAAGCCGCCTAAAAGCGTTAACAGTGTAGTTTTACCCGAACCAGAAGGACCCGTCATGATCACAATCTCGCCTGCATAAATATCGAGATTGATATCAAACAAAACTTGCTTTCTCAGATTGCCTTGACCAAAGTAGTGGTTCAGGTTTTTAACAGAAATAACAGGTTGCATGATTAGAAAATATCCGCAGGATCAGCAGCTTGGAATTTTCGCATTGCGATCGCGCCCGAAATCGAACACATCACAACAGTAAGAACAAACACCGTAATGGCACGATTGGTATTCATGGCAATGGGGAGCAAGGTTGCAGCATAGGTAATTTGATAGAGTCCAACCGCAACCACAAAGCCTGGAATAAAGCCAAGCACAGCGAGAATTAGTGCTTCTTGAAGTAGAACATTGAGCAAAAAGCGATCGCTATATCCCATTGCTTTCAATGTGGCATATTCAGGTAGGTGGTTAGCAACATCAGTGTAGAGAATTTGATAAACAATCACTGTTCCAACAATAAAGCCTACAACTACACCAATTCCGAAGATAAATCCGATTGTTCCTTGACTTTCCCAGTAGTTCCGTTCGATCGCTGCAAACTCTTGAGGAGTCAGCACTTTTACATTGGGTAAGTTTGCACTCAGTTGCGCCTGAACTGCTTTGATATCTGAGTCTGGTTTGAGTTGAATCAGTCCAATATCGATTTTGTTTGCTTGTCGATCGTTGTAGAGCTTCAGGAAAGTTGAATCGCTCATGAACACATTTCCATCTGCGGTAAAGGATGCGCCCATAGTGACGAGTCCGCTCACTTGGATCACTTGCTGATTAAGTTCAGTCGTAACCGTGCCTTGCTTTTGGAAAGTATCTGCGATCGCGCCAAATTCAGGACGACCGACGCGATCGAACACAACATTGTTTAATAGCTTGAGTGGTTCTAAGCTCGCTTGCAATCCGGGCAGCTTAAAGCTCGGTGCATCTGGTTCAATTCCCCAAATCAGAATGCTTCGAGTTAAGCGAGTTTCGGGATTTTTCCATTGTCCCATTGCAATCCGGATCGCACTGACGGATTGAACACGATCGTTGTTCAGCGATTGATAAAGCTGCTCCCGCGAAAACGGTGTGAAGGAAGCTAAGCTTTTGAACTGTGGATCAATCATTACCAAATCCGCTTGCAACAACCGATGTGGCACTGTCGCGCTGTCATACAGCGAATCTTGAAAGCCAAGCTGCATAAACATCAGCATATCTGCGAAGCCAATTCCCGCGATTGCAACCATTAAGCGGGCTTTCTCTTTCATTAACTGGAACCAAGCCAGTGGTGTTTTACGAGGCATCTCACAGTCCTAATACGGTGGATAGCGGATTAAGTCATCGAGCAAATCGTAGACTGTCAGCAAATTGAGTTTTGCAATCGACATCATGAGGTGAGTACGAGCGTAGGAACATCCCCGAAGCGCTTGATACCCTGCTCGAATCAGTGTTAGCCACGGCGAAACCTGCATCCGCACAAAACGTATCCACACTGAAAAAGTCTTAACGCTCATAGGATAGAAAACTCGCTCCGAGAATCGATGAATAGCCCCATAACATTAAGCCAGCAAATAAAACATTTGCGCTTGGATCAATGTTTGGAAAGACTGATGGAAAGAATAAGACACTTCCAACATCGAGTAGCATTCCCGGTAAAGCAATCAGCAATGCAACTTTGGGACGTGCGATCGCATCCACTTGCTGCCAAGCATAAACTCCTGTTACCACAATCAGCATTGCGATCGTTGTCGCTAAAAACAATCCAATCGATAGTGCACTGTTGGATGGATCAAGAAGGTACTGCCCGATCAGACGGAACGCGATCGTTGCCACAAGCCAGATCAGAAACCCAACTCCTAAAAACAGCATTGTGAATTCCTCCGTTATGCTTCTTGAGGTGAACGTTTCATTGCCCAGTAATCACAGCCTGCAAAGGTTCCGTGATGAGCAATCACAAAGCCATGACGCTGATAAAATCGCACTCCGCCTGGGGTCGAGGTTTCTAGATAGCAAGGTAGTTTTGTACGATCGGCTTCTTGCAAAACGGGCTGAAGTAACTGTCCACCAATGCCTTGACTTTGACATTCAGGCGACACTCCTAACATCGCTAAGTACCAATGCGGTTCTGAAGCGGTGCGATCGTGCAATCGAATCTCTGTACCGATAAACGAAGCAAAATCAAGAATGCGATCCCAACGCAGATAAAACGGGACAAAGAGCAATCCTGATGTCACGACTTGCCACAGTTGAGATAGGGTAATTCGAGCAGCCTCCGGAGGCAGCCACATTGCAACTCCTTTGGGATATTCGGCAGTCGTATAGATCTGGTTGTACGATTGCCCATAATTGAGCATGGCTTGACTGATTTGCTTTAGAGCCGTTTGCTTTGCGGTACTTTCTTCGGGTAAAAACTGCCCAATAAGTGGATCTTGACTAAAAGCGGCTGCGAGTTGATTCGATGCGATCGCAAACTCTGACGGGTTCAACTTAACAATGTCCATCTCTTTCTCCTTAAATCGAACGTTCGTTATCCGTTAGTTCAGCAGAATTGAGGTTTGAACTTGTAAATTAGTTAAGCTCGAAACTCGCTTGCTTGCTTCTGGAGTTAAGCGAATTTTTACCTCAATGACCCGCCGATCGAGGTTTTCTCCGGGCTGATTGCTAAACACATTCTGCTTGTCCACCTGCAATCCAATCTCAGAAACAGTTCCCTGCAGTTCTCCGGTAAAGGCTTGCCCTGTAATTGTTGCTGCCTGTCCAACTTTCACATTGGCAATATCACTTTGATAAACTTCAGCCACTGCCACCATCTGATCATTCTGCGCTAAGTCTGCAACGCCAGAGTCGCTAATCTTTTCGCCACTGCGGGTATGAACTTTGAGAATCTGACCCGCCATCGGCGCACGAATGTAGGCTTGCTCTAACTCTGTTTCAGCACGTTTCATTGCTGCGATCGCGCTACTTACCTCAGTTGAAACAGTTTGAACATCCACAGGGCGCACTTCTGCAATTCGATCTAATGTAGCTCTTGCTTCGGTTAACTGTGCTTCGAGTGAATTCGCAGATTGACTTTGTTTCGCTTGGGCTTGTCTCAGTTGGGATTGTGCTGTGTCAAGTGCAAGACGTTTACTATCTAAGTTAGAAGCTGCGATCGCACCTTGCTGATAGAGCTTATTGAATCGATCGAACTCTGCTTGTGCGGTTCTGGCTTCAGATTGCCAACGTTTGACTTCTGCGGCTTGAACTGCAATTTCACCCTGGCGATCGGCTTGCAAGCGAGTAATCGCGGCTTGCTGGGCTTCAATCTCTCCCGTCTTTGCGCCTGCTTTGACTTGGGCAAGCTTGGCTTGGGCAACTCGTACCTGTTCGCGGGCTTGCTCCAAGGCGTTTTGCAAGCGATCACGCGAATCTAAAATTGCAATCACCTGACCTTTTACAACCCGATCGCCCTGCTTAACCAGGAGCTGGGCTACGCGATCGCCATCAAGCGCGATCGGAGCCGAGATCCGAATCACCTCAGATCCAGGTTCTAGTCGTCCCAAGGCAGCAATCTTCTTAACAGTTGGAGCGGTTTCGACAGGCGGAGCGGCAGACTTCGGAGTGAATTGAGAAACAACATAAAATGACGTTCCACCTGTAATCAGTGTAGCAATCCCAATTCCAATCCAAAGACGATTCTTAGGTTTCAGAAAGATGTCAAGACTCATGGCTTTTTCGGTTTCAGGTTGTGTTTCTCTAAGTACAGCGTTAGCATTTCCGATAACAATTTCGCTTGTGCTTGATAATCAATCTTTCGATGTCCATAAAGTTCTTGCAGTAATAATCCATCAACAACGCTCATCATGAAGAGCAAGATTTGTGGATTATCAATTCCAAGCATTTCAGACATGATCTTTTCAGCTTGGTCACAAATCCGTCTGAAGACTTCGCTGACTTCTTTTCCTTCTCGTTGCTGATGTTGGTAAAAGTCTGTCATCAGCAATGTTTGTTTTAGAAAGTAGTCTCGATGCTCCTCAAATATTGCAAATGCAGCCTGAGTTTGCTCTGCAAGGTCTTTTCCTTCTAACCGAGTCGAAAAATTGCGAATATCTAACTCAGATAGTTCTTTTAGTAACTGCTCGAATAATGCCTCCTTACTCGGAAAGTAGTGATACAGCGTTCCAGTCGAAACACCTAACCCTTGAGCAATTTGCCGCATTGTGATCGCGGCATATCCTTTCTCTGCAAACAGATCAAACGACTTAACTAACAGTTCCTTGCGATAGCGATCGTGGTCAACAACCTTAGGCATACAGGTGAATTCAGATATCGAACATTCGATATATTTTACTGGTTAAACATTGAGAAACCCCCGATGTCTTCTGCAATTGTTCTTTGATGATCCTCGCTCGATCGTTCTATTTATATCGAACGCTTGTTATAAATTCTGTCTCATAAATTTCTGTTTGTAAACCCCCTTTAGAAAATTGTTTGAGATGCAAACTGCATCTTCTTTAGACGATCGCTCCTAAATCCGCTCGAAGATTGCCCAAGTCAAAAGATTCGCTTACTATTCTCGATAGTGTGATCAACTTGAGGTGCGAAGCGGCGATGAAAAAGACTTTATTTCTTAGTCCACCTTCCTTTGATGGGTTTGATGGCGGTGCAGGTGCCCGGTATCAAGCAAAGCGAGAAATCACTTCATTTTGGTACCCAACCTGGCTCGCTCAACCTGCTGCTCTCGTTCCAGAAAGCCGTCTTGTAGATGCACCCCCTCATCATCAAACGCTTGAAGATATCTTAGCGATCGCTAAAGACTACGAACTGGTGATCATGCACACCAGCACGCCAACACTTGCAAATGATGCTAAAGTTGCTGCCGCGATCAAAGCACAAAATCCTGGCACTCAAGTCGGACTGATTGGCGCTCATGTTGCCGTGCTACCAGAGCCAACGTTACAGCAGCACCCGATTATTGATTTTGTCTGTCGGCATGAGTTCGACTACACCTGCAAAGAACTCGCAGAAGGGAAACCTTGGGATCAGATTGATGGTCTGAGCTATCGGGATCAGTTTGGTACGATTCACCACAACAAAGATCGTGCCCTGATTCACGATTGGGATCAGATGCCGAGCGTTCTCCCGATTTACGATCGTGATCTCGATATCAACAAATACTTCATCGGCTATCTGCTACATCCTTACATTTCTTTCTATACGGGTCGCGGTTGTCCTGCAAAATGCTCGTTCTGTCTTTGGCCTCAAACGATCGGCGGACATCAATACCGCGCTAAGAGTCCTGATGTCGTTGGGCGGGAAATGGAGGAAGCGAAAGCAATTTTTGGCGATCGTGTGCGCGAATACATGTTTGATGACGATACCTTCACCATTGACAAGCATCGAGCGATCGCGATTAGCGAACACATGAAGCGCTTGAAGCTGACTTGGAGCTGTAACGCTCGTGCAAATCTCGACTACGACACCTTGAAGCAACTCCGAGACAATGGTTTACGGTTGCTGCTGGTTGGATTTGAGTCAGGTAATCAAGAGATTCTCAATAATATCCGCAAAGGTGTGAAGCTCGAAGTCGCAAAACAGTTTATGAAGAATTGCCATGACTTAGGCATTACCGTACATGGCACATTCATTATCGGGCTGCCGATCGAAACGCCTGAAACAGTCGAAGAAACGATTCGATTTGCTTGTGAAATCAATCCGCATACAATTCAAGTGTCGATCGCAGCTCCATATCCGGGGACTGAACTGTTTGCCCAAGCGCAAGCGAACGGCTGGTTCAGCGATGCCGCAATGGTGACGGATTCAGGCATTCAAACCTCAACTTTGCATTATCCCTCGCTGTCGAGTGCAGACATTGAAGCTGCGGTCGAGCAGATGTATCGTCGCTTCTATTTTCGACCGAAAGCAATCGTCCCGATTGTGCGGGAAATGCTGAGCGATCGCCAAATGCTGATTCGACGCTTACGAGAAGGTCGTGAATTCTTTGATTACCTGAAAGAGCGTCGTGCCCAAGCTCAGAAGCAGTCTGTGCATTCTTGAGAGCCGCTCTCACCTAAATGGAGTAGTACAGCGGGAAGGACTTCGCGTCTTTGGGTTTGACATAAACGCGCTGATCGGGCGAAAGATTCAACTCATCAAAACGATCGCGGGTTAAATGCGCCGTCACCACTTGACCATCATCCAGCGTCAATTCTGCCTGAATTTCCCAACCTAAGTGAATTAATCGCGTGACTCGTGCGGAAACCGTCGAACCATTCGGAGACGTTTCTACAACGACATCATGCGGACGCAAGAACATTTCAGGATGTGCGGAGTCAAAGCCGTTATTTTGGAAAATTCGCGACGAACTTGGCAACACATTCACAGGGCCAATAAAGCTCATCACAAACGCAGTCGCCGGATGATCATAAACATTCGCAGGCGTTCCGATTTGCTCAACCTTGCCTTTATTCATCACGACGATTTCGTCTGCGACTTCCATCGCTTCTTCTTGATCGTGCGTCACAAATACGGTCGTGACATGGACTTCATCGTGCAATCGTCGCAGCCAAGCCCGCAAATCTTTCCGCACTTTGGCATCGAGCGCTCCGAACGGTTCATCGAGCAATAACACTTTCGGCTCGACGGCTAGAGCGCGAGCCAGGGCGATTCGTTGCCGTTGACCGCCAGAGAGTTGAGACGGATAGCGATCGCCCATTCCCCCTAACTGCACCAGATCCAGTAGCTCCTCGACTCGCTTTTTCGCTTTATCAGGAGGATACTTGCGAATCTCCATGCCGAAGGCGATGTTTTTCCGTACAGTCAGATGCTTGAACAGGGCGTAATGCTGGAACACAAAGCCAATGTTGCGGTCTTGGACGCTGCGATCGGTAGCATCTTCGCCAGTGAGAAAAATCCGACCGGAATCCGGACTTTCTAAGCCTGATACCAAGCGTAACAGCGTCGATTTGCCTGACCCTGACGGGCCTAACAGCGCCACCAGCGAACCACTCTTAATTTCTAAACTGACCTGATCGACCGCTTGAAAGCTCCCAAAGCGTTTAGAAACGTCCTGTACTACGATACCCACAGCAATGACCTCAAGGAATCCCGGTTTTCCGACAAGATTACTGTAGTTTTATAGCATAAAGCTGCGATCGTTTTCTAAGACCTCGCAAAATTAAAAAGGTATCTCCGATGAGACACCTTGAATTGTGTTTAAATCCAAACTTGTTTAGTGCGCGTTCTGGCTCTCGCTGTGTGCTGGAGAGAGCGTCGCCTGCGGAATCGAAGCTGCGGTAATGCTGGACTGCGCGGACGGCATTTCTCCTCCTGCGCGGATTTGCCGCATCAAGCTTGCCATCTCGATCGCGCTCATGGCGTATTCCCAACCGAGATTGCTCTTGATTCCAGCGCGTTCGATCGCTTGCTGCATCGTATCCGTGGTCAGCACTCCAAAAATCACCGGAACGCCCGTCTGAAATCCTGCCGCCGCGATTCCTTTCGAGACTTCTGCCGAGACATGATCAAAGTGTGGCGTTTGTCCTTTAATCACCGCACCGAGACAAATGACCGCATCGTAGCGACCGGAGAGCGCAAATTGACGCGCCACCAGTGGCACCTCAAACGCGCCCGGAACCCAGGCATAATCGACTTGCGTTCCCTGGGGATTAACATCAATGCCATGACGCTTCAGACAATCTTGACAAGCTTCGAGCAAGCGCGTTGTCACCAAATCATTAAAGCGACCGACCACGATCGCAAACCGTAGTGACTCACTCTGAGCGAACGTTCCTTCAAAAATAGTCATTGTTTTAGTCCGAGTCCCAAGACGCGATAGCTACGCAGTCATTACAACACTCTACAGAATGAACTGAAAAAACTGGGGATGAAGCCTGAATTCTTCCCCAGTCGATGCAGAACTCAGGTCACAAGATAATTTAAAACGCCGACCGTAATCACTAGAATGAACCAGATGCCCGAACCAAGATAAAGCAATTTCTTGGAGGTATCCCAGTTTTGCGGCGTTGCATAAGCGACCGGAACGCCAACGACCATCACAAACGAGAATAGAACCAGTGCCAACAGCGCTAGCTGGAAAATAAAGGTCATGTGTCTCTCCCTAAAACAGCGTTTTTAGTGTCTCAATGTTCTTAAGACGCGATCGAAAGTCCTGAATAGTACGTTATCAGAAAAGGCGGACGCGATTCTATGCCTCATATCAATCCAGAGCAATCTGCCCGCGAGTTGATGTCGTCGCCGGTGCGAACGATTCGGCCGGAGACGACGATCGAGGAGGCACAAAAGCTGCTGTTGCGCTACGGACATTCGGGATTGCCGATTGTCGAGGGCGATCGATTGGTGGGGATCGTTTCACGACGGGATGTGGAGTTGGCGGCGCATCACGGATTGAAGCAGGTGCCTGTGGAGAAGGTGATGGTGACGCAGGTGAGAACGATCGTGCCCGATACGCCAATGTCCCAGATTCAAGCGCTGATGGGAACGTATGATATCGGGCGGCTTCCGGTGATCGATCAGGGGCAATTGGTGGGGATTGTGACCAGAACCGATGTGCTGCGACAGATTCAAGCTGCGCCGAAATTGCTGCAACTAGAGCGGCTGGCGCTGCCGTTTCAGAAGATTTTGACGATCACGGCTCAAGCGGCAGAAGCGCGGGGATGGCATCTTTATCTAGTTGGAGGAGCGGTGCGGGATTTGCTTCTTGCTGATCCGGATGCTGAAGTCAGTTTGAGCGATATTGATTTGGTGGTGGATGGGTTTCATCGATCGGCGGATGTGGGGGCGGGAGTTGAGTTAGCGAAAGCACTTCAGGCGATTTACCCGCAAGCCCGACTGGAGATTCACGGGAAGTTTCAAACGGCGGCAGTACTTTGGCACAATGATCCGGAGTTGGGTTCGCTGTGGATTGATATTGCTACAGCGCGGACTGAATTTTATTTGTATCCAGCCGCCAATCCGGAGGTCGAATCGAGTTCAATTCGACAAGATCTTTACCGTCGGGATTTTACGATCAATGCGTTGGCGTTGAGATTGACGGAGCCACGAACACGTACCCGTGCGCCAGAGGCATCGCAAGAACTTCTCGATTTCTTTGGAGGTGTGGCGGATTTACGATCGAAACAAATTCGCGTTTTACATCCGAATAGTTTTATCGAAGATCCCACCCGAATTTATCGAGCCGTGCGGTTTGCGGTGCGGTTGGGATTTGAGATTGAGCCGCAAACGGAAATGTATATTCGTCATGCGATCGCATCCGGAGTTTATCAGTTTCGCAATCGTCCTGTTCCAGCGTTGCAAAGTCGGCTCAGGTCGGAACTGAAGTACATTTTGCAAGCGGCTTATTGGAAAGCGGCGATCCAAAAGTTAGCCGATCTCGATGCGTTGGTTTGCATTCATCCACAATTGAAGCTCGATCGCGCACTTTGGCAACAGTTGAAATGGGCGGATCGGTTCCAGCGATATGATTTTTCGATTCCGCATTGGCAATTGTTATTAGAGGTGCTGATTGCGAGAATCGATGACCGCGCAATCGTTGCTCAAACGCTACAGCTACCGCAGGATGCGATTCAGCGATTAACTCATCTCTGCAAAATTGAGCAAACGATCGGGCAAAAATTACCGCAGTGTAAGAAACCCAGTCAGTTCGTGCAGTTGTTGAAGCCGTTTGATTCTGAAACGCTGGGATTGGTGGCGGCACGAGGAACGCGATCGCTGCGTCGAGCGATCTGGAAATATTTCACGGTTTGGTTACAGGTGAAAGCACCGCTTGATGGTTCAGATCTAAAAGCGATCGGCTACAAACCCGGTAAACAGTTCAAATTGATGCTTGAAGAGTTGCTGAAGGCGACCTTGGACGGTGAGATTCGCGATCGCGCTACTGCCGAACAGTATCTAGCCGAACATTACCCGCTAAACTGAAAAATGCCCTGATTGCACAACTCCTATATGGCTCCAATTTTTGCTGATTCAATTCCCACCGATGCAATTCGATATGACGATCGTGGTTTAGTGCCTGCGATCGTTCAGGACTACCTCGATGGCACCGTGTTAATGATGGCGTGGATGAATCAGGAATCTTTGCAGAAAACGCTTTCTACGGGAGAGACTTGGTTTTGGAGTCGATCGCGCCAAGAGTTCTGGCACAAAGGCGCAACCTCAGGACACACGCAAAAGGTGAAAGCGATTCGATACGACTGTGATAGTGATGCGCTACTCGTCACGGTTGAGCAAATCGGGGATATTGCTTGTCACACCGGAGAGCGAAGCTGTTTTCATCAAGTCGATGGCAAGGTTACACCGCCGCCTGCGGATACGTTGTCGCAAGTGTTTGGGGTGGTGTGCGATCGTCGCGACAATCCAACCGAGGGTTCTTACACCCGCACATTGTTTGCAGGCGGGGATAACAAAATTCTCAAAAAGATCGGAGAAGAAGCGGCAGAAGTCGTGATGGCTTGTAAAGACGATGACAAAGAGGCGATCGCCGGAGAAGCCGCAGATTTGTTCTTCCATACGCTGGTGGCGCTGGCTCATCACAATGTCGATCTCAAAGCGGTGTATCGCAAGCTGCAAGAACGGCGATAACGTCATTCGTCGGTCAGAGGTATTTCAGTTAAACACGCTCTACAGTTCTAATAAATGTGAGTTCGACACAAATTTTTGGCTACGTTTAGATCTGCGGGTTGCCCCCTAAGTCCCCCAGAATGGGGGACTTAGAGAACAGCAATGTCTCAGGCTGAGGAGTTCCCTAGCTTTCAAAGTCCCCCACGAGTGGGGGATTTAGGGGGCACGACCGAGCAGGAACGAAGCGAAGATATCCGTCGAACTGATGTTGATAAACCATTCTCAGAGTAGGGCGCAATGACACAACAAGCATGGCTGTGGCTCGGTTGTCTCAGTATGACCGCAGGAGCAATCTTTTTCGGATTTGGAGCAGAACGAGCGAAAAACGATCGCTGGCAAATCGTTTATGTGCTGAACTTCTTTATCTGCGCGATCGCAGCAGTGCTATATCTCGCAATGACGCAGCGCCAAGGGTTTAATGTGATCTTCGATCGTCCCACTTTTTGGGTGCGCTATATCACCTGGACATTCTCGACTCCGTTGACGCTCGTGTTACTGAGCTATTTGGGCAAAACGAAACCGATTATTCTCGCCAGCATGATCGGGGCGGATGTGTTGATGATTGCGACGGGGTTTGTGGCGGCGATTTCGCCGAAGCCGATTACAAATCTTTGGTATATCGTCAGTTGTGGTTTTTATTTGGGACTGGCGTATTTATTGTTGAAGCATTATCGTAATCAAGCGATCGACACTTATCCACGATCGAAGTCTGTGTTTAACCGCTTGCTTACCGTACATTTAGTCATTTGGTCGCTGTATCCGGTCGTGTGGATTCTTGCCAGAACTGGAATTAACGTCATCAACAGCACAACTGAGACGGCGTTTTATACCATTCTCGATGTCGCGGCAAAAGTGGGATTTGGATTTTTGGCGCTGAGTTCGTTGCAGAAATTAGAGCAGGCGGACGTGAGACAGACGGAGTTCGATCGTGTTGAGATGTCGCGTTAGCGTGAGTTCGATAGAGCTTCTCATACCGAATCAATTTATTAATGTGACAGATTCTTCGCCCTCTAAATCCCCCATACTGGGGGACTTTGAGAACCCGAAACAGATTTAGGCTTGAAGTCCCCCATGAGTGGGGGATTTAGGGGGCTTCCAAGATCTGTCGCACTCAAAAATCAATTGGGTATCACGTCGTATTAGCGTCAAGGATGCTCAAGCGGCAGTTCGGGGGCAAGTTGAATTTGCGACTCGAAGAACTGCAAGCAACCTGCCTCCCTCACCCCGAAACGAACCGTCTACTTTGCCGCTTCTGTTGCCAGCTTGCGGGGCTTGAAGCGTTTGATCAATGGACGAATGCCGAGCGACAGGAATCCCCAAATCGGTGTGAAGCCGAAGGGCACAGGAGTCGCGACCGCAAAGCGAGAAACGGAGTTAGCACCGTAGTTTGCGACCAAGAGATCCCCATTGCTCGCGATCGCCATGCTAGCGGGGTTGCTCAAGCCAGTGAGAGTTTGCAGTAAAGTACCACTGCTACTAAACCGCCTTACGGTACCGCCGTTAAAATTCGAGACCAACACATCGCCACTACTGTCGATGACGATACCCCAAGGACCGCTGAAACCGGAGCCAAAGGTGCCCAGGGAGGCACCAGCGCTGTTAAAGCGACTCACGATACCGTTGTTATTCGAGACCAACACATCCCCGTTGCTGGCAACTTCGATGCCAACAGGAATGCTGAAACCGGAGCCAAAGTTGCCTAGGGGGATGCCAGTGCTGCTAAAGCGACTCATGGTATTGTTGTTAGCATTCGAGACCAACACATTCCCATTGCTGACAGCTCCGATGCCAACAGGACCGTTGAAACCGGAGCCAAAGTTGCCCAGGGAGGTGCCAGCGCTGTTAAAGCGTCTCACGGTACTGCCGTTAAAATTCGCGACCAGCACATCGCCATTGCTGGCAACCCCGATGCCATAAGGCTAGTTGAGACCCGTCGCAAAGGTGGTGGGTGTGGGATCGTAAGAAAGCGCGATCGCAGATTCTGTTTGCACCGCACCTAACATGACCGCACCCACGATCGCTCCGACTCCCAGTTTTGCGATCGTCGATCGTCTTTTTGGAGACGGTGCGATCGTGGGTGCTGTTGTTGTGTTCATAGACTTAATTGCTCATCGTAGAGAACTCGCCACCCCTGTGCTGAGTGGCGGCTACTGCCATTTAAGCGAGATTTTGCTTCGCAACCTCTGTAAATCTGCGTAAAAATTGTATGGGTAAAAGGAAATATATACGGCTTCGGAGCGAAGCGAACCAAAGAAGCGATTTCAGGGTGTCTCAACCCTTCGACGATCGCTAATCAATTAAGCTACTTAGATATTAATCGAGTTCAAAAGTATTAAATATGACAACCAATCGGATCAGTGCCACCTTAAGCGCCGAAGACCGCAAGCAGATCATGAGCGCGATCGACACGATCAAACAAGCGATGCCCTTTCTGGTGCATTTGTCGAAAGAGGAACGCAAGAGCCTGCCGAAAACGGGCGATCGGGGTCGCGGCTTCATGCTCAATTGTTTGGATGCCGCGCAGCAACATACGGACTGTTTACCGCGATCGTTCAACGTTGAGGAAATGCAGAAAGATATTCGCTTGGTTGAGGATCTCTATTCTGTGTTGATGGCATTAACCGAACTGCATAGCTTGGTCGATGACACCTATCTTGCTGCCCACAGTGAAGCGTATGTTGCAGCGCTGAAAGTCTATGATGCGGTCAAATCGCATGACGATGAGCCTGGAATGAAGATTGTCGTGGATCAACTAAAGCAACAGTTTGTGCGTCGCAATAAGAAAGAGGCGGCTGAGACTAGCGCAGAATTGGAGGCGACACCCGCTTAATCTAACGTTAGTTCGACGGATTTTTTCGCTTCGTTGATGCTCAGTCGTGCCCCCTAAATCCCCCACGAGTGGGGGACTTCAAGCCTAAATCTGTTTCGGATTCTCAAAGTCCCCCAGAATGGGGGATTTAGGGGGCGAAAGATCTGTAGCATTAACAGACTGATTTAGTATGAGAGCGTTCCTATCTTCGCGGTAGGAGCGTTTCTTTTTTGGACAGGACACTTGCGATCGTTTACAGCGACCTTGCTCTAAAAAATCAAAACCTTGCTCTAAAAAACCGAAACCTTGCTGTGAAAAATCAAAACCTTGCTCTAAAAAATCAAAACCTTGCTCTAAAAAACCGAAACCTTGCTGTGAAAAATCAAAACCTTGCTCTAAAAAATCAAAACCTTGCTCTAAAAGACCGAAACGTGAGTCTAAGAAATCAAAACCTTGCTCTAAAAAACCGAAACCTCGCTCTATGGCTCAAAGTCCCCCACTCGTGGGGGATTTAGGGGGCAACCCACCACGCAACGAAGCAAAAAACCCCCAGGATCAAACGCCTACCAAAATCAAACCGCCAAAAATCGCTGCACCACATCTTTACTCAGTTCTTCAGTCGAACCCGATGCCACAATTCCACCTTTCTGCATCGCATAGTACCAATCCGCTTGGCGCACAAAATGTAAATGCTGCTCCACCAGCAACACCGAAATCCCAGTCGTTTCGATAATCCGCCGCACAGCCGCTTCGATTTCCAGAATAATCGACGGTTGAATCCCTTCGGTCGGTTCATCCAGCACCAGCAATCGCGGCTGACCCATCAAGGCACGCGCGATCGCGAGTTGCTGCTGTTGTCCGCCGCTCAAGTCCCCGCCCATCCGCCACAGCATCGTTTTCAGTACCGGAAACAGTTCAAAGATCTCATCGGGAATCTCAGCCGTTTTCTTCCGCTTCGGGAGCGCTTCGAGTCCGAGAATCAGATTCTCTTTCACCGTCAGGCGCGGAATCACTTCTCGCCCTTGTGGAACGTAGCCAATTCCGAGACGAGCGCGTTGATCCGGAGACTTCGCGGTGACGGGTTCTCCAGCGAACATGATCGACCCCGATCGGGGTTTCAGCAATCCCATGATCGACTTCAGCAGCGTCGTTTTACCGACCCCATTTCGCCCGATGAGACAAACCATTTTGCCCGGCTGCACCGTCATATCAACGCCACGAAGAATATGGCTTTCTCCGTAATACACATTCAGATCAGAAACTTGCAGCGTTGGCGCTGCTGTGCTGAATTCCATTGGTTCTAGCGTGGTGTTCGTGTAGCTCATAGTGTTCTAAGCAGCGTGATCTTCTTGTTGACCCAGATAAACCTCAATCACTCGCGGATCGTTCTGTACTTCGTCCATTGTGCCTTCACATAAGACACTGCCTTGATGAAGTACCGTCACTCTCCGAGCAATTTGTCTAACGAATTCCATATCGTGCTCAATCACGACGATCGAATGACTTTCAGCCAGCGCTAAAAGTAAATCTCCGACTTTCTCGGTTTCTTCGTCGGTGAGTCCCGCGACCGGTTCATCGACTAACAGCAATTCCGGTGACTGAGCGACGAGCATTCCAATCTCTAGGCGTTGCTTTTCACCGTGAGACAGTAATGCCGCTTTGATATCGGCTTTGAGGTCAAGCCCGATCGTCTCCAGCAATCCCGATACAGTGCGCTGTTCTGCAACCGGACGCTTACCGACGATCGCATTCCACAAATTTTTATCGCGAGTGCAAGACAGTTCCAAATTCTCGCGGGGCGTGAGATTGAGATAAACACGCGGAGTCTGAAACTTGCGCCCGACACCCAACCGAGCAATTTCATGCTCTTTCAACCCTTTGGTATTGCGCCCTTTGAAATAGACCGTTCCAACCGTCGGCTGCGTTTTGCCCGTGATCGTATCAAGAAACGTCGTTTTTCCGGCTCCATTCGGCCCGATTACAACGCGCAACTCGCCACGATCGAGATCAAAGTTGAGATTATTGATTGCCTTAAAGCCATCAAAACTAACCGTCAGATTTTCGATTTGTAAGATTTTCTCGCTCATATTGCACTTCCGGATCTTCTTCTAAGCTGGGATAAGTCATTAATCTGCGCTTGCCCAAGAACCGCGATCGAACTAGCTCTACTCCATCGGTACGCAGCCATCCAATCAGTCCGCCCGGTACCACCGTCACCACGATCAGGAACAATGCGCCCTGGAAAAAGAACCAGAACTGCGGAAACTGTTCGCTGAGAATACTTTTCGCGAAGTTGACAATCAATGCGCCCAGAATCGCGCCGACTAAACTTGCACGACCCCCAACCGCAACCCAGATCACCATCTCGATCGAAAACGCAATATCCATCGCTTTTGGTGAAATGATCCCAGACTGCACCGTAAACAATGCCCCCGAAACCCCTGCTAATGCAGCAGAAACCGCAAACACCAGCACCTTAAACACAGTCGGGTTATAGCCAGAAAATCTCAGCCGGGGTTCATCATCTCGAATCGCAACCAATAGCCTTCCCAACCTGCCGCTCGTCAGCCACCGACACAGCGCATAAGCCCCGACTAAGAGCCAAACGGTTAGGATATAAAACGCCCACTGCAACGGCGGATCGCCAACCGTTTGACCCATAAAGGTTGTCGTATCGGTTTTCAAGCCGTTCGTACCATTGATGAGCTTTTGCTGACCGTTGAAGAAGTTAAAAAACACAATCAACGCCGCTTGCGTCAGGATCGAGAAATAAACGCCGCGAATCCGGTTACGGAACACCAAATAACCAAGAACCGCCGCGACGATCGCAGGCAGCAACACGATCGCAAATACGGTAAACGGCAGCGAGTAAAACGGCAGCCAAAACGCCGGAAGCTCAGTCACACCATACAGTGTAAAAAAGTCGGGTAACTGTCCAGCCGGAATCTGCAACTGCAAAAACATCGCCAAACTATAGCCACCCAGCGCAAAAAACAAGCCGTGTCCCAAACTGAGAATTCCGGTATAGCCCCAAATCAAATCGATTCCTAAAGCCACGATCGCCAGCGCTAAAAACCGCCCCAACAATCCGACTCGAAACCCTTGCCCAATGCCGACCAGCAAATTCGGCACAATGTAAATGAGCGCGAGCGCGATCACCACGACGAGTCCCGCTTCAATTAAAAACGATCGCTGCTTCCACCAAGGCGCTTCTTTATTCACGTCAACTTCTCCCTAAGCATCCACGGTTCGTCCTTTCTGCGGAAATAGCCCAGCCGGACGGAATTGCAGAAACACAATGATCAATGCAAACACCATCACCTTTGCCATGCTGATCGTCGAGAAAAATTTGAAAAATTCAGACAGTTGCGGAGAGAAGCTAAACATATCGACTAACACATTCGATCCGATGATGTAGTTAGCAGTGCCGATCGCGAGAGCTGCAATAATGCTGCCGACCAGCTTTCCAACGCCACCCACGACCACAATCATGAACGTATCCACAATATAGTTCTGTCCCGTGTTTGGCCCGACTGATCCCAACAAGCTCACCGCACAGCCCGCAACTCCTGCCAGTCCTGATCCCAGCGCAAATGCCAGCGCATCCACTTTCTGAGTCGGAATTCCAAGACAAGCGCTCATACTGCGATTTTGAGTCACCGCCCGAATTCTCAAACCCCAAGACGTTTTGTTCAAGAACCAATACACGCCGAACACAGCCGCGATCGTCAACACAATAATGAAAATTCGCGCATACGATAGCTGTGTTCCCGCGATCGACAATCCCCCCCGCAGCCAACGCGGAGCGGTGACATCGACGTTCTGTGCGCCAAACCAAGGTTTAGTGACGGCTAACCCATAGATTTGTCCGACCGTGTTGCCCGTGACAATTGCGATGGCAGCCGATAGCGGCAGCAGAATTGCGATCGACCAGCCGCGAATCTGCTCATAGTTCGGACGACGTGCCAGAATCCACAATGCGCCAAAAAACAGCACACAGAACATCGCCACCAGCGTGACTAATTGCCAACTCACGCTCCGCACCAACTGTTGCAGAATCAAGCTCACGCCCCAAGTCGCCAGCAATGTTTCAAGCGGTCGCCCATACAAATATCGAATCACGCCCCGTTCTAGAACAATGCCAAACAGCGCCGTAACCATAAACGCCGCAATTAGAGCTACAAAGATGTAGATATCAAACCAAAATCCACCCATTGGTCTGAGCGCATTCTGCACCACAAAGGTTGTGTAAGCACCGAGCATCATTAACTCCCCGTGAGCCATGTTGATCACGCCCATCAGCCCGAAGACGATCGCCAGTCCCAATGCTGCCAACAACAACACCGAGCCGACGCTAACACCACTGAAGATCCCGTTTAAAAGTCCTGACAGCAAAGCTTTCTCCGTGTCTAAATCGTGTTCCCTAAAAGTAGAAAGTAGGGAGCGGGGAAAAAACTGACTTCTCCCCCCACTCCCTACTCCCTACTCCCCACTCATCAAGTGGTCTTAAACTTTCCGCCCTTCGCCGGATCAGACCAGTCGCACGCAAAGCCCTTCGTTTCTGTCACAAACTGGTTCCAAGGCACAGGTTTCACCGCATCCTTAGTCTCGGATACGATCTTGAAGAGTCCGTCTTGTGCAACTTCACCGATCCGCACGAACTTCGACAAGTGGTGGTTCGAGTTCATTGTCACCTTGCCTTCCGGTGCATCAAAGGTCTGACCGTAAGCGGCGGCTTTCACTTTTGCAAGATCGTCAGCAGTTCCGGCTTTTTCGACCGCCTGCTTCCACAGGTAAACCATAATGTAAGCCGCTTCCATCGGGTCGTTGACCACGCGATCGCTGCCGTATTTCGCCTTGAATGCTTCGACAAACTTCTTGCTGGCGGGCGTTTCTACGGTTTGGAAGTAGTTCCAAGCGGCGTAATGTCCCTTGAGATATTCGACCCCGATCGCTTTGACTTCTTCTTCTGCAATACTGACCGACATTGACGGATACTTATCTGGAGTCAAGCCAGAGGCTTGCAGTTCTTTGAAGAAGGCAACGTTGGTGTCACCGTTCAAGCTGTTGTAAATCACGCCACCGTTCGGCAGAGCTTGCTTGATCTTGTCTACTACGGGTTTGACATCGGTGTTACCGAGCGGAATGTAGTCTTCGCCTTTGGTGTTGCCACCTAATGCTGCAAGCTGGGCTTTGATAATCGTGTTTGCCGTGCGCGGAAACACATAATCTGAACCCACCAAGAAGAAGTCTTTACCTTTGTTCTTCAGCAGCCATTCCACCGAAGGCTCAATTTGTTGGTTCGGAGCCGCGCCCGTGTAGAACACATTGTTCGAGCATTCTTGTCCTTCGTACTGCACCGGATACCAAAGCAAGTGCTTTTTCGACTCGAACACAGGCAGAACCGCTTTACGGCTGGCAGAAGTCCAGCAGCCAAACACCGTTGCTACTTTGTCTTGATCGATCAATTTCTTCGCTTTTTCAGCAAAGGTAGGCCAATCGGAGTTGCCATCTTCGACGACGGCTTCGATTTGCTTACCTAACACACCGCCCGCTTTGTTGATTTCTTCGATCGCGAGTTGTTCTGCATCGACGACGCTCTTCTCAGAGATCGACATCGTGCCAGACAGCGAGTGCAGAATACCAACTTTGATCGTGTTACCCGATGCAGTCGTATTCGCTGCGGGAGAAGCTGCGGGAGCATTGGCAGACGTTGTTCCCGTTTGAGGCGGAGCGCCACAAGACTTTAACAGAACGCTTCCTGCCGCCGTAGAGCCAAGGATAATAAATTCGCGCCGTCCAAATGATTTTGTCATGTCCAAAGGTGTAGTGAGTTGATCCAAGCTCAGGCGATCAACAATCCCAATCGAGATTGCTTCTGCGGAGGAGCGAGTCGCAGAATCATCGCGGTTTCAAGCTTTAAGTAATAACTCTGAAATACTAGGGCTTGGGTTTTCAGGAAATTGTATACAAGATTACTTTTTAAGGATTGTTTTGTTATTTTTGCTTCAGGTTCATCCCTGCGTAGGTTGCTACAAAGTCGATCACGGTATCTAGTCCTACACAGGTTTTGAGATTTGTGAACACAAACGGTTTTTCTCCCCGCATTTGTTTTGCATCTCGCTCCATCACGTCTAAATCTGCGCCCACATAGGGAGCAAGATCAATTTTGTTAATTACAAGCAGATCAGATTTCGTAATTCCAGGCCCCCCTTTGCGGGGGATTTTGTCGCCGCCTGCAACATCAATCACATAAATATTCAAGTCAACTAATTCAGGGCTAAAGGTTGCCGCTAAGTTATCTCCGCCGCTCTCGACAAAAATTAACTCTAAGTTCTCAAATCGCTGCTCAAGCTGGTCGATCGCGGCTAAATTCATCGACGCATCTTCACGGATTGCCGTGTGTGGACAGCCCCCAGTTTCGACTCCGAGAATGCGATCGGAAGTCAGTGCTTGCGATCGCACCAGGAACTTGGCATCTTCTTGGGTGTAAATATCATTGGTGACAACCGCGATTTGAGCGCGATCGCGCATTGCTTTACAGAGTGCATCAACGAGTGCGGTTTTACCAGAACCCACAGGTCCCGCAATTCCAACGCGAAAGGCAGTAGAAACCAGAGTGTGTGTCATGAGAGTTTCTTAAAATTTTGCTGATCTTAATGACTTATCACGATCGCTCTGGATTACGGTGAAAGAAACTCTTAAGTTAGCGCTATGAGCAATGCACTCACAATCGACTTTGCAAGAGAAGGAGAAGCAGGCTATCGGCGAATTTTTGCGCGATCGCCTCAACTGACAAGTCTTGCAGCAGGGTGGGATGGAATTTGCTTTGGCTATGACTATATGCCGCCCGGAGAAACGACTGAAGTTTTTTCTTTGCAGCATACGTTAGCAATTTTTACGCATACCAATCAGTCACAGATTGCAGAGCGATCGGTTGATGGCAAGTTTCATCGGGAACAGGTCGCGAACGGCAATATGGTATTGGTTCCCGCCCGGATCGGTTGTCGAAGCCGCTGGTTTGACTGGGGTGGCGTGATGTTCTTTGGATTTGATTCGATTAAGCTTGCTCAAGCTGTTGATCAGGCGACTGATCAAACTGAACTATTACCGCAATTCGCGTTGAATGATCCGCTGGTCTATCACATTGGACTCTCCCTAAAAACGGCTCTAGAGCGTGATGGCACCGCAAGTCGCCTATATGCTGAATCACTATCAAATGCGCTCATCGTTCATCTCCTACAGCATTATTCAGCACAACGACCCTTAATTCGAGACTATACAAACGGATTATCTCAATCCCGTTTACGTTGCGTTGTCGATTATATACAGGCTCATTTAGATCAAGATTTGAGCTTGGGTGAACTGGCTGCGATCGCAAAAATGAGTCCGCACTATTTCTCACAGTTGTTCAAACAATCCACTGGCGTGACACCGCATCAGTTCGTGATTCGGGCGCGAGCAAAGGAATTGCTCATTGCAGGAAGATTACCGATCGCAGAAGTTGCAAAGCAGGTCGGATTTGTGGATCAAAGTCACTTGAATCGGCACTGTAAAAAGCTATTGGGTATCACACCAAAAATGATTCAAAACTCATAGGAAGAATTTACAAAAAGCGGAAGAATCTACAAGACGATCGCACCCTCAATTTTTGATAGTCATATCAAATTGATTTTTGAGTGCGACAGATCTTGGAAGCCCCCTAAATCCCCCACGCGTGGGGGACTTCAAGCCAATCTGTTTCGGATTCTCAAAGTCCCCCAGTATGGGGGATTTAGGGGGCGAAGGATCTGTCGCATTAATAAATTGATTCGGTATCAGAATAAACATCAGGAGTTCGACTTATGGGCTGGATCGAAACCAAAACAGAACCGATGGTGATCAATATGGGACCTCACCATCCAGCAATGCACGGTTGTTTTCGGATCATTGTCACGTTAGATGGGGAAGATGTGGTCGATTGTGAACCCGTGATTGGCTATCTGCATCGCGGCATGGAGAAGATCGCTGAAAACCGCACCACGACGATGTTTATTCCCTATACGAGCCGATGGGACTATTACGGTGGAATGTTTAACGAAGCTGTCACCGTGAATGCAGTTGAGAAGCTCGCGCAGATCGAAGTTCCGAAACGTGCCCGTTACATTCGGATGATCATGTTGGAACTCACTC
Source organism: Leptolyngbya sp. DQ-M1 (assembly GCF_039962505.1). Taxonomy (NCBI): domain Bacteria; kingdom Bacillati; phylum Cyanobacteriota; class Cyanophyceae; order Leptolyngbyales; family Leptolyngbyaceae; genus Leptolyngbya; species Leptolyngbya sp. DQ-M1. The sequence continues at coordinate 269,343 of NZ_JAMPLJ010000003.1, forward strand.
GCATTGTGAATCATTTACTGTGGTTAGGTCCATTTGTCGGCGATGTAGGCACACAAGCATTATTTTTTCCGACGCTGCGCGATCGTGAACTCATCCTCGATCTGTTTGAAGCCGTCACAGGCTATCGCATGATCAATCACAACTATTTCCGTGTGGGAGGCGTTGCAGCAGATTTACCCTACGGTTGGGTTGATAAATGTACGGACTTTTGCGACTATCTACCGCCAACTCTGGATGAGTACGAACGATTGATGACGGATAATCCAATCTTCCGACGACGCACAGAGGGCGTTGGTATCCTCACACGCGAAACCGCAATCAATTGGGGCGTGACAGGACCAATGTTACGGGCTTCGGGTGTGAAATGGGACTTACGCAAAGTTGACCACTATGAATGCTATGACGAATTAGATTGGGAGATTCAGTGGGAAACGGCAGGCGATTGTTTTGCTAGATACGCGGTGCGAATCCGAGAAATGCGAGAGTCGATCAAAATCATCAAGCAAGCTCTAAAGGCGCTACCAGGTGGAGCTTACGAAAACCTAGAAGTAAAACGAATCGAATCCGGAGCAAAATCCGAGTGGAATAGGTTCGACTATCAATTTATTGCCAAAAAAATCGCGCCAACCTTCAAAATCCCCAAAGGCGAACACTATGTTCGAGTAGAGTCGGGGCGAGGTGAACTGGGAATATTTATCATTGGCGATGACAATGTGTTTCCGTGGCGTTGGAAAATTCGCCCCGGAGATTACAACAACCTGCAATTGCTGCCTCAGTTAATTCAAGGCTGTAAAGTTGCTGATATTTTTGTGATTTTGGCGAGCATCGATTTGGTTATGGGATCGGTCGATCGTTAAATTCATCAAGCAAATCTGCTCAAAAAAGACGATCGCGGTTTGAGAACTGCGATCGTCTTTGCTATCAATACGCTTTAAACGACTTCAACTTCAACCTGTGGCTGTTGTTGCTGCGGCTGGAATTGGAACAGCGAGTAGACCACATCCCGACGAATATTGATCATCATTTCCAAGAACAACTCATAGCCTTCGCTCTTATACTCAATCAGCGGATCTTTCTGTCCGTAACCCCGCAAGCCAACAGACTCCCGCAAGCCATCCATTGACTGCAGGTGTTCACGCCACAGGGTATCAATCCGATTGAGAATAAAGAATCGTTCTGCCTGACGCATTAATCCCGGCTGCACAGAATCGACTTCCGCTTCCTTCAGGTCATAAGCAATTCGAGCCTGCTCGTGTAAGAACGCTTTCAGCTCACCCAGGCTCATGTCTTCAAGATCTTTGGGTTCGAGATCGCTCAGCAAATAAACAAACTCTTTCACTTTGCTCAAGAGCTTATCGAGTTCCCACTCTTCTGACGGCAGTTCGGGATTGATATACGCTTCCACAATGTCATCCATCGTGCGTTCTGCGTATTCAATCACTTTCTCTTTGAGATCTTGTCCTTCTAGCACTCGACGACGTTCAGCGTAGATGGCTCGACGCTGATTATTCATCACTTCGTCGTATTCAAACACCTGCTTCCGAATGTCGTAGTAGTAGGTTTCCACCTTCTTCTGAGCGCCTTCGAGGGATCGCGTCAGCATCTTCGACTCGATCGGCATATCTTCCTCAACGCGGAACATATTCATCATGTTCGCAACTCGATCTCCCCCGAAAATCCGCAGCAAGTTATCCTGCAAACTGAGGAAGAACTTGGTTGATCCAGGGTCGCCCTGCCGTCCGGCTCGTCCCCGCAGTTGGTTGTCAATCCGCCGCGATTCGTGGCGCTCTGTTCCAATGACGTGCAGTCCACCGAGTTTCACAACTTCTTCGTGTTCGCGATCGGTGTAGGCATCATATTCCACACGAATCCGCTTATACACTTCCCGCAAGCTTTGAATTACCGGGTCGTTCGTGGGAGCTTTTTCGGCTGCGGTCGCGATTTTGTCTTCGGCTTCCAGTTCTGGCAGACTGCGTTCCCCGTATTGTTGCACCGCAAAGTGAACCGCATCTTTCAATGCCTGCTCCGTTTCCTGGGAAAGTTCGGTCGGGTAAATGTCAGACTTGGCTTTCCAGGTTTTGATCTTGCGTCCGGGTTCAAAGCCTTGTCCGCCGCCTCGCGAATCGCCAAAGCCCATCCCCGAAAAGTCATCGTCGTCTTCTGGTTCGACAATTCGCGGCATGAAGTATTCGCGAATTTTCAGGCGCGCCATGTAATCGGAATTACCGCCCAAGATGATGTCGGTTCCGCGTCCTGCCATGTTGGTGGCGATTGTCACTTTGCCTGTCCGACCTGCTTGAGCGATGATTTCAGATTCCCGCTCTACGTTCTCTGGTTTTGCGTTCAGCAAGTTGTGAGGAACGTTCAATTCTTGCAGCAGTTGAGACAGTAGTTCAGACTTCTCAACACTGGTGGTTCCGACCAGGACTGGGCGACCGGTGCGGTGCATTTCCTCGCATTCAAGCGCGATCGCGCTCCATTTTCCGGTGATGCCTAACACAAACAGTCCGTTTTCACCTTCAGGAACCGCTTGACGAATCATCCGGTAAACTTCGTAACTGTTGGTCACGGTAATCATGCCGGGATGTTTCGCTTGCCGCACGATTTCTCTCGCTTGATCGCTGCTTTGAGGCAGACCCGGACAGAGATTATGGGCAAGTCCTTGTTCATCAAGCAATTGAGACAGATTACTCAATGCTTCTAGGTTCATCGCCCAAACGAGAACGGGACGACCTTGAGCCGATTTTTCTGCACATTCCCGCGCAAACACTTTCAGATCGCCTGCTTCGGTCTTGTAAACTACATCCGACAAATCGATCCGGCGGCGCGGTTGGTTAGTTGGAACCAGCGTGACTTCGAGCTTGTAGATTTTTTCAAGTTCCGCTTCCTCGGTCTTCGCGGTTCCGGTCATCCCCGCAAGCTTCGGATAAAGCAAGAAGAAGTTTTGATAAGTGATTGTCGCTAAGGTCTGAGTTTCGTTTTGAATCTCGACTCCTTCTTTAGCTTCGATCGCTTGGTGCAGTCCATCACTCCACCGCCGACCCGGCATGACTCGTCCGGTAAATTCATCTACAATCACGATTTCGCCGTTTCTAACGATGTAATTCACATCATTGATGAACAGTTCTTTTGCTTTGATTGCGTTAAAAACATAGTGCGCCCAAGGATCATTCGGGTCGAATAAGTCAGAAACACCCAGATTTTGTTCTGCGGCGATAAACCCTTCGTCTGTGAGCAGAATATTACGCTGCTTCTCATCGACTTCGTAATGATCATCGCGTTTAAGCGATCGTGCCACTGCTGCCGCCTGCATATATTTCTCAGTCGGGCGCTCAACTTGACCCGAAATAATCAACGGAGTCCGGGCTTCATCGATCAGCACCGAATCCACTTCGTCGATGACGCAGTAGTTAAACGGACGCTGCACGACTTCTTCCATCGCAGTCGCCATGTTATCGCGCAGGTAGTCGAATCCTAATTCGCTGTTGGTGGCGTAAGTGATGTCGCAAGCGTAGTTTTTCTGACGCTCGATCGGACTCATGTTCTGCTGAATTAGCCCCACGCTCAAGCCCAAAAAGCGGTGAACTTGTCCCATCCATTCCGCGTCGCGCTTTGCCAGGTAATCGTTCACCGTGACGACGTGAACGCCTTTTCCAGACAGCGCATTGAGATAAGCAGGCAGCGTCGAAACTAGGGTTTTTCCTTCCCCGGTTTTCATTTCAGCGATTTGTCCATCGTGCAGCACCATACCGCCGATTAGCTGCACATCGAAGTGCCGCATTCCCAAGACCCGCTTGCCCGCTTCACGCACGACCGCAAACGCTTCCGGCAGAATGTCATCGAGAATTTGCTTTTCTTCGTCTCTATTCTTTGCCTTGGCGAGTCGCTCTCTGAATTCAGTGGTCTTGGCTCTCAATGCGTCATCTGAGAGCGGCTCAATCTCTTCTTCTAAAAGATTGACTTCATTGACCAGGGGTTTGTATTTCTTGAGCTTGCGTTGATTGGGGTCGCCCAGGAGAGATTTAAGCATGACAGGGGAAAATCAGAGCTTCTGAATGTGGGTGTGGGGGTGCGATCGACCAAAACGTGCAGAGTTGCACATTTATTCCGATCCCGATAAAGGTATTCCAATCCTATCACTCAGATCGAAACCTGAACGGGCAATGGCATCGGGGGAAAACCGTAATTCGCGAGTGGTGAGAGGATCTTTAGGTAAAAGTGGCAACTTCTACAGGACGTTCTACGCTCAACGCTTTGCGATCGCGCTTAATCCGGTCAACTTGATGTAACGTCGCAGCCGTTGTCCTTGAAGCTTCTGTGCTACTTTGCTTATCGCTCAGAGTAGCACCTCAAATTTAAGGTGCGTTTTCCCAATCTGGGGTGAGTTTACGGAAGTTGTACTGATTCGTTCCGGGGTGGCAGGTGGCGCAGCTAGAGAGGGAAATCGATCGCGAAATCTCAACTTTCGGATGCAGAAGCTTAAATGGTTTCGATTCGCCAAAACGGTAAGGAATGCGCTCGTCTTCGAGGGCTTGGCGAGAGAAGGTTCTGAGGTAAGTCCAGACGAGCGATCGTTCCGGCTCAACCAGTGGAGTCAGGGTTGCGCCATAGTGCTGCGAGTCTCGGAGCAATTCGCGCCAGGTTTGGGTTGGCAAAGCGGCGGGAGGAATGCCAATATGACAAGTCGCGCAGTTTTGGAGATACGTTTGCTGTGCAAGCTGGAGATTGCCTGAAACGACATCAACGGTTCCGATTTCGGCCGATTGAGGTTTTTCTACAGCTTGAGCCAGTCCCCAGCCTAAAATTAGGCTCCAGATCAGCAAAATCAGGATGAGAATGACCGGAGAACGCCTACGAATCCGACGCGGTTTAGACTGAGATGAGTTTGGCATACGGTGATTCTGACGTGAATCCGGGTGAGTTTGTTTTTCTGCTGTAGAGACATCGACTTATGCTGGACTTAATTTGTTTCGGAATCTAACATCAGTGCGATGTGATCTCTAAGCAATTCATAGAATAATCGAGAAGATTTCTGCGGTCAAAGTGCGATCGGCATGAGAATCGTCAGAGATCCCTGTTCGATCACACACAACCTCACCTTCAACTTCAGGAATTTTCACGATGGATTGCAGTCACGTTCAGCTTTGCGATCGCAAAAGTCAGGTCGATCTGGTTCAGCTTCAGGCTTTGTTTCAAGTTGCCGCATTTTGGGCGGGTGATCGCAAGCTCGAAGATTTAGCGATCGCGATTAAAAATAGTGATCCGGTGATTTCAGCGTGGGATCACGATCGTCTGATTGGGTTTGCGAGAGCGACTTCGGATGGAGTTTACCGCGCTACGATTTGGGATGTCGTCGTGCATCCGGATTATCAGGGAGCAGGTCTCGGACGCAAGTTAGTGCAAACTGTATTGAGTCATCCGCACGTATCAAAGGTCGAGCGGCTGTACTTGATGACGACGAATCAGCAAGAGTTTTATAAGCGGATCGGATTTGAGATCAATCAGACAACCACAATGGTGTATTTCAATCAGCCATTAGTGTTGCCGACTCCTGCACCTGAAGTCGAATGTGATATTGGCAGGTAAAGCGAAGCCCCCAGTGTTGTTAGAACGCTGGGGGCGAATATTCACAAACTTAGAAGTTAGTTTGCAACACCTGCGGGGAACTTCACTTCGTTCGGGGTTACGTTGTCGGATTCAACGCGCTTGCCTTGAATGAACGATCGCAGCATCCATGCCATTTCTTCATGCTGTTCCATCATTCCGGTAAGGAAGTCAGCCGTTCCTTCATCGTGGAACTCTTCAGAACAACGATCGATGTGTTCGCGCAAGTTGCGGATAATTGTCTCGTGATCGTCAACCAAGTTTTCGACCATGGTTGAGGCAGGAGGAACTTCACCCGTATGTTCTTGAAGTGAGCCGTATTGGATGAAGCCAGCCGCTGTTCCAACCGGGTATTCGCCCAATTGACGAATGCGCTCAGCAAGTTGGTCGATCGCCTCGTTTAGGATGGTGTACTGCTCTTCCCAAATTTGGTGCAGGGAGCGGAATTCAGGGCCTGTGACATCCCAATGATATTTCTTTGTTTTAATCAAAAGCAAGTTTTCATCTGCCAGGTCGCGGTTCAGCATTTCGCATACGCCTTGGCGCTGTTCGTCAGTTAAGCCGATGTTAATTTTACGCATGACAATCACTTTTTACCTTATCGGGTTTCTTCTGCTAGTTCACCAAATTTCTGTTATGGGGGCATCAGTCGAAGGAAGGAAGGAGGGGTTTGTCAATTCCGTCTTCAGAGTGTTTTAGGTGGGTTCGCTTGCTTCTTCTTGTGGCTCAGTCCAATCGACTTTGTTGTAGAGGTCAGATACTACAAATTGACAGGGGACAGACGAAAGTGAGATTTCGGTATTTTCATCGTCGTGATTGACTAAAATCCAGCGTCGATCGTCGCTTTTGACATAGTGTTCGACATGAATTGTATATTGATCAATTAATAGATATTCCTGAAACTCTGGAATAGTGCGATAAGCAGTAAATTTCTCGTCTTTATCATAGCTATGAGTTGATTTAGATGATACTTCTGCAATAAAGCAAGGATTTGTAATCGTATCGCGCCGACCTGGTTGAAGTTGTAGAGGTTGAGCGACGACCATAATGCCTGGATACGTATAAATTCGCTTTTTAGGAATCCACAATCGTTGAGCCGCTACAAAAATACCGTAAGGTGAACTCCTTAGAGCAACATTTAACTCAGTGTGAAGATTGCCTGTAATTTTGTTGTGATTTGGAAATTCACACGACATCAGAACAATTTCACCGTCAATGTATTCTTGTTTCTCATCAGATTGCGCCTCGGCTTCCAAGTATTCTTCTACGGTGTATTTGCGCTTGGTTTGCACCATCGTGCGACTCCTGGATGCTATTGGGATAAGTTTATTCTGGAGTAGAATTTCTGTACTGTTAAATCAGACTCACTTTGGCGCGATACAACAGTCGATCGTGCTGTCGATACCCCGCATACCGAACGCGAACCAGATCGCCAGGTTCAGCCGCACCGCCCATGAGTTGATGTTGCTGCGGATCGTAAGGAACTTCAGAACCAACGATCGCAGTTTGCTCAATGCCCCATTGTTGTAGCAGTTGTTCGATCGGGCGCAACAATGGTAGAAGCTTCACCGCAGGCGCTTGAGGATTTTGTTGGGCTGCATAAGCGGCTGCCGACCATTGGATTAACCAAGGTTCTAAGGTTTGCAGGCTAGATTGTTGGAAGTCCTGTAGTAATGTTTCGCGTTGTTCTGTTAGTTGAATTTGGAGTCGATCGTATTCTTTCTGCAGGGTGTTCGTTGGAATCAGATCAAACAATGAAAGCAGATCACTCAAAGAAATCTCTAAGCGTGCTGCAAATTGTGTGAGTGTTTCTAAACGTAATTGTTGCAGTTGACCCTGCCGCAGTTTGGCAAGCTGCTTTTCGGTCAGACCTGTACGATCGCGCAAGGCTCGAAAGGTAGCGAGGTTACGCGATCGCATTAATTCTCGGATTTTTGGCGTGTAGTCGGTCATATGAGGCGCGATCAAACATCTTGCTTTCACTGTATCAGAGTGGTTTGCTGGTGATCACTGTGCGAAGCACTAGCCGAAGGCACCAACAATCCAGCGACGATGCTTGATCAAGAAAAAGACGTAAAGACTAATCAAAGCAATCAAACAAACATTGCCTAAAGTGTTGTAGGTTGTGATGATTGTTTTATCGCTCCAGTTGTACACTTCGCTGAGTGTATTCATATCACCTATATCTTCTCCGAGTAGAAGCGACCCCCAAGGGATTGAGCGTGTGCCTTTCTGGATGTCCTGCCACATTGAGAAGGCTCCCCAGAATGTGTTCGCGCCGACGATAATTAAGGGATATCTCCAAAAGTCCCATCGCCAATCGTTCGGAAGTTGAAAATAAAAGCCAGCAATCATTAAAGCACTGAGATAAAACTCACCACCCACGCCACCAAAGGCAAGCCACATCTCAAACTGATCCGCCGTCTGTATCCAGGTCATCACAAACTGTACGATCGCACAAATCACCGCAAACAACATCGTCGATCGCTTTTTCTCTTTCCAACCTGCCCAGAACAGTAAGCCCAACAGCAGCAACATTCCAAAATAAACAAACAGCGATCGCTCTAGCAACACACTTGTCCAACCAAACGGTAGCGGTAAAGCGCGTCGTCCAGAAAACCAAGCGACTGTGGCATGACCGACTTCATGCACCCAAAGCTGTAATGGAAATAACAATATTTTTGTGAAGCCAAGCGATTGAAACAGAATTGCAGAGCAGATCGCCACCGGAAATGCTAAAAGCAACACATACCGATTCTTGAATGAATACGGATCACAATCCTCCGGAGAAACTGCATTGATCGTGAACTGTTTTTTCCAACTTACGAGCTTTGACGATCGCATTCCGTAGATCACGATCGTTTTAATTCCAGGTAGCTCTAAGGTGCGGATCTGCTGATAAATTTGGTTGCCATAGTCATGATTTGAATTAGTTTTGAAAAAGATTTGAAGTGTGTCAGCTTGAATCTTGACGTGAAACGGCTCCGGGTGGAGGCGCTGTATAAACTCTACAATTTGATTCATTAAAGAGTCTGATTCAGATTGATGAGCCGTTTCGTAGAGATGCTCTTTTATTTGCTCATAAGCAACTTTGAGCAAAGCTTTTTCTTGCTTTGCACCCTGCTGTATTTTCTCCAATGCCTTTTTCGAGTAGGCAGCATCAACCTCAACGATCGAAGCTCCCGGACTTAACTCTAATAGCGCATAACATTGCTCAAGCGTTAACTCACTCATATCGGGAAGTTCACTCATTTTCCTGGCTAGAATTCCCGATTTGACGATCAACTTGTCAACCACAAATCTTATTCAAAGATTCCAAAATATCAGCAAATTCGGTGCGACTTCATTGTATGGTAATAGGAATTTGAAACCGATATCTAAAGCTGTGCAGTTTTGCAGACAGACTTGAACTCTGTCCTAAAGTATTGAAAAATCATCAGGTGAGATCGAATCAACTTTAACCGTCAATTATCGAATGGGTGCTGCTCTGAATGTTCAACTCTGGTACATCTATCGGGTTTAATACGAGTTCTAATTAACCTAGTGCGATCGTAGAAAGAGGAAATTGTCAATGTTTTTTAGGCATAGCCGAAAGTCTTCCTGGTCTAGCCGTTCGCTATATCAGAAGAAAAAGGCGTTTCCAAAACGGTGGATTTTTCTGTCGATTCCACTCGCTTTGGTGGGGCTAGAACTGTTGCTGCGTCTAATTGTGGGCGCTACAGGAAAAACCGCAGAATTAAACGCCTTTGAAGGCGAACCCCTAAATCTCACAGCTTACCGGCTCAAGTTTCTCGATCAGCAGGGAAACCCCTTCGATGGACTTCCAGATCATGGACAACTGACTGTAAAACGCAGCCCTGTTCTGGGCTATCGGCTCGTTGGCAATCAGCAAAATTCAGCCTGGAAAATTAACGAGCAAGGCTTTAGAGCCGATCAGCCAATCAGCCCCGATAAACCTAAAGATGAAGTGCGAATCTTCCTGCTTGGTGGTTCAGCCGCGTTTGGACAACTCAGCTCTAACAATCAAGCGACGATCGCGGCTCAGCTTGAGTCCCGTCTCAACCAACAAGTTTCCGCCCAAAAAGCCAACCCGAATAAGTTTCGCCCCGATACGCTGCCCTATTTTGCCGATGAGCTAGAAAAGGCACTGAAACTGCCGCCCCGAATTCGAGAAACTCGCTATCGCGTGATTAATGCAGCCGTTCCAGGATATGTGTCAGGCAATGAGTTAGCACAATTAGCGTTTGAGGTGTTGCCTTACAAACCTGATGCGATCGTCCTGATCAATGGCTACTCTGATTTGCTGCTTCCCAGCGTTCAGGATGGGGTGGATGTTCCCCAAGTAGAAGCGCTGTTAGAAAGTGCGCCTCGGCATTTGATGACAAGCTGGGGCAATCAAATTAACGATTTCTTCCAGCAATTCTATTTAGTGAAGGGGATTCAATACTGGATATTTCGCCCTCATACTGCATTCAAGCAGCTAATTCCTCCGGTTGAAGACCCTGTACAAGAGCGATTAACGACGGATACTAAAGAACTAGAACGCCGCGCCGATCGCTATCGCCATAATCTTCAACAGGTTTCACGTCTGGCGACGGCTGCTAAAATTCCGCTCTTTGTTGCGCTTCAGCCTGAAGTGTCTACTCGCGCCGGAAAGCCTGCCGGACGGGAAAAAGAGATTTTGGATCAGTTAGGTTCGCGCTATCCCCAGCAGATTCAAGCGGGTTACGGCAAGCTCCAAGGCGCGATCGAGCAAGTGAAGCGCGATACACCTGGAATTTCAACGCTGAATCTCGTTGAGGGCTTGAATACTGCTCAGGGTGAAGTGTTCCAAGATGCAATTCACTTAACCGATAGTGCGAATGGTGCGATTTCGAATCGATTGTATGATGCGATCGTACCGAAACTGCACGTCCAGCCCAAGCCTTACGCTGGAGGAAATGTTCCGCCCTCTTGACCGCTCATCTGTATAAGGGCGTTGCAGCCAAGACGGGCTAAGGCTCACCCAAATCGCCCTTCGACATAATCGCGAGTGCGGGAATGGGCTGCGCCGTTAAAAATTTTAGCGGTATTGTCAATTTCAATCAGTTGACCGATGCGGCTTTCGTCGGTGCTGAAAAAGGCTGTACGATCGCTAATTCGCGCCGCTTGCTGCATATTGTGGGTGACAATGACGATCGTGAATTCTTTCCGCAATGAGCTGATTAATTCCTCGATCTTCATGGTGGCGATCGGATCAAGCGCCGAACAGGGTTCATCCATTAGCAAAACTTTCGGCTTCACTGCCAATGCCCGCGCAATACAGAGCCGTTGTTGCTGTCCACCGGATAAGCTGAGGGCTGATTTTTTCAGGTTATCTTTGACCTCATTCCACAAGGCTGCGTCTGCAAGTGCGGTTTCAACGATTTCATCAAGACGCGATCGCGAAACCCGACTAAACACCCGCACCCCATAGGCGACATTATCGTAAATGCTCATGGGGAATGGGTTTGGCTTTTGAAACACCATGCCAATCTGCCGCCGCAGTCGATTCAGGTTGACGCGAGGACTGTAGATATCTTGACCAAAAAATTGCACCTGTCCCTTCACTCGCATCTCGCTTTCGAGTTCGCCAATCCGATTTAGCGCTTTGATAAAGGTTGATTTACCACAGCCGGACGGACCAATAATCGCGGTGACTTGTCCGGGATAAATCGCCATCGAGACGGACGATAAGGCTTTACGATCGCCATAAAACACATCCATATTTTGGGCTGAAAGCGCAAGTTCGGACTGAGAAGTAGAAGTCATAGGTTAACGTTTCCGGGTGATCAGACGAGACAAAAGATTGGTGACAGTCACAAGACCGAGCAGCACCAGTGAAGCTGTCCAAGCAAGCTGAGTTTGTTCGGGAAAAGCAGAACTCGAATAGTTGTAGATCATCACCGAGAGCGAAGGTGCAGGATTAAGAAGACCCTCGACCCAACTCTGGCTAAACAAGGCCGTGAAAATGAGCGGAGCGGTTTCACCAGAGGCTCTAGCGATCGCTAACAATACTCCGGTTGTGATACTCGGTAATGCGGTTGTCAATACAATCTTAAACACCGTTTGAATTGAATTGGCACCGAGTGCTGCTGAGGCTAATCGTTGATGATTGGGAACAAGCTTCAAAGCTTCTTCGGTCGAGAGAACGACGATCGGTAACATGATTACCGCTAGCGCAAACGCCCCCGCTAATGCTGAGAATCCGCGATAGCCAAAGATTGTAGCGAGAACGATCACAGCGTAAGCAAATACACCAACCACAATCGAAGGAACTGCACTCAGAATTGACAACACAAACCGGACTGTTTGAGCAATTGCACCAGATTTACCAATTTCAGCAAGATAGATAGCGATCGCAATTCCAAACGGAATACTAAAAGCCGTTGCGATACTCACCATTAGCACTGTTCCTTGAATCGCATTCGCAAATCCACTGACAACGCTGGTATCGCCAGCCGGGGCAGGTAGATTTGTAAACACTTCCCACTTCAGATTCGGTAAGCCTTGACGCAGAATTTCCAGCAAAACCGAGAGGAGCGGCAAGAGTGCAAGTGCTGTGAAAAGAACCGCGATCGCGCTCATCGCATGGCTAAAAATCCGGCGATCGAGCGCTAGGGGTTTCGTTAACGGTTGCTCTGCATTCATTGTTTTAAAATCTATTGTTTTAAGCCGAATGTTTTGACGATCGAATTTGCAATCATGTTAATTACTAGGGTTAACGCAAACAGCATTAACGCCAAATACATTAACGCTCCAATATGCAATTCGTCTAATGCTTCGGGAAACTGATTTGCAAGAATTGACGGAATCGTATTTCCTGCATCTAGCAACGATAAGCTGATTTGATCCGAATTACCAATCACCATCGTTACTGCCATTGTTTCGCCCAATGCCCGTCCCAACGCCAGCATGATCGCGCCAATGATTCCCGATAGACTTGCTGGAATTAATACAGTTGTGATCATTTCCCAACGAGTTGCCCCTAGTGAAAGAGATGCGGTGCGTAAATCTTGGGGAATCGCTAACATTACATCTCGGCTAATTGCAGCGATCGTAGGTAAAATCATCACCGCAAGAATAGTTCCCGCCACCAGCATACTGGGGCCAAAGGTATCAGTTCCGAATAAGGGAATCCAACTCAATTGTTGATGTAATGCGGATTGAATCGGTTTCATCAATGGAATCAGCACGAAGATGCCCCACAAGCCAATAATCACGCTGGGAATCGAGGCAATCAATTCGATCAAAAATCCTAACGTCGATCGCAACCATCCCGGCAGAAATTTCTCGCTAGTGACAATTGCCACCATGATTCCAATCGGAACTGCGAATAAAAGCGCGATCGCAGAAGTGACGATCGTTCCGTATAAGTAAGTTTGCGCCCCAAACTGAAGCTGATTTACATCCCATTCCTGCCGCATCATAAATCCCCATCCGAATTGTCGAATCGCGGGGAGTGCAGCGTTAAAAATAATCCAGCCCATCCAGAGCAAAAGTGCGATCGCGCTGAGCGATAAAATTCGCAAGCTCCAGGTAAAGCCTAAATCAATCCAAGCGGTGTTACCGCCCTCGATCGACTCTGGAATATTTCTCGACTGAGATGGAATCGTTGCCATAATGCTGAAGATTGAGAGGAATAAAGAAAGGGACACCCTAAATGGAAGTGTCCCCGCAGTGAGGTGTGAAAGCTAAAACGTAAACGTTGTTCGGATCGTACCGACGTAGATCGCATTGTTCGCAGAATTGCCTTCTGGGTTGAAAATCACAAATGCGCCCGGTGTGATCGAAATGTTGTCGTTGAGGCGATAGCGGTAGAAAACTTCCAAATGATAGGAAGAATCTTGATCTTCTCGACGAGCAGAAACGGCAGTGGGTGTCGCCAAGCCAAAGTCACTGCTGGTTACTTTCGGCGGCATACCAAAAATGATTCCACCCAAGCTGCCTTCCTTGAATAGGTCAGGAAATGCTAGACCCACTGCCCAATTGAAGATCGTTGCTCGATCGTCTTCTCGAACCGTTGTTCCAGTTCCGATCGTGCGTCTCGCTCTTGCGTCGGTCAACCCTGCCCAACCTGCCAGAGTTAGACCAGGATTAAGCCGAATGTTGGCTTGTAGTCCAAACTGATTCGTACTGGTCGGAATGTTTCCAGCCGAATTAATCGTTTGGTTACTGCCAAAGGGGTTGTTCGCAAAACTACTCCCGGTACTGCCTGTCACTCCAGAACCCGTGTTGTAGTACGCATTCGCATACGTGAAACCAATCCCCAGGTTTGGAGTTGGCTGATACACCAGCTGCGCGATCGCCGCATAACTTCCGGTGAATAATCCACGATCGAGACCCGGATCTTGAGCATCTCCAGTCGGCACTAAGTAACCGAGCGAAAGGGTGAATTGATTACCCAGCGTAAATTCTCGCCCTAATCGATGGTTCACGATGATCCCGGTTCCAGTGCTGGTGCGGTAGATCGGATTGAACCGACCGAACCGCGAAATTGAACCGCTCCCACTGGATTCAAACGGGCTAAGCGTCGGGATCGAATCGTTAAACTCTAAGCCGTCATTCGTTCCCGTTCCGATGAATACAGTGGTTTGATCGCCGAGCGGAAAGCGATATTCTAAGCGTCGAAGCTCGATCGAGTTACTGTTGCTGCCGTCATAGCCCAAACGGGTCATGTTTGTGCCTGTGATTCCGGTCGCCCCGGTGCCACTGAACGCAGCAATGTTTCTGGCTTGCAGTTGGGTTCTCAAGCGATCGCGTCCGGTAAAGCTCGTATCAAACGCAAGCCGTACCCGATCGGCAAAAATTGTATTCTCGCGAACTCCACGATCAGGGTTGGTTGGCGATCCGGTGATTGCATTATTTCGCGCTGCTTCTCGTGCTGCAGGTGTGAGGGCTGCATCAATCACTCGCTGCTGGTCAGAATTGACGGCTCGATCTGCACCAAAGGCTTGGCTGACCGAAAAGATTACTTCTCCGGTCAGTTTCGAGGTCGTCGAAAACTGCTGCCGTTCTAGGGTAGTGGTGCGCGCTTCTAAGCTATCCACCGCTCCGCGCAGTGATGCTAACTCTGCGGCAAACTCTTCTTGTAGTTTTTGCAGGGCTGTAAGATCTTCTTTCTTCATCAAATCCGAAGTTGATGCGGCAATCAGTTCGTTGACGCGATCGAGACATGCACTCAGTCCTGCTGCAAATTCAAAGCGGGTTAATGCTCGATTGCCGCGAAAGGTACGGTCAGGATATCCGGCGATACAGCCATACCGCTCAACTAAAGATTGCAAAGCTTGAAATGCCCAATCTGTAGGTCGAACATCAGACAACTGAGACACCGAAGTCACCTGTCCTTCGATCGCATTAGGTTGAGCCCAGATTTCATTGACTGAAGTGACGCGCTCTTGACCTAGAGATTGAGCCGTCGCGGAAAGTGCTACCGCGCCTATCAATGTAGGCGACAACACAAGGGAATACCAAAATAGGCGAAACATGGAACTAATCCTCACATCACAAGTAAATCGGGCAAGCCGCTCTAAATCGCTAGAACTCGCATCGATCATAGATCAAAGTTCTAGCGGCTTTACGGCAGTTTCAGAGCCTTTAAGTTCAAACTTTCTAGGGCTTCACTTCGCTTCTCACTTGCTGAAGTGCCCGTTGTGCCACATCAGGCGGAATCCGAGTAAAGTCTAAGCTTGCGTTAAGGTTCTGTCCCTCAGTCAAGACATATTCAACCCATTTCTTCACTGCTTCTGACTTCTGTGGGTCGTTGTACTGTTTGTACACCATCATCCAGGTCAATCCTGTAATCGGATAGCCATCGGCGGGATTGCCCTCAAACACGCGGAAGTTTGCGGGAAAGGTTACCGTAGACAATGCTTTGTTGGTGTTCTCGATCGAAGGAGTCAAGAAGTCGCCTTTCTGATTCTGCACTGCTGCAACTGCGATGTTGTTCTTCTTCGCATAAGAATATTCGACATAGCCGATCGAACCTGGTGTTCTTTGTATCAACGCTGCAACCCCAGGATTTCCTCGACCTCTAAGCGGATTCGTTGTCCACTTTGGAGCCGTTCCCACACCGACGCGACCCTTAAAGTAAGGACTCACCGCACTAAGATGATTTGTGAAAATAAACGTTGTGCCGCTACTATCGGCTCTCACCACCGTTTTAATGTCTGAATTCGGCAGATTCACTCCAGGATTGTCTTTGGCAATTCTCTGATCGTTCCACTTGGTAATCCGCCCTGCGAAAATTTCGGGTAACACTTCCCGCGAAAGTTTCAGGCTATTGACACCGGGAACATTATAAATTGGTGTGACTGCGCCGCCTGCTGTCGGAACCAAGATGACACCGCGACTAACTTTCGCCATGTCCTCGTCGGTCATGGCGGCATCACTGCCACCGAAGTCAATCACGTTTGCTAGCATCTGGCGGATTCCACCGCCGCTTCCGATCGCTTGATAGTTGACCGTAATGTTCGGCTCTTTTTTCTTAAATTCCGAGATGTAGCGCTCATACAACAGTGCCGGGAACGTTGCGCCTGCACCGTTAATTGTGGCTCTGGACTGAGCGATCGCCGATAGAACCGGGGAAAGCGCGATCGCAGTTGCCACAAACAGCGCGATCGCTCCACGGCGGAGAGCTTTTCTAGAGAGTGTCATGGTGTCCTCGTCCTTGCGCGATCAAGTGTCAATTGAAGTAACAAAAACAACCCTACAACTCTGGCAGTTAAATGAAGGCAAACAGAACGATAACAGAAAATTAAATCTAGTTAAAAGTTAGGTTAATGAAAATGCAACGCTACCCACAATAGTGGAATGATACCAGTGATACTACAAGAAGCTCGGCTAAAAAATCCGTTTTGGGACAGAGTTTGATATGATGACACTGTTGCTTTTGCATTCTGGTAGGACAAGCAAAAATAACACTTTAAACATGTAGGCATCTTTTGGATTTAGATCTCATACCGAATTAGACATAGATTGCGACAGATCATATTCAAAGTCCCCCAGAATGGGGGATTTAGGGGGCGAGAATCTGTCGCATCCACAAATCAATCTGGTATCACAGCAGAAATGCTTCGGATACAAATTGCGATCCAAGTTTAGAAAAGCGAGAACATCTCATCCTGCCCTTAGTTCATGCGCCATCCGACCTTATGATAAAGACGCTCTCGATCCCGTCCCTTTCTCAACTTCCGGCAGCCGTTCGCAGCTTTATTCGACCAATGCTGTTTGCAGCATTAGGACTACACGCGATCGTCCTGTTTATGCCGTTTCCCAAAGCCAGCGAAAAGCCACCCGAAGATAAGGAAGCTCCGGTTAAAATTACGCAACTGCCCACGACAAAAGCTAACACGACAAAAACTCCGAAAATCGCGGCTGCAAAACCAAGTAGACCTGCGCTTCCGAAAATTAATCGACCCAATACTAATCCAATCGTTCAGAAATCAGCCAGCGAGTTGCCCCAGCCGCAAGCAACAGCCGAAGCACCCCAAACGGAAACCAGAGCCTCAACCAAAGCAGACACCGCAACGGCTGCCGACTTTCCACACTACAATCCCTCGACTCCGAACTGTTTCGGTCTAGGGCTGGGTGAAAACTGCCGGGTTGCGACGGCGAATTTGTCTACGGTTGCAGCATTCTATCTTTCTGCACCGAAGGCGAAAGGATTTACCTTAACTCCAGACGAAGAGAGCGCTGACAAAAAGATCTATACCGTCACGACTCCCGACAAGAAAACGCTATTTCTGCATCTATTCAAGGATGAGCTGACTACTGTTGTGCTTGTGAGTGACAGTAAAGTTGCAGATTTGGCAACGCTAAAAGGATCAGTCAATATTCCTGAAGATTATTACAATCTGATTACCGAGCTTGCACCCCAAGTCGATCGCTCTGACAATCCTGAAACGAATGCTAGACCCGAACACTTTGCAAATCCGCAACTGTTCTTCAAAGTGTTGAATGAAGCGGATTTGCAGAGCGGAGCTATTCCAGAAACGCGATCGGGGATTGATGGCAGTCCGACTCTGATTCTGGGTCAGGCACCGGAGGTATTCTATAACACGATTTCGACCGCAGGACTGGCTGGAACGTTTCAAGTCACGCCAAAAGGTCAGTACGGCGGCGGCAAGCTTTATGAGCTGAAAAAAGACAACATCACGTTCTACATGAATTTGGTTCCGACTAAAGATCAAGGCGGAACGATCGTGGTAACGTGGTTGAAAAATCCGGCCAGTTAATAGAACCAGTTAATAAAATAATAAAAGGGGAAATACAAAACGTGTTTCCCCTTTCTCTACGACCATTACTCGATCGCTAACGAAACGCGATCGCCTCCAACATCCCGCAGCACTCCCAACGTTTTCACAACCTGTTCATACGACAAAGATTTATCGGCTTTCAAAACGATCGTTCCTTTCGGATTCTTTTGAAAGTACGAAACGACTTGTTCAGCCATTTGCGTTTCTGTCACTGTACCTTGATTGATTTCGACTTGACCTGTTCTCGTTACTCCAATCACTAACGGATCAGCAGGTGCTTCTTTGTTCGCGCCTTTTTCCGAACTCGGTAGCGTTGCATCTACCGATTGAAAATTCGTCAACGTCATCGACACGATAATAAAAAACGTCAGAATCGTCATAATCACGTCCATCATCGGCACGAGATTGACTTCTGGCATTTGCGATCCTTTGTGCTGATTCTTGAATCTCATAATCTACCTTAAACTGGGAGTCCAGTCGAATCGGTCTGCTGAGAACGCCCCGCCATTTCTACTCGCGCAAGCTCATTCATCGCAGGTTCGTACCAATATTGACGATAAATCAATTCCAACTCGCTGCCAACCTTAGAAAAATAGTCGATTTGTTTGGCTTGCAGCGTCACCGAGACTCGGAAGATACAGAGCGCGATGATTGCCACGACCATACCGCCCGCCGTAGTCGTTAAGGCTTCTCCGATTCCGGCGGCGGCTTTTGTGGTGGATTCGGCAGAAGCAGCCCCACCGCCTACATTTAAGTTGGCAAAGGTAATCATCAGACCGGTCACGGTTCCCAACAGTCCGAGCAGTGGCGCGATCGCGATCGTACTCTCAAGCAATTTATCGCCTTTTCGCATTTTGGCAAGCTCTTCATCGCCTGCGGTTTCGAGGGCGAGGCGAAAAGTTTCGGGAGTTGGTTGATTCAGCTTGAGCGGAGCCAGCAAAAAGCGTCCGATCGGCGACTCAGACCGTTCTGCGATCGTTCGTGCATCAACTAAGCTATATTTCGCGGCTTCTAGAACATCGTGGGCAAGCTTCGCCTCAGTCCGCAGTAAAGGAATCCAAAACGTCGATCGTTCAAACGCACAAGCAAACGTTGCAACAGACAAGCCGACGAGCGGGATCATGATCGGCCCGCCTTTTGCAAGAACTTCGTAGAGATTAGACATAACGTACTGAACTGGCGTACTGAACTGATCCGGGAAAGTTGTCAAAGAAATGCAGATTGTCGAACAAAGTGAACTTCTCGCGTGAAGGCTCGATCGAATTTGATGAACGCTTGAGATTCACGTAAGAGATCTAATCAACACAAAGCAAACTCCTGTTTAGCTTATCGGAAACATCCGTTCAACCAGGTTAAGGCAGCGTAATGAACAATCGAAATTCTAGTTAAGAACAATAATAAACAACGTTGCGTGAATGCAACGGCGTTAAATCGAAGAATGACAAGGTTAGCGATCGCATATCTCCTGCTGAAGTAGCACTGCTTCACTCGCATCCGTTTCCGCAAGTCAATATCAAGACTGTCTAACAGATCAATCATAACGACGTGGAGTATAGACCCAAACGCCGCCGTCTGCACGATCGATCACTCGCGTCTTGCTTGATCCAATCAAAATCACGGTTCTCATATCGGCATCGTCGATCGCTAAATCTCCCAGTTTTTTTACCTGAGTTTGTTGTCCGGGTCTACCGAGATTTCGAGCAAGAACTATCGGAGTATCAGGCGATCGAGAGTTCAGCAATAAAGCTTTCGCTTTGTCAAGCTGCCAAGTACGCGTTTTAGAAACGGGATTGTAAAAGGCGATCGCAAAGTCTGCTTGAGCGGCGGCAGCGATGCGATCAGCGATCGTTTCCCAAGGTTTGAGAATGTCTGAGAGCGAAATCGCACAGAAATCATGTCCCAACGGTGCGCCCACTTGAGCGGCTGCCGCTTGCATCGCCGAAATTCCGGGGCAAACTTGAAGGTCGATCGCGCTCCAGTCCGGTTTCTGGTCGCGCTCTAGAACCTCAAACACTGCTGCCGCCATCGCATAAATGCCCGGATCGCCGGATGACACCATCACAACCGATCGCCCCTCTGCTGCCAAATCTAGCGCCAGTGCTGCTCGCTCTAGCTCTTCACGGTTATCAAAGACATGAAGGCGCTGTGTTGTGCGGAGCGGTTCGACCAAGTTCAAATAGGTTTGATAACCGATCCAATCAGTTGCCGATCGCAGCACTTCTTTAACTTGAGGAGACATCCACTCGGCTGAGCCGGGACCTGTGCCAACAATGGCAAGCCGTTTGATTGAAGTTCGCTGATAAACCAAACAATCTGCGCGACCTGCGCTGCCCTTCGGCTCAGCGGAGCCGTCCCCTTGTTCTGTAATTTTGATGGTTAATCGGGCATCAGGCGCGATCGGTAGCTGACTCTCCACCAGCCAAGGCGCATCGCCCTCAATCTTAACGGTCGCTCCTGCGAGTAAATCCGCTAGAAAAGTTTTTGCATCATCAGGATTGAGCAAGCGATATTCCTTGGGTGGAGCGAGCAATGCCGTGCGAAATCGAATGTCTCCGCTCGTGGTGATTGCGGGCGCAACTTCAAAAATTGCAGCAATTTGACGCGCTAGATCATTCACGCCCTGCAAGCCACCCAGTAAGGGAACCACTGCGCTACCATCTTCTGCGATCGCAAGCACAGGTGGTTCTTGCCATTTATTGTTTAACAGAGGTGCAACGGTGCGAATCAAGATTCCCGCAGCACAAATTCCCACGATCGCAGTCCCTTGACTGAACAATTCGCGCACGGTTTCCCCGAACTGAGTAAAGGCGCGATCGGCTCCATGAGTCCGATGTTCTAAGCCGTACAAAGTTGCATTCGGGAAAGTATTCACAATCTGACGAGCGATCGGAATACTGGCTTGACTCAAGACAATTACTGCGATCGTAGAAGAAGTTAAGGCTGCCATTGACTCGGAATTACAATCATTGAGAAATAAGGAACTTCAGCCGGATTCATTTGATCAATCGGCACAACGCGCTGATCGGGCATGGTTGCACGTTCAATGTATTTGGCACGATCGTACAGTCCCAACTGCTTCAGCACACTGACAACTTTATTGAAGTGCTTACCCAGTTTGATGATTGCAGCAGCATCAGCGACTGATAACCGCGATGCTAACTCTTCTTCAGGAAGAATGGCCGAGACCACCATAAACACATCATTGCGGTAAGTTAAAGGCGTTCCTAAAATCGCTGGGCTTGCCATCACACAAGACACACCCGGAATCACCTCAGTTTGAAATCGATCGGACAAGCGATTGTACAGATACATAAACGATCCAAAAAAGAATGGATCACCTTCACACAGCACCGCCACATCACGCCCTGCTTCTAAATGTTCTGCCAGCGTTTCTGCGGCTTTATCGTAGTAAGGCTGTGCTGATTCTTCGAGCTTAAACGGAAAATACATCGGCACTTCGATTTGTTCGGGTCGGAGATATTCCGCCACGATCGATCGTGCCAATTTGCGCCCACTATCCGACATCGGATAAGCCACGACGGAGGACGATCGCAGCACCCGAAACGCTTTCATTGTGAGTAGTTCTGGATCTCCAGGGCCAATGCCAATGCCATAAAGCCGACCTGTCATATTTATATCTCCTCTTGTTTTGCTAAAGCATTTACCGCTGCCGCTGCGATCGCGCTTCCACCCCGCCGCCCGTGCAGCGTGATAAAAGGAACACCCCGACTATTTGCCGCGAGTTCCGCTTTTGATTCTGCGGCTCCGACAAATCCCACCGGAAACCCTAAAATCAGCGCGGGCTTTGGCGCACCTTCGTCTAACAACTCCAGCAACCGAAACAACGCTGTCGGAGCATTGCCGATCGCTACGACTGCTCCGCCTAATATGGGTTTCCAAAGTTCCAAAGCGGCAGCCGATCGCGTGTTGTTGATCGATCGTGCAAGTTCTGGAACCATCAAATCATTGAGCGTACAGACTACCTGATTATCTACAGGTAAGCGTTTGCGGGTCACGCCATTTGCCACCATCTGAGCATCACACAGAATCGGAGCACCGATCGCAAGCGCCGATCGCCCCACTTCCACTGCATCCGGAGAAGCCTCGATATCTTCAGCCAAATCAGTCATCCCGCAAGCATGAATTAACCGGACTGCGACATGAGCCAGATCAGCAGGTAAGCGATCGAGTCGAGCTTCTGCGCGAATAATGGCAAAGGATTTGCGGTAGATATCGTCACCGTTACGAATGTAATCAATCATGTAGCGTGTTAATTAACTCTACGATCGTCGAAAGTTCACTTGCGAGAATCGGACGATCGCTGAGGGGTCGATCGCCTGCAAACAAAGCATAAGCTTCAGAGCCTTGCACAGTTGTTCCCAGCAGCGTGAATTCTGCGGGGCTGGGTTGAGCGCATCGTTTTGGGCAGCCAGTAACATGAATGTTAACAGGATGGTTTAATTGGTTGATCAAGGTTAATGCGTGGGCTTGAGTGTGAGTTTCTGAGGCTGCACAGCCTGGTTTTCCAGCACAGGCAACCACTGTAGAATTGCTCAAATCGGTGGAAAGCTCAAGCGCTGCGATCGCGTCGAGCACCGTTGCTGTCTGGTCGATCGCCACGTCGGGAAGCAAAATAGACTGCCAGGGGGTGAGCCGCAATTCTCCAGAACCGTAAGTTTCCGCCAGTTGAATCAAGCCTCGAAGCTGAGCGATCGTCATCCACCCCAGTCTGAGCGCAATTCCAATATAAGCCCGTCCGGGTTGGCGCTGCGGTTGAATGCCTAAATACTGCGTTAGCTCTGTTCGTGTTCGAGCAGGCGAAATCGAAGCATCTGAATCACGCTCAAACTGAAACGGAACGCGCTCAAGATACGATTCAATCCCCCAATCTTTTAATAAATCACGCAGACGCGGCTTTTTCTGACTTTGGGACTGCTGCACATAGGCGAGATACGTTTGCGTCAGCGCTGCGATCGCTGCCACACAATCTGACTTTTTGATTAGCACACCTGTCTCATAGAATCGCCGATTGCTCCCCAGCGTCAACTTAAACCGATCGCACGTCACCGCAGAAAGCTGAATCTCATTGTACCGATGCTGCCAAACTGATTCGGATCTCGCCCCAATCCCGATCGCTCCACCGCCATCAATTCCAATACTAAATTTAGGCGGCAGTCCGATCAATTCAGGCGTGTTCTGAAGATCAGTATCAATTGCCTGAACTAGCGATCGCACATCGATTAACTCTGCTGGATCAATTCCTGCCGTTGGGCTTGCCATGATATTTCTGAGGTGATCCAGGTGTGGATTCTGAGATGCAAGTCCGACCGATTGCAGCGTGCTAAACACTTCGGGACTTGGAATCGATCGCAGCGCTCGAAACTGAAGATTCGCGCGGTTTGTCACTTGAACCCTGGAAGTCTGCCAGCGATCGGCAATTTCGACGATCGCAATTGCTTGATCACGACTTATACAACCGCCCGGAACGCGAATCCGAATCAACGTTCCGTCTTGAGCAGCGGTGCCATAAAACAAGCCTGGACAGGGATTTGATGCAGCCAACCAACTCATGAATATGCCCCTTCTCCGTGGGTCGCAGAGAATTAAACAGACTGCTCAAGACTGGCATTCTGACTCGAACCCTTGTTCATCACAGTTGCGCCACAGTGCCGGAATCTGACCGGACTTTCCCAATCCTAAGCCAATGCAGCATATCACACTCAATTCACTCGCATTCCGATCGTTACCTCTTTCTTAAGAAAACTGAAAATTGACAAATTTAGAAGTTTTTACAGATTGTAGCGATCGCGATCGTTGTTTTTCAATTCATAGTTGCGTTCATTTGTAAACTCTCTACTCAGCGATCCCGATTTCTAACTCTTGCTAGAGGAGTACAGCGATTCTGCTGGGGATACTTATTGTAGGGCGCAATCAAAAAGTGACGCTAAAAACAGGTTTCTTGTTTCGTCACCTTCAAAAAGCCTGATTTGTAATAAGTGAGTTTGCTATGTGTTTCTCTCTGATCCCCATCCCGTTTTTGCACTTCTAGTTCGCCTTTGTACAGCTCTAAACAATTATTTTTCACGGTTTAAAGCGATCCCCGAAATCTAAAATCAATATGAAACTCCATTTTCGCAATTGATTGCTAGAAGCGAGATATAGCAACGATTTTCAAGGTTTTTATAAACACACATTCCTGCGAACCTGCTTAACAATAAGAATCAGAAACACAGTAGTTGTGAACCCCGGTTAATCGTTCTAATCGGTATTGAGTATAGGCAACTTACTCAATATTTCTTAATTGATTTCACTCAGTAACAAACCAAAATACTTCATAAGAAGTAGTCCTGCTGTTTCACATTCGCACTCTAACCTGTCCGAGAACATGAACAATAACGATGCCTTGACCTCAATCTGTCGCCACTGTCGATTCTATTCTCCTGAAGGACGGCGCGGTGGACACTGTAATCAACTCAATGTCGCCGTTCAAAGTACCTGGAAATCTTGTTCTCTGGCAACTCCAATTTTTGAACCAGAATGGGAAGTCGCCCCCTGGCATCCTGAAGTAGCATTTGCCCGATCGCGCAGCACGACCAGCGCTGGCGGAAACTCATTTACCAGCGCCTTTCCTTGTGTCATTGAGTCTGGGGCAATGCTTTCAGAGTCGGAAGTTACGGCTTCTTCGCTCTAGGCGTTAAGCAAAGCGTTAAGCAAAATCGGGCATCGCATCCTTGATATGAGGATGCGATTTTTTCATGCAAAAGCGTCGAAATCAAGCTGACCTCGACATTCAATCGAATTCTGTTGGGGCTTCAGAGTTGCGAATCGCTAAGGATTTTGAGCGGGAGCCGCTTGCTTGGGGGACTCTGCACCATCTAACACAATCAAGCGCTGATTCGGGTCTGCACGATTCGTTTGCTCCTGAACGATCGCGGTTGCCTGCTGCGGATCGAAATAGCGGTTAAAGTCTGCTTTCAAGCGAGTCACTCGCGTCTCAGCGATCTGGACTTCCGCTTGAATTTCTTTGAGTTTTGTCTGCTGGCTGATGCTCTGAGGAATAAGCTGCACCAATGCCGCGATCGCGGCGCTAGAAATGACAGCATTTACACCCAGTTTCGCGATCGCTTCAGCCGCTAAAATACGATGTCTGCTGGCTGACTGCACAGGCTGCGGACGGGCGCGACGTGCAGACTGTCGAGAGCGGCGAGGCTTGGGAGATTCAGGCGGCTGTGGAAGAGGAAGTGCATTCATGGGTTCGTTAACGTGTGATAGCAGATAGCAAAAGAAAGTCACTCAAGCACAAAAAACTTTCATCCAGAAGTATTCACGCTTAGGTTTCACTTTTAACGTGAATCCCTGTAACTTAACTGAGTTCGATGTTCTTGGATAAGAGACTGACCAAAATTTCTCACCGATTCAACGGGAAGAATATCAAACTTTAATTCATCAAAGGATTGACTTTCAAAATTTGATTATCAGTAGAGCTTATTCAAGATTACAAATCTGGCACCCAAAATCAAGAAGTACGAGTGAACTAAGCACAGTTACAACAAAAAAGAACTGAAAACTGAGAGAAAAGCTTTGAATTTTTTCGCAGTCTTGAATGGCGCTTTTTTGTGCTTTTCGATCGCGATATGTTCGCCTACCTGCTTGGAAAGAACCCATTTAGGCAGGAAACTCGCCTAGATAGTTTACTAGCTGAATCGAAAAATGAGCACTGAATTGACAGTTTTCTTTTAACGATTTGCCTGTTCACCATCAAGGCGAGTTTCTTGCTTTGGTCGGAACCTACTGATTCGGAACCTACTTATACAGTTCAGTGGCTAACCGAAATGCGAGGACTCCCGGAATGAGAGCCACGACCAGTGCAACCAGAACTTGAGTATCGGATAAAGACATTGTGTGAAAACTCCTTATCTCAGGGTATCGTTCCTCAATGTGAACGAAAATGCACATTTCGGGAAGTAGTTCGTAACAAGATGCAACAGAGCGTGTCCCGATTAAGCTTCGTGCTGGGCGGGATGTTGCTCTAAAGTTGGGTTGTGTTCGACATTACGCTCGTACCAGCGCATTAGGGGGGTTGAAGTTACGCCATGCAGCAGGACGGAAATGACGATCGTCCAAAAGGTAATCCAGGCGATTTGTTCACCCGTTTCACCCTTCAGTCCATGACCGAACGTGTAGGCGAGATAGTAAATCGAGCCGACTCCGCGAATTCCGAACCAGCCATAAAGCCAGCGCGTTGCGGGATGAGCCTTTAAGCCGATCGTGCTAATCCAAGTTCCTAATGGGCGAATCACAAAGATTAAGCTAAAGGCAATTAGAAACGCATCGCCCGCATATTTCAGCATCGGTTGGAATCGCAGCATCGAGCCGAGCAGGAGAATGGTTCCGATTTCTGATAGTTTTTCTAACCGTTCGATGAAGTGGAGTTGATTTTTTGTGTACTCGGTATTCCGTCGTCTTCGCATGGCGATTCCTGCAATAAAGACTGCTAAAAAGCCATATCCGTTGATTAACTCAGTCACGGCATAGGTGATGAGAATGGCGCTGAGAGCGACGAAATCTTCCATCAAATCATCGGGAGTCCGAAAGCGTTCGAGTTTTTTATCAATCCATTTGATCGCTTTTGCGACCAAAAAACCAGCCGCTAATCCGGCAAAAATTGCCCACACCACATCGATCATGAGCCATTCTCGAAACCAACTGCGCCAATTGCCTTTTTCGATCGAGTGAATACCAAAGTAGACAAACGGAAATGCCAGCGCATCATTTAATCCACCTTCGGAAGTGATACCAAATCTCAATTCATCGCGATCGTGGGGGTCTTCGAGCTGTACTTCTGCGGCGAGAACCGGGTCAGTCGGGGCAAGAATTGCACCTAAAAGAATGGCTAATCCCCAGTCTAATTTGAGAATAAAATGCGCGATCGCAGCAATTGAAAAAATCGTGATCGGCATTAATAAACCGATTAATCGCGTGGTCGATCGCCAAGCCCAAAATTGCATTGGACGATTCATTTTGAGTCCGCAGCTAAAGAGCGAAATCAAGACAACTATTTCCGTCACTCGCTCTAAAAAATTTGCGTCTGGGCGAGCCTGAACCAGATTAAAACCATACGGGCTTAAAATGATACCAACAAGTAGATAAATTAGTGCATAAGAGAGCGGTAAGCGGGCGATCCATCCTGCTCCCAGCGTTACCATTAGTAGCAGTAAGCCGATGACTAATAAATCAAGAATATAAACATCCACAGGTGCTTTCCCACATTGCATTCGTCTTTACTCTAATGGGGCATCTGGTTATGTCCTATTCGTCTGCTGATAGATTCGCCGTCTTTCTCAGGGCTTAGGGATATAGCCCCATTTATCGTTAAGTTTGACTCGCGCTAATCCTTCGTGAAATGCGCCTGCCTCTTCAAACTGAGGCGCGATCGCAATCTTTCCGGTTGGGTTGATGTAGCCCCACTTGTCCCCAATTTTGACGGGGGCAAATCCTTCTTGAAAGCTTGCAGCAAATTCGTATTTTGGCTCGATTACAAATTTGCCGAATTTATCAATGTAGCCCCATTTTTGATTGCTTTGAGCTAAGGCTAAACCGTTAGAGAAATCAGAGGCGAATGAATACTGAGGTGCGATCGCAACTTTTCCCCTGGAATCGACATATCCCCAACGCTCACCAACTCGGACGCGCCCCATTGCATCGGAAAGATTAAACGCGCCATCAAATTGAGGTTGGGCGACAAATTGACCGTTTTGGTTGATGTAGCCCCATTTTTGACCGATTCGAGCCGCCGCTAATCCCCCAGAAAATCGCCAAGCATCATCGAATTTTGGCTCAATTTTGATCTGTCCAGTTGGGTCAATGTAGCCATATTTTGCGCCCAATTTTACGGCTGCGAGTCCTTGAGAGAATCCGGAGGTCAGTTCAAATTTCGGCGGGATCACTACCTCACCTGTAGGCTTAATAAATCCGTAGCGTCGATCGACGCGAATGGCAGCCAGTCCTTCTTGAAATTTTGACACCTGCTCAAATTTTGGCTCGATCGCGAACTCACCCTGCCGATTCAAATAACCAAATAAACCGCCGAGTTTGACGATCGCTAATCCTTCAGAAAACGGTGCGTAGGCTTCAAGCTCGATTTTTGGCGTAACGGTTAATCTCCCAGCGTGATCGATGTAGCGAAATTCTCGTCCGAACTGCACTAACGCTGCACCTTCAGCGAAGTCACTTGCGCTATCAAACTGATTTTCGATCGCAAGTGGAGTGGGTGTGACAGCGATAGCGCGTTGTGCGATTGCAATTCTCGGAGGAGCCGTGCAAGCTTCGATCGTTACCAAGCTGAGAGCCGCAAGCAAAAAGAGGCGAAACATCATCGAAATATCAGTAACACATACGCTTAAGTGTAACGAGGAACAACAGTTTGAACATTAAAACTAGGTGAAAGTCGATCGTCGCTAAACTAAAACTATTGCCGCGATCAAGTATTGCGACGGGGATTGTATTCAAGCCTCGATCTAGTGGCTATGCCGTAAAGTAGTTGCGCTTTATCTGAAGTAGCAAATTTAATATCGCTAACTAGGATGTTCGTGATATTGGAAATGCCTAAAGTTGCTTTGATTGCTGGAACTTATTTACCCGATCGCTGTGGGGTGGCTCACTATACGGCACGACTGCGATCAGAACTGTCGATCAATACTATTGTTTTAACGACAACTGAAGCCGCTAAACTTGCCAACGATCCAAGCGTCTTAGGCGTTGTAGAGGACTGGAATTTACAGAATCTACCTGCACTGGTGCAAGCGGTTCATCAAACGCAGGCGGATCTCTTGCACATTCAACACGCAGCAGGGACTTATGGATTCGATCGAGCCATCTTTCTGTTACCGATCGTACTTCGGGCTACAGGATGGCATAAACCGATCATCACCACTGCCCACGAATATGGCTGGTGGGAATGGCAGCCGAAATGGATTCCATCTGCACTGTTAGAGAGCTTGAAACAGTGGGGTCAACAGCAGCAATGGTGGGATCGTGAAGATGGTTTTTTGCTAACTCAAAGTGCTGCAATTATCACAACGAATGCTGAGGCTGAAAAAGTAATTGTCGATCGTCTCCCCGATGCAAAAGTACATCGAATTCCAATCGGTGCAAATATTGATGTGACTGCGTGTAAGACTGCAAGACAAAAGCTATTAGAGAACTGTGGTTGGTCTGAGGATGTGACTGCGATCGCGTTCTTCGGATTTTTGCATCCGGTGAAAGGTTTGGAAACATTGCTCAAGGCTTTTCAGATCGTAGTGCAGCAGCAATCTCAAGCGCGATTGATTTTAATAGGTGGGGTTGAAAGCCTAGCATTGCGTGGAGCAGAGGCTAAACAGTATTGGAACAAGCTAGAAAGCATGATTTCTGAGCTGCAACTCAATGATAGAGTTCACATGACAGGCTATGTTCCGGGGGAGGTTGCTTCTGTTTATCTGTCGGGTGCTGATATCGGAGTGCTACCGTTTAATCATGGTGTGACCTTGAAAAGCGGCTCATTACTAGCATTAATGGCACATCAATTACCTGTGATTGCAACTCGATCGACGGATTCAACCTTAACTAGCCTAGTTAAACAGATTCCGTCGCGTAATTCTGATGCACTAATTCATGCACTGTTAGAGCTAATTGAAGATTCATCAGAGCGATTTCGCTTAGCTCAACAAGGGTATCAATTCGTGCATCAGTTCAACTGGAAAACGATCGCCGAAGCTCATCTTGCAATCTATCGATCGGTGTTGTCTCATGCTTAAAGTTGTGGTCTACACTGATTCGGAAGGAATTGGTGGTGCAGAAATTAGCTTAGGTCATTTAGTTGCAACTACATCGGCAGACGTAACTGTAGTCGGTGTTTCTGAGACTGTGGTGAATGCAATTGCCCATGATCGTCCTAAATTTATTCTGCCTAAAACACTTTTCTCGCATTGGTTAACCTTCGCTCGATTGCAGCCCGATATCATTCACATCAATTGCTGTACACCTTGGGCTTGTGCGATCGGTCTAACAGCCGCATTGATGATTCCAAATGCCAGAGCGGTTCGAGTGGATCAATTACCGCTCAGAACGACTGATGCGATCGAGCTTTGGCGCACTCGATTTCTATCCTTGCGGCTTGATGCTCATGTTGCCGTAGGAAAGAAGAGCGCTCAACGCATGGAGGACTTTTACGCGCTCGGTCGCAATTCAGTAATCTCGATTCCGAATGGTGTACCGGATTTAGGAGAAGCTCAATTAGTCACAGCAGAAACCATGATCGTCGGAAGCATCGGGCGATTAGATGCAATGAAAGCGCATGAAATTTTATTGAAAGCGATCGCTCAAACTGAGAACATCAATGCGGTAATTTTAGGTGAAGGGTCAGAGCGATCGAACTTAGAACAACTGGCAATTGATCTAGGTATTCAAGAGCGAGTTCAGCTTTTAGGCTGGGTGGACAGTCCGCGATCGTATCTATCAAAATTCGATGTGGTAGCAATGCCATCTCGCTCAGAAGGCTTTCCTTTAGCAATGGTCGAAGCCATGTTAGCGGCTCGTCCGGTGATTGCTACACGAGTTGGAAGTATGCCCGAAGCGGTGATTGATGGTGTAACGGGATGGTTGATCGAAAAGAACGATGTGGATGGATTGGTAAAAGCTTTAATGCGATCGCGAGATGATGGCCCTCTACGTCTGCAAATGGGGCAACAAGCCAGACAGATGGCACTGTCGAATTACACGGTTGAAGCAATGACCAAACAATATGAGCAACTTTGGCAGGAATTGAGAGGGAAGGCACGATCGCCTAGATTTCGGGTTTCTCGCCCGAAGGATTAACGTCAGTTCGATGAGTTTTTTCGCTTCGATTTGAGCCGCTCTGCCCCCTAAATCCCCCATTTTGGGGGACTTAGAGAATCGCGATTCCCCAAATTTAAGCGCCTTCTAAGCTTCAAAGTCCCCCACTCGTGGAGGATTTAGGGGGCTACCCGCAGATCCAAACGCGGCCAAGACTTGTATCGAACTGACGTTAATTTACAAATTAATAGAGAATCGAGAATTAATGCTCAAAATCGAATCTTGAACGGAATTGCAACAGTCACAAAACAAGATAGAACATCACTAGCTAATAGATGAATGAATTGGAGGGACGGGGAAATGTTTCATCTATTATTCAAGTTCTTTGGAGTTCACCACTCATCCGCAGAATTGGAAAACTTCAGACCAGCGAATCCTTTGTTTGATCCAATGCGCTTTGAAGGGCAAGCGATCGTGGACGAAGTACTAATCCCCAATCGGCAGGGGTCGGATCGGTAACACCTTGATCATCGCACCGTTGAACTTTGTGCCAGTTACTTAAGCAGAGAGTGAGAAGATCCAGCATCTCCCCACTCTAGAAGCTGTTTAGTTAGCTAACCTGACGATTTCCGGCTTCTGGTTCTCGGCTCTCTAAGCGCGATCGCGGATTGATGCCGATCGCAGTTCTCGGTCTCGATAGCTTAAATCTCGGCATCAAGTCGGGTTTACCCATACCATAGGTGAGCGCATAGCTTTGCGATAATCCCCACAGCCACAAAGCCGGAAATCTTGGCTCTAACCAGGGTTGAACCTGAAACAGCAATTTCGGAAACCAGCCGCTCAAAATCCAGCTAATCAAAGCATTTACCCCGAAGCTAAGATAGCTTCTTGTCCAGCGTAATAAGTCTTTTGCGCCTGCCATTTGCCAGATCCAGAGCAAGAGAGATGGATTCTTCCAACCCGCAACGATCGCCATCCTGTTGAATCTTGTCCAGGTGACGCGATCTTTGATGAACGCATCTGCGATCGCAGGCGGCTGCGTCGCCAACACATCAAAGAATGTATTCAACATCGAGTTGACTTGCTGCGGTGGCAAGGATTTTCCGGTCGGAACCATCATGCCCCTAGAAAACATCCAGGTGACAGAGATATTGCTTTGATAGGCTCGAATTGCATTCAGATATTGTTTCGTTAACAAATCATGCTTGAGTGCTGTATCGAGCAACTGAGTCAAGCGGGAAAGATTTCGCACCAGTGAGCCGAATCCGGTAAACACTAGCGGCGATTGCAAGGAGGCAGCATCACCGATCGCAATGAGCCGATCGAATGCCACCGTCCGATCGCGGCTACTGGTGCTGAAATGTCCAGGAATATAGCCGAAGGTTGCCTTCTTCCAGACCAGCTTATCCATGTCACAATGCCGATATTCTGGCAAAATCGTGAAAAAGTCCTCATACATTTCCAACAGTGATCCAGGGTTTTCGGGATGCACTTGATGGTAGTGAAATAGATAAAACGTCAGTTCTTTACCTTCGGCTGGGAACAGTTCCCAAATCAATTGCCGTCCGCGTGAAATGTCGCCGTGACTGTTCAACACATCGCCATAGTGACTATCCCACACTGCTGGATCAAAGCCGTCTGAAATTACTGCGCCAACGGTTGGACAGACACTATCAAACGCCCGTCCACCGTTTAATTGCCACGCGATCGGCGAAGCCGTTCCCATGGCATCGACTAACAATCGTCCGGTGATTTGTCTGTCGCTTTGGGTTGGAAGATGCGTTGCATAAATAGTCACTTGATTGCGGCTGATGTCAGCGCGTTGAAATTCAGTTTCATCCCAAATCTCGCCGCCTGCTTCGCGGAGTTTATCGCCGCAGAGTTTGAGGAATTTCTCAGCATCGATCGCAACGTTTAGAACCGTAGGCGTGTGCAGAATTTTTGCCTTCGCTTGCGGTGGATTATTCGCATCGAAGAACTTGTGAAACCCATCGACGTACTCATTGGCAATCACGCGATCGAACTCGGCTGCGGTAAACAATCCCAGATCAATCAAACTCTGGAACTCACCGCGCGAAATATTCCATTCCCGGTTCATCCGTCCAAAGGGCATCCGCTCAAGCAGCAACACGCGATAGCCTAGTCTCGCCATTACTGCTGCATGAACAATTCCCAATGCCCCGCCAACATAGACCAGATCAAACGCAGTCTTTGCAGGCGAGATATTGCCATCATCGGTCACAAACACAACTTGCTTAGGAGTCTGCGGTGCCCGGACTCCCTCACGCCAGCGCTGTTCCCACCAGTAAACTCGATTGAGATCATATTCCCCGTTCGGAATTTTCTTAAAGAGCTCTACGGTTTTGGGATAGTACGGTGCTAATGCCTCAAAAATGGAGTGTTGCGATAGATCAAGGTTTGGCGGTTCGGGGTAAAGGTTTGGAAACTGTGTTCTAATCGCGCTGACAAAGTGATTAATAATTTGTTTTTCGTGGGCGATCGTGCCTGTACGAAAGACTTTAAGATAAGTCGATCGCTGAAGCGACCAGACAAAAATTGAAAGCTCACCGCCCAAAGTTAGCCGAATTCCGGCAGGAGTTTGTGTTTTTTCGCCGCGATCGGGGTGATAATCCGTGTGTAGCCACTGAATCACAGCATTGGTATCAGGGGTAGGAACTTCGAGATAAAGAATTTCTTTCATGAGTGGGTTCTAAACTCCGAAATAAGAACGAAAGCGGATTGAAAAATTGAGGGAAAACAAGCTACTCCTGATACCAACTTCAGAAACTTCACATCTCATTATTCATGATTGAAGCCGCCAGATTGGATCTGCCCAATGAATTATCCTAGTCCGCGCCCCGTCTCCAGATCTATCCCACCATTAGCAGAAGTGATGGAAGATGATACGCTGCTAGAAGTTGAGCAGCGCTATTGGTGGCGTGAAAAGGTGGCGCAGGCATGGGAAGTCACACAGGATGAAGCAGGTTCTAGGAATTGATCTCGGTGGAACGGCGATTAAGCTAGGGCAGTTTGAGAGCGATGGCACCTGTCTGCGATCGTGTTCGATTCCGACTCCGCAGCCTGCAATTCCCGAAGCCGTTCTCGCTGCGATCGTTGAGGCAATTGAGCAACTTGATCCGAATCGAGAGGCTTTGGCGATCGGGGTTGGAATGCCAGGGCCGACCGATGCAGCGGGACGCATTGCGCGAATTGCGATTAATCTACCGGATTGGGTCGATGTGCCGCTAGCGGATTGGTTAGAAGCGAAAACCGGACGACCCACGATCGCCGCGAACGATGCCAATTGTGCCGGATTGGGAGAGGCTTGGTTAGGAGCGGGGCGATCGTTTCGCAATTTCATTTTGCTGACGTTGGGAACGGGAGTGGGCGGAGCGATTATGCTCAATGGTGAACTATTTATCGGGCACAACGGTGCAGCAGGTGAACTAGGGCTGATTAGTCTCGATGCGAATGGTACGCTCTGCAATAGTGGTAATCGTGGATCGCTAGAGCAGCATCTCTCGATCGGAGCAATTCGCCGACGCACCGGAAAAGCACCGGACGAATTAGGGCAATTGGCACGATCGGGCGATCCGGAAGCGCTCTCGTTTTGGCGATCATATGGGCGCGATTTGGGTGTTGGATTGACGAGCTTAGTTTATGTGCTGACACCAGAAGCGATCGTCATCGGGGGCGGTGTGAGCGCGAGTGCGGAGTTTTTCTTACCGAGTGCGATCGCTGAAATTGAACAGCGAGTCATGCCTACTTCGCGGGAAGGATTACGGATTTTGAGAGCAGAATTGGGAAATCGAGCAGGAATGGTTGGAGCCGCGAAACTAGCGCTCGACCGATATTGCACCGAGGAATTAAGTTCGACCCGTTAGGATAGGGTTTGCTCTTCGCTTTTTTAGAGCCGTTTGGGGCTTTCAGCAGCAAGATTGGTGCGTCAACTGAGACAAATTGCGTTAAAAACAGGAATGTTGCTGTTTGAAGTGGGAGCAGTCTTGCTCAAAGTAGGAACGTTTCGCTTCTGAACACAAATGTTGCTGTTTGAAGGGGGAACAGTCTTGCTCAAAGTAGGAATGTTTCGCTTCTGAACACGAATGTTGCTGCTTGAAGTGGGAATAGTCTTGCTTAAAGTAGGAATGTTGCTGTTTTGAGTGGAAATGTTCCGATTAAAGATAGCAGTGACGATCAAAAAGCAGCGATCGCCTCAGCATTGCAGACATAAAAGAAGTCACCGAAGCCTATAACGAATACGCAATTCCGATACAAACACGCACGATCGAAGCCCAAAAACTCGAACGCCAACTTTCAGATCTGATCAATCAAGCTTATGGACTTACGCCCGAAGAAATCGGTTTAATGTGGAAAACTGCGCCGCTGCGAATGCCGACCCTTGCGGTATATGCGGAGCAGCACGCGCTTCCACTTCTAGAATAAAAGAACCCCGATCACAAAACATCTATGAATCCTCTCCTCGATCGCATTACCCAAACGCCTGGACAGTGCGGCGGTCGTCCCTGTATTCGCGGCATGAGAATCCGAGTCAGTGACATTCTAGAAATGCTTGCCGAGAATGTCAGCAGCACAGAAATTTTAGAAGACTTCCCCGATCTAGAACCTGAGGACATCCAAGCTTGTCTGCTCTTTGCCGCCCGACGTACTGATTTCCCTCGACTCACAGCATGAGAATTTGGATTGATGCTCAACTTCCTCCGACTCTTGCAAATTGGCTAAATCAAACCTTTGAAGTCGAAGCAGTTTCCTTGAAAGAACTAGGGCTACGTGATGCGAAAGATATCGAAATTTTTGAAGCCGCACGAAATTCTGAGACCATCATTCTGACAAAAGATAGCGATTTTGTTGATTTAGTTTGTCGTCTCGGTACACCACCACAGATTTTATGGCTAACCTGTGGCAACGTGACTAATCGAAACCTCCGAATTCTACTGAGCGCTGCTCTTCCACCAGCATTAGAACAACTCAGGCAAGGAGAAGCGATTGTCGAAATCAGCAA
Organism: Leptolyngbya sp. DQ-M1; assembly: GCF_039962505.1. Classification (NCBI taxonomy): domain Bacteria; kingdom Bacillati; phylum Cyanobacteriota; class Cyanophyceae; order Leptolyngbyales; family Leptolyngbyaceae; genus Leptolyngbya; species Leptolyngbya sp. DQ-M1. Next base: position 305,055 of record NZ_JAMPLJ010000003.1, read on the forward strand.
TTCTCAAACCTAATTCAAAAGTAGTTCATGAAACAACGCTTTGCCCGCGATCAACGATCACTAATTCCAGGGGTGAAACAACTTTTACGTCCTCAGTTTATCCAACCGTTTCGATTAGAGGCAGACAAGGGCAAGTCTATCGCCCTCCTCTTCTTGCAAAGTGCAGCCACCACCCAGCACCAAAGAATCTTTTTCAACCCGCTAGGATAGAATCTGACCTTCACTTTTGACGCGATCGCTCATGCTGTACCGACGTTTTGGACGCACTGAACTTCAGATGCCTGTATTTTCATGCGGGGGAATGCGCTATCAATACAAATGGCAAGATGTCCCTCGCGATCAAGTTCCAGCGGACAATCAGGCAAACTTAGAAGCCACCATTCGACGAGCCTTCGCGTTAGGAATTCATCACATCGAAACCGCTCGCGGCTATGGCTCTTCGGAGATGCAGTTGGGTCAAATCTTGCCAAAAATCCCCCGCGAAAAGCTGATTTGCCAAACTAAAGTCGTGCCGATGGCAGATCCGTCATCGTTTCGCCATACATTTGAACGATCGCTCAAATACCTCAAACTGGATTACGTCGATCTCTTGGGGTTGCATGGAATTAACAATGCAGAAACGCTAGAACAGGCGCTGCGCTGCCTAGAAGTCGTGCGAAAGTTACAAGACCAAGGAAAAGTCCGATCGGTGGGATTTTCCACGCACGGATCAACCGACATAATTACCCAGGCGATCGAAACCGATCAGTTCGATTACGTCAATTTGCACTGGTACTACATCAATCAGCAAAACTGGAGCGCGATCGAAGCCGCAACCCGTCACGATATGGGCGTTTTCATCATCAGCCCCTCCAACAAAGGCGGCAACCTCTACAATCCACCCCAGCGCTTAGTGGATCTCTGTGCGCCGCTTTCCCCGATCGTGTTTAACAATCTCTTCTGTCTGAGCCATCCGCAAGTCCACACCCTCAGCATCGGAGCCGCAAAACCGAGCGATTTCGACGAACACCTGAAAACCTTAGACCTGCTCGATCGTGCCGATGAACTCCTCCCCCCGATTCTTGAGCGACTAGAGCAAGCGGCAATCGATCGTCTCGGTGCCGATTGGGTAAAACGCTGGCAAACTGGATTACCCACAGTTGACGAAACTCCCGGACGGCTGAATCTGCACACGATTTTATGGTTACGAAATTTAGCGATCGCTTACGATTTGGTCGATTACGCCAAAATGCGCTATAACTTGCTCGGTCAAGGCAGCCACTGGTTTCCGGGAGCGCGGGTGAATGAAATCGACATCGCAGCCCTGCGACCCTGCTTAGCTGCCAGTCCCTTTGCCGATCGCATCCCAGAATTACTGCACGAAACCCACCAACTGCTAGGCGGTGAAGCCGTCAAGCGATTATCCGAGCAATAACCATTGAAAAATTTCTTCTAAATTAAACGGCTCAAACTTTTTCCGGCGAGGTAAAGTAAGTAGATTCGTTTTATTGCCCTCAGTACAGACACTGAATTTTTCTTGTGATAGCCATCTACCCCGGCAGCTTTGACCCGATTACCTACGGACATCTCGACATTATCAAGCGAGGTGCGCTATTGTTCGATCGCGTCATTGTTGCCGTGTTGCGAAATCCTAACAAAACCCCGCTCTTTAGCGTTCAAGAGCGCCTCGATCAAATTAAGATCGCGGCTCACCACCTTTCCAACGTTGAAGCCGATAGTTTTGAAGGGTTAACTGTGACTTACGCTCAAATGCGGGGAGCGAGCGCCCTGATTCGAGGATTACGCGCTGTCTCAGATTTTGAGATGGAGTTGCAAATGGCACACACGAATAAGACGCTATCGACTCAGATCGAGACCGTATTTCTTGCGACCTCGAACGAGCACAGCTTCCTCAGCAGCAGTGTGGTCAAAGAAATCGCCCGCTTTGGCGGATCGATCGATCACCTGGTTCCTACCCACGTCGCCGAAGATATTTACCGATGTTACGCCAAGACCCACCCAGCATCACCCCAGACGGAGCCAACCCCAGCGATCGTCGCCACGACGTTCAGCGAGTAGGCAGTCTCGATATTCAACGAGAACTGAATCGGCTAGAGGAAATGCTTCTCGATAGCCCCCGGATTCCCCTGTCTCGTCGGACGCTAATCGACGAGGAACAATTTCTCGATCAGTTAGATCTGGTGCGGTTGAGCTTACCAGAGGCGTTTCACGAAGCGGTGGAGATCGCGCAGCACCGTGATGAGATTTTGGATCAGGCGGAGCAGTACGCTCAAGAGATTGTCGAAGAGGCAGAACGCCGCGCCGCTCTGATGTTGAATGAAACTGGAATTATTCAGCGAGCCGAGCAAGAAGCGCAGCAAATTCGCAGTGCGGTACAGCATGAGTGTGAAGCGGTGCAGCAGCAAACTCTGGCGCAAATCGAACAGATGCGAAGACAAGCGCAGCAGGATTTAGAGGAAATGCGACGCTTGGCGATCGAAGAAAGCGAAGATGTCCAAAATGGTGCAGACGAGTACGCCGATAAGGTCTTACGCGATATGGAAACGCAGATGAGCGAAATGCTGCGAATTGTGCGAAACGGTCGCGCTCAGTTGCACATCAACCAACCGCAGCCGCCATCGATTCCGAAGCCGAAGGGGAATGTGGGCGATCGTAAGGTGCAGTAAGCGATCGAGCCTGTTAGTCCGCTTCGGCGTGCGTTCCCATGTCGATGAAAACGATCTCTGCTTCTTTGGCTTCCTCGTTTCTTCAGGGCACGACGAAAGCCCTTACCAAAAAGCAGCGCTCTCATACCAAATTGACTGGGTATCATTCCTCGTCTCCAAACAGGTCGGAAAGGGCTTCGACGGATTCGATCACAGTTTGGAAAAACGGCTGGGTTCATGAGTTCGATCGCAATGATTCTCACCAAATTCTAGAATTTGGTGAGTGCACTGATATTAATTCAGAGCTTGATTACTCCGCCGCTTTTGATCCGGTCATTCCCATGATTTCGTAGCCCGCATCGACGTAAATCACTTGTCCGGTGATACCGCTCGACAAGTCACTACAGAGAAACGCTGCCGTGTTACCAACTTCAATCTGAGTCACAGTCCGACGCAGTGGCGCAACTTCCTCGACGTGGTGAATCATATCGAGAATGCCGCCGACCGCAGAAGAAGCCAACGTGCGAATCGGGCCTGCCGAGATAGCATTCACGCGAATATTGTTCTGACCGAGTTCTGATGCGAGATAACGCACATTCATTTCTAAGGCAGCCTTGGCGATTCCCATGACGTTGTAGTTCGGAATCACTTTTACGCCACCCAGGTAAGTTAGGGTGACAATGCTACCGCCTTCGGTCATCAGGGGCTTTGCGGCTCCGGCAAGCTGGATCAGCGAATAAGCACTGACATCGAGTGCAAGAGAAAATCCACTGCGCGAAGTGTTGGAGAAGTCTCCAGATAAATCTTCTCTGTTGGCAAAGGCAAGACAATGAATCAGGATGTCTAACTTGCCCCATTTGTCGCGCACGGTGTTAAATGCGGATTCGATCTGAGCCTCATCCTGCACATTTAACGGCAGAAATAAACTCGGCTGCAAGGATTCGGTCAGTTCTGCGACTTTCTTTTCTGCTTTGCCTTTTTCGTCGGGTAGATAAGTAATTCCAATGTTTGCGCCTGCTTTGTGTAACTGTTGAGCAATGCCCCATGCGATCGAGCGATTGTTAGCAATTCCCGTTACAAGTGCGTTTTTTCCAGTCAGGTCTAGCATGGTCTTCTACCGTGGTAAGCATTTATGAGGATACCAGAATCTGACACGCCATAATTGAACTGATCGATTCGGATAGAACTCAAACTCGTGCAATGAAGCGAAGCACTCGATTGAATCGAGGAAACGTGGAGATTTACGGCATGAATAGCTTAAGACCGTAGATTGATTGTAGAAGATGCGATTTCTTAATTTATCTCCGCAACGCTGATTCAAAACCCGCTACATCTCAATTGTTATGCAGTTATTATGCAGTGCCATTGCCATCCTCAACTGCTATGTCGAAATGAAGCACTTCTTCGCGAATGCCCAATTTCGTGTACAGCGCGATCGCGGGTTCATCATCGATATCTGCCTGCACGAAAATAACGTATGCTCCTCGGTCTTGGGCGATCTGCTTAAGCTCCCGAATCAATGCTGTCGCGATACCCTTACGACGATGAATTGCGGCAACAGCCAAATCATAGATGTAGATCTCGCTGCGCTCTTGCTCGAACTTCATCAACTCATAGGCTGCGATACCGCCTACAACTTCGCTGTCCTGCACAGCAGCGATCCCAATGAAGTAGCCGCTGTTGAGCAGACGCTTGAGATAAGTCACACTAGGTCGATTCCCGCTGTAGGTCTCCACTTCATTAAAGGCTTCGCCAAAGATTGTCAACATGGCTTCCAACAAAGCTACGTCGTCGGGCGCGATTTGGTGAATGCTGAAACGGGATTGTAAAGACAAGTACACCTCCTAAACTGCAGCACAAAAGAATTTCTCTAATTCCTAACTCGCCAGTACATTGGGAGTGCCTGTCTGAGCTTTGGGATGGGATGAATGAAGATCAGGGTTCTGTTGCCCCTCAAATTACTAAATCTCCGATGACCACCACTCTCAATTCCTGAACTCGCTTTAAGGCTGAATCATTTGTAAGAAAAACATAGCACCCAGCCACGATAGCTGTCCCAACTTGGAGAGCATCTGGCAGTTTCAAATTATATTTCACTCTCAATTCTGCTGCCTTTCGTCCTATGACTGCATCGATTGACTGAAGAATTGTGTTCTCCCCGTTCACAATTGCTGCGTTAAATTCCTGTTGCAGTGCTAACAAACCCTGGCGTGTTGGTAAGATCAAGCATTCTGATAAAGTGATTGGCGAGGTAACAGCTTGAAAGGTATTATTTTGTACGCCTTGAAAGATACGTTGAACGATCGCAAAGTAACTAGAGTTCCGTTCAATATAATAGATGGCTGGGGCTGTGTCTAAGAAAAGTTGGGTTGCGCCGTTGAAAGCTTGCTCAAATTGCGTGACATATATTGTTTTCAGAACTGCTGTTCGCGATCGTCCCACTCATCGCGGATTCGATTAATCCAAGCTTGAGCATCTTCACCATTGAGCAAATTCGGCGCGGCTCCTTCTAAATCCTGCCAAGATTTTCTAGGCTGCGCTTCAAGGGTTTGCATCTGCTGAACTTGCTCGATTAGTTGCGATCGTTCTTCGGATGTGAGTTGAGCAATTTCAGCCAGAACTTGCTGCAATCGAGGACTCATGATGATTCTCCAAACAAGTTAGCTCAATTGTACTTCCTGAGCAGTTCAGCGAATTGCGATCGTGGCTCAAAGCTGTAGCCTGATTGTAGCGGATGCGATCGCTAATCCTTTCTCAACGATTGTTATAAACCCACTAGAACTATCTACTATGTGCGGCGTGATACAACCTAAATTCAGCTATCTTGTGTTGCAGCATGAATATTAATATCTGACCACGGTTCAAATTCGTAAGGAGCCTGTAAATCATCATAACGCTGTAAAAAATACGCACTAAGCTCCTGAAATGACTGCACTAAGATAGCTTCCTCTTCTTCATGTGGAAGGATATACCACCGATTTCGATCAAGCGGGTGAAAGAGAATGGTATCCCCATCAGCACTGCCAAAAAATCCCACACATTCCACTGCATGAGTTTGTGTCAAAATCTGTGAGCTTCTACCCCAGAACCAGAACTCAGCCAGCCGATCACGTGGCTCAAATAAATTTTGATCTAGAGGTGGGAATGCTTGTACATGAAACTCGGTTTCCCCAAAACCTAAAGTGCTAATAAATGCTCGATAATCTCCTGGAAACGTAAATCCTAGTCGCGCTTCGATAGCTTCTAATTCCTTGATAGAAACAGTAGATAGTGTTGCGTCAGAAATAAATGTAATGCCCTGGAAATTGATTCTTTGCATACAATTAGTGGGGTTTCATTTAATATATCCACCGTGGATAAGCTGTACTAGCAATCAGAGCAGAATGAAAAAGATGGAGAGTGTTTCTCCCCATCTTCCCAATCTTCTAACTCGCTTCAGACTTCAAAAGCCGATCGATCAACGATGCCGGACGTTGTGCATATTGCCACGCAAACGCATGACGGAACGCCGCATCCTGACAAACCTCCAACTCTTCAAACCCAATCACATCCTGAGTCAGCAGCGTTTCATACTCAAACGGCAACCGCACATCATTCAGACCCGCGTTATCAGTACAGATCGCAATATCCACGCCTGCATCAAAACACTGATCAAACACCTGTTTCAGTTGCCGAACTTCCTGAAGCGTCCCCGTTTTCAGGTAAGTGGTCGGACAGACTTCTAAGCACTGACCTCGTTGCGCTACTTCTCCCAGCAAATGTGGGTAACGGAGCGGAATTTGAATGCCATGCCCGATCCGATCCAAAAACGGTAGCAGTTCGGGATAATTGCCTTCCGTTTCGTACAGGTGACAAGTTGTATGGAGATTGAGCGATCGCGCATATTCAAACAGCCCGATAAACTCCTCCAACCGTTCCCCATAATACGAATCACCGCCCGCCAAATCGATCGCGCAAATATACTCCGGCATCTGAGCCGCTAAATCCACGATCGCTCGATTCACCTCATACGGCAATTTCGAGTGCATACAGAGAATCTGACTGCTGACGATCGGATATTCTTTTAACTGACTGGCACGACCGACAATCTGAGCAATTTCGGTCATCTGCTCGATGCGATGCGACTGATCCAAGTTCGGATTCGTTCGCAAATAAGGCGTATAGCGAAGTTCCAAGTACGCCAAATTCTCGAAAATGTACGCGCCCCGCATCAAGCGATAGATGAAATAGGGCAACGCCTCAGCCGTTTGCACACCTTCGACGATCGTATGCAGTTCCAAATACTCATCGAGCGTGTTACGCGGACGAGTGTAAAAATCTTCAAATTCAGCATAAGCGGAAAAGCGATCGATTAATTCCGATTCGCTGCGTTCTAAATAGCGCCACAAAATGCGAGGGACAACCGAGCCGCCTAAGTGACGATGCAATTCTGCGTATAAAGCCACGGAAACCTCTGTATCAATTCTGATGATTGTTCCTATTCTGACCTGTCATTCTCAACTTGACAGGCTCTTTGTAATACCAAAATCGATTTTTTACACCCTGAGTACAGCTACCGGTAAAACCCTTCTCGCTCCACAGGCTTATACAATAGTAAGGAGACCGACACTTACTCGAAGGGAAACACAAATGGATTTGGTTGCGCTTCAAGGGATTTTAGATAACTTATCCTTTGCCGTTTTATTTGCCACGATGCTGATTTACTGGGTCGGTGCAGCCTTTCCACAGATTCCTTACGCATCGGCTTTAGGCACCGCAGGAATGGCGATCGCCAATCTTTCAACCGCGACGCTGCTTGCTGCTCGCTGGATCGAAGCGGGCTATTTTCCCCTGAGCAATCTTTATGAATCGCTCTTTTTCCTGGTTTGGGGCATTACTACGATGCACCTGATCGCTGAGAACATGAGCAAAAGTAAGCTGGTTGGAGTTGTTACGGCTCCGGTTGCGATGGCAATTACGGCATTTGCAGCCCTCACTCTACCCGACACGATGCAAGCCTCTGCCCCTCTGGTTCCGGCTTTGAAATCCAACTGGTTAATGATGCATGTCAGCGTCATGATGTTGAGCTACGCCACGCTGATGGTCGGATCGTTACTGGCGATCGCCTTTCTCGTCATTACTCGCGGACAAAATATCGAACTCCGAGGAAGCTCGATCGGAACGGGCAGCTACCGCGAAAAATCCTACCAACTGCACCGCTCAGAAGAAATGAATGCGAACTCTGGCGGAACTGCCGTTTTAGAGCGCACAACCCTTTCTCCTCAGCGCTTGACCTTAGCCGACACCTTAGATAACATCAGCTACCGCGTCATTGGGTTAGGCTTTCCGCTATTGACGATCGGCATTATTGCAGGCGGCGTTTGGGCAAACGAAGCTTGGGGATCGTACTGGAGTTGGGATCCAAAAGAAACCTGGGCGTTCATTACCTGGCTTGTGTTTGCAGCTTATCTTCATGCCCGGATCACCAAAGGTTGGCAGGGTCGGAGACCTGCAATTCTCGCCGCAGTCGGCTTCGTCGTGGTTTGGGTTTGCTATTTGGGCGTGAATCTGCTCGGTAAAGGACTCCATAGCTACGGATGGTTCTTATAATGCACAAGAGAACGGGAGCGAGGATAGAAAAGCGACATGGATAATGGATTTACCCCAATGAATGAAGATGAAGTCTTGTTCGTCGATCGCGGTCGCGTTTTGATGGGCAATCCGACTTTCAAAGTCAGCGAATTTCTAGATGAGCTGGCACAAGCCGTCAGCGATAACTCAAGCGATTGGTCAGAAGATTGTGAAGCTTGGTTTGATGAAGGCTTAGAGTGCGAGGCGCTGCGGCTCACTTCTGGTGCAGGATGGCAACGAGGTAGAGTCCGAATCCGGTTAGAATTTGCGCCGCTTAGACCCCAAGAACGATTACCGGAGCGCTCTTCTGCTCGGCAGCCTGAGCCTTTGGGCAAGCCTGAACCGCTCACCGATCGACTCCGCCCCAGAAATATTGACGATATTTACGCTGCCGAAGACGATTACTAATCTTCCGTACAGACGCGATTAATCGCGTCTCTAGCGTCTCTCTAGCTATATGACGCAATCTTGGACACCGCTCCATGCTCAAATTCATCGCACAATTCGCCAACGCTACCTCTTACACAAAAATCAATCGATCGTCATTGCCGTCTCTGGCGGACAAGATTCACTCTGCCTTGCTCAACTGCTTGTAGATTTACGATCGCGCTGGAATTGGCAACTCGCGATCGCGCATTGTGATCACCGCTGGCGCTCTGATTCCCAAGCTAATGCCGAGTATGTAGCAACCCTAGCTCAACAGTGGAACCTACCGTTTTATCTAAAGACTGCTGACTCTGCGCCCAGCAGCGAAGCGGCTGCTAGAGAATGGCGTTATGCTCAGCTTCAATCGATCGCAGGCAAAAGCGCAATCGTCACGGGACATACGGCAAGCGATCGGGCTGAAACGCTCTTATTCAACTTAATTCGCGGCAGCGGAGCCGACGGATTGCAATCCCTTCATTGGACACGATCGCTCAGCTCAACTCAAACGCTAGTGCGTCCACTATTGGAATTGACCCGATCTCAAACCGGTGACTTCTGCCGCGATCGTCATCTTCAAATTTGGGAAGACAGCACAAACTCGGATCTGACTTATGCTCGAAATCGAATTCGACAGGAACTTATTCCCTATCTAAAAACGTATTTTAATCCTCAAACCGAGCAACACTTAGCCCAAACGATCGAACTTCTCTCCGCAGAAGTCGAGTATTTAGAGAATGCTGCCCATGAAATCTACGAACAAGCAATTTCACCTGATGGTTTAAATCGTCAAGTTTTGCGTCAGGCTCCAATTGCCCTCCAGCGCCGAGTGATGCGGAAGTTTTTAGTGCGATCGCTCAACTTCAATCCCAATTTTGAGCAAGTTGAAAAACTGGTTGCATTGATCGCTGCGCCAAACCGATCGCGCACCGATCCATTGATCAAAACGACGATCGCGCAAGTCCGTGGCAACTTCATTTGTCTCAGCCAGATTTCTTAAGCCACTGCATACTGCGGACTCTGAGTCAGGTTCGCAATCACTGCTTTCATTTCCCCAATCACGTGATGTTGTCCGCCGGACTGTGCAATCGCTTCAAGGTGCTGCCCCATTGCAGCGATCGAATCTTGAACCGGTTGTAGCATCTCTTGGTACAGCGAAGCTTTACCCGCAAGTTCCGCCGCTGTCACTCTTTGGACTTGCAATGCCGCTTCAATTTGCTCTAATTCGCTGCGCTTGGCATCTTGATTACCCGATTGCTCATTGACTTGATGCTGAAGTTGTTGGGTCTTTAGCTCAAGCTCTTGAATCTGTGCTTCGATTTGCTGTAATTTTTCAGCTTGCTTTTGGCGCTGTGCTTCAATTTGGGAAAAGACGATCGAAAAATCTAGTTCGCGTTCTCTATCGGGTTCTGCTCCACCGCGCCGCACGAGCACCGCTTTATGTTGGCGCAAGATTGCCTCTTTTTCTCTTAAACTGCGGCGCTGACCGACTAAAGTTTGATGCAGAAATTCATAAGCATCCTGCTCATCGGTTAGCTCCGTTTCAAGGCTCATGCGATCGAACTCATTCACCTGAGCAATCTTGTCTTTGAGTGCCTGAATCTCCTCCTCTTTCAGCCGAAGCTCCTCATCCTGATGATGCACAAATTGCGAGGACTGATCAAACTCACGCTGCATTCCTTGCACAACCGATCGCAGTTCTCCAAGATCCATAGTTTCCAGCGCTTGCACATCGATGATCGGTGCGTCACTATCGACCCCTTCAACCATGTTTTGAAGTTGCTGGTGCAACTGAGTCTGATACTCAATCTGTGCTCTGAGCAGTCCAGCAAACTCCTGCTGACTCTGCAAAAGAGAATGCTGGGTTCCTAGCTCGATTTTGGCTTGTTCAAGAGACACTTGTGCCTGCTCCCAGGCTTGCCACTGCTCAGCCAGATGATGTGCCTGTTGGTCAATGTCTTGCCGCATCTGTTCCGCCGAATGCCGCTGCTCTTCTAGCGTCTGCCAGTGATGAGTTAGGAGACTTTGCTGATAGTTGAGTAGCTCATGGCACTGCTGCATCGCTTCAGGCGATGTCCCAGATTCGACTAAGCGATCGAGCCATTGATAAAGTTCCTGTGCCTTCGCTTCATCCAAAACACAAGCCCCGAATAATTCTGCTTGTTGCTCTTCTAACTGGCGCTTTTGTCCATGTAACTGCTCCCATGCCCCCTCTAATTCCTGGCGATTGCGCTCTAGCTCCTGCTGTTGGCGCGCCAATTCTTCCCGCTCTGCTTCAAACTCCTGGCGCTGCTGCTCTATTTGCTGGCATTCAGCCTCCAGGATTTTTAGCTCCTCCTGCCGCGCTTCCATTTCCATTTCCCGGCGGGTCAATTCCTGACTCTGGTACGTCAGCGACTCGTTCCACTGCTCGATTTCGACTTCTTTAGTCTTGATTTTGTCTTGCAGCCGTGAAAACGTTTGCAGAATGTTGGCGATCGGGCGACCTGCTTCTTGAACCCGCTGTACCTGCTTATTGCCAGTCAAATCGACGAGCAAGAGCGTCCCAGAGCCAAACTTACTCGCTTCATCCGCAGCAATAATCTCCTCTGCGGTAATCGCGCTCCAATTTTGCTCTGCTCGCTGACAAGCCAGTAACTTCAGTTCAGACTTGCCACCGCCCATGATTCCGCCTTTCTTCTGAACCACTTCTGCTAGATACAGCACACTAATAGCCCTCTTCTAATCGATGCTCAATGCTTCGCTTAATGTGCCCGAACTGGCTGCGTTCTACCCATCTGATCAAAAATTTTGATCACTCGATACCCCAAAAAACCGAATCTTTAAAAAATTCGATACGCCCCAGCATTAGCGGATACAATGTGGGGTCAATTCACGCAGATTCAATTTAGCTGCATTGTGAATGTCGATCGTCCCCCGACCTATGGCATCCCTTCATGCAAGGACAGTTAAGCGAAATTGATATCAGAAGTATTCTGCAACTGATCGAACTCGGTCAGCGCACGGGTGAATTATTTGTTGAGGCTTACTCGCCGCAATCGTCTGGTGCGCTCAATCGTCGTCACCTTCGGCACAGTAGCGTTGATCATTATCCGTCCTGGTTTGTCTTTTTTCTCAACGGTCAGATCGTTTATGCCGGAGAAACAGAGTCGGATTTATCCCGCTTACGCGATTATTTACATCGGTATCGCTTAGAAGCCACGATCGACCAAATTCCGGCATCGTCGATCGCGACCTTCAACACCCCAGAGTACGGCTGTCTTTGGGCACTACTAGAAAATCATCTCGTCACACCCGCTCAAGGGCGCAGTATTCTCCGAGGCATGGTGCAGGAGACGCTGTTTGATTTGCTCAGTCTCCATCAAGGCTCATTTGTGTTTGAGCTAGGAAATCCACTGACCCCTCAACTGCTAACGCTGGAAATTGCACCCCTAGCGATGAAAATGTTGAAGCAGATTCAAGAGTGGAAACAGCTCCATCCACAGCTTCATTCTCCGGATCAATGTCTCTTGATTGCAGAGGCAGCAAGACTTAAAGCCGCACTTCCCGAAGCCACGTTTCAAGCACTTGATCGCTACCTGGACGGACAAACTTCCATTCGCCAAATCGCTCGATATCTGAATCGTGATATTTCTACGGTTGCACGGGCAGTCTATCCGTATCTTCAGCGCGGTTGGCTACAGGCCGACCACGCCGTTTCACCCTCACAGCCTGCTTCGGAACTGTCTTTGCAGATCAAGGCTCCTAAAGTCGTCTGCATTGATGACAGCCCAACGATTGGGAAGGCAGTAGAATTAATGCTAAATCGCAATGGTTACGAAATTACGACGATCGAAAATCCACTGAGTGCCTTGAGTTTGGTGTTTCAACTCAAGCCCGATTTTATTCTGTGCGATATTGCAATGCCAGAGCTAGATGGATATGAACTCTGTGCCATGCTGCGACAATCGACCGCATTTCGGCACACCCCGATCGTCATGTTGACCGGCAAAGATGGATTTATCGATCGGGTGCGGGCGCGAATGGTAGGGGCAACTGATTATTTAACCAAACCGTTTGGAGAACATGAAATTCTGATGCTGCTTGAAAAATATATTGGGATTGGACAACCTGACCCAATTCCAACAACCGCGCAAATTTTGGATGCTTTAGAAGCAGAGCTTCGTTTAAATCCCTCGTAAAAATACTTGTTTTTGCAGTAAATCAGATTATTTCAAGATTTGCGGGTACTTTATTTAGTAAGGATTCAAGGTAAACGGGGCTTAGTCCCTCCCGTCATCGGTTCAGCCAAGCTCACAGGTAGGGGGTTATGAGTACAGTTTTAGTCGTGGAAGATAGCGTCACTCAGCGAGAAATGATTACGAATCTACTCAAAGGCAGTGGAATCGCCGTGACGATCGCGACCGATGGCGTAGAAGCCTTGGAACACATTGAGAAGCACTGTCCCGATTTAGTGGTGTTGGATATCGTCATGCCTCGAATGAATGGGTACGAGGTCTGTCGTCGGCTTAAAGCAGATCCAAAGACTCAAAAAGTACCTGTCGTGATGTGTTCCTCAAAAGGAGAAGAGTTCGATCGCTATTGGGGCATGAAGCAGGGCGCAGATGCCTATATTGCCAAGCCCTTTCAGCCGACCGAACTCGTGGGTACGGTGAAACAATTGTTGCGTAGTTAGGAAATAGAGGTAATGGTAGGAAGTCCAGATTTCTTAACCGGAAGAGGGCAGGATCAAGCGCCCGAATTTCAAGAGCTAGAAAGCCCTGAAGGTGAGTTGCATTTGCGCTTCTATACACCGTCGGGGGCTGAATTTGCTTTGCCTGCAACTGGAATTCGCGAAGTGCTTTCTCCCTCACCGGATCGAATTACACCTGTTCCCAATGTTTCGCCGCTCCTGCTCGGAACGCTGAATGTTCGAGGTCGAGTGGTTTGGGTGGCAGATTTGGGGCAGTTTTTAGGCGATGCGGCAGCACTCAACACCGATCGCCCAGAAATTTCAGTGATCGCGATCGAAGATCAAGATATTATGCTGGGCTTAGCGGTCGATCGCATTCTGGGGATGGAGTGGCTTGATATTGACCATGTACAAGCTGCAACCGCCGTTCCTGACTCTGTTGCACCTTTTCTACGGGGAGAATGGGTTCTCGCTCAAGAAGGGGGGCAATGTTTGCGGCTGCTCGATCAAGTTTCGATCTTACGATCAGCACGGTGGGCAGCATGAGGAGCGTGTCAAGCCGATCGACACTGAATTTAGAAAAATATGTTGATTCTGTGAAGAATCTAGGGAATTCTCCTTTCAAGAGAGGTTCTCTGCTCGAGATACACTTTAATGCTGCACATCAGAAACTTGAGCGCTTGAAAAACGTTTTAATTGGTTGCGCCGCAATTTATCAGAGTATGTATCATTTTCACTTTACCCTAACTGCTCCCAGTTTCAAATCCGGTTTTCAGAGCAGCACGTACTTGCAGGAGGAGGCATATGGCACGAGGAAATGAGTTTGCCCAAGAATATCAGCAGGCAGAGCGAGCCTATATGCAGGGCAAGTATGAAGAAGCCGCAGGCATTGTTGATCGTCTAGTCGATCACTATCCTGACGATCCAAGCGCTCGATTATTGCGTGGTCACATTTACTGCTACGGACTTCAGAAATATGATGTGGCACAAGAGCAGTATCAATCGGTGCTGAAGCTGACCTCTGACCCAGAGTTCGTCGATTACGCCAATAGCGGATTGGCCTATGCGGGGCAGTTTGCAGCAAATGGAGTAGATAGCATTGGTGATACAAACTTAGAAACCGATTACTCAGCATTCGGGGAGTCCAATGGTTTTGCCGCTTCTGATGTAAACTCGCTTGATCACCTTGTGCTACACGATGACGGATTTAATGCAAATACCGAGCATGACGCTTTATTTAGCGATCCGTTTGAGGCAAACTACAACGGTCACAAAAGTCTTCAAAATGGAAACGGCTCAAAGCAGCACAATCATTTTGGCTTAGATGATCCGTTCGCGATCTCACCCAGTCACACTTCAGGCACTCTCGCTCAATCAGACTTCACAGCAAACACTGATTTTTCAAGCGTTCTAGACGATTTTGATCAAGTCTTCGCAGCAGACGATCACACAACTCCCAGCGGCATGACGACTGTTTCAACCAACCCAGGCATCTCTAGCGAAGCAGATCTGGGTCACAGCCCGATCGTAAGCCGCGACACCAGCGAAGATACGTTATTTATGGCAGCTCCCAGTTTTTACGATGAGCAAGCGGCGGCTCAGTTTGACTTTCCGGCTGAGCAGGGCAAGTTTGCCCCGATCGACGATGAACCGAACGATCGCGCTCCTGTAGCTCCCGGTAGCCAAAGCAACGTTGATTTTCTTGACAATTTTGAAGACTTTGACGACCTCGGCAATCTAGCCGATTTTGACTTGTCTGAAGATTCTGCCGGCTTTACCAGTCCCTCGGTCGGCAGTGCCTTTGGTTTCTCTTCAGATCTGTCAGCCGCTTCAGATAGCACCGACCTTGATTTTGTCCAAGACCCAGGCTTCGGCTCTTCAAACGGTGCAGGTGCGAAACTGTCTGAAGACGAACTGTTCAGCATCTCCAGCACTGCTGAACCGGTTCCGAGCTTTACCACTCAGGTCGATGCACCGGTTGCCGACCCCACACCCACCGTTGAGCAGGGTTGGTTAGCTCCCCTGGAAAATGCCTCATTTGCCACCAAGCAGGCGATCGCGGCTGGAGCCGCAGGAATTGTCTCAGCAATCGCGGTGGCGGTTGTGAGCTTTGTCTCATCTAATCAAGCTGCACAGCAGAATAATGGGGCTGTCGTCTCGCAACTACGGACAACGGGGATCATCATGGCGTTAGCAGGGGGAGTCTGCGGTGGCGGTGCGGCGCTTGCTGTCGGGCAACTCACAGTGCGTCATATGAAACGATCGGCCAACGACCTCAGAGCGCAGTTTCAAGCGGTGTCTCAAGGTCACTTTAGCGCCCGCGCCTCGGTCTTTGCCGAAGATGAACTCGGTCATCTTGCAGCCGAATTCAATCAGATGACGCGCATCATCTCCACAACCACAAGCGAAGCACAGCGTAAAGCAGAAGAGCAAGAGCAGGCAAAAGAAGATTTGCAGCGCCAAGTGATTCGACTGCTCGACGATGTAGAAGGCGCAGCGCGGGGAGATTTGACGGTGCAAGCAGAAGTCACCGCAGACGTGCTGGGAGCCGTTGCCGACTCTTTCAACCTCACGATTCAAAACCTGCGCGAAATCGTTCAGCAGGTGAAGCAAGCAGCGCGCCAAGTAAGCAAAGGTTCGACCGAAAACGAGATGTTTGCTCGCAGTCTGTCCTCTGATGCCCTTAGACAAGCCGAAGAACTGGCGGTGACGCTGAACTCGGTGCAGGTGATGACGAATTCAATTCAGCGTGTGGCAGAAAGTGCTCGTGAAGCGGAAGAAGTCGCAAAAACCGCATCTGCTACCGCACTGAAAGGTGGCGAAGCCGTAGAACGAACGGTTGCAGGGATTCTCGAAATTCGGGAAACCGTCGCAGAAACGACTCGCAAAGTGAAACGATTGGCGGAATCCTCGCAAGAGATTTCTAAGATCGTAGCGCTGATTTCTCAGATTGCTTCCCGCACCAACTTGCTTGCACTGAACGCGAGTATTGAAGCGGCGCGGGCAGGGGAAGCAGGAAGAGGATTTGCGATCGTCGCCGATGAAGTCCGACAACTGGCAGACCGAGCCGCTAAAGCCTCCAAAGAGATTGAGCAAATCGTTCTACAGATTCAAGGTGAAACTGGCTCCGTAATGACCGCGATGGAAGAAGGAACCCAGCAGGTGATTGAGGGGACTCGACTGGCAGAGCAAGCCAAACGATCGCTCGAAGATATTATTCAGGTTTCGAGCGTGATTGATACGTTGGTGCGATCGATTACTGCCGATACAGTGGAGCAGACCGAAACTTCGCGCAACGTCGCTCAGGTCATGCAATCGGTGGAACTCACCGCACAAGAAACTTCGCAAGAAGCGCAGCGGGTGTCTGGTTCACTGCAAAACCTCGTCGGTGTTGCCCGCGACTTGCTCACCTCAGTAGAACGGTTCCGCGTGGAAACCGCAGAGCGTAAATAAGCGCTCAACTTTATGCGCCCGACCCAGGAACTTCGGCTACAGTGAAGCCAATCAAAATCACTCCGGGTTAACCCACCTCGATGACTCAACCGATCCCCACTGGGTCATCTTCATCCCAGAGACTTCCGCGTTCAACTTGAACCAGGCTCGACGGAGATTACTCATCTACAGCAAAGGAACAGTGCGATGCAGCCGGAACAACAGCAGCGAATCATGGGCTATTTCATTGAGGAGGCAAAAGACCACCTCAATACGATCGAGCAGGGTTTGCTGAATCTGCGAGGCATGATGGCAGATCCAGAACTGGTGAACGAAGTCTTCCGGGCAGCTCACTCGGTTAAGGGTGGGGCTGCAATGTTGGGTTTTCACAGCATACAGAGAACGTCTCACCGCTTAGAAGATTATTTCAAGGTACTTAAAGAGGCTCCCAACATTCAGCCAGACCACAAACTGGAGACGCTTTTATTAAGAGTGTATGATGCGCTCAAAGGCTATTTAGAGCAGCTACAGACTCCTGCTGGACTAGACGAGGCAACCGCACAAGCGTCTTTAACCCAGCTAGAGCCTGTATTTTCCGAGGTCGAGCAGCACCTGGTTCAGCTACAACAGGCAGTTCGTTCTAGCTCGACCTTTACTCAATCTCCCGTGGGAGATCCTACGCTTGTGGTGATCTTCCAGAATGATGTGCCCGCACAACTGCGTGAGATGCTGCAAACATTTCGGCAAGCTGAGACAATGCTGGATGCGCGGGAACGGCTACAGGGCATCTGTGAGGGTTTACGGGGGCTAGGCGAGGCGTTCGGAGTGACGCAATGGAGTCAATTAATTGAGATAGCAAGTCGGGCGATCGCGAATCCTGTGAATTCGTATCGTGATCTTGCACAGGTGTTAATTCCTGAGATTAAGCAAGCTCAAGAACTGGTTTTAGCGGGACGCGCTCAGGAAATTACTGCCAGCCAGAAGCTACAGGCGATGGTTCCTGCGCCCACTAGCGCGGCTGAGATGGAGTTAGACTTAGCAGACTTCTTTGCGATCGCAGAGGGCGATTCCTCAGACGACCTTGATTTTTCAATTTTAGAGTTTGCAGCAGACGACTCCACAGCAGAGGCTTCAGATTTTGATCGCTTATTTGATTTGGACGAGTCGGATGCGCTCTCACCAAATCGGTTAAGTCTGGATGGATTGTTTGATTTACCTGATTTAGAACAAGCACCAGGAGCAACCGATTTCCTCAATCAAAAGGGTCCTGATGTGGGCATGGAGGAATTGAACAGCCTTGCGGATTTATTTGAGGATGAGCTACCAGGGTTAGAGGCGACTTGGGAACAGGAGGAAGTACTTGATATTGCAGCGCTTTCTGATATATCGAGTGCGGAATTAGATGCAGAGGTGGATGATTTTACAAATTTTCTATCTGAATCTTCTGAAGAGCGTGGAACTCAGGCAAACGCCCAGATTGATGATTTAGCAGATTTATTTGAAGATGAGCTTTTGGACGGGCTCGATGCGCCAAACTTAACCTCTGAGGCCGAGATCGAGGAGCTACTAGATTTTTCTGAGAATTTAACAGAGTTTGAAGGGAGTGCTGTTCCACTCGACAATGCGGTTGTCGTAACGGAGACGACTGCATCTGACTTAGACTTTGATGAACTGGGGGTGTCGCAAGATGCTGAAGCTGATTCTGCCAATCAGCTTGATGTGAAAAGCGACAATTCCTTAGAAGATTTGAGTGAGCTATTTGCTGGGCTAGACAACTCAGACCTGGATTTTCCATCGGCACTAAATCAAGCAAACCCTTCAGAGTCGATCGAGACATTAAACTCAGCGAATCTCGATCGAATGTTTGAAACCAGCCCTCCTGAAGATCTAAGTTTCGACAGCTTTGATTTATTGAGTTTAGACAATGATTTTGATGGATCATTAGGAAGCGAACTCACCGAGGCAACACAGCTCAACGGTTTATCAGAACTGGTTCCTGATCCGTGGGATAACCTGAATCTAGAAGCAGGTGCTAATTCCGTACAATTCGAGGGTTTGTTTGAGTCAACGGAAATGCAACCTTCTGTGGAGGGTACGGATTTATTCAATGCTGATGATACAGAAAATTCGGGGTTTGCGGCACAAGACTTAGAGCAATCCGGTCTAGATTTGGATGCCCAAGAAGATGAAGTCCTCAACTCATTATTTTCTGGAGAGATTACGGACGACGCTCCGATTGAGAATTCGACTTTCGATGTTAGTGAATTTGAGATTTCTTCTACGGATTTTGAACTTGACCATCTCTTAGATCAGCCAAAGGCTGAAGCAGAAGCGACATTAAACGGATGGAACGAGTTTGACGAAGAAATCGAACTTAGCCTCAGCGAATTTAGCGAACTTGGTACGGACGAAGAGAACACGCTAAATGGTCAGGGAGCTATTAACTCAGAATCTTTAGGAAGCTTAGAAGATGAAGATTCTTTTGCAGATTTACTGAATTTTTCAACACCTGAGTCTCTGCTTGATACTGAAGCCAACTCCGAGAACGGTGCTTCACTAAATTTGGAAGATTCGCTTGCTGATTTGCTGGATTTTTCTGAGTCCTCAACCGACCTGTCGATCGAGGAACCCTCGCTAGAAGCACTCAACTTTGATGCTCTCGTGGGTGCTGAGTCTACCAGCGATTCTTCGTTAAGTTTAGAAGACCCGATCGCTGATTTGCTGGATTTTTCCGCTGAATCTTCAACCGATTTGTCGATCGAGGAAGCCTCGCTAGAAGAGTCACTCAGCTTTGAGGATCTCATGGGGGCTGAGTCTATCAGCGATTCTTCGTTAAGTTTGGAAGACCCGATCGCTGATTTGCTGGATTTTTCCGCTGAATCTTCAACCGATTTGTCGATCCCGGAGCCTTTGTTAGAATCATTCAACCTTGATGATTTTTCTGAGGTTGAGTCATTAGGCGAAACAGACTTGTTGGAGCAAGAGTTAGGAGTCTTGCAGAAAAACTTATTGAGCGCACCGGATGTAGAGCCACAGCTAAGCGGCTTAGAGCCTAATTCAGAATTAACAAATTCAGAATTAACAGAAGACACATCGCTTATTCTCGATGATTTATCCAACCTTGACTTCGATCAGTTGGGCACAGAACCCTTGACCGAAGAAACACTGGATATTGATCAAAGCGGCTTCTTCGATGAAGTTAATTTCGATGAAGTTAATCTAGATTTAGTAGATCTAGGAGATGAGAATCGTGATTTCGCGAATTCTAGTGATACTAGCCTAGATGAGCTTGACTCCTTACTTGCAGAGGTTGAGTTGCCAAGTGAACCCACTAGCGACACCAATCCGCTTCTCGATGCAGGACTCGGAGCAGCCACGATCGCTGGATTAGGAGCAGGATTTGCCGCCCTCCAATTCGACCCAACGACACCCGAAGCAGATAGTCTCGATGATCTTCTCAACTTACCTGCTTCAGAACTAGATGAAACATCCAGCAATCTAGATGAGTTAGAGTCTCTACTGGAGGAGGCCACTCCTACCAGCGCTGCGATCGATCAGTTCGATGACCTGGAATCGCTCCTTGGGGATGCTTCAGACCCAGCCTCGCTCAACTTTGCCGCAGCCCACGAAGCAGAGGCAGAATTCGGCGACTTAGAGAAGATGCTGGAGGAAGCCGACATGACGATGGGCGGCTCTGCTGCAAGCCGTACTGCCACTCCACCCGGTCGCCGCTCAACCCGTGTGGCAAGAGGATTCAACGAACAAACAATGCGGGTTCCGATCAAGCAACTCGACAATCTGAGTAACTTAGTCGGGGAACTGGTAGTCAACCGTAATAGCCTAGAGCAAGACCAAGAGCGGTTGCGGCAGTCGCTCGATAACCTGCTGTATCAGGTGCAGCAGTTGAGTGATGTCGGTCAGCGAATGCAGGATTTATACGAGCGATCGCTGCTCGAAAGCTCGTTGCTGGCAAGTCGTCAAAATCGCCGCGTTGCGTTTGGGGGTTCAGACCGGAGCGCAAACGGCAACTCGCTCGGAGTCGAGTATGACCCGTTAGAAATGGATCGCTTTACCGGATTCCACTCGCTGTCTCAAGAAATGATCGAGTTGATTGTGCGAGTGCGGGAGTCTTCATCGGATATCGAATTTATTGTCGATGAAGCGGATCAAGTGACGCGGATGTTCCGGCAGGTGACAACGCAACTACAAGAAGGATTGACGCGATCGCGAATGGTGCCGTTTGCTCAAACCGCCGATCGCCTGCCGCGTGCAGTTCGCGATATTGCAATGAAGTGCGGCAAACAAGCAGAACTGGTGATCGAAGGGCGCGACACGCTGATCGACAAGATGATTCTGGAGCATTTATACGATCCGATGACGCATCTAGTAAACAATGCGATCACACATGGAATCGAAAATCCAGAAGTCCGCTACACCACAGGAAAAGCACCCACAGGTCGAATCACAATTCGAGCGTTTCACCAAGGCAACCAGACCGTGATTTCGGTCTCGGACGATGGAGCAGGGATTGATGTGGAACGGGTGCGATCGAAAGCGATTGAGAAAGGGTTGATCACGGCAGCAGAAGCAAAGAATGCAACTCGTCTCGATATTTACGATTTGCTGTTCCATCCTGGATTTAGTACGAAAGATCAAGCTGATGATTTTTCGGGGCGTGGTGTGGGCATGGATGTGGTGCGGACAAGTCTCAGCGAGATTCGAGGCACGATTAGCATCGATTCAGCCCACAACAAAGGAACCACGTTTACGATTCGGCTGCCTTTAACGCTGAGTATTTCTAAAGCGCTGTGCTGTATTAGCGATCGTGCCCGCATTGCCTTCCCAATGGATGGCGTTGAAGATATGCTCGACCTTCCGAAAGAGCGACTTCATACCGATGCAGAGGGACAAGCTTGTATTACCTGGCGTGATACAGTGCTGCCTGTGCGCCCATTGAGAGAATTGCTGAGCTATAACCGTCATCTCAGTCGAGGAACGGTTTACGGGGGCAATCAGGAAGACGACTTGGTTTCGATCGTGATTCTACGAAGCGCAGGAAATTATCTAGCGCTACAAGTCGATCAAGTCTTAGGCGAACAAGAAATCGTCATCAAGCAGCTTGAAGGCCCGGTGCCAAAACCGCTCGGTGTTGCAGGTGCGACGGTGCTAGGAGATGGGCGGATTATGCCGATCGCGGATGTATTGGAGCTGATTGACCTGTCACTGGGTCGAATTCGTCGCGATGCAGGCCCAATCTGGGAGCAAGGAACGGCTCAACCTGTCGTTGAGACGGCGGCAGTGAAGACCGAGCCAATGGTACTCATCGTAGACGATTCGATTACAGTCCGCGAATTGCTATCGATGACCTTCAATAAAGTCGGTTATCGGGTGGAGCAAGCCCGCGACGGTCAGGAAGCTTGGGAAAAACTGAGATCGGGTCTGCCCTGTGACATTGTGTTCTGTGACATTGAGATGCCCCGTATGGACGGACTGGAATTGCTATCGCGAATTCAGAAAGACCCGAACTTGTCGAATCTCCCGATCGCAATGCTGACCTCGCGGGGTGCCGATCGACATCGCCAAATGGCAGCTTCTCTGGGCGCAAGTGGTTACTTTACCAAGCCATACTTAGAAGAAGCGCTGCTTGATGCGGCACAGCGGATGCTCAAGGGAGAGGTGCTAATCTCTGCGAACAGCCCTGGAAACGGTTGAGGTTGGATTCCTAGCGACCTATAGCGATCCTAAATCAGCTGTGAAGGTGGAGTGCCGTTCCTTTTCAGCCCCCTCCTCCCTACTTTTTTAGCGCTCACAACTCTAGTAGGATCGCTATGGCTGAGACGGAGCTTTAACGGCTCCGTCTTTTTTAATGAATTGGACAAATTCCTAATTCTGTAGATCGCTACCCCCTTTTTTGCGATAACCTACAAATTCAAGAATATGTCTACAGATTTGAGTGAAACTTTTTTAGCAAGTAAGCCCCGATACAAAATTTTATATCTCTCAAACTTTGTAGAAAAAGCGACATGAATTACTTTAGATGTCATTAAGGAAGGGCATAGAGTTCTGGCGAGCGCGCGATCGTCGGGTGTCGAGATTCGTAATATCCGAACACGGAAGGAAGGCTGCGTAGCAGATGCGGCTCTAATCCTGCTATAGTGTCACATAGAGATGAACTGTCGCTTCAATCAGAATCGATGCCTGAGCATCGATTAACCACCCGAACACTTTCTGTTTAGTTAAGTATTTTTGCTGAAATCGCCTCGTAGTATTTACGTAGTATTTCAGCAGTGATAGTGGTGTTTTTCACCCTGTCAAGTCGGAATCACCGCCTTGGCAGAATTTGAATTTTAGACTAAATCTGACTTAGCTCTCCTAGGAAGCAAATGATCGAGAGTCTCTGACAAATGTGAGGCGACCAAGCTGTTTGACCTTGTAGGAGGTTTTTATGCGAATTGCCCAAGTTACCCCATTGTGGGAGCGCGTTCCGCCCCCGGCGTATGGTGGCATTGAATTAGTTGTGAGCTTATTAACCGATGAATTAGTCCGTCGAGGTCATGAAGTTACATTATTCGCAACGGGTGACTCCCTAACCTTAGCGGAGTTGGAATCAGTACATCCCCGTGCGATTCGGACTGACCCAACCGTGAAGGAATACCAAGTGTATGAGTCCCTGCAACTTGCTCAGGTGTATGAGCGTTCGCACGAGTTTGATATTATTCATTCTCACATGGGATTTGCGGCTTTGCCCTTTGCACAATTTGCGACAACGCCAACCGTTCATACGCTACATGGCGTGTTTACTCCGGATAACGAAAAGCTGTTCTCGTATGCCCGATCGCAGTCCTATGTCAGTATTTCTGATGCACAGCGAGATCCGCGCTTGGGTCTGAACTGTGTTGCAACGGTGTATAACGGCATTGATGTGGATAGCTACAAGTTTTACGCCAAGCCGAATGATCCCCCCTATCTCGCGTTTCTCGGTCGGCTCTCACCGGAAAAGGGGCCGGATCACGCGATCGCGATTGCTAAACGCACAGGACTCCCGTTAAAGATGGCAGGTAAGATCGATGTTGTCGATCGTCAGTTTTATGAGGAAGTGTTAGCGCCCCAGATCGATGGTGAGCAAATTCAGTATCTGGGCGAGGCGAACCATGTGGAGAAAAATACGCTAATGGGGCAAGCAATGGCAACGCTATTCCCAATTACGTGGAAAGAACCGTTTGGTTTAGTCATGGTCGAGGCGATGGCGGCAGGAACACCCGTGGTTGGGATGCGCCTCGGCTCAGTTCCAGAAGTGGTTCAAGATGGCAAGACTGGATTTTTATGTGAAACGATCGACGACTGTGTTGCTGCTTTGGATCGTCTTGCAGAGATCGATCGTGCCATGTGTCGTCAGCATGTGATCGAGAACTTTAGCGTACAGCGCATGACCGATGGATACGAAGCTGTATATCGGCAGTTGCTCGGTGAGACTATGTTTCCTGCAAGTGAGCAATTAGTCGGTCAACTCAATTGAGCCACGGAGAGAACGTAACGCAGAAGGATGAAGGGTAAGCACGGTTTATCCTTCACCATTGTTCAAATTTGTGGAGGTAGAAGTAATGGTTATAATCAATGAAAAGTTTGCTCCGGTTCAAAGTCGATTGCAGAGTCCGAGACAGCCGATCGCGTTGATTTCTGAACATGGTGATCCGGCGGCTGAAGTGGGTCGGGAAGAAGCGGGGGGTCAAAATGTGTATGTGCGCCAAGTTGGAGAAGCGCTTTCTCGCTTGGGTTGGCAGGTGGATCTGTTCACCCGCAAAGCAAATCCGAACGATGAGACGATCGTGCAGCATACTCCCCATTGCCGCACGATTCGATTGAAGGCAGGCGCGGAGAAGTTTGTGCCGCGTGATCAGTTGTTTGAGTGGATGCCGGAGTTTGTGGAATCGTTTCTTCAGTACCAAGCAAAGCATCATTATCCGCTCATCCACACGAACTACTGGATGTCGGCTTGGGTAGGATTAGAGGTGCAAAAGACCCACAAGGTTGAATTGATTCACACTTATCATTCGCTGGGTGCTGTGAAGTATCAGGCGGTTCCGAATCGTCCTGCGATCGCCGACACTCGTTTGGCTGTGGAGAAACAGATTCTAGAGCAGGCGCGTTGTATTGTGGCAACAAGTCCTCAAGAAGAAGAGATGCTGCGATCGTGGGTATCGCAAGAGGGTCGGATTGAAGTGATTCCTTGTGGCACCGATTTGGGCAGATTTCATACGATCCCAAAACTGCAAGCGCGTCAGGAGTTAGGACTGAAGCCGACGGATGAAGTTGTATTGTATGTGGGACGATTCGATCCGCGTAAGGGAATTGAAACGCTGGTGCGATCGTTTGAGTTAATTTACCGAAACGCTGTTGATCCTACGAATTTACGCTTGGTGATTGTGGGAGGTAGTGCTTCTGATCAATCTGATGGGCAGGAGCGCCAACGGATTGAGCAATTGGTGAATGAATTGGGAATTGCAGGGAATGTAATTTTTGCCGGAAGAGTCGGGCACGATCGCTTACCGCTTTATTACACGTCGGCGGATGTCTGCGTGATTCCGAGCCATTATGAGCCGTTTGGATTGGTGGCGATCGAAGCGATGGCGTGTGGAACGCCTGTGGTGGCTTCGGATGTGGGCGGTTTGAAATTTACAGTGGTTCCAGGAGAAACGGGATTGTTAGTGCCGCCTCAAGATACCGCCGCGTTTGCAATGGCGATCGGGCGAATTTTGGATGATGAATTGTGGGCGAGAAAGTTACGCAAACGAGCATCGGAACGGGTGCAACAGAACTTTAGCTGGACGGGCGTTGCGGTGCAGTTGAGTGATTTGTATCGGCGATCGTTGGCGGAGTCGATTATGAATGACGGCGTAATTTTGGCTCCGAGAAAAGTTGCCTATTCGCGGGTGAATTCGATTCCTTTAAAGGTTTCGTAGAATCTAAGCTCTTCTGCTAGTTCTCGATCGAGGTTTTCTCGACTAAGAAGTGCTTCCCTAGACGCGACGACCTGATATCAATTTAACGTGAGTCTCCAACGAAGGCGTGCCTGTGGGAAGGGCGCATCTTTGTTGGAGACTCACGTCAATTCAAATTGCTAAAGAAGAAACTGAACTGTCGTCACATTGCAGTTTGATTTGGTATTAGACCGAGCAGAGTTCGAGAATTCTCAGCATAGCAATGTCAAGCTGAGAAGAGTATTGGGTCAATGCTTTTCCTAGATCAAAGATTGCTTTTTCTAGTAAGTAGTGATTTAACAATCGTTGCAGTTCGTCAGAATTCTGCGGTAGGAAACCATCCTGCTGTGCGACCTCAAGATAAGCATCCAAAAAAGTGGTGCTGACCCATTGTTTCCAGGCTTCTGCCCATTGCTTCATGTTCTCCAATTGATCCGGCGCAAATTCTGCATTGCTAATTTCATTGTTTAGCGCGATCGAGCTTGCAAAATAAAATGAGTGCAGCATTCCGGCAACATCGCGTAAAGGAGAACGCTTCATGCGGCGATCGTTCAAACTCCGCGAAGTATTGCCTTCAAAATCAATCACCAGAAAATCTTTTCCGGTGTAAAGCACCTGTCCGAGATGATAGTCTCCGTGATATCGAGTCCGCATTGCCGTAATTTTTAGATTCAGAACGCTGCGGAATTGGTCTAGACAAGGCTCGTATTGTCCCAAAACTTTCTGCGCGAGTTGGGGGTTTGGCATTTGGTATAGCTCATTTCTCAATGCGAGAAAGACCTGGCCAGCGAGATTACGAGCATACTGGTAAATCGATCGCTGATACAAAGAGGTAAATGGTTCTGGCTTAAAGTCGGGGTTTTCAGAATCAGAAGCTAAAGCGATGTGCAATTCAGCCGTTCGTTGTCCCAAGCGTTGAATATTGACAAGATAGGCTCCAAGCGCAGTCTGGGCGGCTTCTGGAATGCTTTCTTGTAGCGTACAAGCTCCATTCTCACAGGAGGTAACTGCATCAAAATAGGTACGAAGACTATCTAATGTATAGTCCCAACCATTCCGCGCATCCGAGATAAACTCTTGCAGAACTGCGATCGTTGAAGGTGGCTTGCTAGGGGATTGATAAGTGAGTGTGCCAACAATGGCAGGAATTTGAGTAAATCGCGACTGTAAAAACTGCCGCATCTCAACATCCGGGTTAATGCCTTCTTCAACAATGCGGAACAATTTGAGAATATAAGCAGCTTCTGCACTGGTTTTTACCGATTCACCGTAGATGATCGATGTATTGTTATGCTCACCTTTGAGCAAGGAAGCTTCCAGCATTGGAAACTGTCTGATCGCGCTCACGCTCAGTTGTCCAGATTGACCGGGATAGCGATCGCCATCTGAGAACCGTTCGAGCAATCCAACTAGGAATGCTGGATCAGCGATCGCTGCAAACAATACCCCGTCTCCTTCAACTTGAGCAATGATTGATTCAGCCGGCAAAGACGAAGCTCGATTACTATCTGCATGAGCCACAATCACAATGTAGGTTTCAGGCTGCCCTTGAAGGTAGTTTACTTGTAGCCAAACCATCTGAGCTTCATGAGTTTGGTACGGAATCGTGATCGACTCGACAACCTGAGCCGATTGCACTGGGCGGGTTCTTGCTCGGAACCAGCGATGCTGCATTAGATGATTAACCAGAATTGTTTCCAAGGCAGCTTTACTCGTGGATTGTGTCAACGCGCTTTGCCAGTTTCCAACTAATCGCAATGTGGGTAATTCTGAAGGTACGATCGTTTCAACTTCTTGGGGTTTGAGGCTAAACCAGTAAAACGCATAGCCTCCTAAGCTGAGAAAATAAGGTGCATCCTCAATGGCTGGAAACTGTGTTCTGCCAAAGACCTCAACCGGAACAAAACCAGAAAAAGCAGAGAGATCAAGCTCAACGGTTTGCACAAAGCGAGATAAGTTCGCAACGACTAGGATGCACTCATCTTTGAAGGCGCGGGTAAATGCTAAAACTTTACGATTTTCCGGGTGTAATAGCTGAAATTCTCCCTGTCCAAAAGCATGAAACCGTTTTCGAGTTGCAATCAAGCGCCGCATTGCGTTTAACAACGAATTCGGGTTCGATCGCTGAGCTTCAACATTCACGGTTGTATAGTTGTACTCAGAATCTACAATCAGCGGTAAGTAAAGTTTGTGGGGATTGGCGCGGCTAAATCCAGCATTGCGATCGTCACTCCACTGCATCGGCGTTCTAACGCCATTACGATCGCCTACATACACATTGTCGCCCATGCCAATCTCATCACCGTAGTACAGCACCGGGGTTCCCGGCAAGGAGAGCAATAGACTGTTTAACAGTTCGATTTGTCGGCGATCGTTTCCAAGTAGCGGTGCCAATCGTCGTCGAATCCCTAGATTGACTCGCATGTCTTTGTCTTGAGCATAGACGCGATACATATAGTCTCGGTCTTCATCTGTAACCATTTCTAGGGTCAGTTCATCGTGATTTCGCAGGAAAATTCCCCACTGACAGTTTTCTGGAATGGTTGGTGTTTGCTGCAAGATATCACTGATGGGAAAACTATCTTCCATTCGCACCGACATAAACAATCGCGGCATTAATGGAAAGTGAAAGTTCATATGACACTCATCGCCTTCGCCATAATAAGCCGCAGCATCTTCGGGCCATTGGTTTGCCTCAGCCAGCAGCATACATTCGGGATAGTCTTTTTCCACGCGCTGACGTAGTTTCTTCAGAAACTCATGGGTTTCTGGTAAGTTCTCGCAGTTTGTTCCTTCTCGCTCATACAGATAGGGCACTGCATCCATTCGCAAGCCATCGACCCCCATCTTTAACCAGAAGTCTAAGACCTCAAACACGGCTTCTTGGACTGCCGGATTGTCATAGTTCAAATCGGGTTGATGTGAGTAGAAGCGATGCCAAAAGTAAGATTTAGCCACTGCATCCCATGTCCAGTTAGAAACCTCGAAGTCCTGAAAGATAATTCGTGCTTCTTGGTATTTTTCAGGCGTGTTGCTCCAGACATAGAAATCTCGTTCGACAGAGCCTTCTGGGGCACGTCGAGCGCGTTGAAACCAGGGATGCTGATCAGAAGTGTGATTGATGATTAGCTCGATGATGACGCGAATTCCACGGGCATGAGCGGCTTCTAGAAAGTCCTTAAAGTCTTCGATCGTCCCATAGATCGGATTGACGCTGGTATAGTCTGAAATATCATAGCCATCATCGCGCAACGGAGACGGGAAAAAGGGCAGCACCCAAAGTGCCGTTACACCCAGATTTTGCAAATAATCCAACTTCTCAGTCAAGCCGCGAAAATCCCCGATGCCATCGGCGTTGCTATCTGCGAAAGCACGAACTGGAACTTCGTAAATAATGGCATCTTTGTACCATTGAGGATCGTAGTTGAGCGTTGAAGATTGCATCATCGTCGCCGTTAGAATTGCTGAAATTACGGTATTACGCTAGGAGGTTTTAGGAATTTTCGTCATCCTCCTAAGACTGATTCTTCACAAATTGCTTTGGTGATTCAATTTCCGTCCATAGAATTATGATTTTGTTCACAGAGTTTAGTAAAGTTCAGCGATGGCAAGCGTGGAGAATGGGTGATGTTTCAGCGATCGAGCGGAATTCTTCTGCATCCGACGAGTTTACCGAGTGACTTTGGCATTGGGGATTTAGGGCGATCTGCATATGAGTTTGTAGATTTTCTCGCCAAAAGTGGTCAAACGCTGTGGCAAATTTTGCCGCTGGCTCCGACCGGCTACGAACATTCACCCTACACCATGAATTTCAGCGTGTTTGCGGGTAATCCATTGATGATTAGCTTGGAACAGCTTGCCGAAGAAGGATTACTGAAGCCCGAAGAAGTGATCCCGATTGAAGGGGGACGGGAGCGAGTTGAGTTCGATCGCGTGATTCCTTACAAGACCAAACTGCTGAAGTTAGCGTTCGATCGCTTCAAGCCACAGCCTGATTTCAAGGACTTTTGCCAGCAGCAATCCCAGTGGCTAGATGATTTTGCATTGTTTATGGCATTACTTGAAGCCAACCCTGGAAAAGATTGGCATCACTGGGATCGAGGACTAGCAAAACGCGATCCTGATGCTCTTAAATCGGCAACTGAAGCCTTGCAGCCAGCCATCCAGTTTCATCAATTTCTACAATTCAAGTTCTTTGAACAGTGGATGAAGTTGCGGCACTATGCCAATGCTAAGAACATTCAGATTATTGGTGATATTTCGATCTATGTTTGCCATAACAGCGCCGACGTCTGGGCGCATCCAGAGATTTTCAAGCTCGATCGAGACACGTTTGAGCCGACCTTTATTGCAGGTGTTCCACCAGATTATTTCAGCGCCACTGGGCAGCTTTGGGGAAATCCCGTTTATGACTGGGATCAACTCCAGAAAAGCAAATATGAGTGGTGGATTCAGCGCTTTCAAACCACTTTGCAGTATGTTGATATTGTTCGAGTTGACCATTTCCGAGGCTTCCAAGCGTATTGGCAAGTTCCCGCCGGTGAAGAAACGGCGATCAATGGAGAATGGATCGAAGCACCGGGAGCCGAGTTTTTTGAAACCTTGGGAGCGCGTTTAGGCGAATTGCCAATTCTGGCGGAAGACCTTGGGATTATTACCCCCGAAGTTGAGGAGCTACGCGATCGCTTCAATTTCCCCGGCATGAAGATTCTACAGTTCGCTTTTAGTGATGATGCAAACAACACACATCTACCGCATCACTATGTTCAAAACAGCATCGTTTATCCTGGGACACACGATAACGATACTGCGATCGGCTGGTGGAACACAGCAACACCGCACGAAAAAGAATTCTTCGCGCAGTACATTGGCTATACTCCGGATGAGACAAACATTCATTGGGCATTAGTCCGGATGGCGTTTGCGTCTGTGTCGGTTTGGGCAATTCCAGCGCTGCAAGACATTCTAGGACTGGATGGACGATCGCGCATGAATGATCCGAGCCAATATGCAGGCAATTGGCGCTGGCGATATCCAAGCTCTGAACTGCTCACCGATGAACTGGCGGAAAAGCTGCGATCGATGACCGCTTGCTACAGTCGGCTGAAGTCATAAATCATCTTGCAAGAAGGTTTCAAGTTGCAGGGTTCCGCTTACGCTGTAAATCAATAAATCAATTGCAGCGTTTCTAGGACAGCATACATGGATCGATTGAACTTGAGCGGTTTTCGACAATTCTGGACGATCGCGAAACCCTACTGGCAAGGGAACGAAAAGTGGCAGGCAAGAGGCTTGTTGCTGAGTGTGGTGCTATTTTTGCTGGCGTACACGGGTTTGAGCGTGATTCTGAACAACAAGCGAGGCGTGTTAATTTCCGCGCTTTCTGCCCGTGATGAATCGCGATTCTGGCAAACCGTGTTTGTGTTTATTGCTGTTCTGGTAATTTATGCGCCATTGCTTGCAGGCTATCGCTATCTACGCGATCGTCTCAGCTTACAGTGGCGACGTTGGCTAACGACGCGCTTTGTGGATAGTTACTTTAACGATCGGGCTTATTATGAACTGACCGCAAAACCTGAAATCGATAACCCCGATCAGCGAATCGCTGAAGATGTTCGGAGCTTTACGCAAGAGTCGCTTGCCTTTTTGTTGGTTCTAGTTGAATCGGTTCTCTCGGTGATTGCCTTTAGCGGGGTGCTTTGGGGCATTTCTAAACCGCTAGTGATTTTTCTAGTGTTGTATGCGCTGGCAGGAACGCTTGTAACCACCGTTGTCTTTGGTAAGCCTTTGGTGCGGCTGAATTTTGAGCAACTGAAAAAAGAAGCAGATTTTCGATTTAGCTTGGTGCGGATTCGCGAGAATGCTGAAGCGATCGCGTTCTATCGGGGCGAAGAACAAGAATCGAACCAGGTCAAAGCGCGGTTTCTTGAAGTATTTGAAAATGTGAAACGGCTGCTGATTTGGGAACTCAATCTGAATGTGTTGACGAATGCGTATGAGTTTATTCCGTTTATTCTGCCTGCTTTAGTCGTTGCTCCTGCAATCTTTGCGGGAGAGATGGAAGTGGGTAAAGTGACTGAAGCTCAAGGCGCGTTTGTTCGAGTGTTCTTCTCGCTCAATGTTGTTGTTGCAAGATTCCAAGCGTTAACAACCTTTGGGGCTGGAATTAATCGTCTATCCAGCTTTGCAGAATTTTTAGAACAAAAAGATGCTGTAGATGAACAAGCAATCATTCAAACCACCGAAGACGATCGCATCACGATCGAACACCTAACCCTTCAAACTCCAAACCGACAACGTACATTAGTTGAAAACTTATCAATCGAGCTTCCCAAACAGCAAGGGCTTTTAGTCATGGGTGCAAGTGGCTGTGGTAAAAGTTCTTTATTAAGAGCGATCGCAGGCTTATGGAACGCTGGGACTGGAACGATCGTGCGTCCCAATTTAAATCAGGTTCTATTTTTACCGCAACGTCCTTACATGGTGTTGGGAACCTTGCGCGATCAGTTGCTTTATCCAAACTCCGACCTTGAAATCGAAGATGCTCAGCTACAACAGATATTAGAGCAAGTTAATTTAGCGGATTTAGCCGATCGCTTCGGGGGCTTTGGAGCAAAACAAGAGTGGTCAGATGTCTTATCGCTGGGAGAACAACAGCGCCTTACCTTTGCTCGATTGCTGTTGAATAAGCCAGATTATGCCATTCTCGATGAAGCCACCAGCGCTTTAGATCAAGCAAACGAGGAGCGATTATACGAGCATTTAGAGCGAGTTGGGACAACTTTCCTCAGTGTGGGACATCGATCGACATTAGCAAAATATCATCAAGCCATTCTGGAATTCTCGCAGGACAAAACCTGGAAATTAAAACATCCGCAAGAAGTTAGCAATTGAAACAAAGAGCGGCTCCGATCAAACGATCGAGCCGCTCTGAAAAACTAGACTTCCGCCGGAGCCTCATTCATCAACTCTTTAAGCACTTCATCGATCCGTTTGTTCAAAAACACAGCACTTTCATCGACTGCCCGAACCCAAGTGACAGGAAACCAATGATGCTGTCGATCGGGAGAATCAAGCTTTTTCATTTTGATATACTTTCCGCCCTCAACTTGATCTACAGTTCCGATGTGCACATCTGATGCGCCATCCAAACCGCCAGGGCCTTCAGCATAAATTGCTAAATCTGCTCTAATTTTAGAAATGTCCACGATTGTGTCCTCGATATAAAAAATGGTTTATTTGCCCGTAACTTTCTGGGTCAGTTCCCTTACTTTGCTCACTGAAGTCTCAATCAAGCTGGTTTCAGGAACCTCCTTTCCTTCTGCATCCACAATCCGCTTAAACGGTCCGGGCATCTTCTCAGGGTCTTGTCCTTCTTGCAGACGTTGTTGATAGATCTCTTCTTGAATCCCTGCTGCCTCAGTTTCTTCAAACGCCCGATCGATCTGCTCTTCGGCACTAATCGAAGAGGACGAAGACGGGGGTGCAGCGTAGCTCGGTAAGTTTAGAAATACAAAGTTAGATACAGTAAACAATGCAACGAGCGACACGACTGCGATCGTTCGGCGCAACCCTCGCTGCAATGCCGATAAAACGATAGGCATCATTTAACCTCTTTAGATAAAAGCTGAGTCGCATTCTAAGCTGCTGCGATCGTCACTGCTTCTCCTGTAAGACAGATTCAATTTCACCCTGCGTCTGAAGTGAACTACAATCACTGCAAAAACTGCATCCTGAACGGATAGCGGTACGACTGTCCTCGGCTGGCTTTCACGGCAGCAAAGCTGATTACCACAATCATAAATCCCGCGAACAGCACAAGCGCCGCTACACCGAGCACTAGCAACCAAAAACAGTACCAAAAATAGTCTGATTTGGGGATGCACCTGTAATTGCAACCATGCAAGTCGTAAAATTCATCTAATGTGTTTAATAGCGCTCAAAGTTGACAAGGAACTGTATCTCTAGGCTGATTGATCTATTTCATTAGAGCATTTCAAAATACATCGATCGCATCTTTTTAACGACTATTGTGAGTGTTTTAATTCGGTTAATCTTAGGGCTGGTGTTTGCGGTTGGGAGTCT
Source organism: Leptolyngbya sp. DQ-M1 (assembly GCF_039962505.1). Taxonomy (NCBI): domain Bacteria; kingdom Bacillati; phylum Cyanobacteriota; class Cyanophyceae; order Leptolyngbyales; family Leptolyngbyaceae; genus Leptolyngbya; species Leptolyngbya sp. DQ-M1. Next base: position 338,900 of record NZ_JAMPLJ010000003.1, read on the forward strand.
CTTTAGCTACTTTGGGGCAACGAATGTCAATCCCGTTACGGGCGAAAACCAGCGCGTTCAACTGTCGCCCCGACAAGAAATCGCGCTCGGACTGCAAAGCCGTCAGCAAATGGCAGCTCGGCACGGCGGACTTTTCCCTGAGCAATCGCTGCAAGACTACATCGATGCAGTTGGTGAACGGGTGGTTCAGCGATCGGAGGCTGCTAAAGCGCCCTACCCGTTTGAGTTCCATCTGCTGCGCGATTCCCAGACAGTCAATGCCTTTGCGCTTCCAGGCGGACAAATCTTCATTACCGCAGCACTTCTAGGACGAATGAACTCAGAAGCGCAGCTAGCTGCCGTATTAGGGCATGAAGTCGGTCACGTAGTTGGGCGACACGGAGCCGAGCATCTTGCCAAACAGCAGCTTGGTGTTTCTCTGGTGAACGCGATCGGAGTTGCAGCAAGTGGTGGAGAAGATGGCGGACAGGGAGCCGCCGCGATCGCTCAAGCTGCAAATCAGCTTGTTAACCTCCGCTACGGTCGCCAGGATGAGGCGGAAAGCGATCGACTCGGACTAAAATTCATGCTTCAAGCAGGCTACGACCCGCGAGGCATTCTCGAACTCATGCAAATTTTGGCGCAGAGTTCGGGGGGACGAAAACCAGAGTTTCTCAGTTCTCATCCTGACCCCGGCAATCGCTTACAGACCTTGAAAGCGGCGATTCAAAAGTCCTTTCCTCAAGGCATTCCGCCGAACTTAGAAGACGGGCGCGATCGCTTTGCTCAAGTGGTTCGCCGCAGATAGGAGAAACACCATGAATCTAATGATTTTGTACTGGGTATTAGTCGCGGTAATGCTAGTTGGAGTTGCGGGAGCAGTGTTACCCGGAGTGCCGGGGCCTAGCTTAATTCTGGCAGCAATTTTAGTGTGGTGTGTGGTGACAAAGTTTGCCATTCCGCTACTGCCGCTCGGATTGATCTTCGTGGCGCTGATTCTGAGTGCTGTTGTAGAATGGCTCGGCTCTTACTGGGGAGCCAAACAAGCAGGAGCGAGTAAGTGGAGCCAGTATGGAATGCTTGCGGGCATGGCGATCGGCTTTTTTGGGTTGTTGCCTGCGTTGCCGCTTGGCGGCCCCATTGCTGGAATCCTCATCGGTGGTCTACTGGGTGGATTTATCGGTGAGTATCTTTATCGCCGCAATCTCCCAGCCTCAGAACGCCTTAAAACGGCGGGAAAAGTGAGTCTCGCGATCGGCTTTGGCGCACTGATCGGAAACTTAATCGAAGTTGTGTTAGCGATCGCAGCCGTTGGCATCTTTGTCTGGTCAACCTGGTCATCGGTGATGTGGGCTTAATTCACTCTCGCTCGAAACCGAATAAAGCCAAACGAATTCGGAGTGCCCTTTGCGGTGGCATGGGGAAGATTGTTTAATTTCAGCATGATTGCCCCATTTGGAACAATGACCGATGCTCCGTTTGCACCACAAGGAGCAGCAGTTCCCGGTGCAAAGAACTGCCCTCGATCGGGTACATCATCGGCATTACTGAGATAGACCGTGGCGCTGTCGATCGTTAGTTGCATCCCAAAGTTGCCTGCAGATGTGGGGCTATCCTTCGGTGTGCTGGTATTAAAGGTATTCGGAATAAACGTTGTGTTCGGTGGAATCAAGTCGCAGATCGTCACATTCTGAGCAGCACTACTTCCATCTGAGAGAAAGTAAATCGTGTACTCTAAGCTATCACCGGGTTTAACCGGAACGGAATCTGCCGCAGTAATGCCTTTCCCAGTGCGACCTACAATATAGTTCATTGTCCAGTTGCGAGAACTATCATCGCTTGAGTCTGCTGGATCATCAATCACATCCGTGTAAGCAATGTTATTCAGCGCAGTAATACGTTTCACCAATCGTAAATTTGCAGAGGGATTGTCGATGATTCTGACAGGCGCGGTTTCTGTGTTGCTGGGAAAATAAGTCCAGATATCTAAGCCCTTGGTGTTTCCAAACGAACCTCCACATCTCTGATTGGGCTGAGGTGTGTTTGTTGAGACACCAAAGCTGCGCTCGCTTCCTCGACTATCAAACCCGGTGATCGCGTTGCTGGCGGGGGGAGAAGGTCTTGTTGTTCCCGTAGCAGCGCAAAGAACTTGACCCACGGTGCCAACGGTTGTGCCTGCGAGTGTTCGATAGCCGCGATCGTCGTAGAAAGCTTGGTATCTTCCAAGCGGATTCGTCTCGTTCAGCAACTCGATTGTAGGACCACCATTGACATTGTTTTCAGCATCTAATAGCGGAAAATGATACTCACCTGCATGGACTCGAATTCGAGCAGGATAAGTTCCGACTGGAAAAGCAACGCCGCTATTATCTTGCCCATTCCAGTCTACAGATTGTATCCCCAAATTAAACATAACTCCACGTAGCGCCCGATTATTGGGATTCGTCGGATCAAAATCAATTCCATCACGGCTAATCACTAATTGATAGTTGCCTGCGATCGAACTGTTAAAGGTGAAGGTTCCGCCCTGATTGACAACGCTCGTATTTTGATTGAATTTGCCGAGAAATTTCAGATCACTGACACTAGGTCGGACAGGAATTAACGGAATGCTACCTAGAAGTTGGTTTCCATTAATATCGTAACGAGTCACTGCTGATAAAGCGGCTTGATTCGGCAGATTAAGAAATGTCGCAAACTGAGGACGAGCAAGACTAACCCCACTCTCTAGGTCAGCTAAGTTTTCATCTCCTCCAATGACATCACGATAGAGCGGTGTCTTACCATCGCTGTCAAAGAAACCAACCTGGTTACCGTAAACGACAAATCCATCTGGATCAAGTCCCCGTAAGGTAATCCTGTATTGATAGCCATCATTGGTAACGGGATAAATTGAGAAATTGAGGAAGCGTCGGTTTCCTCCGGTAAATAGTGTCAAGTAGTAAGTAAATAATCGTCCAGGGAAATCCTGCGTGGAATTGATGTCATTGCTTCTCACCGTAACATCCCAAGCCGCAACACTGTTTCCTTGACTATTATTGTCGGTACTGAAGTTGTTGATTGATCCATCCGGGTTGCCCTGGGTTGTATTTGGACCAAAAAAAACAACATCATAAACCCCGGTTCTTGGAGCGGTGTAATAACAAGGAACATAGCCGCTAGTGTTCCCTGTTCCAGAAATCGATTGAGGACCTGCTAACTCCATGGTGCGGTCTGTAATGCGTCCTCGCGCTGGATTACCTAAGTTCGTGCGTTGAGCAGAACATCGAAAGTCAGCCGACGAAGAAACTGGAACTGTTTCACTGCCGCTCTGACCTGTAACACGACCAGGGTTGAATACTAGAATTTCAGCGCTACTCCTAGTGTTACTTGAGCCAAGCAAGATATTTTCGCCTTGAACCGCATAGACTTTCAGTAATGTGCGCCGTGTTAACAGCCCACCATAGAGCGAGTCCATTCGCCACTCTAAGTTTGATCGATTCCCGGTTGCACCCGAAGGATAAAGTGTGCGGCTGCCTTCTGCTTGTGCTACTTGCGTTCCAGTAAGCCAAAGACAAGCGATAAGAGTTCCTATCCTTCCAAGATGTTGAGAAGGCTTTCTAAGCATTAGAAGCAGTTGAAGTAAGCAAGACATAACAGTAATCTAGTGAGACTGAGAGGGGGCTTTTGCGTCAGATTGCATTACGGTTTTTTGTTCGGGCGGCGTTTGCGGTTTGGGGAACCGTTGCAACCCGAAGCCGTTGAACAGTTCGTTCACTTTCAGGGTTACGCCAACATACAGCCCACTGGTCGATCGCGAACCCGTAAAATCGCGATCGTTTGCCCGTCCGAAGCTATAACCTGCTGAAAGCCTCAGATCTGGCGTGAGATAATATCCTGCTTCGAGTGCCCAACCGAGTTCGTTAAAGCCTGTGGTCGATTGTCCGATCCAACGTCCCTCAGCAGCGACATCCCACCGATAGCCCAATCGGTAAACCACCCGACCTTGCGCCAAGGTAACAGTGCTGGTTCCAGCTAAATCACTCGCTAGATACGAAGTGCTCTCTCTCAGAGCAAACTTTCCGTAGAATTCCCAACGCCAGTTCGGAGCGTAGATCGCTTCAAGTGCAAACAGATTTTCGGTTGTGCCTGTGCCGCTCCCAAGCAGAATCGTATCGGGAATCGTTGAGGGATTTTTGCGGTATTCGTAGCGGAGTAAAGCATTAAAGCGATCGTCGTTCGGGTCTCGATAGGCCAGTCCTAGTCTTAACGTCTTTGTATCATCGAGTCCCACTAAAGCTTGATTCGCGGCATTGGCTTGTTGATACTGAAACAGTGCAGTGAGCGCAGGGCTAATTTTTCCGGCGGCACCTGCTGAAATCACAGTATTTGCACCTGCTGAGGAAGTTCGACGCTCAAAGCGGGCACTCGCCTGAAAGCGGGACTCATCCGAATATTCCAGCCCAATACTATAGTTATCTCCACTTTCTAAGCCTAAGCTTGCAGCACTTTGTCCGACTGCAAATGGTTGTGCGAAGATAGTTCCTGCGGCACTGCGGCTCGAAATCGTACTAAACACGCGCTCGTATGCAAGATTTGCCCTCAGCTCAGGAGAGATTCTGAGAATTTGATTCAGTCCGATCGCCGCTTGAATGTTCGTGCCATTTGCCCCGCCCAACAGCGTGTAACGTCCGGTTAAGGTAGTGTCCCGAAATAGCTTGTGTTCACCTAACACGTTGAGATTGGTCAGCGATTGACCGGCAAACTGTCCGCGATGATAGAACTGTTGAGCAAGCTGGACTCTAACTCCTGGGAGTGCTTGCCAGTTTAAGCCGAGTAAAGTGCGATCGTTAAAGACTGGATCAATTCCCGAGGATAAAGTTGTTTCGTTCTGAGCCAGGAAGGCTAAGGTTTCAGTCAGAGGAAACGTGAGCCGCGATCGCAATTGTTCAGAGCTTCCAGAGAAGATTGCAGGAGTTAGGCGATCTTGGCGATCGCGATACAGCCAATCTAAGCTAAAGCTTGCAGTTCCGAAGCGTTGTTCTATCCCTGCTGTAATAGTTGTCAGAGAATTGTCTACTCGCGATCCAGGAATCGGAGCCGTGCGAGGAGTCAACAATTCATCGATCAGAGTGAGAGGACGGGGGGCAATTCCAGTATTGTCTTCTTTGTCGTATTGCACTCTAACATTGGTCGTCGGAGAAACGGTGGTAGAAACTTGTGCGCCATAGCGAGTTTGTCCGGGTGTGAAGCTCGTTGTTGCATTGTTGTTAAAGCCTGCATCAGTTTTACGATAGTAGGCTTGCCCAAAGATACCCTGAGCAATTTGGCTGTTGAGTTCAAGGCGATAGGCTGAACCGCGAACTGAACTACCTAAGTCTAATGAATTTTCGGAATGAGCATATTCGGCAATCAGTTGTGTAGATGTTCCGAATCTTAGTAGTGCATCGGCTCCAAATAATTCAAATTGACGTACCCCTTGATTTTCTTGCAGATAGGTTGCACCGACCCAGCTTTCACGATCGAGTCCTCGCGCAAAGTTGTACTGTAATCGTCCTGCGTAAAGATTGTTATTCGATCCACGCTGTTGGTACTGATAGGTTACAACAATCCGGCGAACCAGTGTTTCACCGTTTACACCAATGTCGGTTCTTAAAATTGGCTGACGGAATAATAGTGAGCCACGATCGTAGTCAATCTCATAATCTGCACCCCGGCTTAGGGATTGTCGATCGATCACTGTTCCCGGTCGATTCAGTTCTTCAGTTTCGAGAAAAACATTCTCACTACCTTCGAGCAACAATCGGCGCGATAGAAAGTAGAAACCGCTTGTGCCATCGGGTGGAATTGTATCTCGCTGAAAGCCTTCTAAGTTGTCGGCAAAAATTCCTGTGATCTGAAGATTGCCGATGTTGTAGTTCGTTTTGAAGCCGTGGAGCTGGCGTGTTGTTGCGGTGAAGGTTTGCGATCGTCGCGCAAATTCCTCGGTATTGAAATCTCCCCACATTGCATAGTCTATCCCTGCTCCTGAAACGGGAGAAGTGCGCTCAAATCTGAGGAATAAACTATCGCGTGAGGGTGTAATTGCAGTCGTCGAAGAACTATCGCCATAAACCGGATAGTTCTGATCGCAGGGTTGAATATCGCGATATAACCTTGCCGTTGAATCGCAGGTTTCATTCAGCGTTCTACTATTGTTAAACGCTCCGGTAAACAACCAGGTTCCGATCCGACCTGTGGCAAACACTACCGCTTGTGCATCCAGTCGGTAAGGATTGTTTCGATCTTCGGGATTAAAATCTCTCAGCCTGCCAAAGTAGTCTGTTCCACGTCTGCCAAAGCGCAAATCAATCACACCCGTTGCGATCGAGGGTCTGAGATCGGTTTCAAAATTTAGCTGCGAGAAAGCTTCTAACGCATTTGCCCGCGCCTGAATTGTCACGGCTCTCGGTTCAAGTCCCGCTCTCAAAGTTGTGGTAAATCTTCCCTGCTGTGCTTTCACCTGAAATCCAGGCTGCTCTTTGTCGGCATCTGTACCTATAAATTCGCCTGCGGTTACTGATAAGGTAACAGTCGTTTCTCGATTTGAGAGATTGCCTTGAGCATCTAACACCTGACCTTCGATCGTTGCGGTCGATCGACCATCTGCGGGAATACGCGATTCAACGGAACTCACAGTGAGTCTAGCTGCCTCGCCCCGAACCTGTATGTCGATTGTAGCCGTTGCACCTTTTCCGCCATTAACGATCGTTTGAGCGGTTAAGGTGTTCTTGCCGTCTTTGAGTGCAACTCCATACCAAGCTTGTGTAATCGTAGTGCTGCTCGTTTCTGTGCGTCCAATCAAGCGATCGCTCACTCGCTCACCATTGGCAAACAGTTCAACTTTTGCATCCTTCGGGTATTGCAACACAACCGTTGCAGACGGCAAGTCGAGAACATTGTTAACCGCAGGAGAAACAAATTTTAGCGCTGGTTGAGACTGGGTTTGAACTGAAGCAGGAGTGGCATCAGCTTGCGGAACTTTGAACACGATCGCCAGCAAGGGAATCAGACAGAAAGCGTAAACCGATCGGATTTTCATTTTCTCGCCTCCCGTTGCGCTGGCGTAACCGCGAAATTCATTCGCACCAATCCACCCGGAGCAAGCCGAACTAAGCGAGATTGGCTATTGCGTTCAACAAATCTTGGATTCGGCGCAAGGGTATAACCTGGAATGCTCGTCAGATCTAAAACGCCGATGCGATAGCCCGCTAGCACATTCGCAACGGAGAACAATCCATTGACATCTGTGGTGATGCGATTGCCATCATCCAGAAAAATTACTGCATTCGGAATTCCAGGCTCTCCGGGCTGTTGTTCCCCATCAAAGTTTTTATCTTCAAACACCCGACCCATAATCGTTCCGCAGTCAGTTAAGATGCCGTTGCGAACCCGGAGCCGATGTAGCGCGGGGCCATCTCTCACAATGTCCTGATTGTCCGATCGTGTCGCTTGAACTAGAGCGCGATTCTGCCCTGAGCCACGAATGGCATCTGGGGTTAATGTTGCTGCATACACCAGATTGAGAACTGGAGCCTGTGTGCCGGTGCTGGGAGGTAAGGTAATGTTCGGCAGCGTAAAGGTAATCGTAGAACCGTTCTCGATCGCAGCAACCGGAACAATCGTGTTTTGAAATTCCGCTTTTGCACTGTTCTCCCGGAATCGGAAGCCAAGCGGTAATACATCTGTGATCGTAAGATTACTAACAGAAGCACTCGCTAAACTGCGAACAGATAGTCGATACAGTACCGTGTCTCCGGGTACTGCAGTCGCTCGATCAGCCGTTTTGACAAGTTGAATGGCTTGCGCCTGACAGAGAGTGGCATCTAAGTCGATCGCAGCCAGCGACAATCCCACTTGCTCTGCATCTTGAATCGTTAACTGTCCATCAATGGAGTTGACTCCTGTGGTTGTACTCAAGGGTCTACCATCGAGCGAAACCGCAGTGTAAGACACCTGCCGTCCATTGCGACCTGTAATCGTTAATCGCACTCGACGCTGACTGTAAATCGAGCCTTGAGGCGGGTTAATCACCAGAATGTATTGCCTGCCGATCGCTAACTGTCCCCGTGCATCATCGAGCAGAAAGTTATATCGACCATCACTGTTAGCACTCAGAAAGAACGGATTGCTATTTTGACGGTTTGGATCAAGTCCAGCAGAAACGCCATTGTTCGGAATGTCTGGAAGTTCAGTTTTTGTTAGCGACACCAGTGAGCCAAGTTCAACTCCAGACGCATCTGCTGCATACACACTCACACTAAACCCTGAATAGCTTGACAATGCTTCCCCTGCACAGCCTGTAATCCGCCCTAGAGGATCAATTAAGCCCTGCTGAAGCCGATTGGTCACACTGCTAAATGAATTGCCTGCTGGATCGTTGTAAGTAAAAGTTGCGCGGTTGGTAATCGTCGAGGTCTTTGTTTGAGCTTGTGCAGGAGTCGCGAAAGCACTCACAGCGCAAAGTAACATCGCGGCACTCAATGTTTTGAGCGTTTTGAGCGTTTTGAGCGCGCGGGAAAACTGCTGCACTTTCGGGAGGGTCGATGAGTTCACAGTCTTGAATGCGTAGGATTTTCAGGGAAGCGGACTTTGATTGACCAAAGCAATCAAAGTCCTAAATATCTACCGAACGCTTACGTCGTAGGTCATCTCTAGACCCTTCTTGGGTGCGATCGATTTTGCATAAGTCCAGCGCACATGGCTATAGGCTTCGGGAGGTGCGGGCTGCATCTCAGTTCTGCCATCGGGTAATGTCATCTGTACTAGCGGATTTGCACTAAAGGTTTTACCGCCATCAATGCTGTAGCTGAGTTCAGCCCCGCTTGGGATCGCAGTGCCGATTGCATAAATTGTTCCTTTCGGCACGGGTTGTGTGATTACTAATTTCTCAGCCGCACGATCACCTGTGTTTTTTGCCACGACTTGAAATCTCAGAATTGTGCCTTTTTGCACGATCGTATCTTTGGTTAACTCATTCCAAGCCACTTGCTCTTTGCCGTGAGCATCTTTCCGCATTAGCTTTTGTTTTGCAATCAGCCGCAGTTCAACTTTCGGTTGGTTCAAGTTTTGAGCAATCGCTAACCCACGATCGAGCAATCTTGCCGCAGCGAATGTTCCGTCGATCGGAAACATTGCTACCGTTGCCACAATTCCTAGTCCTACCCAAACAAAATTCCGTTTCATGCTTCACTCCTGATGAACTATCTGATTTCACGGCGGAAAATAAACTCCCCAGATCCTTGAGGTGCAAGGATGGTGAGAGTATTGACATAGATTTGAATGTCTCCGCTGTTGGCAGTGCCGCTGATGGCTCCGCTTGTTGCAGTTGCCGAGCCTGGAAGGGTTCCGCCAACGGTGTCTCTTGTGGAGGTGAACCAATTGTTCGGCGCAGTTGCACCATCTTCAGTGATCACCAGGTTGTTAGCGGGGAGGTCAACACTACCGGAATTGTTCGGGGCTAGGGTTGAGATATTGCGATAGCGAATGCGATATTCGATGATGCGTCCGGGTCTTGCGGCTGCGCTCAGTGCCGCTTCATCGGTTGTATATCCCACAAGCTCGGTTGCACCAGCGAGAATGCGGGCATCTTTTTCAAGTTCTACATATCCGGTGTAGAGGCGATTGATTGTAATGTTTCCAGGCTCATTCGATGAGCTACCGTTATTGTTCTCATCAATGAACGCCAAGATTGGAACGGAGTAGCCGGTGGTCTGGGAGATTTCGCCTGGAAGATCGATCGTCACTGTATAGTTAGCCGTTCCCCCTGCCGTAACAGTTGCGAGCTTCACCGGATTGGTGGCGCTAGTATTAGTGCCTGATTGATAGACAAAGCTTGTGCCGTTGTATTCATACGCTGCGACATCTGATCCAACCGTAATTGTGACGATCGTTCCCGTAGCTAGACTATCTGGCGCAGTTGGCGGAATTGGAATCAAGGAGATTGTTGCTGGACTGCTGCTTGTGTTCCGAACGGTGTTGGTAAATGTTGTCGCTGGCGTTTGACTATCGTTTAACGGTAATCCTGGAGGGAGACCCGCAGGTAACACAATCGATCGGTTGGTAAAGTCGTCGTTGTTGGTGGTATTGATGGCATCAGGGCGACCGTTCGGGCCATTGAGCGGTGCGACTGCGATCGTATAGAGCGTAACTTCACCTCCGTCTGTATCGTTGAGATCTCCTTGGTTAGTGGTTGCAGTATCGGTTGGAGTGGTTCCGGTACCTGGATCAATGCCATCATTTGCCGGATTTGCGACTCCATCCCCAATTCCCCGTCCGGTTGCAGTCGCGCCACCGGTGTTTGGATCGGGGTTGCCGCCTTCTAGCTGGTTGTTGGGGGATTGATCACCGGATTCGTCGTACACCAGTTGAGTGGAAGTTCCGGGTGCGATAGTTCCGGGCTGTGATTGACCAAACACTTGAGCAATGTTGGTAATGCGTCCACCCGTAAAGCCAGAGATCGGATTGACCGAGAATGAGAAGCTTGTAACGGTTGTACCTTTGGCGATCGCGGTCGATCGGATAAAGCCAACCCGTGTAATCGTGCCGGAGCTTGGACGAATTGTGACCCAGTTGGCTTGGTGGGCGGGAATTGAAAGGGCGCTAGTTGTGTAGACGACTTGCCAGGTATTGTCGGGTGTGGTGGGCGTGGCTGTACTCAGCGCGGTTGCGGTTGGAATTGCATCCGATACTAAGATGCGGTTTTGATTTGCAGTTCCGCCATCTAAGTTAATCGCTGTGGGATGGAGATCCGAAGCAACTAGACCCGTAGGCGGAGAAGTGGGATTTTCCACCCGGAGCGCTAGTGAATAGGTTAATGCATCGTCTGTGAGGTCTGAGGGTGTGTTGTTGTTGCTGTAGCTTGAAGCCGCTTTGAGCAGGGTGGCGAAGGCTTGCAAGCGAGCATTGACAGTGATCGAAATACTGGTTGCCATCGCTTCGTTGACTTGAGTCAGAACGCCCTCGGTCTCACCAGAGACGCTGTCTGGATTATCTACGGTGTAGACATCAAGCGTATTGTTTACATTGCCCGTGTGATCGACGTTTTGAGCATTTGGCGTTGCGGTGTTACCTAGAGAAACCGTTGTCGTTGCGCTTGCGGGAGCCGTTCCATTCACTTGAATCGGAACGCGAACGGTGACGGTTCCAGTTGCACCACTGCCCCCGTTGGGTGGAATCGAGCCTCCTCCTGAGATTGCGCTTAGTAAGGTTCCAGTTGCACCACCGCCTGCAGGGACAGTGACCGGCGTGATATCTGAACCGTTGACTGCAACAATTTGCAAAGACCCATTCAGTGAGAAGTTAGTGCTATCGGAAAGAGTAGCTGTGCCCGGTATGAAAAACTGTGTCGGATCGTTCCCAACGTTTGTGATGGTGAAATCCACATAGAGCGTATCTCCTGCATTCGGAGTGAGATTGCTCGGAGTGTCGGCTGAGATGACGATTCCTGGGACTTCAGCAACCCTGACAGTTACAGTGTTAGACGTTGCGTTGTAGGTGGTTGTGCCATCCGAATAGGTTGCCGTGGCAGTGTTACTGATTTCGGTGTCAGCAACAGTCTGCGCGAGGGCGACTTTGATCCCAGAAAGGCTACTGCCGATTAGAAGCGTCGCTGCTAAAAGCTGGTAAGGGGTTGTTTTCATACGGGGCGGCAGGAGAAGAACTGAAGAGAGCGCATGAAGCTTGACCCCACCATGAATTTGTGAGGGCGCGATCGAGCGAAGAAGCTAGTAGAGAGTGAGTCAGAGGATCAGCCGCGAAAGTTCAGCACGATCGCAATCATCTAAAACTGCACAAGGCTCAAAATTTCTAAGTTGCCAGACTCAGCAGAAGGCTGTAATACATCTATCAAAGGGAACAGATCTACAATTGAAATGTGCCCATGCTTCTTGTAGTTATCAGCACAGTCCGGAAAAGTTCCGTTGGATCACTGACAGCATACTGATCTGGCTTAAGCTATCTAGCTTAGACATCGATAAATTTCTGCTGATAGCCGCTTAGGGAATTTTTGTTGCCTTGCATCCGTTCAAATCCAGCATCCGTGTTTATAGCAGCAACGCCCATTTATCTACTAAGGTGAAGAAAGTTCTTGTTGGTCTGAAAACATGACTGTTCAGCCCCAAACCATCCTGTTTGCTCAACATGGCATGACGGATCTTTCAGGGAGTCAGACGATCGCTCGACTGGCTCACGCACTGGCTCTGAAAGATACTCTGATCGTTGCACCCGAATTGCACTGGGTTAGGACTTTGTTTTATTTAGAACCGCTGATTCAGAGTGTTCAAGCGGTGGTGAGCGATACGTTAAGTAAATATCCTGACGTGCCGATTCGGATTATTGCCACTTCGATGGGAGGGGTGTTGTGGGTGGAATTGCTCGATCGACATCCCGAATGGTGGTCGCGGGTGCATTCGTTGGTGCTGCTGGGTGCGCCGATTGGAGGATCGCATATTGCCCGCAAGGTCGATCCGTTTGGTTGGGGGATTGGAATTGCGAGAGATTTAGGAATTAATCGAAGCGCGATCGCGCAGAGGATTGCCGCAGAAATTCCAACTTTAGTGGTGGCAAGCGATTGTGGTGACGGACACGATGGCGTTGTTACCGTTGAATCGGCGGTCATTCACGGTGCAGAATTTGTCTGTCTGTCTGGTGTGTCTCATCCCGATTTGCGAATTCATTCTGCGGTAATGCAGGAAGTTTGGAAGTTTTGGGCGAACATCAAGGAAACGATCGACTCGAAGTAACGCGCTATGACGTTGATGCCTGTTTGGGGTTCGCTGCTGATTTTTGTTCTGTGTCCGATTCTGGGAGGGTTGCCGCTGATTAGTTGGATCACCCGCGCTCTGGCTCGGAAACGACTGTCCGAATTGGGGACAGGAAATCTCAGTGTTTCAGCCGCGTTTTATCACGGGGGGAAGATTGTCGGGATTTTAGCCGTATTGTCTGAGGCGTTTAAGGGAATTGCAGCGGTATTGTTAGCCCGATCGTTTTTTCCCGATCGTCCAGAGTGGGAAGTGATTTCGCTGATTGCGCTGGTTTACGGACGGTATTTTATCGGCAAAGGAGCAGGCACAACGAATGTGGTGTGGGGCTATGCGGTGCATGATCCGATCACCTCGTTTCTTGTATTTTTGATCGGGGGAATTGGGTTTACGATTCTGCGAGAACGGCGATCGGGCAAGTTTGGCGTTCTGATTTTGTTTCCGCTGATCACAGCCTTGCGGCATCCGTCGGAGACTCCGTTGATTGGAAGCGCGATCTCACTTGCAGCTTTTTTGTGGTGGATTTATAACCAGATTCCAGACGACTTAAACCTTAAACCAGACCAAGCGCAGAGAGGATCACAGGCGATGTTTCAATTTCTAAGGGAGGATCGATCGCTCCTGACACTCGATCAAATCTTGAAAGCCGAGAAAGTTGGACAAAAGGCGGCAACGCTTTCGGAATTGAAGCGATCGGGCTATCCGGTTCCGGATGCTTGCATCTTGTTGCCCGGAGATGATCCGAAACCGTTGATTCAAGCATTGCAACCCTCGCGAGAGAATCCGCTGATTGTACGATCGTCCGCGATCGGAGAGGATTCTGAATCGGCTTCCGCAGCAGGGCAGTATGAATCGATCGCAAACATTACGCATCGAGACTTGCTTTTACCAGCGATTTTGCGGTGTTTGGAATCGTATGAGCAGGAATCTGCGGTGAAGTATCGGCGCGATCGAGAAATTTCTGATGCGTCGATGGTGGTGCTCGTTCAGCAGCAAGTCCGGGGGGTGTTTTCGGGAGTGGCGTTTAGTCGTGATCCGATTACGCGGCAGGGTGACAGCGTATTGATTGAAGCGTTACCGGGGACTGCCGATCGTGTGGTTTCAGGACAAGAGACACCTGAAAGTTATCAGGTGAATGTGCGAGAAGTCGGGGCGGATTGGAGACTACCAGAGGATGCGACGCTCGAAATCGAAGGAAAAGGAACGGTTCCAGGGCGATTAATTCAGCAAGTGGCATACCTAGCGCGGCATTTAGAAGAGCATTTTCATGGAGTGCCACAGGATATTGAGTGGAGTTTTGATGGGGAAACTTTGTGGGTGCTGCAATCGCGATCGATTACAACGCTCGCCCCAATCTGGACGCGCAAAATTGCCGCAGAAGTGATTCCTGGTGCAATTCGTCCTTTAACCTGGTCGATTAATCGTCCGCTGACTTGTGGCGTTTGGGGAAAGATTTTTACGATCGTGCTAGGCGATCGTGCTTCAGGTTTAGATTTTACTGAAACGGCAACCTTACACTATTCACACGCCTACTTCAATGCCACATTGTTAGGGCAGATTTTCCGGCGGATGGGATTGCCTGCTGAGAGTTTGGAGTTTTTAACCAGAGGGGCAAAGTTCAGCAAGCCACCGACACGATCGACGATCGCAAATTTGCCCGGATTGCTGCGATTACTCCAGCGTGAAATGCGATTAGAGCAGGATTTTGCACGAGACGAGCAGCTTTACTTTAGACCGATGCTGCTTAAACTGAGAAATTTCTCGTTCTCGGCAGAAACGTTTGCGATCGGAACACAAGAATTTCGGTCTGGAACACAAGAATTTCGGTCTGGAACACAAGAGTTTCGGTCTGGAACACAAGAGTTTCGGTCTGGAACACAAGGATTTCCGTCCGGAACACAAGGATTTCCGTCCGGAACACAAGGATTTCCGTCCGGAACACAAAACGTTGAGCTTGACACTCAAGAGATCCAGCAAATTACTCAAGAAATTCAGCAAATTCTTGAACTATTAGAGCGAGCGACCTATTACAGCATTCTTGCTCCTTTGAGTGCGGCACTCAGAAAAGCAGTCTTTCGAGTCCGCGATGAAGACCTGGATAACCGAGACACTCCGGAAGTTGCAGCACTACGATCGCTCTCTGATTTGGCGGCTTCTGCTCGATCGGTGTTAGAAAATTCCGAGAGTCAAGAAGATCTGTTCGTTCAACTTGCTCAAACGGATCAGGGACAAGCCATTCTGAGGCAGTTTGATCAACTCCTCGACCAATACGGTTACTTAAGCGAAGTCGGAACTGATATCGCTGTCCCAACTTGGCGTGAACAACCGCAACCTGTGCGCGAACTCTTCCAACAATTTTGCTTAAGTCCGGCTCCCGCCCCGGCAACCCCGCAGATTAAAAACAAGGGCGTTCAGCGACGCATTGCCCTAAAGGGAAAAGTCACTGAAATTTACAGTCGTTTACTCGCAGAACTGCGCTGGCGATTTGTGGCGATCGAACAACTTTGGCTCAAGTCCGGCATTCTCTCCGAATCAGGTGACATCTTCTTTCTGACCTATGCGGAAATCCAGCAATCCACGGGTTCAAACCCAGACTTCCAAGCTCAATTTTCCCAACTGATCGAGCAGCGTCGATCGCAATTCGAGCACGATCGCCAACTCTCCCCAATTCCCCAACTCGTTTATGGCGACGATCCCCCCGCTCCCCAACTCCCCACTTGGCAAGCCTCAGACCAATTACAAGGCATCGGAGCCAGCGCGGGACAAGTCGAGGGAACAATCCGAGTGCTGCGATCGCTCAATGGTTCGATTAATGTCGATCGTGAAACCATTCTCGTCGTTCCTTATACGGACTCAGGCTGGATGCCCGTTCTAGCGAGAGTCGGCGGACTGATTGCCGAAGTTGGGGGACGGCTTTCACATGGCGCGATCGTGGCGCGAGAATATCGTATCCCGGCAGTGATGGATGTTCCGAACGCGACCGAAATTCTGCAAGACGGGCAGCGCGTTCGGATTAATGGGCAGCAGGGAACGATCGAAATTCTCTAAGGTTGAGATTTCAGGGCTTCTTTGGCTTTTGCCTCAAACCAAGCGACCACTTGCGGAACCGTCAGCGATTCGATCGGTGTTCCATTCGTCTGTGCAATCTGCATTAAGGGATTGATCGAAGCAACGACAAGCTTCGAGAAGAACTTCTTAAACTCGTTATCAATCCCGCCCTGTAAGCTTTCATCTTGATAGATCCAATCTTCGATCTGTGTAGGTTGCAAATCTGCGATCGCTTGTCCTGACGCTTGAGCGATTTTTTTGAGCGATCGTAACGAATAAATTGCGACTCGCGCTGAGAACTTATCTTTTGAGGTTAACAGCGCTTTATCGACTTCGATACATTCTTCGGGTGTGAGAAATTCTGAATTCGGCTGCATAAAGATGTGACTTACTCTAGATCTTCTTCCGTTAGATCAGCATCTTTCAAAATACTTTTCAATGTTCCCTTAGGTAAATCTCGATTACCGTGGACTGGAATCGAAAGAATTGAGCCCATTCTTTCTTTAACGTCAGTTCGATGAGTTTTTTTTCGCTTCGATGTGAGCTACTTCGCCCCCTAAATCCCCCATTCTGGGGGACTTAGAAAGGAGCTGGTTCCCCAAGTTTAAGAGGTTTCCTACCCGTTCAAAGTCCCCCACTCGTGGGGGATTTAGGGGGCTATCCGCAGATCCAAACGCAGCTAAGCACTTGTGTCGAACTCACGTCAACTTACTCTAATCCCAAGTCGGTTACGGCTCCTAAACTGCTTGATGACACCAATCGAGCGTATTTTGCTAACACGCCTCTGGTATATCTCGGTGCGGGGGGTTGCCATGCGGCGCGACGTTTCTCCAACTCGGCTTCAGGCACATTCAGTTGCAGCAATCGAGCGTGGGCATCGATCGTAATCTCATCGCCTTCTTGAACAAGCGCGATCGTCCCTCCGACAAAAGCTTCCGGTGCAACGTGACCCACAACCATGCCGTAGGTTCCACCAGAGAAGCGCCCATCGGTGATCAGTCCAACGGAATCTCCGAGTCCTGCTCCAATGATGGCTGAAGTTGGAGCCAGCATTTCTCGCATTCCAGGCCCGCCTTTGGGTCCTTCATAGCGAATCACAAGTACATCGCCTGCATTGATCTTGTTTGCCAAGATTGCTTCTAAACAAGCTTCCTCGGATTCAAACACTCGCGCAGGCCCAGTAATCTTCGGATTCTTGACTCCGGTAATTTTCGCGACTGATCCTTCGGTTGCCAGATTGCCCTTCAAGATTGCCAGGTGCCCGGTCGAATACATCGGATTGTTCCACGGACGAATCACATCTTGATCGGCGCGGGGTTCTTCGGGAATATCTCTCAATCGCTCCTCGATCGTCTCCCCCGTAATCGTCAAGCAATCGCCGTGAAGTAATCCATGCGCTAACAGCATCTTCATTACCTGCGGAATTCCGCCTGCTCGGTGCAAGTCTGTTGCCACATAGCGACCCGAAGGTTTGAGATCGCACAGAACTGGAACGCGCTCACGAATCACTTCAAAATCATCAATCGTGAGGGGAACGCCAGCCGAATGCGCGATCGCTAAAAAGTGCAGCACTGCATTCGTCGATCCACCGACTGCCATAATCACGGAGATTGCATTCTCGATCGACTTACGAGTGATAATGTCACGCGGCAGAATTTGATTGCGGATCGCTTCGACTAACACCTTGCCAGCCAGCGCCGTATTTTCTGCTTTCTCAGGATCAACGGCTGACATTGTGGAGGAATACATCAAGCTCATGCCCATCGCTTCAAATGCAGAGGACATCGTATTCGCCGTGTACATCCCGCCGCAAGACCCTGCACCCGGACAAGCGCTGCGCTCGACCGCATACAGCATCGATTCTTCAATCCGACCGGCGCTGTATTGTCCAACCGCTTCAAACGAGCTGACAACCGTTAAATCTTGTCCATCTAAATGTCCGGGTTTGATCGTGCCACCGTACACAAAGATCGCTGGAATGTTCATCCGTGCCATTGCGATCATGGCTCCCGGCATGTTTTTGTCGCAGCCGCCGATCGCTAACACGCCATCCATGCTTTGAGCATTGCAGGCAGTCTCGATCGAATCTGCGATCACATCCCGCGAGACGAGCGAATATTTCATTCCCTCCGTACCCATCGAAATCCCGTCGCTCACGGTAATCGTTCCAAACACTTGCGGCATTCCGCCTGCCGCACGAATTCCGGTTTCAGCTTCCGAGGCGAGCGGTGCAATTCCCATGTTGCAGGGCGTAATCGTACTGTGGGCGCTCGCAACCCCAACGATCGGTTTCGTAAAATCATTGTCGCCGAATCCGACCGCACGCAGCATGGCGCGATTGGGCGATCGCTGAACGCCTTGAGTAATGGCTTGACTTCTTAGGTTTTCGGGCATAGTATTCTCGCTCTTTTTCGATATGCGGAACTCATTCATCTTGGAGTATAGGGAGCCGCTTTGTGTCTGTCCAATATATGTTTTGATTGATTTAAGACGAAAAACATATCAAATCAATGGAACTACGTCACCTTCGTTACTTTGTGGCGGTTGCGGAAGAACTCCACTTCAATCGCGCCGCCGATCGATTAAACATCGCTCAACCTCCCTTGAGTCAGCAGATCAAGCACTTGGAAACAGAATTAGGCGTAGAACTGTTTCACCGCCGCACGAAGCGACAAGTTCAGTTAACCGAAGCAGGACAAGTTTTATTGCAGGCAACGTATCAGATTCTGGCTCAACTAGAACAAGCCGTCTGCGACACACAACGAGCAGGCAGGGGCGAAACCGGAACACTCACGATCGGATTCACCAGCTCTGTAGTGTACGACATTCTGCCCGCGATTCTGTTTCAGTTTCGGCAGCGTTTTCCCCAAGTCAATCTGGTCTTACAGGAGTTGACGACGACGCAACAAGAAGAAGCCTTGCAAAATCATCGAATTGAAGTGGGGTTTTGTCATCCACCGCTAAAAGATAATCACTTGAGCCTGGAATACATTTTGCAAGAGCCGCTGGTTGTCGCGTTGCCAGAATCTCATCCACTCGCAACCGAACCCGCCATTTCGTTACACTCCCTTGCGGATGAGTCGTTTATTTTGTTTCCACGCCATCTTGGTCCTGGTCTTTACGATCAAATTGTCAGTTTTTGCGAACAAGCGAATTTTCGCCCGAACGTGATGCAGGAAGCCATTCAGATGCAGACGATTATTGGCTTAATCTCAGCCGAGATGGGGATTGCCTTAGTTCCAGCCTCACTACAAAGCCTGAAACGAGTTGGGGTGGTTTACAAACCTCTGGAGTCAGCAATGCCTTTAGCTGAGACGGCACCTTTAGTTGAGACGGCAATAGTATGGCGACCCGATCATACTTCGTCGGTTCTCCGCGAATTTTTGCAAGTTGTAAGACGCTACGTGAATGAGCACAGAAATCACCCTCAGCTCTTCTGAATAAAATTTGTCGAGGTAAGCGCGATCGCGCGCGCTTACCAGCGACGCAGAGAAATCTGCCTTGCAGCAAATATTCCACTCAGAAAACCAAATAGATGCCCTTCCCAGGAAATGCCCAACTGCCCCGGCAGCACACCCCAAATAATGCCACCGTACAGTAATCCCACGGCAAGGGACATGGCGATCGACAAAGCACTCCGCTCAAAATAAGCCCGCGACAGCAAAAATCCAAAGTAGCCAAAGATTACGCCGCTTGCTCCAATATGTAATCCAGGTGCGCCCAGTAGCCAGACTCCCAGCCCGCTCGCTAGCATGACGATCGCGCTGACCTTAAAGAATTCAGAAACGCCGCGCAGCATCACAAACCAACCCATCACCACAAGCGGAATCGTATTGCTGATGAGATGTCGGAAATCCCGATGCAGAAACGGCGCTAATAAAATACCTCGCAAGCCGATCGCATTGCGAGGATAAATTCCTAGATAGTTGAGTTTGCCAGCAAGAGCAATATCGACTACTTCGACAATCCACATAATCCCAACGAGTGTGCCCAGGATGAGAATGTGGCTTTTGATTTCATCTCCAATACCATTGGGGTCGTTTGGATCGCGTCGGGTCATGACTGTTTTTCGTTGAGGGTAATCTTGTTTTAGCACAGAGTCCTCAACGCTCTGCGGACTAGGATGCAATCGCGGGGGATTTTGCTTCTTGAGCGTAGTGCATCAAGCGGCGAATTCGTTCTTCGGTTGGGGGATGCGTCCGAAATAGCGATTGTAATCCTTCGGTTGAGAGCGGATTCACAATCAACAGCGGCGACATTGCCGGATTCCCGTGCATCGGGATTTGATGACCGATCGTTTCCAGTTTTTCTAAGGCACTCGCCAGTGCTGACGGATTTTGGGTCAGTTGGGCAGAACCTTCATCGGCAGCAAATTCACGAGTCCGAGAAATTGCCATCTGAATCAAAGCAGCCGACAACGGTGCAAGAACGATCAAGAATAATAAGCCGATCGGGTTTGTGCCACGCCGAGTGTCGCGATAAACCGGGCCATACAGCGCCCCAAAAGTCAGTATCCGACCGAGAAAGGTAATTGCACCCGCGATCGTGCCTGCAACCGCTTGAGTCAAGGTATCGCGGTTCTTCACGTGGGTTAATTCGTGAGCGAGTACCCCTTCTAACTCTTCCGGGGTCAACAGTTCGATAATTCCTTGCGTCACGGCAACGGCTGCATGATTCGGATCGCGTCCGGTTGCAAACGCATTTGGGGATTGAGTCGGAACCAGATAGATGCGCGGCAGCGGAATTTCTGCTCGATCGCAGAGTCTTTGCACCATATCAAACAGTTCTGGAGCTTGAGCGCGTTCGATCGGTTGGGCTGCATACGAAGCTAAGGCAACGCGATCGGAGTAGTACCATGAACCTAAACTGCTGAAGGCAGCGAAGATTAGCCCTAGAATAAGACCTTGTTCGTTCCCAACAAGATAGTAGCCAGCTAAAACAAAAAGTCCGCTCAAGAGTCCGAGCAGCGCCGCTGTTCTGATCTGATTTCCGCCAAACATCTTTTAACCTAGAAATTTTTCTAATGTGCGATTTAAGTATCAGATTCCTGGTTGGAATTGGACTCTATCAGATGAATGAAACAGTGTTTTTCTAAAGGATGGTTTGCGATGACGTTTCGCTTGGGCTGTGCGATTTGGGCGTATAAACAATGGGTCGGGGATCTGTTTCCACCTAAAAGTAAACCCTCTGATTTTCTGAATCTTTATAGTCGGCGGTTTACTTGTGTTGAAGGCAATACCACGTTTTATTCGATTCCCGATCGCACTACGGTCGATCGTTGGAAATCGGAAACACCCAACGGATTTAAGTTCTGCCCAAAATTGCCGAAAACTTTGACGCATAGCGGAAAACTCGCGCCGTCATTACCTGAAGCATTGCAATTTCTAGAATTGATGCAGAGATTGGACGATCGTTTAGGCGTATTGTTTGCTCAGTTACCTCCAAGTTATAGTCCGGCAAACTTCAAGGATCTAGAAGCCTTTTTACGGGGTTGGACAGGTGCAAACTTAGCGCTTGAAGTGCGACATGCACAATGGTTTAGAGAACCGTATCGCACCCAGTTAAATGAGCTTTTAACAGAGCTAAATATCGGTCGAGTTCTGTTGGATACTCGTCCAATTTATGAATGCGAAGATGATCCACAACTGCAAAGTGAACGCAAAAAGCCACAGGTTCCACTACAGCCCGATATCACTGCACCGTTTAGTTTAATTCGGTACATTAGCCATCCGAGTATCAATCAAGTGTACTTGGAAGAATGGGTGAAGTTGGTCGATCGCGCGCTGCAGCAAGGAACTGAAATCTACTTCTTTGTCCATTGCCCGATTGAAGAACGATCGCCTCAAAATGCCCGTTCTTTTCAGAAATTATTAGAACAACATTCGGTTTCAGTTCCAGCCCTACCTTGGAATCAGATTGAACCGCCATCTTCGCAAATGCGCTTATTTTAAGCCCTAAGACTGACGCGCTAGGAGGATTACAACGCAAACGCGATCGTGGCATAACAGAAATACGTTTGATTCCTTTTATTATGCTGGCTGTGCAACCGACGCTCGAAACAATTGAAATTCAATTGCTGTTTGAAGGAATTTACCGCTATTACGGTTACGACTTTCGTAACTATGCGCCGTCTTCGCGCAGTCGCCGAGTGCAAAATTTTATGCAGGCAGAAGGTATTAAAACGATCTCAGAACTACAAAACCAAGTGTTACACGATCGCCCATCTCTCGATCGATTGCTCCTCAGTTTAACAGTAAATGTCACCTCCATGTTTCGCGATCCAAGCTTCTATCTCACCTTTAGAAATCTAGTGCTGCCAACATTAAGAACTTATCCGTTTATTCGGATTTGGCACGCTGGATGTTCAACCGGAGAAGAAGTTTATTCGATGGCGATTTTGCTGCAAGAAGAAGGCATTTATCATCGTTGTCGTCTTTATGCGACCGATACAAACGACAAAGTTTTACAAACCGCAAGAAGCGGAATATTTCCAATTTCTGCGATGAAAGACTACACGCAGCAATATCACAAAGCAGGCGGAAAAAAATCATTTTCTGAATACTATACAGCCGCTTACGAGAACGCGATCTTTCGCTCATCTCTACGAGACAACATTGTATTTTCGCAGCACAATCTTGTCACCGACGGTTCGTTTAACGAGTTTAACGTTATTGTCTGCCGAAACGTATTAATTTATTTCGATCGAACGCTCCAAGATCGCGTTCACGAATTGTTTTATCAAAGTCTTTGTTCGTTTGGAATTCTGGCACTCGGACGACAAGAAACGCTGCGATTTACTTCACTGTGCGATCGCTACATAGAACTCTCAAAAGCCGAAAAACTCTATCGGAGGATGAGCTAGTGGCGTTCACCCTCGTCGTCATAGGTACATCTTTGGGAGGATTATCTGCCTTAAGAAATATGTTAAAAGCATTACCAGGGGAATTCTCAGCAGCTATTGCAATCGCGCAGCATCGCGATCGCTGCTCTGGGAGCAGCCTGAGTCGAACGCTACAGCAGGAGAGCCGCTTGCCGATTCTGGAAGTCGAAGACAAAGAACCAATTCGTGCTGGGTGCATCTATCTTGCCCCCGCGGACTATCATTTGCTGGTCGATCCTGAGCGATTCTCACTCTCTGTTGATCCCCCTGTTGCCTTCGCGAAACCCTCGATCGACGTTTTATTTGAATCGGCAGCCGAAATCTACCAATCCAACACGATCGGAGTCGTCTTAACTGGAGCCAATCAAGATGGAGCAAAAGGACTGGCAAAAATCAAAGCGCGAGGCGGCTTTACGATCGTGCAAGACCCCCGCAGCGCTGAGTGTCCCTCTATGCCCGAAGCTGCGATCGCCAAGAGCGCGGTCGATCGTATTTTGCCGTTGGAGCGGATTCCTCCCTTGTTAACTACTTTGTGTTCCCCCTGTTGAATCAGCTTTTTAACCCTTGTAAGAATCGCGTTCATGCCCATGCATACTTCCGTCAACATCCTAATCGTCGATGATCAGCCTGAAAATCTGCTGGCGTTAGAAGCGGTTTTAGGTAGGCTCGGAGAAAACTTAGTGAGGGCATCGTCGGGAGAAGAAGCGCTAAGATGCTTGCTCAATCAGGATTTTGCCGTGATTCTGCTGGATATTCAGATGCCGGGAATGGATGGCTTTGAGACAGCAAATCTGGTTCGCAGTCGGGCACGATCGCAGCACACCCCAATTATCTTCCTGACCGCCTTTGATGCGAGCGAACAAGGTGTATTCAAGGGCTATTCTCTCGGTGCAGTAGATTACCTGATTAAACCGATTAACTCTGAGATTCTGGTTTCTAAGGTTGGGGTCTTTGTCGATTTGTTCAAGAAGACCGCCGCAATTCAGCACCAAGCCGCCCAATTGACCGCAATCAATCGCGAACTGCGCCGCAGCGAAGAGCGGTTTCGATCGCTGTCTGCCTCCTCGCCCTCTGGAATTTTTGTGATTGATTCAGCGGGACGCTGTACTTACACCAATCCTCGATTTCAAGCCATTTGCGGGATTGCCTCCGATCGAGTTGCGGAGCGGAGTTGGCAACAGTGCATTCATCCCGACGATCGCGATCGGGCCGTGTCGCAATGGAATGTTTACCTAGAGCATGGCGGGGAATTTTCTGAAGAGTTGCGCTTTCAAACAATCGGTGAGCGCGTTCAGTGGGTGCATGTGCGCTCCTGCCCGATGCTGGCACAATCCGGGGAAGCGCTCGGTCATGTGGGCACGATCGAAGACATTACCGAACGTAAGGAAGCCGAGGTGACTCGCGCTCAGGTGATGCGAGAACAGCTTGCCCGTCAAGAAGCGGAAGCCACAAACCGGATGAAAGATGAATTTCTCGCCGTCCTTTCCCACGAACTCAGAACCCCGTTAAATTCGATGCTGGGCTGGGTGCGACTGCTGCGAACCAAGCAATACGACCAAAAAATGGTCGATCGCGCCCTCGAAACGATCGAGCGCAATGCTGAAACCCAAGCACAACTGATCGAAGACATTTTGGATGTCTCAACGATTATTCGCGGTAAGCTCCGCTTGAATCATCGATCAATCCAGCCTGTGGCTGTGATTCAAGCGGCGATCGATGGGGTTCGTCCTCAAGTTGAAGCCAAATCGATCCAACTGATTACGGAATTTGCGCCCAATATTGGCAACGTTTGGGGAGATTCCACCCGACTCCAGCAGATCGTTTGGAATTTGCTTACCAATGCAGTCAAGTTTACGCCCGAAGAAGGAAAAATTACGATTCAAGCCCAAGCAGAAGAATCCAACATGGTGCGAATCACTGTGACGGATACGGGCATTGGGATCGATGCAGAATTTCTGCCCCACGTCTTTGATCGCTTCCGACAAGCGGACAGTACGACGACGCGATCGCACAATGGCTTAGGGCTGGGATTGGCAATCGTGCGGCATCTGGTGGAATTACATGAGGGAACGATCGAGGCAACCAGTCCCGGTCTGGAAAAAGGCGCAACGTTCACAGTCCGGTTGCCGCTGCTGCCAGCAAACCAACTACACGAAGATCTTCGCGGAATGGGGAAGTCGATTTCATCTGAGCGAAGTCGAGTCGAGCAGAAAATCTGGTGAACGATTAGCGCAACGATCGTAAATCTGAGATTGGTTTTGCCACAACCGCAATGCCTAATACTCGAATGCCATTGCGGTGCAACACCTGAATCGCAGCGCGGGCGGTTGTCCCCGTGGTATAAATATCGTCGATCAATAATACGGGTCGATCGGGCTGGATTTTCCCAATTTCAAACACCTGGGTTAGCATTCGTTCTCGCTCTCTGGGCGATAAGTTAAAGAGGGCTTCGGTTGCCCGAATGCGCCGCAGTCCCAACGGCTGGTGCAAATTCCCGGTGACTCTGCAAAAAGCGCGTGAGATTAATTCCGCCTGGTTGTATCCGCGCTGCTGCTGTTTTTTCTCATGAAGCGGGATGGGAACGATCGCTAATTTATCCCGGCTCAGCGAGGCTTCTAGCCACGATCGCGCTAACCTTTCACCCAGCAGTGCGGCTAATTCAGGGTGTTGATCGTATTTCAATGTCGCGATCGTGCGTTTGAGCGCATCGCTATAGTTGCCCCAAGCGAATAATCGGGGTTGCTGCTGCCAAAATTGTGCAGGATGGGTGAGACGATCGCCCTCTAAGCAGCGCTGGCAATCGAGACAAAGTGGCTCAGAAGTCGCGCGATCGCATAAAGGACAAGGGCTTTGCAGAACAAAATTCAACAATCGATCGAGCATTGCAGGCGACCAAAACCATCCTTTTAAAAGTGCCCTCCAGCAAACATTCATTTATTCTGATCAATTCGGGACTGTCGAAGCAAGTCTCATACAATCAAGAATCAATGGAAAAATCGCTGGCTGTGGAAACTTTGTTCTCGCTCGATCACATTGAATCGCAACATCAGACACAGGTAGGCGAACAAGCACTACAGCTGAGTGCGATCGCTCAGAAAGGATTTCCAGTGCTTCCGAGCGTCGTGTTAGCGGCAACCCGGTTTCGTCACTTTCTCGAAACAATTCACTGGTTGCAGCCCTTGTTTGCCGATTTGCCTTACTCCTCTTTGCGTCTGAATCTCGAAGACTCACAGCAGCTTCAAACGATCGCTCGGCAAATTCGCCCAACGATTCAACATGCCGAACTTCCAGAAGACTGGATGTTAGAAATCGAGAGCGCAATTGCACAGGTAATTGTACAGTTGCCCGATTTAGGCGCACCCTCGGCTGTGATTCTGCGTCCGTCGATCGCGCTCGATGCGCCACTTTCTAGCCAAGAACTCTGTGATTTAATCGAGCCGCAAATTTGCACTCTAGAGATGAACGACTTGGCGATCGCGCTCAAGCAACTGTGGGCAGAACTATTTCGGGCGCAAAACCTGGTTTATTGGCAAGGCGCAAAGCTTGAACTCCAGCAAATCCACTTCGCAGTGCTAATTCAACCGATCGCCAGCGTCACGGCATCCGGTTCGCTGCAAGGTCAGCCGCCCCAGTGGGAAATTGCGGCAGCTCGCGGATTAAATTTTGCGATCGCACGGGGCGAAGTGCAGCCAGAACTCTATCAGATCTCCGAAGATCAGATTCAACTAAAGCAAGCAGGACGACAAACGATCGCCTATCACATTCAAGCTGGAACGGAACCACTCGCACGATCGCACCTCAGCGAAGCCGCGCCAGTTTTGCAGCCCCCTCAGCAAGAAGCCCTCTGCACTCTCGCTCAAACCTTGCAATTCCCTATCGCTTTAGAGTGGCAGTTGTCTGACTCACACCTCTACATCACCACGGCGCGAAACCCTGCCCCGACGGTCTACCCAGATCCGATTCCGTCGCATTCAGATCAGGCGATCGTTTTCGGACTGGGGGCGGCTCCCGGACAAGCGATCGCTCCTGCCTTCGTGCTGAGCGGTTTAGAATTACCAGACACCCCGGTTCCGGCGGGTTCTGTGCTGGTCACTCCAATGATTTTGCCCAGTTGGATTCCCTTGCTCAAATACGCCGCTGCGATCGTCTCGGAGCAGGGTGGAATGACTAGCCATGGGGCAATTTTGGCGCGAGAAATGGGGATTCCCGCGATCGTAGGAGCGCAAGAAGCCACAAAACGAATTCACACGGGAGATACGATCGTCGTTAATGGAAATACTGGATCAGTTACACTCACTCACCCAACGGTTCAAGCTTCACCAAAATCAACGCGAATAGAGCAGACTTGGAATACAACTGCCACAAAATTGATGATTAATCTCAGTCAAGTCGATTCAATCGCAGATGCAGAGAACATCAATATTGATGGAATAGGATTATTAAGATCAGAGCTAATGCTAGGAGGAATGCTAGAGGCGCTTGATCAAGACCGATTAGCTGGACAGATTCAGCAATTTGCGCGATCGTTTGCGCCTCGTCCGGTGTTTTATCGCAGTTTAGATTTGCGATCGCACGAGTTTCAAGTTACGCCACCGGAAGCGAATCCCATGCTGGGAATGCGCGGGACACTGAGTTATGTTCGGCATCCGGAGCGCTTTGATCTTGAGCTTGCTGCGCTTGAACAAGCGTTACAAGCAGGCTGCTCTAATTTGAGATTGATTCTGCCGTTTGTGCGAACAGTCGAAGAATTTGTCTTTTGTCGTCGCCGAGTCGAGCAAGCGGGATTGTTGGGTTATGCTCAATTTCAGCTTTGGATTATGGCAGAAGTGCCTTCCGTATTGTTTCTGCTGCCGGAGTATGTCGAGGCAGGTGTTCAGGGAATTTGCATCGGGACGAGCGATTTAACTCAGCTAATTCTTGGAGTCGATCGCGACCAAAGTGCGATGGTACAGGCATTTGATGAAACTCATCCTGCGGTAATGAATGCGATCGCTCAATTGATTCAATCGGCGCATCGCTTACAGATCCCCTGCTCGATTTCAACCCAAGCGCCGATCACGTCTGAGCTGATCGATCGCTGGATTGAGTGGGGAGTTGATGCGATCTCAGTCAATTTATCGGTTGTAGATATGGCGCATCGAGCGATCGCACGTGCAGAACAGCGCATGCTATTGAATGGGGTACGCGAACAATTCGGGGACTCGCGATCGCGCCTCTAAACTTTAAAGATCCCTAGACTGTGACAATAGGTAGACTGTGACAATTCGATCAAAGTCCCTCGGTTTTTGCTTGGCAACGATCGCACATGCCAAAAAATTCCAGCATGTGATAGTAAATTTTGAAGCGGTGCGATTGATTCAACTGTTGTTCTAACGCATGAACGGGACATTCATCGATCGCCACGGATTCACCGCACTGCAAACAAGTTAAATGATGTCGATCTTCCTGGATTAAGCCATAAAGCGATTCACCATTTGAGAGCGTTCGCACTTGCACCATGCCTTCTAGCTTCAAAGCCTCTAACGCTCGGTACACCGTTGCCAATCCCATTCCCTGATCGCGACTCCGCAATTCGACATAGAGATCTTGAGCAGAAATCGATCGGTTGAGACTCTTGAGAATATTGAGAATGCGGTCTTGGCTACGGGTGCGCTGGGTTTTCATGTTGATAAATTGTAGAGATCAATGCCGTTTTGAATCAACGCAGTCTTAGAATAGATAGGTTTTCAGAACGTTTCACCATTAGGACAGCGATTGTGACTCAAAAATTTCAAGCTCAGATCTATGTTACTCTTCGTCCTTCGGTCTTAGATCCCGCAGGGACGGCGGTGCAGTCAGGATTGGCGCACATGGGCTACTCTAACGTGGAGCAAGTCAGAATCGGGAAGTATGTGGAATTGTCGCTGACAGCCGAGAGTGAAACGGCAGCACGAGAGCAGTTGGATGTGATTTGTGATCAGTTGTTGGCGAATCCGGTAATTGAGAATTATCGGATTGAGCTTCAAGCACTGGCGGCGGTTTAAGTTGGTTGGCTTCGTTTTGAGTGATTTGTGCCCCCTAAATCCCCCACGAGTGGGGGACTTTAAAAGTTAAGGAGGATCGCGATGAAATTTGGGGTTTTAGTGTTTCCGGGATCGAACTGCGATCGCGATATTGTCTGGGTGACAGAAGGGATACTCGGTCAGCCGACTCGAATGATTTGGCATGAAGAAAGTGATTTGTCTGATATTGATGTCGTCGTGGTTCCGGGTGGATTTAGCTATGGGGATTATCTCCGCTGTGGGGCGATCGCTCGGTTTTCTCCGGTGATGCGATCGACGATCGATCATGCTAACGCTGGAAAGTTAGTTCTTGGCATTTGTAACGGGTTTCAAGTGCTAACCGAAGCGGGATTGCTGCCGGGTGCATTGGTACGAAATCGGGATTTGCATTTTATTTGCGATCGTGTTCCTCTGCGCGTGGAGCGGAATGATGTGGTGTGGACGCAGAATTACCAGAAAGGTCAAGTCGTCGAGTTCCCGATCGCGCACGGGGAAGGCAGTTATTATGCCGATGCGGAGACGTTGAAATCGCTCGAAGATCACGATCAAATTCTCTTCCGCTACTGTGACCCGGCGGGCAATCTCACAGCCGAAAGCAATTCTAATGGCTCACTCAATCACATCGCTGGCATTTGTAATCGTCAGGGCAATGTGTTGGGCATGATGCCGCACCCGGAACGCGCTTCCGATCGCGCGCTTGGCTGTGTGGATGGATTAGCACTGTTTGAAAGCATTCTCAAAGCGGTTCCAGCGTTGGTGTAGTACCTCTTCCGGTTCAGCAAATTCAATAATTTTGGGGCATCACTGATCCCGATCCGAAAAATTTGCGTCAGAATTTTTGTATCGAATCAGTGATTGCGCTATGCACCTTCGTTTTTCTCAAGACATTGAATCTTTGTTAAAGCGACTGTCTGAGGAGCCATTAACGATCGCGGCGATTCTAGCTGAAACTTCAGAACGTGGTTTTTGCTTGGTGATCGCGCTTTTGGTGATTCCGTTTTTGTTTCCGGTTCCGCCTGGATTGACGGGAGTTCCAGGAACGGGGTGCATTTTATTAGGGATGCAGATGGCACTAGGGAAGCGATCGCCTTGGTTGCCAAAGAAATTGGCGCAGTTTCGATTCCCGACTTTTTTTGCACGGGAGTTGCTAAAAAATATTCGACGAGTGACGCGTATCTTAGAAAAAATTACGCGTCCTCGTCTCAGGCGAATTGCATCGAATCCGCATATCTGGCAGTTCAATGGATTGTGCATTACTTGGTTAGCCATTTTGCTCATTGCACCGATTCCATTTACCAATCCATTTCCAACGATCGGGATATTGCTGTTAGTGGTGGCAATGCTCGAATCTGATGGATTGTTGATGTGTGTGGCTTATGGGCTGACTGCCTTGATTACTGCCATTTGTGCTGTTATCGTTTACTTGCTTTGGAGAGCGCCGGATTTAATTAATCAATGGCTTTAAGCTGAGCGCGAATCGCCTCGATCCGCTGGCGATTCACTCCGAGGTCTGATTCTCCAAGGCGAGAAGCCGATCGCACCTGAATCACATTTGCAGGGTTGTCTAGGTAAAATTCCACATCATCCACAAAGCCCATGATCTTAGAGGTAAATTCTGCGTAGATATAGTTATCTGTGGCTTTGATGATTTTTGTGCGAGGTAGGGATTCAATGGTTTGTTTCAACTTAACGATCGCTGCTTCAGGCGAAACGGCATAGGAAATCGGTGAGATCGCGTGGGTTGAGTCGGTGCTAAAGCTATTGACACAGTTTGGTGTACTTGGACATTCTGCCAAGCGATCGTTGTTTAATCCTAAAGTTGTCGGACGAGTTCCTGAAAATGAAAACAGAGTTGCGATCGGAGGATTTAACGGAAGTGCCATTGCACTTGCACTCACTCCAAACCAACACAAGGATGCAATTAAGACCAATAGGGCAGTACGTTTCAGCATAGACATCTCCTAGTGTATGGATAGAATCAAGAAGCCACAGGCTTCAGATTGCTAGATTAGAGAAAAGCAGATCGCACCGCCTCTTACCTATCATGCAACCTAGCGAATTTAAGACGAACTCCTGCAAATTAACATACACCACAAGAAAAACGCAGCATTGTCGAGTATCTTGGCTTATGGGCATCGGGTGTACCGCGCTGATATTGGCGACAACGGGATGCAAACAGATTAGAGAGCGATTTCCTGATTTTCCAATTCTTGAGCCTCCTTCTTCTCAGCCGTCAACTCCTCCAACGCCAGCACAATCGACCACCACAGCGCGAATTGAGACGGCAATCCATCAGCAAATTAATCAAGTCCGGCAGCAAGATGGATTATCGGGATTGAAAAACAACGATCGACTCGCAGCAGTGGCTCGACGATACAGCAAGCAAATGGCAGAGAAGAATTTTTTCAGCCATACCAGTCCTGACGGGACGACACCCGCCGATCGTGTTCGTGCCGATCGCATTTTTTATATTGCTGTCGGTGAGAATTTGTTCAAAGGCACAAATGTGGCTCAGCCCGCTCCCGCAGCAGTCGAGGGGTGGCTGGATAGTCCAGGGCATCGAGAGAACATTCTGCGTCCGATTTATGCTGAGACTGGAGTAGGAGTTTGGAAAAAGAACAATACTTACTACATCACACAGTTGTTTCTGCGTCGGTGAACAATGAGGCAAATTGCTCCAAAGTGCTGCAATTGAAAAAAGCTGTCTTCTCCAGTTAGAGATCAGACAGCTACCGAATTAAACATAGAATGCGACAGATCATACTCAAAGTCCCCCATTCTGGGGGATTTAGGGGGCGAGAATCTGTCGCATCCACAAATCAATCTGGTAAGCTAATTCATTGGATTTACACGAAACGGTGATTAAACTCGCACATCAGATCAACTCGACCTTTTCGTAACATTGCCGGATCAAGTCGCTCAGTGGTGTTACAAGTCATTAGCACGACTAACTTTTGCTCTAGCTCAAAGTTACCAACACTCACGACGCTCTGATACAGCGTTCCATCAAGCAAGCTGAGAATGTGTTCTGTCTTATTGTTCGATTGAGCAATCTCAGTTGATCGATCCTGTGCTAAGTTATCTGCCTCATTGATGATCAGACAAATCCGTTCTAAATAGCTCGGTGGCACAAAGTTCTCAACCGCATCGTGATCCAGAATGAAGATCACATAGCCCAGTGGAACTAGAACCTCTTTGGCGATCGCTTGTGTCCAAGCGGTTTTACCGGTTCCTGGATCACCATGCACCAATACAGCTAATCGATGTTGATTCATCACCGTTTGCTGTACGGTGTCCGTAAAGGCTTGAATCTCCGGCGGAAAGTCCCGGACTGCAAACTGGGCGTGAATTTGCCCGACGCGGCTTTGATAGCCACTCAGCATGACGGCTAATCCATAAGTAGACTTTTGGATGAGCGGAGCCATGTTTTTTGCCATCAGCGTCCAGTAGCGTCGTCCGCGATCGACATAATCAATTTGTAACCACACTTCATGCGCTGCCCAGTAAGCATAAGCGCTACTGACGACATCCAGTCGATCCCAACTTTCAAACCGCTCTACGGGAAAATAAAACGATCGATCCAGATAGCTTTGCATGATTAAATCCGGTCGCCCCAGAATTGCGAGGGTTTGGCGGATTGTGGTTTCTTGTAAGCGCGTGAGAACGTAGTCGATCGGAATGTTGTTGCGGCTGACAATCTGACGAATCGGGGTTTCTACGCTGAGCGTGTCTCGATAGCGATAGTCGGGATAAGGCGGATCAGGCGTGAGATAGTTCCAAACTTGATCAATCTCGCCGCGCGTGTAGGACGAAAATAAATTGATCGCGTTTGACCACCAGGCTTGATGACTGCGTCCTAAAGCATCTGCGATCGTGCTGACGGCTCCCATCATTCGGCGGTTTAATTCTTCTGAGTCCTCTTGGGCTAGCTGTAGAAAATAGCTCCAGTCAAAATCGCGATTCAACGGTCGCCAACCTGCCGCCAGTAAACTTTGTCCTTTCTGTTTATTTTGGTTGAATTGATTGAACTGATTAAAGTTAAAGTCAAAGTCTTGCATAGTTCAAAAATCTCAGGTTGGGTTCAATCCAGAGAGAACGGGCTTCCGGCGAAAAGATCAGGTCGCGGCTGTAGGATGCAAACAACAGAACCAGTCGAGATAAAGATTCATTAACTGATTCGCTTTCGGTAAAGAATCATGAACATTAATGCGATTAAGATAAATCTGAATCAGGTAAATCCAAAATTGCGTAATGGTTTCGTGATAGCTAGCGTTGGAGTTGATTCAATACCATGAGCCTGATTATAACGCTGGATTCCGTAGCGAATTTGATCAATGACGGTTAACGGATCGGGGATTAGAGAGCACAATGCTACGGTGAAATGAGCGGAATGCTTCCACTGCAGCCGTTCTAAGGCGCGATGCTCAAAGGTTTGAACGAGTTTGACGATTTCATTTCGTATCGTATTCCTCTAAGATTACTTTTATACTACATTCATAATACAAGCTTGTCAATTTGCTTTAATCGCTGCACTTGATAAAATCCAGAAGCTTGTATGGATTCAGATGCAATGGTAAATCCTCAAATCTGGCGATCGGGCTTGATCGCGTTGTTGTCTGCTTTGGCTGTTGTCGTCACGAATTGCAGCCCGCAAAATTCGACTCCTGCTAATTCGGGTGTGTTGGTCTATGCTGCGAGTGGACAACCAACGAACTTAGAACCCGGCAATGTGACTGATGGGAATTCTTTGATTGTTCATAACCAAATTTACAATCGATTGATTCAGTTCAAGCCTGGAACGACTGAGCTAGAACCCAGTTTAGCTACCGCTTGGAGTGCTTCCAAAGATGGCAAGACCTGGACATTCAAGCTGCGTCAGGGCGTAAAGTTTCATGATGGGACAGCCTTTAATGCCAATGCGGTGAAATTTAATGTCGATCGCTGGTGGGATAAAAACAATCCGAATGGGTTTCGCAATGCCGGCAAGAGCTACGAAATTTGGGGACAGATTTTCGGGGGCTACAAGGGCGAACCGGATTCGCTGATACAGGATGTTCGGGTTGTGGATGATTCGACCCTCCAGTTTGTGCTGAAACAACCCTTTGCCGCATTTCCAACGGCGATCGCAGCGGCATACTTCGGCATTGCTAGTCCCAGCGCGATTCAAAAAGCAGGCGCAAATTATGGCACTCCCGCAGGCGGAGCCGTGGGAACCGGAGCATTTGTGTTCAAAGGGTGGCAGAGTGGCGATCGTATTACCTTAGAAAAAAATCCGAACTATTGGAAGCCAGAGTTACCGAAATCGAATCAACTGGTAATGCGGTTTGTGGGAGATTCCGGTGCGCGGCTGGCGCAAGTGAGAGCCGGACAAATTGACTTTACGGTCGAACTGGCTCCCGACCAAAAGACAGAAATTGAGCAAGATCAGAATTTAACTGTGGCGAATCGTCCTTCGTTTAATGTGGGCTATCTGGCATTAAATCCAAGCTTTAAGCCATTGTCGGATGTGAGAGTGAGACAGGCGATCGCTCATGCGATTAACAAGCCAGCGATCGTGCAAGCTTTCTGGAAAGGGTCAGCGCAAACCACCCCGCACTTTGTTCCACCTGCGCTCGACTGGTCAACTTCGCCGAAGCTGCAAGACTATGATTACAATCCTCAGAAAGCCAGAGATTTACTGAAGCAAGCAGGCTTTCCGAATGGGTTTGAAATTGATTTGTGGTACATGCCTGTGGCGCGTCCTTACTTTCCGACCCCAAAACCGATCTCCGAAGCATTCGCCGCAGATCTACAAGCGGTTGGAATTCGCGCCAATTTGAAAACCAAAGATTGGGCGGCGTATCTTGCCGATCGCAATAAAAATCCAGGCTATCCGATGTTTATGTTGGGCTGGACGGGCGATTATGGTGATCCGGATACCTTTTACTATCCGCATTTTGGGCCGGGTAGCACGACAGATTTGGGCGGATGGAAAAACGATCGCGTCACCCAACTTCTGAATCAAGCCAGAGCGACTAGCGATCGTTCAGCTAGAGCAAAGCTTTATGCAGAAGTCGATGAGATCGTTCATCGTGAAGCAGTGCGATTGTCGATCGTGCATTCTGATCCATTGCTCGTACAGCGTAAAACGATTACCGGATGGACACCTAGCCCATTGGGGGCGGAACCCTTTGAAGCAATCGCAAAACAATAGTAGGAGATTTAGAGCTTGGGGTGCGGGTTTCGGCGATCGGAGGCATATTAATGAGAAAATTGCCGATTTGTAGTAGAGCCGTTATCCTACAGAGGCTAGGTTTGCTTTGGCTCGGTCTTGAACTGCGAAGTTGCATCATTGAGAGTAATTATCGACAGTTAAACTGATCGAAGTCTATGAGAACCTAGTCTTCTGTCATCAGCGAACCAATCATGCGCGATCTCAATTTAGAAAAAACAACCCATTTGCTCAATTCCATCATGGAAGCTGAGTTAGCAGGCGTAGTACGATACACGCACTATTCACTCATGGTTACAGGGCCTAACCGTATCCCGATCGTGCAGTTTCTCAAGGGACAGGCGAGTGAATCCCTGCTCCACGCTCAACAAGTCGGAGAAATTCTCACGGGACTCGAAGGACATCCAAGCTTGAAAATTGCGCCGATCGAAGAAACGGACAAGCACTCGATTTACGACATTCTGCTTGAGAGCCTCAACCACGAAACGGCAGCATTGAATCTCTACAAACAGTTATTAGATGTTGTGGAAGATGCCAGCATTTATCTTGAAGAATTTGTACGCGGTATGATCGGGCAGGAAGAACTGCACGGAATGGAACTGAAGAAAATGCTGCGAGATTTCCATCCAGATTTAACTTAATTTTCGAGCGAGGAAGCTGCCGAGTTCTAAGCCTAAATATCCGATCGCGGCACTTCCTAACCCGTACAAAAGCGCAAGACTGGGATTTCCAGATTTCACTAAGACCGAAGTTTCAAGCGCGTAGGTTGAAAAAGTTGTGTAGGAGCCGAGAAACCCAACCGCAAAGAATAAGCGAAGTTCTGGGGTGCCGATGCCGCGTTCTAGAAAGAAGGTGACAAAGAAGCCCATCACCATTGCACCTGTGATATTGATAAAAAAGGTGCCATAGGGGAACTGTGTGCCAAACCACCGCGCAAACAGCAGCGTGAGATAGTAACGGCTCAATGCACCTGGAATCGCACCCAAACTAATCGCGATCGCGCTGCGTAAGGTTGAGTCTAGTGTTGCAAATGGATTCACTTTAGTTTTGCTGATTGCGACTCTTCGGTGGATTTAATTCATTACACTTTGCCTTCGCAGTTTCATAAGCTTGTGCATATTCTTTACCACCTAGCATGACATCGCCATAGTATTCATAAGGCGTTGATCCGTAGATGGGCAAGGGATCATCTTCGGGATAGTCTTCTTTGGCTTCTTCGATCGCTTGTTTAAGCCGCTTGGGAGTGAGTTTTTGGGCGGCGTAGTAGTGGAGTTGTTCGGGTTTGCGGTTGAAGTGCGGGAAGGTTGGATCGAGGATACGATCGTCTAACTCTAGCCAGCTATGTTCAACGGGCTTGTGAGGCGCTCCGGCAAACACAATGAATCCTTGAACGTACAGCGCTCCTTCAACAATAGAAATTGCTTTCGCTGCGTTCTCAAAACTGGCTTTTGCTTTACTTTTGATGCGGGTCGCAACTTCGATCGATTGCTCGGCATCGAGTGGTTTATCCATGTGTCAGTCAACATCATTCTCTGTTCATCTCATTATAGAGATATAGAGATCCTGAGTTGAACTCAAGCTTCAATTCTCAAAAAGCGAAGGGTAGGAGCAACTCGAAAATGCTCCTACCCAATTCCTAAATATTAGATTAAGTGAATTAAAACTGTGCAATCTTACAGGTTAAGTGAGTGGCAGAGCGTTTTACTACTGCATCTGTGACATCAGTGTAATCATGCCAACGCAGGACATTGCCAGTAACAAAACCAACCCGAATGATTCACCTAAGTGCTTTTTAGAGGCCTGCATATAACTGTCCTTTTATCTTTATGAGTGTCTTAACAGTATCAGTCTCTCTCAGGATCAAGTTAAAAAGTAATCTAACTTATGGTATTCAAATAAAACTTAATTCAAGAGATAGCTCTTACTCCGCTTCTCTATCAATTGGTGGATTGACAGTAATCTTTCTTAAAACTAAATCTAATCTTAGTTACATTCGCGATCGTGCAAGATTGATCCAATTAAAAGCGCGAGAGGCGATGCTTGCCCCGCGCCTCTGAAAATGCCTGATTGTCGTCCCTTATATTGTTGTCTCTTATGTAGTACGGCTCTGCAATGCTCTCGATCGAGTGAATGATTTTCGTCAAAGTTCTGTCCACTTGGTAGCTACCCCCCTGGAACGATGGCTCACGAGATCAAGGTTGCCAAGATCAAAGTGTGAATCACAAACAATTTCAGTGTGATTATCGTTGTTATTTGTAGGAATAAAGAAAATGGTGGTTAGCCAACAGCAAAAACGAGCGATCGGTGTATTTCTAGAGCGGGAAAGTGCAGAAAAAGCAATTCACACCTTGCAGGAATCTGGATTTGCGATCGACAAAATCTCTTTGATTGCGAAAGAAGCGGAACCCGCAGAGCAAGTGAGCGGGGTTGAAGTCAGCGATCACGTGGGAGATACAAAAGTGGTCAATTCAGCCGGTGTAGTTGGAAATACGCTGGCAGCGAGTGCCACAGGATTTTCTATCCTAGGATTGACCGCACTTGCGCTTCCAGGACTCGGTGTTGTTTTGACAGCCGGAAGTTTAGGAGCAGCACTGGCGGCGAGTGTTGCGGCGAGTGGTGTTGCTGTAGTTGCGGCGAATAATTTGGAGAAAGCCTTGATTGATTACGGTGTTCCGAGCGGGATGGCGGGACGATACGGTGATCACCTGCAACGCGGCGACTATCTGATTACGGTTGAGGGAAGTGAAGAAGAGATTCGTCAGGCTGAACAGGTGTTTAAGCAGCAAGACATTCGCGAGTTAATGATCTATTAAGGTCTTCGGAATGTGAGTGCGATAAACGTATAGTTCTTTTCGTACCAAGAGACGGTTGTTTCAGTACACGCTGGAATTTCTTGATTTTGTTCGAGAAGAAAGCCGTGAGATTGGGCAAGTGCGATCGCTTGCTCAATTTCTGTCTTTGAAAAGATTGTCCAAGACAGTCCGAAAGGTTGAATTGATGAATCAACTGGAATTTTACTTTGCCAATAGTCCGCAGTTACGAATAACAACCCATTGGGCTTGAGCAATCGATAAGCTTCTTGGAAAAACGCATCGAGATCGACTCCATGTTCAATCACAGAGATACTAACAGCAACATCATAGGAACAGTCTGGAAATGAGGTGTCCGTCAAATCTCCTTGGTAAAGCTTGTAGTTCGATTGATTCGGTTTGATGGTGAAATCGATGCCATGCAATTCTTCAAAACCAAGAGCAGAGAGAAACTCAAGGGTGCAACAATCACCGCATCCTAGATCGATGATCTTAGACTGTTGATTGATTTCTGATGATTGTAGAAGTTGAGCGAGTAACCACTGATCCCAATTCTTCTCAATTGTAATGTGAGTGGGTAAACTTGCTTGTTGCAAAGCTTGTGTTGCGGTTTGAACTTCCTGCCAGTTTTGCAGCACTTCGATCATCGGCTGAGTCTCTTTAGTTGAGGAGCAGCTTTATTTTAACGAAAAAAAAGTAGCCTTCTCTGGGCTACTTTCTTAAAGTTTTAGATTCTGAATGTTACTTGATCGCTGCGGCTTTAACTTCAGAGGATTTCACGAAGCCATAGTAGAACGCAATTCCTGCAACGATCGCATTCAGCAAGACATTTGCACCAAATAGAGGAGTCAGACCAAATAGAGTGTTGGTAAACGGAAGCAGTCCTAAGATTGCACCTGCTGCATACACGATCGCGAAGATACGAGTGAATACGATCGAGCCAGTCAAGCTGGTAAATGCAGCAAGTCCCCAAACTCCAACCAGAATGCCAATTGCGTTATGGAAATAGTTGGTCGGGAACAATCCAAAGAGGTAACCGAAGCCCAGATTGGGAATAAAGTGTTCAGGGGGAACCACAAAAGCAGGCACAAATCCAGCTAAACCGAGCAGCAGGAAGAACAGACCTAGACCTAAAGCACCATAACGAATCGGAGAAGTTGGTGCACTTGTAGAGATTGATGTTGATTGCATGATTGTAATTTAGATATTAAAGATTTTGACAAACTGAGAGACTTAACGAATTAGATGGAGAACCTCGCGTAACACGCTATATCCTGCTAAATCCCAGAGAAAATAAGCAATGAAACCGAGCATTGCTAACCGACCATTCCAAAGTTCTTGTTGAGGATTCCAGCCAAAGATCCAGGCGTTACGATCGGCACCATTGTAAGCCGGAGTCACAGCGGGAACTTGATCGGTATTAATTGTTGAGCGTTCCATGTCAAGTGTTGAGCGTTCCATAAAATTGTTATTTATCTGACTGCACTGCCATACTAGCGAGCAACTCTATGGGTTTAGTCTGCCATTAGAAGCGGCTTTGGTCTATCTCCAAAGGCGGGACTTAATAGGAGAAGTCAGAGAAATAACTTAGGTGCGATCGACTAATATTTTTCCGTTGTATCCTGCTTGTTGATAGCGATTCAGGACATCTTGAATTGCCTGATCAGAACGGGTGTTGGAATCTACTAAGGCAACACATGCGCCTCCAAATCCTGCGCCCGTGAGCCGCGCTCCTAATATTCCTGGTGTTTCTTGCAGCATTGCAACGAGCCGATCTAATCCTTCTACAGAGACCTCATAATCATCGCGCAAGCTTGCATGAGAGGCATTCATCAATTGTCCGAATTGCTCAGCCGATACACCGCTTCGAGCTTCTAGAACACGATTGTTCTCGGTGATCACATGACGTGCTCTTTCTTTGAGCGGACTCGGTAAAGCTGCGATCGCGCTTACATTCTGCACATCTCGCAAAGCTGGAACATTAAGCAATTTAGCAGCCTCCTCACACTCTGCACGACGTTGATTGTATCCACTGCCTGCTAATGTACGAGGAATTCCACTATCAATGACTAGGACTTCTGCGCCTTGAGGAAAGGGTAGTAATTCACGATCGAGCGTTCGTGTATCCAGAAATAATAGGTGATCAGTATCTGCTAAGCTGGATGCCATCTGATCCATGATGCCGCATTGAACATGGGCAAAGTTTCTTTCTGCATCTTGTCCAAACTGAGCAATCTTGACATCATCAATATTGAGATGGAGGAGCGATCGTAAAGCGCGTAACATTGCAACTTCTAAGGCTGCACTACTCGACAAGCCAGAGCCAATTGGAACCGAAGAAGTCACAAAGATGTTGAGCGGTGGAATGTTCAATCCTTGTTGTTCAAGGGTGCGAATACAGCCAATGACATAGCTACTGAAGCCCTGAGGAATGGGATCACTCGGAGCGAAGCTAACTTGCTCGGATAGTTCCTGAGAATAGATGTGATGTCGATCGTTCGGGCTAGCACCGAGATAAACAGTGGTTTGCTGGGGAATTGCAGTCGGCAACACAAACCCATCATTGTAGTCGGTGTGTTCGCCTAATAGATTCACTCGTCCGGGCGCACTCGCTTGAACCTCAGGAGAAGCGTTAAAGATTTGTTCAAAGGTGACTGTTGTGGCTGTCGTCATAGCAATTAGAACTTTTCTAAGGGAAGGGGGCGTTGTCGTCCGTTGACTTCGATGCTTTTCCAATGTGGATCAAGCGTGAGATTTTCGAGGCGATCGTCTTCGTGAAGTAAGAACGTATCTTCGATCTTGGCTCCGACTAAGCTAGGATTCCAAGCCATTGCCATGTTTGCGTATAGTCGATCGCTTGTTTCAGGATCAGCAACTACTTCGCGAGATAGATACCCAGTAGTTCCGCCTTGGTGATGTTCATGGATTGCAGTGGGATAGCCTTGTTGCTCGTATGCGTTTTTTAGTGTGTGGTAAATCTGATTGAGCGATGTTCCGGTTTGGCAGTGATCGAGCGCGATCGCTTCGATTTCTCGCACTTGTTGATGTCGGGTTGCTTCTTGCTCGGATAGTTGATCGAAGTAAATAAAGCGAGTGAGATTTGCATACAGACCAAAGCCACGGGCGCAAAAGACTAACATTGCCATCCGTCCAATTTTTTCTTGTTTCGGAAGGGTGTGGCGATACTTAGGCAAGCGAACTTCTCCAGCCGCAAGCGTGAGGGCGGGGCGTAGTCCACGAGTCCAAAGAGCAGCCGCTCCCGCTCCGGCAAGTTGAACTTCTGTCCAATCCGGCGAGGCTTGCGTGAGAACTTCGGTCATCGCTTCGCTGGCGAGTTTTCCGACTTGGCGGTAGCGATCGATTTCACTCGGTAATAACATTCGTTTGTGATCGATCAGCGATCGTGGCAAATTGCCTTCGATATCACTGATGACTTTGCCGCCTTGAGTCACTTTTTGCACAAAAGACTCACGATCAGCTTTCTTTGCCCAAGGAGCGATCGCCCATTGATAGTCTGAGCTGCTGGGAACCTCTTCGTCTTGAAGTCGCTGAGCTTCGATCTCATCGGTCAGAATCCATGCACCATTGAGTGTGACTAAAACTTCAGCAACTCCTGTGTCTGCCGCAAGTAGCACCATGTTCGAGCCGCCTGCGGTTGCCCACGCAAACCAATCAATGCCGCTCAATCGCAGACCAGATGCTCCAGCTTCCTGTAAGGCTTCGCGCATCCAGGTTAGTTTTTGACTGATTTCGGTAGTGCGATCGTCGCTTGCGGGTGTGGGGCTGAGTTGAGATTGCATTTCTGTTGCTCCTGATGCTTAGACCGTTACTCTGTCTTCGATTTGCACGGCGACAGCTTGTAGTTCTTTGGCTTTTTCTTCAGGAAGGGCATCATTCGCGAACATTCCGGCAGCAAGTTCAGTTCCTGCCAGATACTTGAGGCGATCGGCGGTGCGATAGGGCGGATAGAATTCTGCGTGTAAGTGCCATTCTGGATGCGGCTGACCATCAATCGGTGCTTGATACCATGCCATCAGATAAGGAAACGATCGCTGCCACAATCCATCAAACTTCATGGTTACAGTCTTGAGTGCTTTGGCAAGTCCTTGACGCTGATCAGGAGTCAGATCGATCAAGGTTGCTACGGGAGCGATCGGAGCAATCCAGACTTCATAGGGATAGCGGGCACAGATAGGGACAAACGCGATCGCGAAATCATCGCGGTACAAAATTCGCTGATCATCAGTAATTTCTTGCTGAATCAAGTCCTGCAACAATCCGCGCTGATGTTGTTGATAGTAGGCTTGCTGCTGTTGCCCCATGTTTGCAGGAACAGGCGGAACAAATGGATACGCATAGATTTGCCCGTGTGGATGGTGCAGTGTTACGCCAACTTCGACACCTTTATTCTCAAACGGGAGAACATATTGGATTTGGTCAATCTCTCCAAGAGCATGGGTACGATCGCCCCACACCTGAATCAGTAACTCAATATGATCGAGCTTGAGTGAGCTAAGGGATGATTGTGGATTTTGATCAAACACAACGACTTCACACGCGCCATTGGCAGGGAGTGTGTTAACAATCTCATGCGGGGCTGTGTTGGCAGTGGGAACCATTGACGGAAAGCGGTTCTCGAACACAGCAACATCATAGTTTCCTTGAGGAAGTTCGGTCGGAAACTGAGGATCATGCGTGGGCGCGAGTGGATTGTACTCTGGAGGCGGCATGAACGTTCGCCCTTGTCGGTGGCTCGCATAACAGACCCATTCACCGCGCAACGGATGCCACCGCAGATGAGGACTTGCCTGAATCGGATCAGGGCTAGGACTGGGGGCAACAATATCGGGTGCGATCGCGGTTCGACTATACAAGATCAGTTTGCGACCGTCCGGTTTTAGCAGCGTTTGGGAATACATAAGCTTTTCACCTTGAGGGGATCTCTATCCATCCTGATGGCTTGGGTTTGCCCCCTAAATCCCCCACAAGTGGGGGACTTCAAACCAAAACCTTTCGATTCTTAAAGTTTTTCTAGGGGGCAACCATCCGCTTGCAACAAAGCAAAACACAATTTCAAAGCTTAGGTTGAAGAAAGAGATTTTGCTCCATTGCCATTGCTTGAAACCGTCGGGGTCTCTTGATCGCCTGCCATTGCTTTCTTCACCACCTGAACATCTTCGGGGTGCCAAGTTGGACGCTCTGAAATCTTCGCGTAGGTAGTAAGGGCTTGAGCAACGACTTGATCCATGTTGTAGTATCTGTAAGTTGCTAAGCGTCCGACAAAGTGTACTCCTGGAGTTGCATCTGCAAGCTCTTTGTACTTCTTGTAGAGTTCCGCGTTTTCAGGACGCGGAATCGGATAGTAAGGATCGCCTTCTGCTTGGGGGAATTCGTAGACAACGCTCGTTTTGGGATGCTCTTGTCCAGTCAGATACTTGAATTCTGTAATGCGAGTGTAGGCTTGTTCGTTTGGATAGTTCACCACTGGAGCCGATTGGAATAAAGGCTTATCGTGGGTTTCATGTTTGAATTCGAGCGATCGATACGGCAATTTACCAAAGCGGAAATCAAAGAATTCGTCTACAGGGCCGGTGTAAACAATCTCGCGATGGGGAATCACCTTCTGAATTTCGCGATAGTCCACATTCAGCATGACTTTAATGTTCGGATGCGACAGCATATTCTCAAACATCCGAGTAAAGCCATGGAGCGGCATTGCTTGATAGGTGTCAGTGAAATAGCGATCGTCGCGATTGGTACGGGTCGGAACTCTAGCAGTGACTGACTTATCTAGCTCAGAGGGATCAATACCCCATTGTTTGCGCGTATAGTTGCGGAAGAATTTTTCGTAGAGTTCGCGGCCGACTCGGCTCACAACTACATCTTCAGAGGTACGAATATAATCTTTTTTCTCAGCAACTGAGGCGAAGAACTCTTCTACCTGGAACGAGGTTAGATTTAAGCCATAAAGTTTATTGATCGTATCAAGATTGATCGGGATTGGTAACAGTGAACCATCGACACTTGCCAGCACCCGATGCTCATACGGTCGCCATTGAGTGAAGTTTGAAAGATAGTCAAAGACATCACGAGAATTAGTGTGGAAGATGTGCGGACCATAACGATGGACTAACACCCCCGCATCGTTGTAATGGTCGTAAGCATTACCGCCAATGTGAGTTCTGCGATCGCAAATCAGCACTTTTTTTCCGGACTGGCTTGCTAATCGTTCTGCGATTACGCTGCCTGCAAAACCCGCACCCACAATTAAATAATCAAACATTAGAAGTTCTCCGAGAATTCAAAATAACTGCGTCAATCTGCTGCATCATCGCCTCCCAGGTTTGATCCCAGGAAATTTTGGCGAGAAAGTCCTCGACATGCTCAGGCTGTCCCTGCTGCATAGCAAGTTCGACTTGATCGATAAATTCCTCAGCGCGATCGGCAATGTGAACCAGTCCGGCTTCTCCATAAGGGCGGACTACATCCCGAATGGAGGTTGAAACCACTGGCTTCCCGGCTGCAAGATATTCCGGGGTTTTAGTGGGACTGATAAACCGTGTGGATTCATTTAATGCAAACGGCAACAATGCAACATCCCAATGCGCCAGGTAATGGGGTAATTCTTGATAAGACTTACTGCCTAAGTAGTGAATATTAGGGCGACAGGGAAGAGAACCGGGATCAATCTTCGCAACCGGACCAATTAACACTAGCTGCCAGTCAGGTCTAGCTTGAGCAATCCTATCGACTAACTCTAAGTTCATTCTTTCATCAATTACACCATAAAATCCCAAACGTGGATGA
The DNA here is from genome assembly GCF_039962505.1 of Leptolyngbya sp. DQ-M1. Taxonomy (NCBI): domain Bacteria; kingdom Bacillati; phylum Cyanobacteriota; class Cyanophyceae; order Leptolyngbyales; family Leptolyngbyaceae; genus Leptolyngbya; species Leptolyngbya sp. DQ-M1. The sequence continues at coordinate 383,455 of NZ_JAMPLJ010000003.1, forward strand.
GCAATGCCAGCTTGATCTTGGGGATCAACTGTAATGCTTTTCGCTTGGGCAAAGTGGGCAGCGTCGATGCTACTTGGAAAAGCATGAACATTCGGATGCTGATGTTGTTTGGCTTCGTAGAGGCTTTGTCCTCCGGTAAACACGACATCTGCACGTTTGAATAGTTCTGTTTCCCAGTCTTTTAGAGCGTTTGAAGCTCCTTTAAAGGCAGAGAGTTCGTCCATGCAATCATAGACGATACAGAGGGGATCAAGGTGATTTGTGAATGATAGTGCGATCGGAGTGTAGTACCACAGAATAGGTTTTGAAATGCCGTAGTCAGTAAATAGCTCATCAATCAGCGTTTGCATCATGGTAGCGGTCATTTCCTGGCTCATTCCACTGGGCAGATGGGGAACAACGACCCAAATGCCGCAGTCACGTTGACTGATTTCCAACCGCCAAGAAGCATTCGCTTCATACTTGGGTTCTTCGATAAAGAAGGTTCGGCGCTGTGTAGCACAACGGGTGAGTAGATGCTGCGGGCGCTGATATACGAAGTCCCAGCGCAAATGCGACAAACAGACTAGATCGGGCAATACGCGCTCCATCAAGCCAGAATCAGGGGAATGCTGGCTTTCTGAGATAGATGCACTTTTGATAAAGGGCTTTCGGCTATTCCCGATCGAACCGCTATAGCCGTTCAATCCTGTGTTGAATAAGGACATAGATTTTTAAATTTCTGGATATTGCCTGAGTTGCAATCACAAATTCAAAAATAGTCACAACTGCTCATCTTTCCTTCTATCTGAAGAGTTGGAAATGCTTGATAAAACAAAAAAAGATGCGCTGGGTAGATACCGAAATCTATTGATTTGTTAATAACTTTTTTAAGATAGATAAAACAATGGAGCTACTTTGTAAAAGTTCTTCTATCTCAAGTTAGAATTAGTTTGAGCTATAATATACGTATAAGCACTCTTGTCTCAATGTGTACTGGGACTATAAGCTACACTCCTTTTGCTAAAAAATTGGTACTCCCCAATAAAACAAGGATTCGTTCTTTTTGGTTCTGTGTAACAAAACAATCTTCATTAGAAAAGTAAAGTTTTATCAGGAGTAATAATTTTGATGTTAGGTTTTAATCTGCTGTTCACGCGCATCGAAGCAAGGCGCATTTTCTCCTAATTGAAGGAGTGACTTTCCATGAAACTACTCGGTAAAAGCCTCGACAGTATTGCTCAGTCTGCCTCTAGCCCGATCGCACTTTGTCGTCAACTCGAAACAGGTTATCCGCGCCCGCAGCTTCAGCGATCGCAGTGGATCAACCTCAATGGGTCGTGGAAATTCTCCTTTAATGATCAAGGAGATTGGAAACAGCCCGATGATGTACCTGAATGGACACATACGATCGAAGTTCCTTTTGCTCCTGAAACAGAGAAAAGTGGCATCGGTGATACTGGCTTTCACGCTTATTGCTGGTATGAGAGAGAATTTGAAGTTCCGAGTGATCATCAACGGGTGCTGCTGCACTTTGGCGCAGTAGACTATCAAGCTTCGGTTTGGGTCAATGGTCGCTATGTTGGGGGTCATGAAGGCGGATATACCCCGTTCAGCTTTGAGATCACGGAATTTCTTCAACCGGGAATGATGCAGCGCGTGACGGTGTTGGCACAAGATGATCCGTTTGATTTGGCGAAGCCTAGAGGAAAACAGGATTGGCAGCTAGAGCCGCACAGCATTTGGTATCCCCGTACAACTGGAATCTGGCAAACCGTTTGGGTTGAGTGTGTCCCACAAACCTATATCGAGAAAATTCGTTGGGCACCGCATTTTGAGCGTTGGGAAATTGGATTTGAAGCCTCGATGGTGGGCGCAAACTGTGATGACTTGTACATCAAAGTGCGTTTGAGCGTGGGCGATCGATTGTTGGTGAATGACACTTACGAAGTCGTTAACGAAGATATCAACCGCCGGATTGCATTGTCCGATCCGGGAATTGACGACTATCGTAATGCTTTGTTGTGGAGTCCTGAGAAACCAACATTAATCGATGCTCAGATTCAGCTTTGGCATCAAGGCACGTTGATCGATGAGGTGAAGTCCTACACCGCAATGAGAACCGCGAACATTCAGCGCGATCGCTTTATGCTGAATGGTCATCCTTACTATCTGCGGTTGGTATTGGATCAGGGTTATTGGGCGGAAAGCTTCATGACTCCGCCATCGGATGAAGCGCTGCGTCAAGATATTGAACTGACGAAGCGGATGGGCTTTAACGGCGTTCGCAAGCACCAAAAGATTGAAGATCCGCGCTTCTTATATTGGGCGGATGTGATGGGATTATTGGTCTGGGAAGAAATGCCCAGTGCTTATCGGTTCACTCGTAAGGCGGTTGAACGCATTACGAAAGAGTGGGCAGAGGTGCTCGATCGCGATAGTAGCCACCCTTGTATTATTGCTTGGGTGCCGTTTAATGAATCTTGGGGTGTTCCAAACCTGACGGAAACCGCAGCGCAACGGCATTATGTTCAAGCGTTGTACTATCTGACGAAAACGCTTGATCCGACTCGACCCGTGATTGGCAACGATGGTTGGGAAAGTGCGACGACGGATATTCTGGCGATTCATGATTATGATAGCCAGCCCGATCGATTGGGTAAGCGCTATGGCTCTGAGGTGAAATTGTCGGATTTGTTTGAGACACAGCGACCGGGTGGACGAATTCTGACGCTGGATGGCTATCCGCACCAAGGGCAGCCGATCATGCTGACGGAATTTGGTGGAGTGGCTTACACTCGCCCGACGGATGATCAAGCGGATAAAGCTTGGGGCTACGATCGTTCTACGGATATCTGTGATCTTCAGCAGCGCTATCACCATCTTCTGAATGTGGTGAACCGCGTTGAGATGTTTAGTGGCTTCTGTTATACGCAGTTAACGGATACTTTCCAAGAGGCAAATGGCTTGCTTTATATTGATCGCACTCCGAAGTTTGATATCCATGCGATCGAGGCAGCAACGCTAGGTCACGAAACCATGGTTAATACTCCAGAATGCCAGATCATGCCTCAGTGTAGTGGGTCTTGGCAGAGCTAATCTTCTCGTGGCGATTTTATGTTGCCTGTGAATAACATTCTGGACTAATTAAAGAAAGTCCCTTCAGAAATCAAGCTGTAATGGCTGTCAGTTCTGAAGGGACTTTCTTTATTCAAGTCGGAAATGGGCGAGTGAGCAACTTAGGCTCCAGAACCTTCGCTGGTTGGCTGAGGTTCCATTTGTTTGAGCAGTTCGGGTAAGGGAATTCCCTGTTCTGCGGCGAGTGCTTCCGGTGGTTTTCGATAGAACTGCGATCGCACATACTCGCCTGTGTTTGCCATCGGTAGGATGTGCATTTGGTGCGAGGTGCTGTAGTAGCGATGCGTCGGTCGCTGGATTTGGCGCTCTTGCAAAGATTCGTTAGAAATCTTTTTGCGGAGCTTGATGATTGCATCCATGATTGCTTCCGGTCGGGGCGGACAACCAGGAATGTAGACATCGATCGGTAGAATTTTATCTGCTCCTCGAATTGCCGTCGGAGAATCGGCACTGAACATCCCGCCGCTGATCATACAAGCACCCATCGCAATTACATATTTAGGCTCGGGCATTTGCTCGTACAGACGTACGGTTGGAGCAGACATTTTCATGTTGAGTGTGCCTGCGAGGATGAGCAAATCGGCTTGGCGCGGAGAGGCACGCGGGATGAGACCGAAGCGATCGAAGTCAAACCGCGATCCGATTAGGGCAGCGAATTCGATAAAGCAGCAGGCGGTTCCGTACAACAGGGGCCACAAGCTCGATAGTCTTGCCCAGTTGTAGAGGTCATCAACGGTTGTGAGGATCACATTCTCAGAGAGTTGACTGGTCACACCGGGATATCCGACCGGATTGATTAGAGATTGTTCGTTTGGGGTGGGGGTTTGGGTCATAACAATCAGTTAGGAGAAAAGTAGGAGGTTAGCGATCGACAGATCCCATAATGATGTCGATGCTGCCGAGGACAACCATGATGTCCGCGACCTTGGCACCTTTAAGCAGATGCGGGAAAATCTGAAGGTTGCAGAAGTCGGCAGCGCGAATTTTCCAGCGCCAAGGGAATACACTGTCATCGCCGACAATAAAGATGCCTAATTCGCCTTTGCCGCTTTCGACGCGAACATAGTGTTCGCCTTTGGGAATTTTGAAGGTCGGCGCAATCTTTTTGGCGATGTATTGATAGTCGAATCCATTGACTTCGGACTTGGGACCTTCTGCTAGTCGTCTTGCTTCTAGGCTCTCGAATGGACCGCCTGGGAGACCTTTGAGGGCTTGCCGAATGATTTTGACCGATTCCCGCATTTCCCGGATTCGCACGAAATAACGGGCTAGAACATCGCCTTCGGCTTCTGTGATGATGTCCCAATCAAAGTTGTCATAACATTCGTAGTGATCAACTCTGCGTAAATCCCATTGCACGCCAGAACCCCGCAGCATTGGACCCGATAAGCTCCAACAGATTGCATCCTCACGGCTAATGGTGCCCAATCCTTCTAGGCGTTTTCTGAAGATGGGATTGTTTGAGATTAATCGCTCGTATTCATCGACTTTCGGCAAGAAATAGTCGCAGAAGTCAGCGCATTTATCTACCCAACCCTGGGGTAAATCAACGGCAAGACCACCCACTCTAAAGTAGTTGTGATTGATCATGCGGTAGCCTGAAGCCGCTTCCCAGAGGTCGTAAATTAGCTCTCTTTCTCGGAAGATATAGAAGAAGGGAGTTTGTGCGCCTAAGTCTGCGGCAAACGGCCCAAGCCAGAGAAGATGGTTTGCAATCCGATTTAGCTCCAGCATAATCACGCGAATGTAGCTGGCACGTTTTGGTACTGCAATGTTGGCTATTTTCTCGATCGCATTGACGGTGACTGCTTCGTTAAACATTCCTTCTGCGTAGTCCCACCGACTGACATAAGGAATGTACATGGTCGTGGTGCGGTTTTCGGCGATTTTTTCCATACCGCGATGGAGATAGCCGATTACAGGTTCGCAATCAATCACATTTTCACCATCGAGGGTCACGACTAAGCGACAGACTCCGTGAGTGGAAGGATGGTGCGGCCCCATGTTTAGAACCATGGGGTCAGTCTTGGTTTCGATGATTGGCATTCAAAATTCCCTTTTTGTGAACGAGCAGCACGACCGGTTCGACCTAAATACCCGTTAAGTTAGTGATTCTCGACATTTCCAACTTCTACCGAATGGTAGGTGTTAAGGACGTTAGGTATGTACAGGGGTGGAGGATGCCAAGGTATCGAGTAGTTGCACTAAGCGGTGGGCGAGGCCGTCTAAACCGAGTCGTTTGGTGGCTGAGATAAAGACTGCATCGGGGTAAAATTGCTGCACCTGAGCTAAAGTATCGCGATCGACAAGATCGACCTTGTTAAACACCAAGATTGCATTCGGGGGTATTGCGGGTAGTTCAGATAACACCGTGTTCACGGATTCTAGATGCTGCTCCCAAGCTGGATGAGAGAGATCGAGAACATGAAGGAGTGCATCGGCTTCGGTGACTTCTTCGAGGGTGGCGCGAAAGGCATCCATTAGCGCAGGTGGCAGATCATGGATAAATCCAACCGTGTCTGTTAGTAATACATCGCGGCGATCGTGCGTGTTTGGATCAGTGATTGTTAAGCGGCGAGTGGTTGGATCAAGTGTGGCAAATAGTTGATCGGCAACATAGACATCGGCTTGGGTGAGAACGTTTAGAAGCGTTGATTTGCCTGCATTGGTGTAGCCGACAAGGGCGATCGTGGGGAGTTGCTGGCGATCGCGCTGCTGACGGAGACGGGCGCGATGGGCTTGCAGTTGATTGACTTCTTGCTGGAGTTGAGTAATTTTTCGCTGAATGGTGCGGCGTTCGGTTTCTAGCTTGGTTTCACCAGGGCCGCGTGTTCCAATTCCTGCACCTAAGCGAGACATTTCTTGCCCGCGTCCGCGCAATCGCGGCAAGGTGTATTCAAGCTGTGCAAGCTCGACTTGGAGCTTTCCGGCTTGCGATCGCGCTCGTTGGGCAAAGATATCTAAGATGACTTGGGTGCGATCGACCACGCGCACTCCGATTTGTTCTTCCAAGTTCCGCGCTTGGGTGGCAGAGATATCTTGATTGAGAACGATGAGATTTGCCCCTAATCGCTGTGCTTCTAAGGTGACTTCTTCGACTTTGCCGTGACCAATCACGGTTTGGGGATGAGGGTGCGATCGTTTTTGCTGTACGACTCCAACAATTTCACCTTTGGCGCTTTCGACGAGGCGGCGCAATTCATTAAGGCTGTCTTGGAAGCGACGATCAGACATCCCATCAGTTTGGAGTCCAACGAGTAGGGCGCGATCGCGATCAGACTGAACCGGTTGTAATAGGTCGAATCCGGCATCTTGGATGTCGCTTTCCCAGTCGTGAATCAATTCGTCGGCATCTTGTTCAAATAGAGATTGGAGCGGAAACGTTTCAACTTGCCAGGGTTGGTCAAAGTCGGGGGTAAGATGCGCTAAGTAAGAGTGCTGGATTAAGGCTTTTGCCTGATTGGACTTTTTATCGGCTAGGGTAAGAACAACCATTGCATCGAGACGCTGACGCAGCATGGCGATAAAGGCGCTGGCATCAGGCGGATGAAACTGAGCAACCAAGCAGCGAATTCCACTGAAACGATCGCCGCTTCGACGAGGTAACTCAGAGTCAGGGAGGCGGGTTTGCATTGGAGTGCCGATTCCAACGCGGATAACTTGTCCGCGGCGATTAATATAACAGCAGAGCGGTTGATGAATGAGTTGGCTGAGGGCGGCTAATTGATCAGCAAATTCTGGAGTGATGAAGCGATCGTCCGCTAATCGTTCCTCGTATAGCTGCTCAATTTGGTTGATATGTGTGGATTTCAAGCCCTGAAGATTACCATGAAGCGTTGCCATGAGGTAAACCTGCAAATCTGCGATTCCTCAACCATAAAGAGTTGCTCCTCTGTCAACCTCTGACTTGAGTAGGAGGGAGTCTAGAGGGTTAGTTCAAAGGAATAAACATCCTTAGAATAGATTGGCTAGGTATTTGGAATTATCCAAGGCGCGCAAGTTAGATCTATGAATTTAACTACAGATAGATAGCAGGGTCGATCGCTCCTAATACTATAAGGAAACAAAATTACTGAATTGATGTATTTAGCTGATCACTAAGTCGATAACTTTCTGAGTTACAACTTAGTGAACATTCGCGCTGTAAGCAGTTGTGAATGTTTCAAGTTAAGAATTTGCCACATTAAATATCGACTCCACTTAAATCTGAAGGGATGTCATGAAAGACTATTTTTCGCTGAGCACTCGTTCTTCGTTGTTTGACGCAGGACTTCAGACTGCAGGCATAGCTCCAGCTACTGTAACTGAGTTATGGAAACAACAGTCTCCTTATAATCGAAGCGAATTGAATATAGGTATTGTGCATTTTGGTCCAGGTCGTTTTTTCCGGGCGCACCTTGCACGCATTATTCATCAACACTTGGCTCAAAAGGATCTGCAATGGGGAATTTGCGGTGTGAGCCTTAGAAGTCATCGCACGATCGAGCATCTGCAACCACAAGACTTTCTTTATACCTTAACTGAGCTCTACATCGGGGATGAACATCATGAGTCAGCAGATGTGATTGGTTCGATCAAGCACATGATTGATGGTGCAGCAGAGCCGAGCACTGTGCTTGAGCTAATGGAATCGCCTACGGTTCATTTGGTCACATTGACTGTGACTCAAGCCGGTTACTGTCTGGATTCACGGTTTGCTTTAGATATTAATCACCCTGGAATTGTGCATGATTTGAAGCATTCAACTCATCCAACGACTGCGATCGGGTTCATTGTGGAAGCCTTGCGTCGTCGTCGCGATCGTGGCATTGCACCTTTTACTACACTGTCTTGTGATAACTTACCGAGAAACGGGGAGATTTTACAAAGAGCGGTGCTAACTTATGCAGAACAGGTTGATTCAAGTCTTGCAGAGTACATTGTAAATAATGCAACTTTCCCGAATACTGTTGTCGATCGAATTGTACCGCAAGCGCATGAAGCTGATAAGGAGCATTCGTATCGATTATTACAGGTTCGCGATCGTTCACCGATTGTGACTGAACCGTTTTGGCAGTTTGTGGTTGAGGACAAGTTTAGCAGCGATCGACCGATGTGGGAAGAGATCGGCGTGACGATGACGGACGATATCACTCCTTTTCTGCATCTCAAATCTAGATTTCTAAATGCAGTTCACTCATTTATTGCTTGTTTGGCAGTTCGGGGTGGGATTGAGTGTGTCCATCAAGCACTGAGATTGCCAGAGTACCACTTATTTCTGCGGTTATTGATGGATGATATTACCGCTGCAACTCCGGTTGTCGATTCAATGTGCGAACAGTATGTTGATCAGGTGTTACTGAGATTAAGCAATGAAGCGACTCCTGACAAAATCGAGCGAATTGCGGCAGAAACTTCTCGAAAAATTGGGAAGTATATTGCTCCAATCTTGAAAGATGCTCATGCTCAAGGGGTGAGTTTAAGACGATTGATGTTGCCGATCGCGGCTTGGATGCTGACCATCCGAGAGGGTGCGAGTGAGCTTGGTCAGTCGTTTGAAGCCAACGATAAGCCAGAGGTGATTGCGGCGATTCAAACAGGGAAGCCATTGAGTGAAATGCTTGGATTAGAGCCGGGAGAGTGTTGCGACTTGCTCGATCTGGAGTGCGATCGGGCAATGTGGGAGATTCGGACACGCGGACTATCGGCTACACTCAGATATTACAGTCAGGAGCATTTTGAGCATGACATCGTTTCAGCCGCATAAGGTCGTTTTGTTTGACCATGACGGAACTGTTGTGGATAGCGAGATTGTGGCGTTAAAGAGCGCGTGGAAATTAACGGCTGAGGTGGTTTGCGAGTTTCCGGGGGCACGTCACTATGATTTGCCAGACTTTATCAAGCACTTTGCAGGGAAACCGTATCGAGAGATTTTGGGGCAAATTTATGCAGATGCACCGATGGCTTTAGCGGAGGCTGACATTCAGCGATTGGTGCTGGAGGAAGAAGATCGAGCGATCGATCACTTGAGCATTGATGCAAAGCCAACTGAGGGAACGCCTGCGGTGCTAGAGGAGTTGTGCGATCGTGGCATTGAGTTTGCGCTAGTGAGCAACAGTAGTCTGCGGCGGTTAAAGGCTTGTTTAGCAGCTTCGGAGTTAATGGAGTATTTTGGCGATCGTGTGTTTAGTGCGGCTGATTCTCTTCCGGTTCGCAGACCGAAGCCTTTGCCAGATGTCTATCTTTATGCGGCACAGTGTTTGAATGCAGAGGTATCAAATTGTATTGCAGTCGAAGACTCAATCAGTGGAGTAAAATCTGCGGTTGCGGCTGGAATTCCAATGATTGTAGGGTATGTGGGCGGCACTCACATTACTGAAGATGAACGTAGCGATCGTGTCTCTGTACTGCGATCGGCGGGTGTTCATTGTGTGATTGAACAGATGTCTGAATTGATTCCATTGCTCTAAATCTGTCTCAAGAAAGAGAGTCTTTTTGAATGCTCTCCCCTAAGTTTAATAATGGGATTGAGTTAGTAACAGAAAGCTTTATGAATATTATCGGTAGAATCAAGCTTCCCAAGTCAGTTGATATTGCTCAATTGTATGTTCAATGTGATGGAGCAGTATCGATTGATGATCAGGAAGGCAGCAAAAAGATAGTTCTGGGTCAAGGTGGAACGGTTTCTTCTAGCTCTTATTTCAATTCATTTTACGAAAGCTACTACGTTAAATACACCTCGCTTGAATCTATCTATTATGTGCTAGAGCTAGAGGGTGATTTTAAGGTTACTGTTTACAGAGAAGTCGCTGAAAGTAATGCAAGAGAAGCAATTTTAGAACAACATCTTGAGCAGTGCGAACTTTCTACGCCTGTGAAGCTGGCTGCGATCGATCTGGTTCAAACCGAAAATGCAGGCAGAATCTATGCTGAGATTACTTGCCTCAGTGAACAGGGAATTTTCGGGTCTGGCTGGATTGCGACGGATCAACCGAAAGCTAGGGAAGTTTCACTTGGCATTGTGATTTGTACGTTCAAGAAAGAGGATTACGTTAGAAATACTCTTTCGACGCTGCTGCAAGATGAATTGTTGCACGATCGCGATTTAAAGATTTTTGTTTCGGATAATGGTCGGACACTTGATCCGAATGAGTTTGCAGATTCGAGAGTGAAGCTATTTCCGAACATGAATGCGGGTGGTAGTGGTGGCTTTACCAGAGGCATCATGGAGGTTTTAGCAGAAGGTAGCTCGACTCATCTTCTATTGATGGATGATGATGTCGAGTTAGAAAGCGAAAGCGTTTTTCGACTGTTCTCGGTGCATGAGTATGCGAAGACGGAGTTGATCATTGCGGGTGGCTTGCTGAACTTAAACAGAAAATGGTCTTTGTATGAGGCAGGCGCAACCTACAACGAGGCTTCTAAAACGAAGGGTGCATCTGACTCACTGATGCCATTGAACTATGATTTAGATTTGCGGGATACTAAGGTTCTGAATCAATTGTTGAGGGAAGTGGATGCAGATTATGGTGGGTTTTGGTTCTGCTCTTTCTCGAAAGCGTTGGTAGAGCGGATCAAACTGCCGTTGCCGTTGTTTATTAAGCTCGATGATGTTGAGTTCTGCATGAGAGCAAAGCGGAAGTTTGGCATTCCGATCGTCACCTTCCCGTCGATGGCAGTATGGCATATTCCCGCTTCTGCAAAGAACCTCAATTGGGAAGCATACTACTATTTCCGCAATGATTTGATTACTTATGCAATGCACTTCTCACCGAACTATAAACATACGGTGACTAATCTGACCAAAGAGATTATGCAGGCGTTGTTAAAGCCAGATTACGATCGTGCTCAGATGCTGATTAAAGCATTTGAGGACTATCTGAAAGGGACGGAGTTGATTAAGGGTGCTAATCCAGAGTTGACTCACCCGATGACGCTGAAGCTGAGTCGGAGCTATGAAAATCAAATCGAGATTGATACTTTAGCAAGCGTTGAGCTTTTAGCACGTTGGGCAAGTGTTGCAGAACAAGGGCGCACGCGCTGGGAGGATGCGAGTCAGGACTGGAAAAATGCTTATGCAGAGCTAACGTCTGAGGCGTTTTGGCGGGAGTATCTAGGGCTGAAAGAGATGGCTTACTCACGGGCGATCGGGCAGTAATTTGAAAGGCGATCGCTGGAGTTTTTCATTATCTTCATCGTCAGTTGTGTCAGCGGTATAACGCTAAGTTGAGCGGCGGCGGACTGCCTCGAACTCCCACAAACGCTCTCTGTTCCGTCCGCACCAACGCAGTGTTGAGTTGCTGGCAATTGATTAGAAGCTTTATCTCTTAATCTAGAGAAAACCACTGAGATTAGGAAATTGGAATTTTAATGGTAAATTCAGTTCCCTTTCCCAATTCAGAGATTACATCGATCGTCCCCTGATGCTTTTCGATAATTTGATGGCAGATTGATAGTCCTAATCCTGTCCCTTTGCTGCTAGGCTTTGTCGTAAAGAATGGATTAAAAATTCTCTCTTTAATTTCAGGAGGAATTCCATTTCCATTATCTTGAATGCTGATACAAACCTGTGTAGCCGGCTCTACACAGGTTTGTATCACAATCTGCTTGGATTTTACATCAGTCTCAAATAATGCATCAACAGCATTGGAAAGAATATTCATAAATACTTGATTTAATTGAGATGGATAGCACAAAATTTTTGGCAAATCTCCATATTGTCTAACGACCTCAATACCTTGTTTTAGCTTGTGGTTGAGAATCAGTAATGTGCTATCGATTCCTTCATGTAAGTCCACATCTTTTTGTTCTGCCTCATCCAATCTAGAAAAGTTGCGTAATGACAGAACAATATCTCTAATCCGACTGGTTCCCGTTTGCATTGATGCAACTATACGTGGTAAATCAATCAATAAAAACTCAAGGTCAATCTCCTCCATGCAATCAGTGATTTCAGGAGAGGCTTGTGGAAAGTACTGTTGATAAAGTTTAAGTAGGGTTATGAGAGACTGAACATACTGGTCGATGTGGGTGAGATTACCGTTGATAAAGTTAACCGGATTGTTGATTTCATGAGCAATCCCTGCCACCATTTGTCCCAACCCAGACATCTTTTCAGCCTGAATCAGTTGTGCTTGAGTTCTCTGTAAGTTTTCGAGAGCCTGTTCTATGTCTCTAGCTCTCGCCTCTGCAAGTGTGGCAATCTCCTCCTTGCCTCTTAAAATATCTTTTAGTTTCACTTCCCGTTCTGCTAACTCATCCATTAATCGACTCTTCGCTTGCAAAAGAAAGAGAAAATCAGCAGCAGAGTCGTGAATTGCAAAGTCTTTTAATTTGATTCCAATGTGGTTTAGCTGGCTAATTTCTGTAACGACTGGGGAACCCAGAAAGAAAATGGCCTCGCAGTCATCAACAGGTATCATCTGCCCTTTTAAAGTCATTTCACTATGGAGCGATTTCAGAATAAATATGCTGTGAGATTGCTTACTAATGGCAGCAAAATTAGCAGTTTGAATAATAGGGCGGTTAATCTGGAAGCACTTGGTAAACTGTGACCCGATGATGTCAGGAATAAGCCGCTGCAAAACTTCTCCAGATTGGATGATTGTGCGATCGCCATTAAACACAAAATGAAAAGGAAATGACTTCGCAAGTAAGTGGGGTGGCAAAGTGAATTGGGGCTGCATGAAAAGTTCAGTTGGGTTTATATTGGATGGTAAACTCATCATGATCTGCACCCTCAGACTTGCTTTGAATTTGGGTAACTTCAACATCTGTATTCAAGTGCGTACCCAAGCCTTTCACTAATCCCACCACCATCGGAGCTAACCCCTCTCGATGTGAATGATAGTGAAGGTGTAGCTTTTGTCCTTCAATTTCCTCACAGTCAAAAGATGGCGGCTGGAGTTTTGGAAAACTTATTCCGACACGGGTATGAAGGTCATCTAGATTCTGTAAAAATTCGGGAAGCGTATCGCCGCTCATCGCCATCAGTTCCCCATACCCTTCTTCAGAGGTGTATTGCACCCAGAACTCTCCAAAGGCTTGCATGATTGCTGAAGCAGGTAGACCCAAAACAAGACTTGCAGCCTTTACAAGCCTATGGGTTACATCATCCGGGTAAGACTCCATGCTGATGAAAGTATCAACTTCAACTTCAGCCTTGTGCTGAATCTTATTCCAGGTTTCTTCACCGAAGCGACTGCACACCATGTCGCGAATTGCTTTGTTGACTAAGCCGTACATAAAACCTCCTGTAGTGCTGTTTCAGAATTGCTATGTAGCTTGTCTGCAACCTCTTTGAGATTAGGTTGCTTGAAAGTTGATCGGCAAAATGCTCCCTATAGAATAGGTTGCCCACTTCTGAAGTAAATTTGCTAGTTTTGGTACAAATGGAGTGATTACATACCGTGTCGTTACTAGAAGATAAAGTAGCCCAACAATTGTTTAGACTGACGCTTTCCGCCTAACCATTTAGATCGGAGCGTTAGACCGGAGATGGTCGGCATAATACCCTGTTAGGGCGATTTGGACTGCTCAAAGGCATAACATCCGAAACTAGGATATCAGACCGATTTTTTCTGCTTAATCCTAGAATTAGAAACATTAGACTGGCTCATATTCTGCATATTACCCCTCGCTAGGGTAATTAGATAGAAAATTTTCGTATTTTTTCTCAAAGAGAGCCTGTACTATTCTGCCTAAAATTCTGCTCAACCACGTTCACCAGATGAACGTTGAAAAGATGATCTCACTTTGATCATGCTGAAGTGCCTTTGCATTCACTCACTGGTCGATCGCGCTATCACATCCTCTAACTGTTGGCACAAGGTAAGCCGCACAGTTACACGATGTGAATTCTCTTTCTCATTCTGGTCTTGATATTAGACTCATTTTGAGTCTCAAGCGATAAATTGATATGGATTTAGAAGAAGTGAGCGCCCTTTTGTGATCTGGCAATTTGAATTCACGACTGCACTAAAAAATCGGGGCAGTTTTCACTACCCCGATCGCAGTTATCTATCTTTCAGAATTACAGTTGCGGTACGTAGCGTTCTTTCTCAGGAACGGCGGTGTACTCGGCAACGATTTGACGGAACTCATCGCCATCGATCGTTTCTTTCTCGACCAGTAGATCGACTAAGCGATCGATCACTTCACGGTTTTCGCGAATGATGCGGCGAGTGTCTTCTAAACAATGTTCAACGATCGAGCGGACTTGAGCATCAATTCGAGCGGCAATTTCTTCGGAATACTCAGAGCGAGTCATCCAACCGCCACCCAAGAAGACTTCACCTTGTTGGCTTTCGAGCGAGAGTGGGCCTAAATCCGACATGCCGAAACGAGTTACCATCTGACGCGCCATTCCGGTGACTTGTTGAATGTCACCGCCTGCACCGGTTGTCACTTCAGCATCTCCAAAGATGACTTCTTCGGCTGCGCGTCCGCCCAATGCACCTTTGATGCGGGCGAGAATTTGCGATCGTGAAATCAGCCCTTGATCTTCACTTGGCATGAACCAGGTGAGACCGCGCGCTTGACCGCGTGGAACCAGCGTGACTTTCTGAACCGGATCGTGTTCTTTTACGAGCGTTCCAACGATCGCGTGTCCGACTTCGTGATAGGCAATTAATCGCTTGCTCTTGCTGTCGGTGAGCGGTGTGCCTTCCATGCCAGCGACAACACGATCGACGGCATCATCAATTTCGAGCATGGTGATTGCGTCTTTGCGGCGACGAGCGGTGAGGATTGCCGCTTCGTTTAGCAAGTTTGCTAAGTCTGCACCGGAGAAACCAGGGGTACGACGAGCGATCGCTTCAAGGGAAACTTCAGGTGCAATCTTTTTATTGCGGGCGTGGACGTTGAGAACTTCGAGGCGACCTTTGATATCGGGGACATCAACACTGACTTGGCGATCAAAGCGTCCGGGACGAAGTAATGCAGAGTCTAGAACGTCAGGGCGGTTGGTTGCAGCAATGATGATGATTCCGGTGTTGCCTTCAAATCCATCCATCTCGGTGAGAAGTTGGTTTAAAGTTTGCTCACGTTCATCGTTTCCGCCACCGATTCCTGCGCCCCGTTGCCGTCCTACTGCGTCAATTTCATCGATGAAGATGATACAGGGAGCGTTTTCTTTCGCTTTTTTGAACAGGTCGCGAACGCGGGATGCACCGACACCGACGAACATTTCGACAAATTCGGAACCGGAGATCGAGAAGAAGGGAACGCCTGCTTCACCTGCGATCGCTTTTGCAAGCAGGGTTTTACCCGTGCCAGGAGGGCCGACAAGCAGAACACCTTTGGGAATTCTCGCGCCGACTGCGGTAAAGCGTTCTGGCTTTTTGAGGAAGGTGACGACTTCTTGCAGTTCTTCTTTGGCTTCTTCGATGCCTGCGACATCATCGAACATGACACCCGTTTTCGCTTCCATTTGGAATCGAGCGCGGGACTTGCCGAAGTTCATCGCTTGACCTGGGCCGCCAGGGACATTGCCCGATCGCCGGAACAAGAAGAAGAGTCCACCAAGCAAGAGGATCGGGAAGACTAAGTTTCCAAGTAAAC
Source organism: Leptolyngbya sp. DQ-M1 (assembly GCF_039962505.1). Taxonomy (NCBI): domain Bacteria; kingdom Bacillati; phylum Cyanobacteriota; class Cyanophyceae; order Leptolyngbyales; family Leptolyngbyaceae; genus Leptolyngbya; species Leptolyngbya sp. DQ-M1. The sequence continues at coordinate 399,112 of NZ_JAMPLJ010000003.1, forward strand.
CCCAAACTGCGCCATCGTTGCGAATTGGGTGGGAGTCTAGGTTAACACCAGAATTACGGAGACGGGTCACTAATTCAGGGGTGTTGCCGGGGAGATCGACTCGTAAGCGTTGTAGCCGATTATCCAAATCTGGATCAACCGCTTCTACGATCGCCGTTCGACCTCCATCATATAAATCAACGCTATTAATTCGATTTGCGTCCAAATACTCCAAGAACCGCCCATAGGTCATACGGGTGCTGGCAGTGTTTCTGCTGGTATTGGGTGCGGTTGGAGCAATTGATCCTTGCCAGAGGAAAAATCCGACGACAAGCGCGGGAATTGCCCAAAGCAGGATGGTTCTCCAAGAAGATTTCATAAACTAGCAACCTCGCGATACGGCTACAACGGTAAAGATCGTTATTTTCCAAGGACTGTACAGTGCGGTTTTGCTCAGGCTTGAAGCTGAATGAGGCACGAGTACCTTTACGGATTCTTCACCAGGAAATTAATGAGAGGAATCTTAACTAAATGTAACTTAATTCTGAGAGTTCGGGCAATTGAGGTGGGAAGTGGAGAGTGGGGATTAACAATTTTTGTTGACTCCCTACTCCCTACTCGCTAATCGATCGACAAAGCTTGCTCGAAGCGATCGCGATCGTGGCCTTTCTGATTGAGCAGTAGCCAGGACTGCACGAGATCTGGCCCTTGAAGTGCTCCAGTTAGAGCCGCTCGGAGTGATTTCATCACGACTCCTTTTTTAAGGTTTTGCTCTTTCACGACTTGCTTGATTAAGTCTTGAATTGCAGCTTCAGTTAGGGGTGAAGGCATTGATTCTAGAATGGCTTTGATCGCTGTGGCTGCGCCGTCTTGCTGCATTTGGGCTTTGGCATCGTCGGTGTAGTCCAGCGATTGGAACAAGTAGCGCGTCATGTCTACGGCTTCATTCAGACGAGACAGGCTGGGGGCAACAAGAGCGCTGACTTGTTCGAGCCATGCACGATCGTTCTTCTCATCCAACACATAACCCGCCGATTTCCAAACTGGAATTAATAGATCGGTGACTTGATCAATCGGCATTGCGTGAATGTATTGCCCGTTGATCCAGTTCAATTTATCCCAATCGAACTTGGCTCCGGCTTTGTTGACGCGATCGAAGCCGAATTTCTCAGCCGCTTCGGTGAGCGAGAAGATTTCAGTCATCGGTTCGGGGGGCGACCAGCCGAGGAGCGTCATATAGTTGGCGATCGCCTCTGCGGTGTAGCCCATATCTTTAAAGTCAGAAATCGAGGTGACACCATCGCGTTTAGAAAGTTTTGCGCCTGCTTGGTTCAAAATTAGCGGCGTGTGTCCGAATTCTGGTAAGGCTGCGCCGAGGGCTTCGTAGAGTAGGATCTGTTTCGGAGTGTTGCCGATGTGATCTTCACCGCGAATGACGTGGGTGATCTTCATATCAATGTCATCGATGACGACAACAAAGTTATAGAGGGGTTGACCGATTGCTTCACCTTCTGCGGCGCGAGCGATCACCATATCGCCGCCGAGATCACGACCTTTCCAGGTAACAGTGCCGCGAACGAGATCTGTCCAGGAAATTTCTCGATCGTCGTCGATCTTGAATCGAATGACGGGTTTGCGACCTTCAGCGAGGTAAGCGGCTTCCTGTTCGGGTGTGAGATTGCGATGACGGTTATCGTAGCGAGGCGCTTCGTTTTTAGTTTTTTGCGCTTCTCGCATCGCATCGAGTTCTTCTGGAGTATCGTAGGCGCGATAGGCTAATCCTTTATCTAGGAGTTCCTGGATCTTTTCACGGTACAAACTCATCCGAGCCGTTTGATAAACGGGTTCTTCATCCCAGTTCAAACCGAGCCAGGTGAGTCCCTCGAAAATGTTTTGGGTGAATTCGGGCTTCGATCGCTCTAGATCGGTGTCTTCGATGCGGAGGATAAATTTTCCGCCGTGGTGACGGGCAAACAGCCAGTTGAAAACTGCGGTTCTAGCCGTTCCGATGTGGAGATTACCCGTGGGACTGGGTGCAATGCGAACGCGAACGGTCATGAGTCAAATAGAGAATTGTGCATTCTTCATTCTAACGGAGCTTGTTGACCTGAGGTTTGGAGGTTTGATCAAGACTGAACTTCTGCGTACCCCGCAGAAGTTCAAAAGTTTTAATCTCTCTAAGTTTCGCAATTCAAGGTAATTTCAGGCTGTCTATATTAGGTCGTTTAAGTCTCTGGACTAAAAATGGACTAATTTTTTATGCTTGTTTTTTCCTCGATCGCACTCTCATTTACCCAAATTCAGTCTGAGCTTTCCCAGATCGATCCTCAACAATTTTGTTTCATTAGTCTCAAGTAAGACTAATTTTGAGTCTAGGTGCGAGTCTCAAAAAATACTATGTGCCACCCTATTAGAAGCATCGAGTCGGCGGCAAGATCGCTCCTGCATTCACCCGATAGAGTCGCTTCAAATCCAGAATTGCTTGTCGATAGCGCACTAACCTACCTCTATCGCTAGTCCCCCTGTAAGTTTCAGCTCCTGAAACCTTCAGAATGCCCTCCTTATCCCAATTGACTAATTCGTCTCCCATTAAATTGGCTGGAATTCGTTGCCGACCAATCCCACCAATCTCCTCTAGCCCTTGAGCGAGAACACGATCGGTAACTGAACCACTCAAACACACACTCACTTCACCGAAGCTGCGAGTATCGTAATACTTGCCAATCACCTGCCCTCTCTGTTTACGAAATAGAAAACAATTGCCCACCACTTCATTAGGAGCAGTCACAGTTCCCGATCGAGGGCGTTGGCTACAGAAGCGGTAATTTCCATCTTTCAAATTATTGCGAAAGTCAAATGCCGCAGGCTGACTCTCAGCTCTAAGCAGAGTCGTGAAGGGAATACAAAGGTTGAAACTTAATATTAGGAGAAAATGACGGTTCATGGTGTTGACTTGAAACATCGGTAATTCGTAAATTTGCAGGCTCAAGTATTTAAACTAAAACAATCGGAATCTATCCGCTCTGCTAAATCCAAAAAACTGGTCATCAGACAGTTTCCGCAGCTTGAAAAACTTCTGTAAGACTGTTTTGCACTATCCCTACTGCCTCAAACCGATCCAGCGAAAAACGCTCTTCGTATACCAATTCAATAGAATTTAATTGATAGTCAAACTAATTCAATTATTTTAATTTCTTCCCTTGAATAGATTTATTACTGAGACAACTCAGCCAGCTACAGTACCGAAGCTAACACCACTTTAAACCTGATAGAATCTACTCGCGACTCTACAAAAAGTTTCAAATCCTATCGCTTCACTTCATCTCTGCTAGCCCAGCCCCAGCATGTCAACTCACCGGACTGTCCTTGTCGTCTCTGACTCAGATGAGAACGATCGCGAATATGAGCATCAATTACAACAGGACAGAACTGTTGCATACAGAATTTTGAAATGTCAGACCCCAATTTTAGCACTGTCTCAGCTACAGCAAGTCGATGCCATTCTCTTAGAGCTTCATTTTCCCCACTCCAATAGCGTTACTCTACTGCGTCAATTAAAAGAACAAATGGGCGATCGCTGCCCCCCGATCGTTGTGATCGACGATGAAGACACAAAGACCGCAGTCCAGGCATTCAAAAACGGCGCAGCAGACTATCTCGTTAGAGATCAGATCACACCCGATGACTTGCGACTCTCATTGCGGAACGCGATCGAAAACGCAGAGTTACGACGAGAACTGCAACGCAGCCAAGAGCAGTTCCAAACCTCAGTTGAGAATATGCTCGACTGTTTTGGCATCTTCTCAGCCATCCGTGACCGCTCAGGACAGATCTTAGATTTTCGCATCGATTATCTCAATGCAGCAGCGTGCGAAAACAACCAAATGCCCAAGGAAATGCAGATTGGACGCGGCTTATGTGAGGTACTACCAGGTCATCGTGAATCAGGCTTGTTCGATGCATATTGCTATGTGGTGGAAACGGGTGAACCCTTAATTAAAGACTCCCTAATCTACGATGACACCTATGCCGATCGTCGACTGGTGCGGGCTTTTGATATTCGAGTTACCAAACTGAATGACGGCTTTGTTGCCTCTTGGCGCGATGTCACTGATCGCAAATATCTAGAACTCGAGCTAAACCAGACCGTAATCGACCTGAAACAACAGCGGAATCGACTAAAACGGCTAATTGATACGGCTCCAATCGGCATTGGCATCGCCACCGCAGGCGGTGACGTGAGCGTTATCAACGACGCCATGCTGCACCTACATGGTTATAGCCGGGAAGAATTTGAGCAGCACGGCATGAACTGGTGTGACTTTGCCCCACCGGAGCTATCCGCACAAACCGAGCAGGCAATGGAACACCTGCGGCAACAAGGCACCCTCCCACCTGGAGAAAAAGAACTGATCCGGCGCGATGGAACACGGCTTCCCATTTGGATCAGTGCGACACAATGGGTAGATGGCATAGATGAGCATGTCGCCTTCGCGATCGATCTCTCTCAGCAAAAACAAGCTGAAGCAGCCATCCAACAACTCAACCAGGAGTTAACCGATCGCGTCTTGGAACTGCAAACGCTATTAGAAATCCTACCCGTCGGTGTCGCGATCGCCACTAATCCAGCCTGCACTGAAATGCAGAGCAATGCTTACATTCGAGAAATGCTCGGCACTCGTTCCGGCGAAAACATCTCCAAGACCGCACCTACTACCGAGCAACCCTCCTATCGCACCTTCCAAAATGGACAGGAAATTCCCCCTGAGAATCTGCCCATGCAGATCGCTGCCAGACTGGGCGTAGAAGTGCGAGATGTAGAGTTTGACATCCTACTCCCCGATGGCGCAATCCGCCAGCTCCTATGCTATGCAACCCCCCTACGCGATGATCAAAATCAAATCCGGGGCGCGATCGGAGCCTTTCTCGACATCTCGGAACGCAGTCAGTCCGCCGCCGCCCTCAAAGCCAGCCAGCAGCGCTACCAAGCGTTAGCCGAAGCCATGCCGCAAATGGTATGGACTGCCGATGCCACCGGAGATGTTAACTACTGGAATCAACGCTGGTATGAGTACACAGGATTCAGCGAAGCGGAGTCGATGGGCTTAGCAGGACTAAGTGCACTTCATCCCGACGATCGCGATCGCACCCTGTCTCAATGGAGTACATCGCTCCTCAATCAAGCACCCCTTGAAATTGAATATCGAATCCGCAGTCACAAGGGCGAATACCACTGGTTTATCTGTCGCGCTGTACCAACCCAGGATGACCAAGGACAAACCACAGGTTGGATTGGCACCGTAACCGATATTGACAGGCGCAAGCAAGCCGAACTTGCTTTGCAACAAAGCCAAGAGCGGCTAAATCTGGCAATGAAAGCCGCCAAAATGGGCAGTTGGGACTGGGATCTTCAAACCAATCGTGTCCATTGGTCTACCAATTTAGAACATCTATTTGGCATGGCTCCTGGTAGCTTTGATGGACGCTATGAAACCGTCAGATCAATGATTCACCCCGATGATCTGCCCTGGATTGAGCAAGCGATTCAGCCTGCACTTCACGATCGAGAAGAATACAACATCGAATTCCGCTTTATTCTGCCGGATGGCACAGTACGTTGGGCACTGGGTCTGGGACAAGTCTTCTATGATGCAGCAGGCAATCCAGTCAAGATGGCTGGAGTGGACATGGATATTACAGAGCGCAAGCAGTCCGCAGAAAGCCTACGTGCTAGTGAACAACGCTTCCGCCTCATGGCAGACAACGCCCCCATGATGATCTGGGTCGCAGATACTACAGGGCATTGCACCTACTTAAGTAAACGCTGGTACGAGTTCACCGGACAATCAGAAGTCGCAGGACTAGGGTTGGGATGGCTCGACGCTGTGCACTCCGAAGATTACGAAGCGACCAGAACAATTTTCTTAAATGCAGTTGAGCGCCACGAAGCATTTCAGACGGAATATCGGCTGCGGGGACAGGACGGCAACTATCGGTGGGTGATTGGAGCTGGACACCCTTGGACTGATCCAGAGAGTCATCAGTTCAAAGGACACATTAGCTCGATCGTCGACATCCACGATCGCAAACTTGCAGAAGAAGCCTTGCACCAGAGCGAAGACCGCCTCCGCATCGCGATCGCCTCTGCTCAGTTAGGCACTTGGGACTGGAATCTGATCACCCGTGAACTCACTTGGGATGTAGGCTGCAAAGCCATTCTCGGCTTACCCCCTGAAGCCGACGCTAGCCTCGAAGTCTTTTTTGAGGCACTGCACCCCGACGATCGCGATCGCGCAGAACAAGCAATGCAATGGTCAATCAATTCAGCCAGTGGCGGCGATTACGACGTGGAATATCGCACGATCGGCATTCAAGACCGCATTGAGCGCTGGATTAGGGCAAAAGGACAAGCGTATTTTGATGCGACCGGAAAGCCGCTTCGGATGATCGGTACGATCTTAGACATTACTGAGCAAAAACGATCCGAAGCTGCTCTTGCAGAGCGCCGAGATCATATCGAATTGCTGTATGAAACAACCCGCGATTTGCTTTCTTCTACTCAACCGCTTGCTCTGATTGAAACCGTATTCAGCAAGCTCAAGGAGCGAGTGGGACTAGATGTGTATCTCAACTACATCCTGGATGAATCGCAGCAAAAGCTACGGCTTGCTAACTACGGCGGCATCCCAGAGGACGTTGCTCAGCAGATCAAATGGCTAAACATTGGGCAAGCCATCTGCGGTACGGTCGCTCAAGAACGCCGCCAAATCGTGCGGGCAGAGATTCAGCAGTCTGATGAACCGAAATTGGAACTAGCACGATCGCTCGGTGCCACCGCTTGTGCCAGCCAGCCCTTGGTGGTTCGAGAAAAATTGCTTGGCACATTGAGCTTTGGCAGCCTCAGTCGCACTGAGTTTACAGCCTCTGAGCAGTCTCTCTTTCAAGCGATCTGCGACCAAATTGCGATCGCCCTCGAACGCTCCGAACTACTCAACTCCCTCCAGCAGCAGACCGAGGAACTTGTCCGCGTCAACCGCATCAAAGACGAGTTTTTAGCAATTCTGTCCCACGAGTTACGATCGCCCCTCAACCCCATTCTCGGTTGGACAAAGCTACTGCAAGCGGGTAAAGTGAACGCGGCTCAAATGCCTCAAGCCCTCGCGACGATCGAGCGCAACGCCAATCTTCAGACTCAGCTAATTGATGATCTCCTCGATGTTGCCAAAATTCTACGCGGCAAGCTCACCTTAAATATCAACTCTGTCAATCTATCCTTTGTGATTGAAGCGGCGATCGAAACAGTCAGAACAGCATCCACAGCTAAAGCAATTTCACTGCATTCTGTGCTACCCAACATTGGGCAAGTAAGGGGTGATGCGGCTCGCCTTCAGCAAGTCGTCTGGAACCTGTTGTCCAATGCGATTAAATTTACTCCTAATAGTGGACAGATAGACATCCACCTAGAACAAGTCGGCAATCAGGCACAACTCACCATAAGCGATACGGGTAAAGGCATTAGTCCAGAGTTTCTTCCTCACATTTTTGAATCCTTCCAGCAAGAAGATGCTTCGATTACTCGCAAATATGGGGGATTAGGGTTAGGGTTAGCGATCGTTCGTCAGTTAGTGGAGGCGCACGGCGGCACCATTACAGCCGATAGCCCCGGCGAAGAATTAGGCGCAACGTTCACGGTCTTACTGACCTTGCTCAATGTTGAACCCGCCATCGAGCCATCGATCGAGCCACCTCACCAAGAACTCGATTTAACTGGGATTCGAGTCCTTGGCGTGGATGATGAACCCGATGCCCGCGATCTACTCGCAGTATTACTCACCCAATACGGAGCAGAGGTTTTGATCGTGACTTCTGCCGCAGAGGTACTCTCAAATTTGCCATCTTTCCAACCCAATATATTGGTCAGTGATATTGGGATGCCCCAAGTCGATGGATACACGCTGATTCAACAGGTACGGAGTTTACCCGTCGAGCAGGGGGGACAGATTCCCGCGATCGCGCTCACTGCTTATGCCAGAGAAGATGATCATAACCGTGCAATCAACAGTGGATATCAACGGCATATCACAAAGCCACTTGACCCAGAACAGTTAGTACAAGCGATCATCACCCTCATAGACTAAATCCGGTGCTGCCCTAGCGAATCTCATCCCAGATGATAATTTGAGACTCATATTGAGTCTGGAACTGAGACTAATTCAAGAAGATGAGCTTGTACTTCCTCAGCCTGCAAGCTTCTAATCGCGTCTTCACGAGAATGTGTCGTGAGTCTTTAGAGATTTGGGATTAATTGTTATAATCACTTATTCTCGCTTGAGACTTGAAATGAGTCTACTAATAAAACAAACGTGAGAGAGTGAGACAAGAAGCGATCGCTCCTCTTCTCTATCCCATGTTTTCGTTTGTCTATCCCGTGTTTTCGTTTGAGAGCTTTAATAACCTAAGTTCAGGATAAGAAATTGCCAAACCCCCTGACTTCCAATACCTTGTCTCACCAAAGAGTTGGGATTGATTATTATAATCGCATATTCTCGCTTGAGACTTGAAATAAGTCTATTAATAAAACAAACGTGAGAGAGTGAGACAAGAAGCGATCGCTGTCTCGCCTCTTGTGAACTGCGATCGAGACTCATCCTAAGTCACACCAGGTTCCGCATATCCCTGCAAGCTTTCAGGATCAAACGCTCTCAAACTCCGAGTCGCTTGCCGAATCAACGTATCCGAACCGTTAACCACAATCAAGTATTTCCCAGCATTGAGCCGATTGCGATAAGGCAGAGCATCCCCGCCACCAACCACCATACCCACACCACCACCCACAAACACACTGCCCATCAATCCCGACAGTCCGCCAAGAATACCTGCGATCAGCGGACTCCCAATTTCACCCGCCCACGCGAACGTATCCAATCCAGTAATCACATTAAATGCCGCACCGCCCACAAACCCAAACGGCACCAACCACGAAGCCATCAAGCGCACCTGTTTTCTCGCGGTTTCATTCGGATCAATCAAGCCATATTCATCGGCACTCTTATAGCCCCGTCCCAAAATCGTAATCTTATCCATTGGCAAGCCTTCTTTTTCCAATGCCGAATATGCTGCTTCTGCTTGAATCCGATCGCTTAAAACTGCCACTAAATAACTCATCTTCCAGCCCTCAAAACTGCTTCAGCCGTCAATTGCAATCGAGAAAACGTCGGGGAAATCACCATCTCACTCCGTCTAAACTGTCCAACTTCAACATAGTGCTCTGCCTCTAGCTGAAGAACGATGACAACTTCCCGTTCAGGATCAATTAACCAATACTGCTGCATCGAGTTCTGCAGTTAGCACTAGCAAATCTGCATATCGAACAGTCGCAGCACGGCGTTTGACCTCAATCTCTGCTTTTAGGTTCAATAGATAGTACGGTACTCCAATTTCGATCAGCTTCGATAACAGGAACATTGCAATCTGGAGATTTAGATAGCTCTCACTCGGCAGCTCAACTAACACCCCATCCACTAACTCATATCGGGTGTCAGTCCCGCCGTTATAGTCTAAATATTCCTCAATACTGGTAAATCTTCGTTTCGTTTGGGTCATGCTGTAAGTTCGATAAAATATAGTTTTAATCTCTATTTGTTATGTTACCAAGGGAAGACCTCCTCAAAGGCGTAGAAAACCGAGACACGATCGCACGTGTGATCGACCAAGCAGAACAAGCAATCAAAACCTGGGAAGTGGTCATCAGCGACTTTCTCTCACCCCCAGAACTCGCAGAAGTTCAGAGATCGTTTTCCCGCCTCACCGAAATTCAACTCATCGTCTGGGGTGGCTACCCGCAAGCCGAACGTCAAAGAGTAGCGATCGCTCGTGCTGAAATACCGCTCGAGCCAGCGCAAGTTCAACTCGCTGCCCTTGATATTGCTGGAAATTTCCTGTTTGACTCAGCAACTCATCGAGATTTTTTAGGCGCAATTCTCGGCACAGGCATCGTGCGGGAAAAAGTCGGTGACATTATTGTTTTAGGAGAGCGCGGCGCACAAGCCATCGTCATTCCCGAACTGGTGGAATTTCTGCAAACCAATTTGAAACAAGTGCGATCAGTGCCCGTACAAATCGAGCCAATTCCATTCGAGGAATTGAAAATCCGCGAACCCAAAAAGAAAGAACTGACTACCGTTGAAGCATCCATGCGGTTAGATGCGATCGCGTCTGCAGGCTTTGGCATGTCGCGCAGTAAGATGGCAGATTTAATTTCAGCAGGCGATGTGCGCGTGAACTGGAAAGAAACAACTTCAACGAGCTACTCGGTAAAATCCGGAGATCTCATTGCAATTCGCGGCAAGGGGCGAGTTGAAGTGGGAGAAGTCATGGTGACGAAAAAAGATCGCTACCGGGTTCAACTAACGCGCTTTGTCTAGTTATGACCAAGCGCAAGGAGTCCCGAAAGCGACGTGCAGGGCAATAATATCGATTCGATCAGGGGTGTAATACCGCAACGATCACTTATATACAGCGTTCACAAATCAAGTGGGTATAAAAGTGACGATCGCGTTTCATGACATGATTATCTAAACTTCAGTAAACCGCTGGAAAAAGTTGGACAATCTAGGTTTGGATGTAAACTTACATTGCGTAAGAATGTGTAACTCTACACCGTGGTTAAGCAACTTCAGCAAGAGTTTTCGCATAATGATCCGCAGTTTTGCTGTACATCGTGCGATCAAAGTAACTTAGTTTACTGAAGTTTCGCACTCAGCCCAGTAATCTCTCTGAAACGCACGATCGTCTCCCTGCTTCATCGCCAAGGCTCAAACAACGTGAAACGCATTATCAAGCACTGGGCACGTCCGATCTCACTGGTTGGATTACTGGCGATATTTACACTGCCACTGACCGTCGTTGTCCAGCAGCTTGTTGCCGAAATTGACACTGGCATCACCTTTACTCGCCAGGAGAAGCTGGGGCTAGAGTACAATTATGCGCTGCGAAAACTGCTCGAACAAGTGATAGCCCATCGATCGCAGTCCCAGTCCTCTACAGCCAAGCGCGATCGCGCCAAAATTAAAGCCACGCAAACCGCCGTTCAACGCACGATCAAGGCAGTTGACACACTCCAGTCCCGCGCCAAAAACGCCTTGAGAACCGGGGACAACTGGAAATTTATCAAACGCGATTGGCAAGACATTCTCAATCAACCTGCAACCTCTGACCCGAACGCAAGCTTTAAACTGCACTCTGACTTAGTTGAAAAAATTCTGGCACAGATGATTCATGTTGGAGATACCTCAAACATGATTCTCGATCCAGAACTGGATACTTATTACCTGCTCAACACTCTAATTCTTCAACTACCAGCGACGATCGAACACACCGCCCAAATTCAAGCGATCGGATTGTCAACTCAGACCCAAAAATTTGAGCTAGATGACAAAGCAAAGTTAATGTATTTGTACAGTGCGCTCAACAGTCAAATCGACACGATCGCAAGAGCCAGACGCACGGTTTTTAATTACAATTCATCTATTCAAGCACCGCTTCAAGCTCCAGCCCGAACCAGCCTGAATCGCGCCCGTGAATTCATCGAACTCATCAATATCCAAGCATTTTCTAGCGTCAGCTTTCAATCGAGTTCGTTTCCACCCCCCGGAGAAGACGCAATCAAGTCCCACTTTCAGCTTTACGATGCGATCGCGCCCACCGTGGATCGTCTACTCCAAGTGCGCCTCGATCACTACAACGAGCGCAAGCATCGGGCAATTGGATTTACCGTTTTGGTTTTAGTGGCGATCGTCGGCATCTATGCCGCGCTAGCGCGAAACTTTGCACAACGAAAACGAGCAGAAGTCGCCGTGCAGCGAGCAGAGGAGCAATATCGCAGCATCTTTGAAAATTCCACAGAAGGCATCTTTCAAACCTCTCCAGACGGGCGATTTCTCAGCGCGAATCCGGCATTGGTTCGCATATATGGCTATGATTCAGCAGAAGAGTTAATGCACCGTCTCAGCAATATCAAAGAGCAGCTTTATGTCGATCCAACAGTGCGCGATCACTTTGTGCAATGGGTTGAAGAGTACGATCGCGTGTCTGAGTTTGAGTCGCAGGTTTATCGCAAAGATGGCAGCGTGATTTGGATTTCCGAAAGTGCAGCAGCCGTGCGTGATGCGAAGGGTCAGTTACTGAATTACGTCGGCATTGTTCAAGATATTAGCGATCGAATTCGCAACGAAGAAGAACGCAACCGCATTTCCGAAGCACTTTACGTTGCAAAAGAAGCCGCTGAAGCTGCAAATCGATCGAAAAGTCAGTTTCTTGCCAACATGAGCCACGAACTCCGCACTCCGCTGAATGCGATTATTGGTTACAGCGAGATTCTCCAAGAAGATGCGATCGATCTAGGCTATGACGACATTCAACCGGATTTACAAAAGATTCGCAATGCAGGCAAACATCTCCTGGATTTGATCAACGACATTCTCGACATTTCCAAAATTGAAGCAGGCAAGATGGAATTATATCTAGAGACATTCGCGATCGAACTTCTAGTCGATGAAATTGAAGCCACAATTCAGCCGTTAATTACCCAAAATAACAACACTCTTAAGATTATAAAAGTTAATAGCTTAGGTGACATCTGTGCAGATTTAACCAAAGTCCGACAAGTATTACTAAATTTACTCAGTAATGCCGCAAAATTTGCAGAAAACGGGACGATCACACTATCGATTCAAGAGCATCGTTCAGACGGATGGGTAGAGCTTGCGATCGCCGATACAGGCATTGGCATGACGGCCGAACAAATCAGCCATCTGTTTGAAGCCTTTACGCAAGCAGATGCGTCTACCACTCGTAAATACGGTGGTACAGGACTCGGACTTGCGATTAGTCGCAGGTTCTGTCAAATGATGGGCGGCGATATCACCGTAGAAAGCGAAATTGGAAAAGGTTCAACCTTTACAGTTCGATTACCGCTACAAGTCTCACCCTCCCTCTCAGAAACATCCCCCACCCCCCACTCCCCAACCCCCAACCCCAACGCTGCCAAAATTCTCATAATCGACGACGACCCCTCAGCCCAAGAACTCATACATCGCGCTCTCGCCAAAGAAGGCTTTCAAGTCCTCACCGCCTCATCCGGCGAACAAGGAATCGCAATGGCGATCGAACATCAGCCCGCTGCCATCACACTCGATATCTTGATGCCGAAGACGGATGGCTGGTCGGTGCTGAAAGCCCTGAAAGCCAACCCGCAACTAGCAGACATCCCGGTCGTAATTCTCACGATCGTTGATCAGAAAAATCTCGGCTTTGCGCTAGGAGCCTCTGACTATCTCACGAAGCCGATCGACTACAAGCGCCTCAATCAAGTCCTCAAAAAGTATCTCACTACTCAGCAGGAACGAATCCTAATCGTTGAAGATGATGACGCAACTCGCGAGCTATTCAAGCGAACGCTTGAAAGAGAAGGCTGGAACGCAATCACGGCTCGAAATGGCAAACTTGCCTTATTAGAGGTTGCAGCACAGCAGCCAGATTTGATTCTGCTAGATCTGATGATGCCAGAAATGGACGGCTTTCAGTTCATCACCGAGTTACACCGCGTCGAAGCGTGGCGATCGATTCCCATTGTGGTGGTCACAGCAACAACGCTCACAACTTCGGAATACTTGAGCCTTCATCAATCCGTTGAGCAAATCCTCCAAAAAGCAGCCTACAGCCGCGAGCAATTGCTGGCGGAAGTCCGAAGCCTGGTCGTTGAACGAATTCGCCAACCATAACCTATGACAAGAATTTTGCTAGTAGAAGATAACGAAGTCAATCGCGAAATGCTATCGCGCAGATTAATACGACGGGGTTTTGAACTTGCGATCGCAATCAATGGCATTGAAGCAATTGATCAAGCAAAAACATACCTGCCGGACATTATTCTCATGGACATGAGCTTACCGCTTCTCGATGGTTGGGAAGCCACTCAGCAACTCAAAGCAATCCCCGAAACCCAGCGAATTCCGGTGATTGCGCTTACCGCACATGCAATGGCAGACGATCGCGAAAAGTGCCTTGCAGCAGGATGCGATGAATACGACATCAAACCGATCGACCTACCGCGCCTATTGAGCAAGATTGAGATGTTGTTAGCGCGATCGGTAAAGTAGCGACAGTTCGAGCAATTTTTCGCTGATGATATTGAGCGATCGGAGCTGCAGCGTTGGGATTACCTGTTGTTGCACTAAAGCTACCACTAGCAGTAAGAGATTGACCTGCAAAAGTGCTATCCGCATCGATGAGAGAAGAGAGACCCCTTCCATTATCCTTAGCGAATCTGACAAGAAAATCAGGTAAAAGCCGCTGTCGAAAAATAGCTCGACGAACCTGTACTGATTGATCTTGAGAAAGCGTTTCTACACAGTGAAGTGGCGTATTTGGGTTAGCTGCAACCGCACAACGTACTAAGACAGAACTTCTCGACTCAGACATTCAAGCAGCACCTGAGAAGTATACCAACTGTTCGCAAGATTTACTCGAAGCGTTGCATTGTGGTGATTTGCAGCCCAGTTCAAGACAAAATTAGGTAGCCGTTCTAGGCGAAGAACATCAGGACAATACTGATATAACCGATATAAAAAATCTTCCTCTTCTAATAGCAACAAGGACATCACAGGGCTATACAAAACTTGTAGCGGAAACACCCAAGCTAACCTCAGCAATGTTTCCGGCGAAGTATTAGGATTTTGTGCGATCGCAAGACAAATTATGCTTTCCGGTAAGCTCTGTTTAAGTTGCTCGTCTAACCCGATTAGATTAATTCCAGGAAACCGACGCTTGAGCATCTCGATCGCAGTCTCTGCCATCTTCTGAAGTTGATTTGGTGGCATGTTGGGATTGGCTGCGACTGCTAGTGACAAATCCATGCAGAAATTCATGCTTTGCGATCAAATTTAATCGTTCGCGCTCAAATTGCCCAAATTCCAGCATTGCAACAAAAAAGGAGTCTCGACAAGAGACTCCTAACATCATCAGAATTAAGCAGCGACTATTTGACCGACACTTTACCGCCAGCTTCTTCGATTTGTTTCTTGATGTCTTCAGCTTCAGCCTTCGCAACACCTTCCTTGATCGGCTTCGGTGCAGCTTCTACGAGGTCTTTCGCTTCTTTCAGACCCAAGCCAGTGATACCGCGAACCACCTTCAGAACCGCGATCTTCTTATCAGCCGGAACTTCTTCCAGAACTGCATCGAATTCGGTCTTCTCTTCGACTTCTTCCGCCGGGGCAGCACCAGCACCCGGAGCCATCATCATCATGCCGCCAGCCGGAGCCGCAGCACTAACACCGAAAGCTTCTTCGATTTGCTTCACCAATTCGGAAGCTTCGAGCAGGGTCAAACCCTTTAACTTCTCAATAATTTCATCTGTTACAGCAGACATGGAACTAACTCCCTAAATTGAATTGTGTTCAGCAACTTACGCTGCTTCTTGGTCTTTCTCGGACAGTTGTTGGAGCGCTCTTGCCAAACCAGACGGCACTTCGTTGATACCGACTGCCAGCTTGGTTGCGACTCCATTGATTGCACCAGCAATTTGGGCAATGAGTTGTTCTTTTGAAGGCAGATCCGCGATCGCTTTAAGATCCGCTTCCTTCAGAACTCTGCCATCCATCACGCCGCCGCGCATTTCGGTCTTCTTGGCAGCTTTTTGGAACTCCTGGTAAGCCTTGATTGCGCCACCAAGATCGTCTTTGACCATCACAAACGCAGAATCACCTTTCAGCAATTCGCTCACCGCTTGCCAACGATCGTCACCCTCGGTTGCTTTGGCCATAAAGGTGTTTTTCGCCACCTGACAAACCGCACCTTTCGGACGCAGACGATTCCGTAGATCTGAGATTTCCGCCACGGTCAAACCACTGTAGTTAATGATGAACATCAACTGTGATTCGTTCAGCGTTTCTTTCAGATCGGCAACAATCTCTTTCTTGTTTGCTAACGTTCTTCCCACTCTTTCTCACCTCCTGATTTGGGATGTAGAGAATATCCAAAAACAAAAAACCCGACTTGATTAGAGCCGAGTTCGCATGATTTCTTTAGAACACAGTGAATGTGTCTCGAAAAATCAAACCTCGGCAGGACATTAAGGCGTAAACCACCTGCTGTCTTTGGTTTGGATATTCAGTTGAAAAACTTTTGTCTAAGCGGCATCTCCAACTTTGAGGTCGCGCAGGCTATTGATATCAACCTCGATCGAAGGTCCCATCGTGGACGACACATACATTGTACGCCAATAGCGTCCTTTTGCACCGGAAGGTCTGTTTCTATCGATCGTTTCTTGCAGCGCTTTCAGGTTCGTTAACAGATCTTCAGCCGAGAAGTTGGCTTTACCAAATAGAACGTGAACAATCCCGGTACGATCTGCCCGGAATTCGAGCTTACCCGCTTTGAACTCTGCGATCGCTTGCGCCAGATCAAATGTAACCGTACCGCCCTTCGGTGACGGCATCAAGCCACGCGGGCCTAAGACTCGACCAAGCTTCGCCACTTGCGGCATCACATCCGGAGTCGCAATCAACAAATCGAAATCCATCCGTCCTTTTTGGATCTCATCGATCAGTTCTTCCGAACCTGCAATGTCTGCTCCCGCGTTCGTTGCTGCCGTAACGTTCTCGCCTCGCGCAATCACCGCAACTCGAACTTCTTGTCCAGTTCCCTTCGGTAGTGCGACTGTGGTTCTGAGCTGTTGGTCGCTGTACTTCGGATCAATACCGAGTCGGATGTGCGCTTCTGCGGATTCGGGAAATTTCGCCGTTGCCGTCTCTTTCAGCAGTTCTAAGGCTTCTAAAGGTGTGTAAGCCTTGTCTTGGACTTTGGCACGCAGTTCTCTCGTGCGCTTTGATAGCTTCTTTACCATGTGTCTCCTGGGGTAATCGCGAGATAATCTCTCCCCCGAATAAAGGTTAGTCGGTGATGGTCACGCCCATGTTACGAGCGGTTCCTTCGATGATCTTCATTGCCGCTTCGACATCATTTGCGTTGAGGTCGGGCATTTTGGTTTTGGCGATGTCTTCCAATTGAGCGCGGGAAATTTTGCCCACTTTCTTTTTGTTCGGTTCGCCAGATCCAGTCTCAATTCCAGCCGCTTTTGCAATCAGTTTTGATGCGGGCGGGGTTTTGAGAACAAACGTAAAACTACGGTCTTCGTAAACTGAGATTTCTACAGGAACGACCATGCCCGCTTGATCTGCGGTTCTGGCGTTGTATTCCTTGCAGAACATCATGATATTCACCCCGTGCTGACCGAGCGCAGGGCCGATCGGCGGTGCAGGGTTTGCTTTGCCAGCATTAATCGCCAGCTTAATCACTGCGGTTACTTTTTTTGCCATCGATTCTTGACTTTCTGGAAGTCGATTAGATTTTCTCTACTTGATTCACTTCAAGTTCAACCGGGGTTTCTCGCCCAAAGATTGACAGAAGTGCTTTGAGCTTGTTCCGCTCTGGGCTAACTTCGATCACTTCCCCTTCAAAGTCCTTAAACGGCCCTGAAAGTACCGTAATCTTATCGCCCGTCGCCATGTCGATTTTTCTGACTGGCTCCTGCTCTTGGGACTGTTTGAAGATGCGTTCGACTTCTCCATGTCCTAGTGGCATTGGTTTAACGTGACCCCGCCCGCGTCCGTACCGTCGCTTTTGTTCTGCACCGACGAAGTTGATCACGTTGGGGGTGTTCTTAATCACCTGCCACGTTTCATCATCCATCACCATTTTCACAAGAACGTAGCCTGGAAAAACTTTCTCAGCGGCTTCCTTGGCTCGTCCGTCTTTCTGGTGTCTGAGAATCGGCGTTTCAGGAATTTGAACTTCCAAAATCCGGTTCGCGACATCAAGGGTTTCGATGCGCTGCTCTAAGTTCATCTTCACGCGCTTTTCACAGCCCGATGCCACTTGCACAGCATACCAACGGGCGCTTTTTGACAACACCTCATCCTGGTTGTCGTCAGCGCGATCGTTTTGCGTTTCGTCTGAAGTGTATGTCATCCGAACACCTTCACTTGTGCCCAATGAAAGAGTTGATCGACGAGATAGATCGTGGTTGCAGAGAGCGTGACCATCAAAATCACTGAAATGGACTCACCGATCAGTTGCTGACGGCTGGGCCAAACGACCTTATCCAGTTCTTCCTTCGTTTCCTTAGCAAACTCGTTCGGGTCAAATCCTGATTTTTGGGGAGTTAAGACCTCTTCTTTCTTTGCCACCGCTGGTGCTCCATTAGCGCTCGACCGACTTTCTATAATAAAGACTTTTCTCGATCGCGGCACACGATCCGATCAAAATCGCTACTCATGCAAAATCAGAGTAATTCAGCGCGCCCTGGAGGACTTGAACCCCCGACATCAGGTTTTGGAGACCTGCGTTCTACCAACTGAACTAAGAGCGCATATGCTGAACGACTCTGATTGCGTTCTGTATCTAGTTTACCAGCAATTGGACAAACTAGGTTAAAGGACGATCGAAACGCTGCTTCAAGCGAGTTGCCTTACCCACACGATCGCGCAGGTAGTACAGTTTCGCCCGACGCACTTTCGCCCGACGAATCACTTTGATGCTTTCAATGCGTGGAGAGTGAATGAGGAAGACTCGCTCCACTCCAACACCTTGAAACACACGCCGCACCGTGATGTTTTGCGTGATGCCCGTACTGCGTTTTGCAATAACGACACCTTCATAGGGCTGCGTCCGTTCCTTGTCGCCCTCTTGAATGATCACGCCGACACGAACCGTATCCCCGATATAGATCGTGGGGATATTGTCTTTCATTTGTTCCGCTTCGATCGAGCGGATGATTTCTTGCGCTTTCATAAAGGGCGTGTAAAACTCACAATCGCGTATCTTAGCGCATCAATTGTCGTTTCGTCTATAGCAATTTCGGAAGTTTTTTGGAAAAAGAGGTTTGAATCTTAAGTCAGGCTTAAATTCGGGCGATTATCCCCCCATGCAGGATTGAATTCTTAGAGACCGATCAACTCTACTAAACGTTTAGAACTCGCTACAGGTTTTCTCACAAGGATGTCTCGTTGGAGATAAGTTCATGCTTTCTGTGCTATTTTTTCCGCACCATTTGGCGTTGCACATTCCAGATGGCTTTTTAAATTTACCTGTCACATTGCTGACTTGGGTATTTGCGATCGCTTTGATTGCAATCAGTCTCAACCGAGTTCAGGCAGAGTATCAAGACCGTGTGGTTCCCCTGATGGGGGTGTGTGCGGCATTTATCTTTGCGGCTCAGATGATCAATTTTCCGATTCCGGGGGGAACTTCAGGACACTTGCTTGGTGGAACTTTGGCGGGTGTCTTGTTAGGTCCTTGGGCGGGATCGCTAGTCATGACAGTCGTGTTTATTGTTCAGTCCCTGTTGTTTCAAGACGGCGGAATCACTGCGCTGGGAGCCAACATCTTTAACATGGGATTGATTGGCACGTTTGGTGGCTACTACTTGTATCGATCGATTCGCAATATGATCGGGCGCGATTCTACGAAATCTGTGCTGATTGGAGCCGCGATCGCAGCTTGGACAAGCGTTGTAATTGCGGCACTGGTTTGTGCAATTCAGCTCGCGATTTCAGGAGCCGTACCGCTCGTCGTTGCGCTGGTTGCAATGCTGTTGTGGCACGTCATGATTGGGATTGGTGAAGCAATCATTACCGTCGTGGCATTGAGCTATATCTTGAAAACTCGCCCGGATATGGTTTACAGAGCACCCCGTGCTGCTATGCAAGAGCTTCCTCGATCGTACTCTTCACGTTAAAAAGGTAGTGCTATGACTCAAGCTTCACAAACTCGAAATCGCGCTTTTATTATCTCCGGTTTAGGAATTGCTTTGTTGGTTGCAGTGTTTCTTTCTCCGTTTGCTAGCTCTGATCCAGACGGACTCGATCGCGTCGCTCAAGATCAAGGCTTTGAGAAAAAAGCGGCAGAAGAACCGATCTCACACAAGTTACCGTTTTATCAAATCTTTGAGGAATATCAGTTGCGGGGTGTTCCTGAGCAAATCGCCACTCCCGCAGCAGGCTTAGTCGGAACGTTAGTTGCGTTTGGATTAGCTTGGGGGGCTGGAAAAGTTCTGGTTCGTAATCGTGAGCATGATTGATTAGGATTTGCTTCAAAGTCCCCCACCTGTGGGGGATTTAGAGGACGAACCCCAAAGCTTCAATGATTCAAGTAATCCAATTTAGACTCGATGATTTTATTGCACATTGGCGCACCGCATCTTGCTGAAGCTGAAGAAAAGAAAACGGTTTGGCATCGATTAACACCACGATCGCGCGTGTTGTGCGTGTTGTTATTAGTATTCGCGATCGCGTTAACCCCGAACGGTCGCTGGTGGACTTGGGCAATTTATGGAAGCGCGATCGCGCTAATTGTCCTAGCGAGCCGTGTTCAATTATCAGTTTTATTGAAGCGAGTTGCAGTAGAGTTTGTTTTTATTGGCGTAGTCATTCTTGGAACGTTGTTTCGAGGCGGTGGTGATGTTTTATTCCAATGGGGTTGGATACAAATCACAACTGAAGGCTTAACTATTTTAGGAAGTATTGCCCTTAAAGCACTCTTGTCATTACTGATTCTGAATACTTTAATTCTCACAACCTCGATCCCAGCATTACTTCATGCGTTGGCTGCACTGAAGATGCCGCCGTTGCTCGTTGCGATTCTTGCATCGATGTATCGGTATATCTCCGTGTTGAGTGATGAATTTAGCTCGATGCACAAAGCAGCTCGATCGCGCAACTTGTTGGGCAATTCCAAACGTCAGCGCACGGTCATCGGGAATATGTTCGGCTCATTGTTCATTCGCACTTATGAGCGCGGCGAACGCGTGCATCAAGCCATGTTAGCGCGGGGTTATCAAGGTTTACCTCCGATTGCAGAGGTTCAGAAAGGGGGACGGCGCGATATTTTAGCGTTAACGATTACGATCGCAGTCTTATTGTCCGGTCAAGCACTTTATCTATTTCATGCACCATAATCCGATCGACATCTACAATCTTTCCTATGCTTATCCAGACGGCACTCAAGCACTCAATGGAGTGACTGTTTCCATCGCTGCCACAGAACGAGTGGCTTTAGTCGGTGCAAACGGGTCTGGAAAATCAACCTTACTCATGCACTTTAATGGCTTGATTACGCCGCAAGTGGGTCAAGTGCTCGTCGGGACGCTGCCAGTCGAGGCGCAGAATCTAAAACGGATTCGCGATTTTGTCGGGCTTGTGTTTCAGAACCCAGATGATCAACTGTTCATGCCGACGGTTTGGGAAGACATTACCTTTGGCCCAATGAATCAAGGCATTGCTGGACAGGAACTCAGAGATCGATCTATTCATGCAATGCGCTGTGTTGGACTCGATCCCGAAACGTATGGATCGCGCAGTGCAAACGGTTTATCAGGTGGAGAGAAAAAAAGAGTCGCGATCGCAGGAGTTCTGGCAATGCAGCCGCAAGTTCTCGTTCTCGATGAACCCTCGGCACAGCTTGACCCACGATCGCGTCGTCAGTTGATTGAACTGTTAGATACGCTGCCGTTGACGCAGCTAATTGCAACCCATGATTTAGATTTGGCGTTAGAACTGTGCAATCGAACGATCGTTTTAAGCAAAGGGCGAATTGTATTCGATGGTGAAACTGAGCGAATTATGAGCAATCCAGAGCTATTAGCTGAACATGCTCTAGAGCCACCTTTAAGCTACAGTCGCCCGTACTGTCAGCTTGAAGATGCTTACAACAATGCCTGAATGTCTTTTTCAATGTCTTCAGGCTTGGTGGTCGAAGGATAGCGTTTGACGACTTGACCGGAGCGATCGACTAAGAACTTCGTGAAGTTCCATTTGATGCCTTCTGTCCCAAAGATTCCGGGTGCAGCTTTGGTCAGGAATTTGAACAGCGGATGTGCATTTGCTCCATTGACATCCACTTTTTCAAACAATGGAAACGTCACGCCAAACCGCATTTCACAGAAGGATTGAATTTCGTTAGCGCTTCCGGGTTCTTGTTGTCCAAACTGATTACAGGGAAATCCCAAAACTGCAAATCCTTGATTCTCATATTTATTGTGAATCGATTGCAATCCCTGATACTGAGGTGTAAAACCGCACTGACTTGCAGTATTCACAATCAGCAATACTTTATCTTTGTAGGCGCTAAGTGAAACAGGCTGACCTTCGATACTATTCGCTGAAAAATCGTAGATAGAGGGCGATGTTTGCGTAGTCATAGTGATCGTTGTGAAACTGCTCCTCTCAGTTTACAACTGCTTTATATTTCTTTACTGAGCTTGCAGGATGATCGATCCACGATCGACATCTCGCTCATACCAAATTGATTTGTGGATGCAACAGATTCTCGCCCCCTAAATCCCCCATTCTGGGGGACTTTGAGTATGATCTGTCGCATTCTATGTTTAATTCGGTATCACACCTGCAAACGCTAGATTGCAAACGCTAGAGTGGAACCTGCTCGACGGTCTAAGGTCTAGGCTTTACAGACCAAGCATTTTCTACCATAGGCGCTTTAATCTTCCGATGTCTTTTCTAAAATTTCTTCAGCAATATCGCTTTGCCAGCTTTCTGTTTATGCTCTGTCTCAGCGCGGTACTGCTATCCAACTCGGTTCCTTTTCTACAATCCGCATCGGCGGCGGTTCCAGATTCCGTCACCACGACAGATACTGTTCGTAAGACTGTTCTTGATAACGGATTAACGGTCTTAACCAAAGAAGTTCCAACCGCTCCAGTCGTCACGGTACAAGTTTGGTATCGCATTGGATCGCGGGATGAAGCGGCAGGCGCGAATGGCATTGCCCACCAATTAGAGCATTTGATGTTCAAAGGAACGACCGATCGACCGATTCAGTTTGGTCGCTTGTTCAATGCGTTAGGCAGTCAATCGAATGCATTCACTAGCCACGATCAGACCGCATATTACGGCACGGTTCAGCGAGATAAATTGCAATCGCTGCTAGCACTCGAAGCCGATCGAATGCAGAATGCTTTGATCAACTCCGATTCATTGACCAGTGAAAAGCGAGTAGTAATCTCGGAATTGCAAGGCTATGAAAATAGCCCGGACTATCGGCTCGATCGTGCGGTGATGAGAGCAGCTTTACCAAATTCACCGTATGGATTGCCTGTGGGTGGCACAAAAGCGGATGTCGAGAAATTTGAAGTCGAGCAAGTTCGTAACTACTACAGCAACTATTACAGCCCGGACAATGCCACATTAATTCTAGTGGGCGACTTCAAGACAGAACCCACTCTGCAAGCGGTGAAGGAATTGTTTGGCAAAGTTCTGAAGCGGGAAAAGACCAATACCCCGAAACCGACTGCAACGGCTGCGAAACCGACAAAGCAAACTCAACCGATCGTGCTACGAGAGCCAGGTAGTGCTCCTTTGCTCAGTGCCGTTTATCCTTTACCCAATGCAACTCATCCAGATGTGCCCGCGCTGCACGTTCTAGATCTCGTTCTCACTCAAGGTCGCAGTTCTCGTTTGTATCAAGCCCTCGTCGAAACCGGATTGATTAGCGGTTTCAGTGGCTATCCCGCAAACATGATTTCAGGCGGATGGTATGACCTTTCTGCTACCGCTGCCCCAAATCAGGACTTGACCAAGGTTAGTGAGGCAATTCAAACGGTATTCGCAGAGGTTCGATCGCAGGGTGTGACCCAAGAAGAACTCACCCGCGCTAAAACCCAGCTAAAATCCTCAGTGCTTCTGAGAAATCGTGACATTACTAGCCAAGCCTTCCAACTTGGGGACGATCAAACCACCACAGGAGATTACAAATACACCGATCGCTTTTTGGCAAACGTCGATCGTGTGACTCCTGCTGACTTACAGCGAGTTGCTAAAACTTATTTCACGCCAGATAAAGCGACGATTGGATTGTTTCAACCTACGACGATCGACAGCAAATCTGGCAGCGCTGTGAATGCAGGTCAAACCAGTGAGAAGTTTAATGCGGGACTGCCTGTTGATCCGGCTCAGGTGGCAAAATACCTGCCTACGGTGCAACAAGGCGATCGCACTCCACAAGCTCTACCCGAAAAATACGTGCTGCCAAATGGCTTGAGAGTTCTACTCATGCGCGATACCAGCACTCCAACGATCTCGCTCAGTGCTGCGATACAAGCGGGTTCAGAATTTGATTCCAACACAAAGGCAGGACTGGCAAAACTAACGGCAGACAACTTAACGAACGGCACAACAACCAAAGATGCGCTAACCCTGGCGAAAACGCTTGAAGATCGAGGAATCAATTTTGGCGTTGACACCAACCGAGAAAGCGTTCTAGTGAATGCTAACGCCCTATCCGAGCACCTGCCGATCGTGCTGCAAACCTTATCAGACATCGCGCAGAATGCAACGTTTCCCGATCGAGAACTCGAACTTTCTCGCGCCCGATCGCTGACCACGCTCAAAGTTCAACTCGATAACCCTGCCGTTCTTGCTCGTCGTGTCTTTCAGCAAACCGTTTACCCGGAAAATCATCCGTTCTACAGCTTCCCCACCGAAGGCAGCCTAACAGCGATTCAACGTCAGGATTTAGTCAACTTCTACCGATCGCACTACCGACCGGATAAGACGATCGTCGCGCTGGTAGGCGATTTTGATCCAATCGCAGTCAAATCGCTGATCGAAAAAGAATTAGGCGGCTGGAAAGCGACTGGAAAAGCGCCAACTCTGACCTTCCCGCCCGTTTCATCTCCAAGTGCAACCGTTCGCCGTTATGCTGCGATTCCGGGCAAAACTCAATCCGTGACGCTAATTGGCTCAGCCGGAATCGATCGCCGCGACCCACGCTTTTATAACGCCTCCGTGATGAATCAAATTCTCGGCGGAGATACCCTATCGAGTCGATTGGGGTCAGAAGTGCGCGATCGTCAAGGACTCACCTACGGAATCTACAGTTTCTTTCAAGCAGGCAACCGTCCTGGCCCGTTCGTGATTTCGATGCAAACGGCTCCCGAAGATGCCGATAAAGCGATCGCTAGCACGGTCAATCTCTTAGCCCAAATCCGCACCAAGGGCGTGAGTACAACCGAAGTAGTGACGGCGCAGCGATCCATCACCAATAGCTACCCCGTTGACTTAGCAAACCCCGATCAACTTGCCAGCGTTCTCTTAATGAACGAGATGTACGGCTTGAATGCGATCGAGCTGCGACAGTATCCGAATCAAATTGATGCGGTGACGCAGGCTCAAGTGAATCAAACTGCCCAAGACCTACTTCGACCTGAACAGGTCATCATCGTTACAGCAGGCCCACCAAAGTCGTAATTTCTCGCAGTTAAGATTAAGTTTTCTTAAAGGGTGTGTCTAAGCTGTCACATCCTTTTATTTTTTTAATAGGAACGCGCAGAACAATTCAAATCTAGTACAGATGTTCTATTCAATCGACAATCGGTTCGTTAAAATGGAAGTAGAATTAAGTACCTGTTGGTTTACTGCCTTCGGGAACCCTTGATACGCGATTTCGAGCCTCTGGCTAACTCCGGATTACCAGCGTTATCTACCGATTTGAATTGAGCTTGTCTTGATTCAGATTTTGCGCCAAGTCCCTTTACTGCCTCAACAATGACTTTAAGAGTGTCTCCCCAGTCCCGACTCCCAGGCCACGACCGTGTTGCGCTTCAAATCCTGTCCTTGGTGAGAAAGCTTTTGCCTGATCCAGCGCTAGGCTTGATTGTATGAATACTCTGCCCCTGGATCAGATCAACCGAATTGCGATCGCACCCTACCCATCCCGTGCCATTGCGCTCAAATCTGTTTGATGAAAGACGGCGGCAGAATCGAAGCTGCAGTCTAATTTAGTGATATTCGAGTAATTCGCTCAGGAGAAGCATATGCTACACCGCAAGATCTATCAACTCTGTTGTGATGGTCGTGAAGTTTGGATCTTCTTGCGGGATCAACAACGCTGGATCGAACGCGCCAAGATTCTAGATATCGAAGGAGATTTGGTGACGTTGCGTTATGAGACCGACGAAGAAGACGAGAACTGCTCTTGGGAAGAAATGGTACGGCTCGAAAGCATTGGAGCGGTAACTCAAAAACTCTCCTCTGTGCCGAAAGGATGTGTTGATCCGCTCGTATCGGATGATTGCCCCGAAGCCGAACAGATTTCTAATCCTCCGTCCGATAAGCGCGAAGACTAAGGGAATCTATATCGCAACAATAGGGAGAAGGGCTGATTGCCCTTCTTTTTTTAGGGTCTAAGCGGCGAAGCCCTGATTTGAAGAGATGACCCACTTAACATACAGGTGATTCGACAGGTGATTCGACAGGTGATTTGATTCTGGTATCTGCACTGCACAACTTGTCTTAACATCGTGGTTGATCGTACCGCAGTCGTCCAAGTTTGCGATCGCTGCCACGGACTCACCAACCGCTTGAATCAGCCAACGAAGGTAAGATAATCTTGCTTGCCTGGAGTACAAAGAACTCTATGGATGAACCACCCACAATCGAGATTCGTTTATCGCTTGAGTTTCAGCAGAGCCTTAGCAAACTTGCCAAGAAATATCGGAATATTGAGCCTTCAAGGCTTGCGGAGTGAGGAAAGCTCATGAATTTGCTGATCTAAGGCGAGATTGGTACTCAAGGTAATCTCGCCTTAGATCAGCAAATTCAGAATGTGACAAATCAACGAGTGTGGGTGCTCATCCTTGCCTCAGAAGTGGAAGATCAGTTTGATCCAGATGATCCACCCGTTGACGCAATTAAAGCCAATTTACAAAAAGCACTGCATCAGGTTAGGACAAGATAAACAATTCTACTTTCTCAACTCTGGAGCGACATTGAGTAAAACTGTAATGATTACCTACTTGATTAACCCTAGTTTGTCAGGTTCAGAATGGGGGCTTGGCACTGAAAAATATGATAGTGTCTCCACAGTAGAACTTCGCTAGGCATCCATTCTGAAAATCTTGGACAATAGATAACTTTGTCTTCAAATTCTGCATACTTACTGCTACTCAGCAATACTGAAAGACAAACTTTTCTAGTTCTAGGATGTACCGAAATTAAGTACCTATCAAACAATTTATGAATATCTGCCCTCAGTAACAATCCATTGGAAATCGAATTTGAACCGCCTTTTGCGAAAGGATCAATATGAGAAGCTTCTAATGCAGCCGGAACATCACAACCTGTAACAGCACAGCGATTTTCGTACACTTTCAGCAAGGTCTGACGAAATTCTTTCTGCTTAGGACGAGAAAGAGTTATGACACTGACTCTCTGAATCTCTTCCTCAATATCAGTTTCAGCAATAGGTGAGAAATAATGAACTTTAGCGGCAATTCGTTTTTCGATTTTTTCAAGCTGCTTTGTTAAACGTGTAATTTCTCTCCTTCTTTCAAGCATCCTTATAGCTTCAAGATGCTCAGGTGATCCTGCTCTACCAATATATTTTCTTGTACGGCTTCTTTTGCTCGAAGCTTCAATTGTTGAATTTTCACTACACCATCTAGCTTGCCTAAAGTTCCGACTGCCGACTTTATCAACTTCAATCCATGCTCCTTTTGGAGCAACCTCACCTGATTCAAAAACACAGGAAATCGCCTGTAAAATCTTTTTACGCTCGTCCCCAATTGTATCAAAAGCTTTTTGGAAACTCATGGGCTGCTTATGATAACTATTAGTGTAATTTTGCCCATATAGAGCAGTTGTAAAACTTCCCAAAATAAAAGGGTGAGAGCAATCTCACCCTAATCGCAATGTTCAATCGTCCAGACTTTATTATTGTGTTGTCACCACTTCCGCAGGTAAGCGCTTGAACTCTAAGCGCTCAGTGTCACCGACATCGACGAAAATCGTATCGCCTTCCGTGTAGTGTCCGCGTAGGATTTCTTTCGCGATCGCCGTTTCCAATTCTCGCTGAATCGCCCGCTTCAATGGACGCGCTCCGTACACTGGATCAAAGCCCACTTCAGCTAAGAAATCTAAGGCAGCCTCGGACAACTTCAGCGACATCTTGCGCTCTGCCAATCGGCTCTCCAACCGCTTGACTTGAATCTTGACGATTTCGCGCAGTTGCGATTTTTGCAAACTGTGGAAGATGATGATTTCATCGATTCGGTTCAAGAACTCAGGACGGAAGCTCGATCGCATTGCATCCATCACCCGCGATCGCATCTCTTCGTAGCGATCGTCGTCTCCACCGTATTCAAAGATGTACTGTGAACCGATATTCGAGGTCATGATGATAATGGTGTTTTTGAAGTCCACCGTGCGACCTTGCGAATCAGTGACGCGACCATCATCGAGAATTTGCAGCATCACGTTAAACACATCTGGATGTGCTTTCTCAATTTCGTCGAACAGAATCACTGAGTACGGACGACGACGAACGGCTTCCGTTAACTGTCCGCCTTCTTCGTAACCGACATATCCAGGGGGCGCACCGATCAAGCGGGAGACGGAATGCTTCTCCATGTACTCAGACATATCGATCCGCACCATTGCTTCCTCGGTATCAAACAGGTAAGCAGCAAGAGCTTTAGCAAGCTCGGTCTTACCGACACCGGTTGGGCCTAAGAAGATAAAGCTGGCAGTCGGACGGTTTGGATCAGCAAGTCCAGCTCTCGATCGCTGAATCGCATCGGATACCGCCGTTACCGCTTCATCTTGTCCGATCACTCGTTTGTGCAGAACATCTTCAAGCTGTAAGAGCTTCTGCATTTCAGATTCAACCAGCTTGCTCACTGGAATACCCGTCCACTTAGAAATGATTTCAGCAATATCTGCCTCAATCACTTCTTCACGCAGCAGAGATGTACCAGATTTCTGGGCTTGAGTCAGACGGGCTTCCGCTTCTTCAACTTTACGGTTCAATTCATTGAGCTTGCCGTACTTCAATTCAGCTGCTCTGTTAAGGTCATAATCGCGCTCAGCTTGCTGAACTTCAAGGCTAACTTGATCAATCTCTTCTTTTAGCTTCTTAAGCTCATCAATCACGCCCTTTTCAGCTTGCCATTGAGCATTGAGCTTCGATTGGTCTTCTTTGAGATCTGCCAGTTCGCGATCGAGGCGTTCTAATCGATCTCGAGAAGCTGCATCACTTTCTCCCTTAAACGACAGCTTCTCCATCTCAAGCTGGAGAATCTTGCGATCGACCTCATCCAACTCTTCTGGTTTCGAGGTAATCTCCATCTTCAACTTCGCAGCAGCTTCGTCTACGAGGTCGATCGCTTTGTCAGGCAAGAAGCGATCGCTGATATAACGAGTCGAAAGCGTTGCGGCTGCAATCAAAGCAGAGTCCGAAATCTTAACCCCGTGGTGAACTTCGTAACGTTCTTTCAGCCCGCGCAGAATCGAAATGGTATCTTCAACCGTTGGCTGATCGACAAAGACCTGCTGGAATCGCCGCTCAAGGGCTGCATCTTTCTCGATGTACTTGCGATATTCATCTAAGGTTGTTGCACCAATACAGCGCAATTCACCCCGCGCCAGCATCGGTTTCAGCAAGTTACCCGCATCCATCGCGCCTTGAGTCGCACCTGCACCGACGACCGTATGAATCTCATCAATAAATAAGATGATATTGCCGCGAGAATCAGTGACTTCCTTCAGAACGGCTTTTAACCGCTCTTCAAACTCACCGCGATATTTCGCACCTGCAATCAGCGCCCCCATATCTAAGGCAATCAGCTTGCGGTCTTTCAGCGATTGCGGCACATCTCCGCTCAAAATACGCTGTGCTAAACCTTCAGCGATCGCAGTCTTACCCACACCCGGTTCCCCAATTAAAACCGGATTATTCTTGGTTCGACGAGACAGGATTTGAATCGTGCGGCGGATTTCGTCGTCTCGTCCGATCACGGGGTCGAGCTTCCCTTCGCGAGCATACTGAGTCAAATCACGCCCGTATTTCTCTAGAGCTTCGTATTTGTTTTCTGGCGTTTGGTCAGTCACTTTTTGATTACCCCGAACTTGTTCGATCGCGTTTCTCAGCTTCGCTTCATCAACTCTAAATTCTGTCAGTAGAGCCTTTCCGAAGCGACTATCTTGGGCATACCCTAACAGCAAATGTTCGATCGAAATAAAATCATCCTCGAACTGTTTGCGATAGTCTTCAGCGCGATCAAGCAGCGAATCGGCACTGCGTCCCCAATAGACATTCGTGCCGCTCCCCGATACTTTCGGCTGACGACGGATAAATTCATCGGCTCGATCGCGCACTCGATCGACAGGAACAGCCAATTTATTGAAAATGCTAATCGCTAAACCGTCTTGTTCCAGCAGCGCCTTCATCAAGTGTTCGGTTTCAATCTGCTGTTGCTGTACCTGCTTTACGATCTCTGGAGTGCGGACGATCGCTTCCCAGGCTTTTTCGGTAAATTTTTCGGCATTGGTTGGCTGCATCGCGTTCCCCTCATAAGATCGATCGTGATAAGGACATTGTAGAGAAGCGATCGACCTTGGCGAGATCGGAGTACCGCCCTTTACCCGTCCAAATACCCGAAGAGTATGATTAGAAAATCCTTGATGGTAGAGATGGCGATGAGGCGATTAATCGAGAGATTTATGGCGACGACCTCTAAGCTGAGTTAATCAAAATCGAGATCGGTGAAGAGTTCCGCGATCTCTAACCGAAATCCATCCACTACTTCTTCACCGTCAAGGAAGTCAGTCTTTTTTAATAAACGATCGGGCGTTGCACTCCGATAAACAATCACCGATTCTTCGTCAGGATTAATGACCCAAACTAAGCGAGAACCGCTCTCGAAATACTCCACAATTTTCTGATGAATTTCTTCAAAGGTATTGCTTGGAGGAATAACTTCAACGGCTAGGTCTGGTGCACCCTCGAAGAATCCTCTAGGCAGTTTTTTCAAGCCTTTTAGTCGATCTTTTGCAACAAAGGAAATGTCAGGCGATCGCTTGTTCCCAGATTTCATCTTGAATGCCGTACTCGAATCGCAAACGACACCAAGCTTACGATCGACAACATAAACGACCATTCTTCCGCCCAAGAAGATGGCAATATATCCATGCTGCATTCCTGAGTTACCCACAATTCTTAATTCTCCGTTCACAATTTCGTAGCGATCGCCGTTGTCCGGCAATGCCATAAATTCCTCATCTGTCCAAATCTTGGGCTGTGCAGAAATGGTCATGGTGATGTCCTCAATTGC
This sequence comes from Leptolyngbya sp. DQ-M1, assembly GCF_039962505.1. Taxonomy (NCBI): domain Bacteria; kingdom Bacillati; phylum Cyanobacteriota; class Cyanophyceae; order Leptolyngbyales; family Leptolyngbyaceae; genus Leptolyngbya; species Leptolyngbya sp. DQ-M1. The sequence continues at coordinate 430,274 of NZ_JAMPLJ010000003.1, forward strand.
CAAACTTCTGTTTAGCTTGATCGTAGATCTCAGATGTAATTTGAGTTGCGCCCATTTCTTGAGCGAATTTCTCAATTTTCTTTCGGGCTGCTGGACGCACAAAGAAGGGAATTTCTTTTAATTTTGCCTCGGCTTCAGATGTCCACTCGATCATTAGTCCTCCTGCACTTGCTATGTTTGCCCTCATGTTTAGTCTAGAAGAACTGTTCTACTCGATCGATAACTTTTGCCAAACTTTTGAGTCTCGCTGGCAACTTGGACTCAAGTATCACAACCGACAAGGGAGCTTAAGTAAATCATGAGTAAATCAGGACATCCTGAACTGCGATGATTAAAAAACCCTCTAGAAACGATCATCCGCTTCTAGAGGGTCAGGTTTATCTCAGTCCTTAAATCTTTGCTTCTTCTTGCACCAGCTTCTCCCAGCCCATGTTCTGTAATGCACCATTGCGACGAAGCGGACGAGTGACAAGCTCTAAGATATCGCGAGTGTTGCTAAATCCATGAATTTGAGCGAAGGTAAACTCAACTGACCACTTCGTACTAATGCCTCGCGCCTCTAATGGATTGGCATGAGCCATTCCAGTGATGACCAGATCGGGCTTGAGTGCATGGATGCGCTGAAGCTGATTGTAGTTATCGGGCTTTTCGATAATCTTGGGAACTGGAACTCCCATTTCATTGCAGGTTTTTACCAGAAAATCGAGTTCTGCGGCTTGATAGCGCTTATCCATATAAGGAATACCAATTTCTGGACAAGTCATGCCACAGCGAATCAGAAACCGCGCTAGCGAGATCTCCAGCAGGTTATCCCCCATAAAGAACACTGACTTTCCACGAACCAATTGCAGATAATCCTCAACACTTTCCCAAATCTTTGCTTCTCGTTCTTCTAAGCCTTTGGGTTCAATGTTGAACACAGAACAAATTTTTTCGATCCAAGCGCGGGTGCCATCCGGGCCGATCGGGAACGGTGAGCCAATGAGCTTCGTTTTCCGTCGCCGCATTAACGTTGTAGCCGTCCGCGATAGAAATGGATTCACACCCGAAACATAGTATCCTTCTTCGATCACTGGAAGCTCTGTGTATCGCTTTGCAGGAAGCCATCCAGAGACTTTAATGCCTTGCTTCTTCAGCTCCAAAGTGAGCTGAGTGACGATCGGATCTGGTACTGATCCAAACATCACCAATGGCGGATGATCCACATACTCGGAATCCTGCTGTTTGATCTCTTCCTGCTTGCGCCCAAAGTTCATCAGCTTTTGAATGGCGTTGCGCTCTTCTTTCTCTGTTTCACCCGTAGGAGCTTTGGTCGGACAGCGTTGCGCCATTGCTGCAAGCACCGTGTCTTCGCCCTGAGTAAAGGCATAGTCTAGACCGTTAGCGCGAGCCACGACGATCGGAATTCCAATCTCTGCTTCAAGCTTTGGGGCTAGTCCTTCTAAATCCATTTTGATAATCTCAGTGGTACAGGTTCCGATGAACACAATCACACTGGGATTACGATCGCGCTTGACTTGTTCACACAGTCGTCTCAGTTCCTCGTAATCATTGAGCTGGGCTGAAATATCACCTTCTTCAAGTTCTGCCATTGCATAACGGGGTTCTGCAAAAATCATCACACCCATTGCGTTTTGCAGAAAATACCCGCAAGTTTTTGTCCCAATGACTAGGAAAAAGCTATCTTCAATTTTTTGATAAAGCCATGCAACACAGCTAATCGGACAAAAGGTGTGGTAATTACCGGTTTCACACTCAAATTGCAGAGCTTGAGGTTGAGGATCAGCGAGAGTCATAACAGTATTTCTCTAAATGAGGGTTTTATCGAGGAGCGCGATTCGATTGATGCGATCGATCCCGTCCTTCACAGGCTTCGTCTACTTCAGCAGGGCGGCGGGGCTTGACTTCAGGGGCAGAACTTGCAGGTAGATATTTCGGCTTTTCGGCTTGAAGCTGCTTGAGATGGATCAGTTCTTGCTCCGGGTCGAAGTTCAGTCCCAGGGCAACAATGATGCGATCGGGATGATTGCTCAAATCCACAATCAGCGGCAGGAGGTCAACGAGTCGCGGTTCTACACTGGAAAGCGCACCTAAGATGAAGCTGGATGACGGTCGCCGCTGTCCGTCGCAACTCACCCAAATCGATAATCGAGTAATCCAAGCGCGGTTTTCCTGGTAGTAGTCGAGCCAGCGATCTTTGAGCGATCGCCGCAGTTGATCAATGTTCACAAGTCAAATCAGGATAACGATAAAGTCAGCCTCAATCTAATCACATATCGCGATTTGCTTTCTCTATCCGTTACCCTTCATTCTTTCTTTAGACCATCATTAAATCGAGTTCTTCTTCGGCGGTTTTGGGCTGTTTTGGATTGAGGTAGAAGTCTGACAGCAGCGAGAACAATTCGCGATCTTGGGCATCTTTTGGCACAACGCCTTCTGGGTTTGCCAAAATTTGATCAGCAATGTTCAGATAGTAGTCGCAGACATAGTTCAGCGAGGGATCAGATTCTGCCATCTCGAACAATGTTTTTCCTTTCACCCGCGATACGCGAATATCTTCGATAAGCGGTAGCACTTCTAACACAGGCATGGGAACGGCATCGACGTATTTATCAATCAAATCGCGCTTTGCAGTTCGATTGCCGATCAGTCCTGCCAATCGGAGTTGATGTGTCCGTGCTTTTTCGCGCACTGAAGCTGCAATCCGATTGGCAGCAAACAGGGCATCAAATCCGTTATCAGTCACAATCATGCAGTAATCTGCATAGTTCAAGGGTGCAGCAAATCCACCACAAACTACGTCGCCAAGAACATCAAATAGAATGACATCGTATTCATCAAAAGCATTCAGTTCTTTGAGCAGTTTTACCGTTTCGCCCACGACATAGCCACCGCAGCCTGCACCTGCTGGCGGGCCGCCTGCTTCTACACAATCGACTCCTCCGTAACCTTTGTAGATCACATCTTCAGCCCAGACATCTTCGTAGTGGTAATCCTTTTCTTGAAGGGTGTCGATGATTGTGGGGATGAGAAATCCAGTCAGGGTAAAGGTGCTGTCGTGTTTGGGGTCACAGCCGATTTGTAGTACCTTTTTGCCGCGTTTTGCAAGTGCAACGGAGATGTTGCAGCTTGTCGTTGATTTGCCGATACCGCCTTTTCCGTAAACTGCGAGTTTCACTCTGGGTCTCCTGTCTTTTGTGAAGGGGTGAGCGCGGGTACGTCTCTATTTGCATTGTTGTTGATGTTTGCAGTTCTGCCTAGCTGTCGAAAGAAGAAGTTACATTGATAGCAGAAGTATGGTTCTGCTAAAAACCAAGAGAACCTACTAATCGACTCAGATCATCTCTAAAGTCTAATTTTAGAATTTCCTTAGCTTTTATATTTTAGACTTTATAAAATGTAGAACAATAGGCAAAATAAAACGAAGTAGCTGTATAGGATTTTATACCTGGCTTTCGTGAAGGTTTTAGCGCTTCAATACGGTTATTCGCTTCGTTATGAAGTGCTTCTTGCCCCCTAAATCCCCCATGAATGGGGAACTTTGAAGTTGGGGGAATCTTGGGGATTCGAGAACCCCCTTTTTTCAAAGTTCCATCCTGGCATTTAGGGACATCGAGCCTGCTCTACCGAAGCCAATTCTATTAAGAATCATCAAACTTTCAGACAAAAAATCGTGCCTCCTGGGAAAAGCACGATCGCGACATCACCGAATTGTGCAAACCCTACATCAGATAGTTCATATCAATCTGAATTTTCATACCGTCGCCGGAGACCTGAACCGCCGTTTCCTCGAATTTCGGGGCACTCATGCCGATCTTAGGATTGCGTGAAAAACCGAATCCTTCTTTGGGAATGCCGAATATGCCTGTATTCAGCTTCCCATCCCCGTTATCGTCATGAATCACAGCAACAGCATACTTACCGGGAGACAGTTGATCAAATATGACTGAAACCGAAGCTTCCTTTGCCTCAACAGAGCGAGACGCAATGGCACGATCGCTCTCGTTCGGAAAGCCTTGCTCACCTGAAAACAAGCTGAAACACACAATCCCTTTCTGGTTTCTCAAGCCATTGATCTCAACCGTCAAGCATCCATTAGCGATCGTATTCGTAGAAGGCGACATTCTTGATTGTTCCAACATTGTTATCAGCCGTATTTAAATTTAATCTTTTTTATATTCATATCGCTTCTATAAACAGGTCTCAACTCACACTAGGGTATATTTCAGTTAATTCTTCAATCGAATCAAGTGTCATGTCCCAACTTACGACAGAATCGCGGAGTGATACGATCGGTGCAGAACGCCGTTGTAGGACTGTTGTATGTCGATTATCGTTTCACTAGAAGATCTTGAACTGTTCCGCGAACAACTTTCAGATCATCCAAATGCACTTGCAGCTTTAGACGTGATCGAAGATTGTGACGGAGATCTTGAAGATGCCGCAATCTCTCTTGCGATCAAATCAGGACAGCTACCAGAAGCAAATGAGCGCTGGATCGATGGACTTGCTAAGCGATGGCGACATATTCTGTGTGAAGCGCAGATTAAAGAAGGACTCGAAGACGGGTTATCCGGGGTGTTGATTGATGCGATCGTTGCACAAACAGAATTGCCGATGCGATTAGCTGTTCCCGTTGCAATTTATGTGGTTAAAACGGGAGTTCAGCCCTTTTGCCAGCCCATGCAAGAAAAGATTTTTGATGCTTAAAAGGACGCGACGACTCACGGCGTAAAGACGCGATTAGGAGCTTCGCTGCATCTACGGTATTCGCGTCTTTACGAGGAGATCGTGCCTAAGCAACCAGGGATTGACAAATTTGTCCTTGAAGCTCTCCTTCTCGAACCTGCATTGCTTCAATCGATCGCATCAGAATCTCGCGATTGTCGAATCCTTGTTCGCTCAGTTTAATCCAGCGTTGGGCTTCATTGCCTTCGCGCAGAATCTTCTTCACCGGCAGCAAGAAACAGCTAAAGCCCTGTGCTTTTGCAATCCCGAACATTTCCCCGTAAAGTTGCTCAACCCAATCCCGCGCCCGGATCGGCTGTCCATCTTTCCAATGTCTTAATTCTGCATCTAAGCTCGATCGCGCTGCCGCCGCCTCATTTGCATCGGTAATCTCAATTAAATCCTCTGCGCTCAATTGGCTGAGTTGCAGCGGATCTAAGCTCGGATCTGACATCACTTGATGCAATCGCGCCTCTAATAACGCAGTAATCGCCAGCAGCGCGATCGGATCAGACACCAAATCACAAATTCGCAATTCCAGCCGATTCAAATTGTAAGGACGACGATCGCCATTCGGACGCACCGAAGACCAAAGATGCCGCACATTCTGCATTGTCCCTATGGCGATCTGTTCTTCTGTCCAGCGAATATAGTGAGCATGACTTTCAAACAGCGGCACATGGGCAGGCGTTTTTGGAAACAAACCCCAGCGCGTGGAATGATACCCAGTGATCTCACCGTTAAAGATTGGAGATGCCGCGCTCAATGCTAAATATAAAGGTGCTTCAACGCGCACTAATCGACAAGCCCGCATCAATACATCGGGATCACTCATGCCAATATTAATATGAACGCTAGCCGTGACAACTTTTGTACCGTAGGTGTTTTCGATGTAATCGTGATAAGGATTCGTGGGATCAGAGCGCCAGAATCGATCGCCCTGTCCTTTAAGCGGCAAAGTGCTGCCCGGAATCAGCGTGTAATCGCCCTTTGACTTGAGAAATTGACGCAGCCGCAACCGAGGTGTGACTAAATCACACAGCGATCGCTCATACCGAAAGCCGGGCGGTGTCGTGTACTCGACATTGCGGCTATCTGGCTCACGCACGAATCCATCCAATGCCGCCACAATCTGATCCGATAGTCCTACCACATCCCCTTGCGGAGTCCCAGTGTAGACTTCAATTTCAAATCCTTTCGATAACATCGCTGACCCCTTTCTGACTGTCGCCTCTTCTAGTATCTGAGAAAACCGAACGCCTGCCACGCTCTAAAGGAGTGCGCTCATATTTTCCTTACACAACGCTGAACTCTGCTTTGCATTTCGGATCGCCACTTCTTGAGAAGTTGTGTATAGTGCAGTAGCTCACAATTCGGGGAACTTGCATCTACTCTGGCTTGTCATCCCCCATAAGAGACACGCATGCACTTATGACTCTGAGATGAGAGAACTTATGGTACGTCTAGGCATTGGTAAATTTCCCTTTTCCCGCGCGATCGTTCCCACCCAACTGAGCTTACTCGCTTTACTGTGCTTGGGTACTCCCTTAATGGCTCAAGCACCCAGCGATAGCCAGCTCCCAACCACTTCAACCCCATCGGTGACTAGCCCCACGATTACAACAGTTTTATATGTCAATCCCACAACCGGCAGTGATCAGCCCACGGCTGGAAAAACCGATGCTGCACCCTATCGCACCATTACGTTTGCACTCCAGCAAGCAACCGCAGGAACGCTAATTCAACTCGCTTCCGGTAACTACACCGAACAAACCGGCGAACAATTTCCGATCGTGCTTAAACCCGGTGTTGTCCTACGCGGTGACGAGAACAGTAAAGGCGCGAATTTCCTAATTCAAGGCAGTGGACTAACGCCGAGTAAAGCCTTTGGCAACCAAAACGCCGCGATTCGAGCCGCCAATAGTAGTGAAATTCGCGGTGTAACCGTGACGAATATTGTCACACGCGGCACTGGAATTTGGGTCGAAGATGCAGACTGCATGATTGCCAACAGCACGTTTACCAATAGCAATCGGGAAGGCGTTTTCATCGTAGGTAACTCTAGTCCTGTTGTCACCGACAATGTGTTTACCAAAAACTCCGGCAATGGTATCTCGATCACTGGCGGAGCGCGGGGTGTGATTAGAAACAATGTCTTTAATGCAACCGGATTCGGGCTGGCGATCGGCGGTAACTCAATCCCTCGACTCGAAGGCAACCAGATTACGCAGAACACAGCAGGCATTTATATGGATGGATCGAGTAGAGCCATCCTCCGCAACAATGTAATCACCGATAGCCAAGGCGATGGTATTGTTGCCAGAGATAACGCATTCCCTGATTTGGGAACTGCGGACAGCCTAGGAAACAATACGATTCGCAATAATGGTCGAGATGCCAGCCGCAAAGGTGTTGACCTGAACAACACGACAAACAATACGTTTCAAGCGATCGGCAACAACATCGATCCGAAGCGCATCTCAGGTCCAGTAGCGTTTGTGGCTGGCGGAACAAACACAGCGTTTTCTGACGTTCAAGGGCATTGGGCACAACAGTACATCCAAGCGTTAGCATCACAAGCAATCATCACAGGCTTCCCAGATGGCACATTCAAGCCGAACGAGCCAGTGACTCGCGCTCAGTTTGCGACGATCGTTTCCAAAGCCTTTAATCCGGCTCCTAGAAATCCGGCAGTCAACTTCTCTGATGTTCGCAGTAACTTCTGGGGCTTTGCGGCGATTCAATCGGCTTCACGGGGTGGCTTTATGGCAGGTTTTCCAGGCGGCACGTTCCGACCGGATCAGCGAATTCCGAAAGTTCAGGCATTAGTCGCGCTGTCGAATGGCTTACAGTTCGGGGCTGGAGATCCGAGCGCGCTTTCTCGCTTCCAGGATGCGAATTCGATTCCCGGCTGGGCAGCAAGCCCGATCGCGGCTGCTACCCAACGTCAGATTGTGGTGAACTATCCAACAGTCGGACAACTCACGCCTAATCGAGAAGCCACTCGCGCAGAAGTAGCCGCCTTTATTTACCAAGCGCTGGTGAATCAGGGTAAAGCTCAGGCGATTCCGTCTCCATACGTTGTTGGAGCGCGTTAAGTTAGACCGAGACTCGCGTTCTCTAAGGGGTTTTGCGGCTCTCAAAGCGAAATAGCCAGACCATGAGCGCGACCAACCCAATTTGCAGGGCAAGATTTGGCACAGCCGTTTCTAAATCTCGCCCTGCAAGGGTTCGCGCGAGAAACACGACTGCGCCGATCGCGCCTGATCCCCCAAAGGCAACATAGATAAATTTCCGCAGTCCGCGATAGGGTGCAGCGGCTTCAGCTTTAAGACGCGCATATTTTTTGGGGTCGGATCGCTTGAGTTGCTCAGATTGCTGATTCATTAAAAGAGTCAAAGTTTTCTCGATCGTGGCATGAGATGGAATTTTGTGCAATTTGTGTGAAAGTGCGATCGAAAACCTGTTACACTTACTAAGGTCTTATGCCGATGTGGCTCAGGGGTAGAGCACTCGATTCGTAATCGAGCGGTCGCGGGTTCAAATCCCGCCATCGGCTTTTTAAGCGATTTTCAATTAAATCGCTGATCTCGGAGTTTGATGAGGCCTTCAAGCTTCGCTTCTGTCATTTGATACCTCATCTCATATAAATAAAAAACACCCCGACCACATCTTCGGAGTGCCTTTTATGTTAGACGCGTATTTGCGGCTATCTAAGTTCCCATATCAATAGAATAATTTTGCTCTGTTTCCCGTAAATCAGTCTTAAGGAATGGATGCTCTCGTCCGATCGGAATAGTTCATCACGCAATGCTGCAACTCTTGAGACTGATGAAATCAGACTTCCTACAGGAAGTTCAGTCGTTAACCTGCCTGAGCAACAGCAGCTTACTCAAGAACTAGAAAACCACTCCCACAATGGTTTGAGCTTGTTGAACGATCGCACTGATAAGCTGATGAGTTGCAGGGAGTGAATCAATTCCCATTCCTGCACAAAGCAGCATCATGTACAGAATTGAATACTTAAAGGTCGATCGAGCTACCATCAAATCTGACGGAGCCTGCATTAAATTCCAAGCTTTTTGCACAAAGATGCCGCCTAATAGAAGCGCGATCGCGGCATACACTGCACCCATCACATGTAACGGATAAACCAACAGCAGCGACACCGGAATCAAAGATAGCGTGTAGTAGAAGATCTGTTTGCTCGTTGGTTCATTCCCATTCACCACAGGCAACATCGGAACACCAACTTTGGCGTAATCTTCGCGAATCAGAATCGCTAGCGCCCAGAAATGCGGCGGAGTCCAAAGAAAGACGATCGCAAACAACACCCAAGCCGCCCAACTGAGATCACCTGTCACCGCAGCCCAACCGACTAGCGGCGGAATTGCACCCGCAGCCCCACCAATCACAATATTCTGGGTGCTATGGCGCTTTAGCCAGTGCGTATAGACGACCACGTAAAAGAAGATTCCCGACATTGCCAGACAAGCACTCAGCAAGTTCGCGAAATACGCTAACAATCCAAACGAAGTTAACGCCAATGTGACGGCAAAGATGAGCGCATCTCGAACACTGACTCGACCGGATGGAAGCGGACGGCTGCGAGTCCGTTCCATGATGTAGTCGATATCGCGATCGTACAAACAGTTAATTGTGTTCGCTGATCCTGCTGCAAATGCGCCACTGATCAACGTCACGATTAGCAGTACCGGATCAACCTGTCCCTGAGCTGCAATCCACATTCCACCTGCTGTTGTAATCAAGAGCAAGAGAATAATGCGCGGCTTGGTGAGTTGCCAATAGCTTTTAATAACTTGAAGAAAATCTTGGTTGTGGCGGATTACGCCCGTTGCTGAATCTTGCATTTTTTATCTCGGTCAAACGTAGAGAGAGTAAGCATAAATTATTCAGATCTTAAGCTTCAACTTTGACGACCTGCCCTTCAGCCGAATCGCGCAAAGCCAGCACCGTAAAGACCAGTAATGTTCCGAGTAAAGCGGCTCCGGTTACTTGGTGAGCAACGGTGAGCGGTTCAACTTGCAGCCGCAAGCGGAAAGTTGCTACTCCTAACGTAATTTGCAGTACCAGAAGCAATCCGGCAACATTGATTAAACGACGCAGAAGGGGGTGCAATGCGGGAGTGCGCCAAGCCAAAATCACCAAAGTGAGTACAGATAGAATCGGCGGCACAATTCCTGCAATGTGACTATTCATGATCGTACACAGTTGCGACTGTCCAAAGCATTGATGCAATGCCCACTGCGACGACACTAATCCGCCTAGAATGCTCTGAAAGTAAACAAAACCCGTCGCAGCAATTCCGACTAACCGAAGCTTTCCAACCGTTCCGGTGCCTTGATAAGGAATCAGTAAGGTTCCGATCGTCAATAACGTGCTGAAGAATAACAATCCGGTTCCCAAGTGCGCCGTCACAATATCAAAGCGCAGTAGCTCTGTGACCGTCAAACCGCCTAAAACGCCTTGAAACACAACTAAGAACAAGGCCAACAAAGTTGCCCAAGGTGTCCACTTCGGTAAGTCGCGGCGGAACCACCAGGAAACGGCGACCAATGCGATCGTACCAAATCCGATCATGGTAGCAATCAAGCGATGGAACCATTCCAGAAACACTTCAAGATTCATCTGACTGCGAGGCACAAATTCACCATAACACAAGGGCCAATCTGGACAGGACAGTCCCGCATTCATGACTCGTGTGGCACTGCCCAGCGCCATCAGAAATAAAGTGGCGACTGCCAAACCAAAAACGAGGCGAGTAATCCAACTGCGAGCCTGAGCCGGATGAGAAATCTTGGAGGGATCAAACAGTGAATCAGACATAATTAATTCCGAAAGGCGGATAGTCGTTCTCTAGAAATAAAAGTTCATGAAGCGTGAAGCATCTGCTCTAGGTTCTACTTTAGTGACGTAATCTTAAAATTAGGGTCGAGTTTTGGAAATTCTTTGGATTTCGCCTAAATTGAGTCCACACTGTCCCTTTACTCTGAGGTGATCCCAAAGAAAACCTTAAAGTTCAGGAATTTTGTCCCCCAGATTCGATTCCCCTGCCCTACCGTGGAAGAAGACTAGACTGGATTGAGCAAGCATTCTCAATAGAAACTGTTCTCTCTACTCGTTGGAAAATTGTTAAGACGGCAACATAGACAGTCGAATCTCTACCTAAAAGCTGTTTACCCAATATCCAGAATCTAGAACCCTTGAAGTAGTTATAGGCAAGATTGGTGAGCCGTGAACATTCCTAGTCAAATTTCAACTCTCCTCGCGGGTATCATTCTGACGCTCGTAAGCCTTTGGTATGGTCAGAACCATAATCTGCTCCCGATCGCTGCTTCCGAAGCAGCTCCACTGATTGATCAGTTGTTTGGTGCAATGTTGACGATCGGCACGGGCATTTTTCTTCTTGTGATCTTTGTGCTGGTTTATTCGTACTTCCGCTTTCGCCGTGATCCCGATGACCTCAGCGACGGGCCACCCGTCCACGGCAATATTCCGCTTGAAATTCTTTGGACGGCGATCCCGGCGGTGATCGTGCTGGGAATTTCGGTGTATAGCTTTGAGATCTATAACACTGAAAGCGGCATGAATCCGATGGATCACTCGATGGCAGCGCACTCGAAACACTCGCATCAAGTCGCACAGATGAAAGGATCAGCGATCGCAGCCCCGTTAATCGCGCAAGTTGATCCCGTCGCCAAAGATGCGGAAGTGCGCCAGAATGCGGCAACCGATGCGATAGAGGAAAAAATTCCTCTGCGTCAAGATGCGCCTGCGGCTGGGAACGTTGCTCCTAGAGCGGGTTCGATTCCCGCAACCGGACAAGAACCGTTAGTCATCAATGCCGCAGGAATGCAATACGCTTGGCTGTTTACTTATCCCGAAGAAATTATTGCGGGTGAACTGCACTTGCCTGTCGGTCGGCCAGTCGTGATGAATATCACGGCGAACGATGTGCTTCATGCGTTTTGGGTGCCTGAATTTCGCTTGAAACAGGATGCCGTGCCAGGAAGACAATCTGAAATTCGCTTTGTTCCGACCAAAGAAGGAGACTATCCGATTATTTGCGCGGAACTATGTGGAGCCTACCACGGCGCAATGAAATCTCATGTGGTGGTGGAATCGCCCGAAGCTTATGAAACTTGGCTACAGAGCATGAAGGTCGCGCAGACCAATGCAAGCGATCGCGCGATCGCGCTGAATCCTGCTGAGATGACAGATAGCGAGTATCTCGCGCCCTACGCCCAAGAAGCGGGTGTCACTCCTGATCTGCTGCATCAACTTCATCCGATGAGCTAACCTCTTAAACACCTTTGCTATGACACAAGCAGCCCAAATTCAAGAACAAGCGAATCGCCCCGCTCATCCAGAGAAAAAGGGCGATTGGAAACAATACTTCACTTTTAGCACTGATCACAAAGTCATTGGGATTCAGTACCTTGTGACAACCTTCGTCTTTTATCTGATTGGCGGTGTGTTGGCAACCATGGTGCGGACAGAGTTAGCGACTCCAGAATCTGATTTTGTCAGCCGCGAAGTGTATAACAGTCTGTTCACCGTTCATGCAACGGTGATGATCTTTTTGTGGATTGTCCCGGCAGGAACGGGTGGCTTTGGTAACTATCTCGTGCCTCTGATGATCGGGGCGCGAGATATGGCGTTTCCGAAGCTCAACGCACTGGCATTCTGGATGATCCCGCCGGCTGGAATTCTGCTTATGAGCAGCTTTCTGGTGGGTGCGCCTGGTGCGGGATGGACGAACTATCCACCGCTGAGTCTGATCAGTGGAAAAGCCGGAGAAATGATCTGGATTCTCAGCGTGTTGACTCTGGGAACCTCTTCGATTTTGGCGGCAATTAACTTCCTGGTGACGATCGCCAAAATGCGGACTCCCGGCATGGGCTGGAACCAGATGCCTCTATTTTGCTGGGCGATGTTCGCTACCTCCATTCTGGCGGTGATTGCTACTCCGGTATTGGCGGGTGCATTGATTCTGCTGTCGTTTGATGTGTTGATTGGAACGGCATTCTTTAATCCCACCGGCGGCGGCGACCCGATCGTTTATCAGCATTTATTCTGGTTCTACTCGCACCCTGCGGTTTACATCATGATCTTGCCTGTGTTCGGCATGATCTCGGAACTGATTTCCGTTCACGCTCGTAAGCCGATTTTTGGATACAAAGCGATCGCTTACTCCAGTCTTGCCATCTGTGGCTTGGGCTTAATCGTCTGGGTTCACCATATGTTTACCAGTGGCACACCGCCTTGGATGCGAATGTTCTTTATGATCACGACGATGATCATTGCTGTTCCGACTGGGATTAAGGTGTTTAGCTGGTTGGCAACGCTTTGGGGTGGAAAATTAGACGACAGTTCCGCATTGCTGTTTGCGATGGGATTTATTGCGCTCTTCGTGATTGGTGGAATTAGCGGTGTAATGACGGCTTCTGTTCCGTTTGATATTCACGTTCACGATACTTACTTTGTCGTCGCTCACCTGCACTATGTTCTGTTTGGCGGTAGCGTATTCGGATTGTATGGAGCGTTCTATCATTGGTTCCCGAAAATCACCGGGCGCATGATGAATGAGGCTTGGGGCAAGGCTCACTTCTGGTTAAGCTTTGTCGGATTTAACTTGGCGTTTATGCCGATGCACAAGTTGGGCTTAGAAGGCATGAACCGCCGGATTGCGGAGTACGATCCCAAGTTTGCAACGCTGAATTTGATTTGTACGATCGGGGCCTTTCTGCTGGCGATGTCAACGATCCCGTTTATTGTGAATGTCACTTGGAGTTGGCTACGCGGTGAGCCTGCGGGAGATAATCCTTGGCGGGCGTTGACGCTGGAATGGATGACCACTTCTCCGCCTCCGCCAGAGAACTTTATCGCTGATCCAGTGCTGGCAACAGGCCCTTATGATTACGGTTTAGCGCCACGATCGACTGAGGTAGACGTGCCATTCTCGGATGCCAGTAATCCAGCACTGTCGGCTGGCCCTAGCTCGACGCTAAGAGCAAAGCCCGATCCCGTAGTTGCTGCCAATCCGAGCGATCGGGGAACCGAAAGCAACAATCGATAAAGCCTTGTAAGGATGAAGCCACTTCATCCTTTTGTCCTTTATTCTTGCAATACCCATGACGACTATCGATCCTGCAAAAACTTCTCGCGACTACCAACAAGAAGCGATCGCAGAACCCGCCCATCATCAGGAGCATCCCGATCTCCGCATTCCTGGACTGATTGTGTTTCTTGCGGCTGAAGGAATGATCTTTCTAGGGTTATTCATGGCATATATTGCCTTTCGTGCCGTGACTCCGGACTGGCCTCCGGAAGGAACGCCAAAACTAGAACTCTTACTGCCTGGAATTAACACGGCAGTTCTGATTGGCAGTAGCTTTGTGATTCACAATGCGGATCAAGCAATTCAGAAAAATGATGTGAAAGGCTTGCGGTTGTGGTTTGGAATCACGGCGCTAATGGGTGCTGTGTTCTTAGCGGGTCAGCTTTATGAGTATTTCCATTTAGAATTCGGACTGAGAACAAACATTTTTGCTAGCACGTTTTATGTTCTAACCGGCTTTCACGGGCTGCACGTTTGTTTTGGGTTGATTCTGATGTTGGCGGTACTGTGGCGATCGCGCGTTCCGAATCACTACAACAGCGAAAAACACTTCGGAGTCCAAGCCGCAGAAATCTATTGGCACTTTGTTGATGTCATCTGGATTATCCTGTTTATCCTGCTGTATCTCTTGTAAGTTTGATAAATTTAGAGGACGGATGGAGTAGTTTTGCTCCATCCGTTTTTAATTAGACTTAAAGATCTTGCGTTTTACCTATTTATGCTATCAACGTTTGTGATTACCCTGCGCGAAGGCGTAGAAGCAGCACTCGTCGTAGGAATTGTGCTGGCTTATTTGAGTAAAGCGGGCCGATCGAATCTCAATTCTTGGGTTTACAGTGGCATTGGTGCGGGTATTGCTGCCAGCGTTGTCGTTGGGGTTGTATTTCTTTGGACGTTGGGAAGTTTAGAGGCTTCCAATCATTTGTATGCGCCCGTGTTCAAACCACTGCTCGAAGCAATATTTGGGTTGATTGCGATCGTGCTTCTGAGCTGGATGCTGATTTGGATGACGAAGCAGGCAAAATCACTCAAAGGAGAAGTCGAACGTGAAATCGATCAAGCGATTCAAACTAATGCCGCTTGGGGTGTGTTTGGATTGATTTTCTTTGCGGTGCTGCGGGAAGGATTTGAAACCGTTGTGTTCATCGCGGCACAGTTTCAGCAAGGGTGGTCGCCTGTGATTGGTGCAGCGGGGGGATTAACAGGCGCTATCGTCGTTGGCATTCTCTTGTTCAAGCTGGGTGTGAAAATCAATCTGAAACAGTTCTTTCAGGGGATGGGAATTTTCTTGCTGCTGATTGTTTCTGGATTGGTGATCGGAGTATTGGCGCACTTGGATAAGAGCTTTGCAATTCTGTCTCAGTTGAATCCGCGCTATGCCAGCTTATGTCTCTCTGAGCCAAGTTCTTGCTTTCTGGGTGGATTGATTTGGGACGCTTCAACGGTGCTATCGCAGAAACAATTTCCAGGAGTCATTCTGCATACATTGTTTGGATATGTCGATCGACTCTATGGGATTGAAGCGATCGCTTATCTCAGCTTCCTTACGATCGTGGGTCGTTTGTATTTACAAAGCCTCAATCCTGTTAAGGAACCAAAACCGTCAGCGCTTTCGGAACAACCTTAAAATGTGCGGGCGTTGTCGTCGTGATTTCACCATCCGTATTGATTGATTTCGCCTTTGGCACATACACAAAAATCTCTTTTCCTTGCCAAGACTGCACCCAGCGAGATTGGGTATGAGTTCCACGGCGCAGAGCAGGCAGCGCCAGCGCCATTTGCCACCAGTGATCAATCTCTAGACTGTAGAGATCCAAGCGTTCATCGTCGATCGCGGCATCTTCCGCAACTGCCATTCCGCCACCGTAATAGCGACCATTGCCGACAGCGATTTGAACGGTTTTCACTTTCTGCGAGCGACCATCGCACACAATTTCCGCTTTAAACCGCCGCGACTTCCACAACACCTGAAACGCAGTTGCAGCATAGGCAAATACACCCCAGCGGCGTTTAGCGGTCTTAGTTAAGCCGCGTGTAATCTGAACACTCAACCCCAAACTTGCAACATTAAAGAAATACTTGCCATTTACCCAACCGAGATCAATTTGTTGCTTCTTACCGTTCGCGATCACCTGACACGCTTCGGGCAAAGTTGAAGGAATGCCGAGCGTTCTCGCTAAATCGTTTGCCGTTCCGAGCGGCAGAATTCCAAGCGGCAACTTTGTTTCGATCAACCCTTCAACGGCAGCGTTCAGTGTGCCATCTCCGCCGCCGACAATGACTAGATCCACGCGATCGCGATACTCCCGAATCGTTTCCGCTAAGCGAGACGAACGATCGATCGGTGCTTCGAGCAGTTCAAAGCCCAATACGTTTAACTGGCTAATCGCAGCTTCAAGCTGAGCCTGTCCCTTACGGGCATTGCGATTGACGAGGAGGAGCGCACGACGAACCATGATAACCATCACAAGAATACAGCCGATGCCGCGATTTTAGCGAATGTTCAACGTTCTCGCACGGATATACAACAATCGCTAAGATTGCGATCGAGCAAAAGTCGCCCAAAACGAAGCGAAAACCTCGATCGAACTCAGCACCTCGACCCTAAGCCGTTAAGAAAACCACACCAGAATGATACAGTTTGATTCTAAGTATCCTCCTCCATCCGTCCTATGACTGCTCCGATCCTTGAAGTTGAAAACGTTCATGCAGGCTATGTCAAAGACCTGGACATTTTGCAAGGTGCGAATATGCGCGTCTATCCAGGTGAACTGGTGGCGATTATCGGACCCAACGGAGCCGGAAAATCAACGCTTGCCAAAACGGTGTTCGGATTGCTGAAGCCGCATACCGGAAATATTCGCTTCAACGGCAACGAAATCGCAGGACTCCGATCGGATCAAATCGTGCAGCGGGGCATGTCCTATGTGCCACAGCTTGCGAATGTGTTTCCGTCTTTGACGATAGAAGAAAATCTCGAAATGGGCGCATTTGTCCGAGATGTGCCGCTCCAACCGCTCAAGGACGAAATCTATCAGCGGTTCCCCCGTTTAGCAGAACGACGTAAGCAAAGAGCTGGAACCCTCTCCGGTGGCGAACGGCAGATGTTAGCGATGGGAAAAGCTTTGATGCTCAAACCGAATTTGCTGTTACTCGATGAACCTTCTGCGGCACTGTCTCCCATCTTGGTGAATAGCGTCTTTGATCAAATTAGACAGATTAATCGGGATGGGACCGCGATCGTGCTGGTCGAACAAAACGCTCGCAAGGCCTTGGAAATGGCGGATCGAGGCTATGTATTAGAAGCGGGGCGCGATCGATTTGAAGGAGTTGGATCAGAATTGTTGAACAATCCGAAAGTCGCAGAACTTTATTTAGGCGGGGGTAGGGCACGCGGTTAAAGAGGGATTAATCTTTCCTACTGTTGAGAGAGAGTGAGTAACCCCGAAAGACAGAGAACGACTGTAGTTTTTCTTTTTACAGTTAAGGAGTATAGGAAAGCACAGATTTTCTAACGTCATTTACTACTTTGTCTTTTGAGGAAACCTATGAAATCTCACATGAACCTTGCTCAACGTACACTCGCTATTCTGAGCGCAACTGGAACCGCTGCCGTGATGGCATTGCCCGCATTTGCTCAAGCAGTGCCCACACAAGGCGTTGTTAACAATGGCGATGTCAACCGCCTGGAAAACCAAAATCAGTTCAATACTCAAACCCCCGGTAGCACTTCTGATAACTGTGTACCTGTAGCCGGTGGTGTGGGTGGCCCGGTCGACTCCGAAACTTCGAGCAGCACTGGAATTGCACCGTCGAGCTATGACACTGCCAGAACTGGAGTTGACAATGGTAGCCTGACTCTGAATTCAGACCTCAGTGTCCGTAACAGCAGTGTTCGTAACAGCGCAAGCAGCTCGATCGGCGGCACCAATAATACTCAGAACTTAGACTCGAGTACCGCGGCTGCGAGAATTGGCGTTCCCAACACGGCTGGCGCGACTACTAACCAGAGCGCTAACGCTAATATGAACGGCGACATGAGTATGAACCGCAGCATGAGCAGTTCGGTCAATTCGACCTCAGCGAACAACACTCAGAATTTAGATTCAAGCACCGCGGCTGCAAGAATTGGCGTTCCCAACACGGCTGGCGCAACGACAAACCAGAACATGATGGGTTCAACTGCGAACCAGAACACGATGGGTTCAACGACAACCTACAATTCCAATTCGGGTGTGCGTCCTGTTGCAGTCAATCGTCAGTTTGACGCAAACAACCCCAATCCGGCAGTAGCATACCGCTACAACGGTCCGGCAGGAACGGCTGGTCATGAAGTGATATCGAATTTGAATGCGCTCCAATACGGTCAACGATCGTTCAGTGCTAACGCTGGATCAAATCAAGTCGCTTCGTCGGTGTCTGTTGCTTGTGCGCCTCGTTAATAGCGAATTCGAGGATCGATGTAAGCGTTAATGATGTCGATCGCAATACTAGCGATCGCGACAATAGCCGCAAAGAAAACAACGATTCCTTGCACGGTTGGATAATCTCGTTGAGAAATGGCTCGGTATAAGCGATTTGCAAGTCCGGGCCATGAGAACGTCACCTCTGTAAGAATTGCTCCCCCTAACAACGCAGCGAATGTCAGCCCCAGAATTGTAATCACTGGAATCATTGCATTTTTCAACGCATGATTGATCAGGATCTTCAATTCTGGGATTCCTCGTGCGCGGGCAGCTTCAACATATTCCGCTTGCAGGGTTTGCCTCAGGTTAACGCGGACAATTCGCTCAAAAATGCCGCTGATTAACACCCCAAGCGTAATCGCAGGCAGCGCAAGATAATAGAGCGCAACTAGAAATTGATCCAAATGACCACTGAGCAGACTATCGATCGTATACAGTCCCGTGACCGCTTGGGGAGGTGCGATCGTGAGCGGAAATCTCGTTCCCAGCGGAAACCATTTCAATCCAACAGCAAATACAAGCTGCAACACCATGCCGAACCAAAACATTGGAATGGAATAGGTGATGATGCCAAACAGCCGTCCACCTGCATCTAAGGCAGTGTTCGGACGCGAGGCGGAAATTGCACCCACAGTAATCCCAACCGCGAGCGCGATCACCAACGACACGATCGCCAGTTCCACAGTTGCCGGAAAGAACTTACCAATAATTTCCCAAACGGCTTGTCCTTGAGTGGTTAAGGATTTACCTAAATCGAGTCGCAGCAACGACCCCATGTAGTCTAGGTATTGAAAAAATAAAGGCTTACCGAGTCCTAACTGATTGCGGAGTTCATCTTTTGCGGCTTGGGGTGCTCTTGGCCCTAAAAGTGCATCGACTGGATCGCCGGGAGTTGCTCTGAGTAGAAGAAACACGATCGTGGTGATCAACCAAATCATCAGTGGAGCCATCAACAATCGGGATAAAACGTAGTAGCGTAACGCGCTCGATCGAGACATGAGTTGTTGCCTAGGTGAAAATTGGTGCGTGTATCCGACACGGTAGAGGCGCTTCGGCGAAACGTCCCTACCCGGATTTATTGGAACCGATCGACCAGCGCCGCTCGCGCCTGTTCTCGATCGTCAAAATGAATCTTCTCCGTACCCAGAATCTGATAATCTTCGTGCCCTTTACCCGCGATCAACACGCCATCGCCAGGTTTTGCCTGCAAGATTGCGGTTCTAATCGCAGTCGCACGATCGCTAATCACAGTCGGGTTGACTGATTTTGGAATTCCAGCCACCACATCTTCTAGAATCTGCTCTGGATTTTCGGTTCTGGGATTATCCGAAGTGACAATCACCTGATCCGCTAACGCTGCGGCAATGCTCCCCATTTTCGGGCGCTTGGTACGATCGCGGTCTCCCCCACAGCCGAACACACAAATCATCTGTCCCCCAATAAACGGACGAGATGCTTTCAGCATATTTTCCAAACTATCCGGCGTGTGAGCATAGTCTACAATCACGCTGATATCTTGATCGGGTTTAATTTGAACTTGTTCCATCCGACCCGGAACTCCCGTAAAGCCCGGTAGCGCTTCCACGATCGCGCTCAATTCCAACCCTAACTGTAATCCTGCTCCTACCGCTGCCAGCAAATTCGCTAGGTTGAACTGTCCGACTAACGGCGACTTAAACGCAGCTTCGCCCTTTGGAGTATGCAGTGTACCACTCACACCGTCTGATTCATAATTCAGATTGCTTGTCCACAGATCCGCTTGTTGCTGAGTGCTGTATGTCCAAACAGAGTCGCGATGCAACTGATTGACCAACTTCTGCCCATATGGATCGTCGAGATTGACGACCGCTTTCCCTTTCAAATAATCCCCGCCGAACAGGAGCGCTTTGGCGGAGAAGTAATCATCCATATCCTGATGGAAGTCGAGGTGATCTTGGGTCAAATTGGTAAACACTGCTACTTCAAATTCGCAGCCCAATACCCGACCTTGAGCGAGAGCATGAGAACTTACCTCCATCACGCCATATTCACAACCAGCATCGATCGCTGAAGCTAACTGATGCTGCAATTCCACCGGAAACGGAGTCGTATGCAGTGCCGTTTGCTGAAAGCCTTTCCAGCGCGTGTAGAGCGTTCCCAGTAGGGCGGTGGATTTTTGCGATCGCGTCAGCAAATATTCAATCAAATGCGTGGTCGTGGTTTTGCCATTCGTGCCCGTGACCCCAACCAACTTCAGCTTTTGAGCCGGAAAATCATAAAACGCAGTCGCTAAATCGGCGCAAGCTTGAGCCATGTCGATCGCCGGAATCACGAGCGGTGGCGGCTCGGACTGAAACGCCGGATCGCCCATCGCCCGACTCGCAGCTTGCGGAGACACGATCGCCGCGATCGCACCTGCCGCGATCGCGCTTTGCCAAAAATCTCCTCCGTCCACACGAGTCCCCGGCATTCCGATAAACAAATCGCCCATCTGACAGGAAAGCGAATTCGTGGTTAACCGTTTGACTTCAGCATTGAGCGCGGGATGATTCGGAATCTCGCCCATGTTCGGAAGCTTGGCTAATAATTCTTTAAGCTGCATCGATAACTCCTTGCCCAATCGAGCTTCGCCTACGTTTTAAGCGTTTGATGACATATATTTCTGTAACATAGATTCCACTTGTTGAACGGTCGATCGTGGAGAAAGACGTGGCAGCATTTTATCCTCAAAATACAAAACCGGGATTTCGTATTGATACGCCTGAAACCAATCGTCGCGGGTCGTGATATCCCGAATTTCGAGTTCAAACGAGAAGCTGTGGATTTGCTCTAATTTCTCCTGCAACCCTTCACACAGATGGCATCCGGGCTTACTGTACAGAATAAGTTTCATGACTGCGTGCCAAATCATCCCCCGATATTATGACGAAAACAGTTCTAATTACAGGCGCATCAACGGGAATTGGTCGATCGACCGCTTTACTGTTCGCACAAAAAGGCTGGACAGTGATTGCAACGATGCGAACTCCCGCAAAAGCCGATTGGATTACCGAGAACATTTATCCACTCCGGCTTGATGTCACCGATCGAGATTCAATTCAAAGCGCGATCGCTCAATCCTTGTCCCAATTTGGCGCGATCGATGTCCTAGTCAACAATGCAGGCTATGGATTGATCGGAGCATTCGAGAATTGTTCACCGGAGCAGATCCGTAAGCAGTTCGATACGAATGTGTTTGGACTGATGGAAGTTACCAGAGCCGTACTACCGCATTTTCGAGAACGGCGATCGGGAGTGATTGTAAGCATTTCATCGATTGCGGGTCGAATATCGTTTCCGACCTACACAATGTACAACTCCAGCAAATGGGCGGTTGAGGGCTTTTCTGAAGGGCTGCAATACGAATTAGAGCCGTTTAACATCCGCGTCAAGTTAGTTGAACCCGGTCCGATCAAAACCGATTTTTTCGATCGCTCTCCCGACATTGCCCGATCTGAAATTACTGCCTATGACGAGTTTGTCGATCGAGTTTTGGCAAACCTGAAACAGGCAGAGAATCAAGGCGAACCCGCAGAAGTTGTGGCAGAAACGATCTACCGAGCCGCAACCGATACTTCGCGGCGATTGCGGTATGGGAGCGATCGTGTCGGTCGCCTTTTCCTCACATTGAGAAAGGTGCTGCCTGACCGCGTGTTTAGTACAATTATTCGCAGTGGTATGACTCGCTAAATTTATGATCAAGATTCTTCATTTGTCGGATATTCATCTCGGTAGCGGGTTTGCTCACGGCAAGATTAATCCCGAAACTGGATTGAATACGCGACTGGAAGATTTTGTCGCCACTTTAGGAAAATGTATCGATCGCGCCATTTCTGAACCCGTGGATTTAGTGCTATTTGGCGGCGATGCGTTTCCGGATGCAACTCCGCCTCCCTACATTCAGCAAGCCTTTGCAGGACAGTTTCGCCGCCTTGCCGATTTAGGAATTCCTGTTGTTCTCTTAGTTGGAAATCACGATCAGCATTCTCAAGGGGCGGGCGGTGCAAGTTTGTGCATCTATCGAACGCTGGGTGTGCCTCATGTGGTTGTGGGCGATCGATTAGAAACGCATCGCATCCAAACCCGAAACGGTGATATTCAAGTGATTACCTTACCTTGGTTGACGCGATCGACGTTGTTAACTCGCCCTGAAACCGAAGGGTTATCAATGTCGGAAGTGGGACATTTACTGCTCGATCGATTACGAGCGGCAATGGAAGGTGAAATCCGTCGGCTCGATCCCACAATTCCAACCGTATTGCTGGCGCATTTGATGGTGGATGCCGCAAGCTATGGCGCAGAGCGATTTCTAGCCGTTGGTAAAGGTTTCACAATTCCATTAGAATTTTTAACTCGCGATGCGTTCGATTATGTGGCGTTAGGTCATGTGCATCGACATCAAATTTTGTCAGAAGATCCGCTTGTGGTTTATCCCGGCAGTATCGAGCGCGTTGATTTTAGCGAGGAACATGAGGAGAAAGGCTATGTTCTGGTGAAAATCGGTGCTTCGCTCACCGAAGGTGTTCGCGGTTCGACCACGCTCGAATTCTGCCCGCTGCCTGTGCGCTCATTCTGCACGATCGAACTCGATTTAACCGAGTCGGACGATCCCCATTCAGAGTTACTGGCGGCGATCGAGAATAAGCCGATTGAAGATGCCGTCGTTCGCGTCATTTACCAAGTTCGTCCTGAGCAGATTGATTTGATCGATGATGCAGATTTGCACACTGTTTTATCGATCGCGCACACCTACACGATTCAGGCAGGATTGCTCAGTCAGATGTCACGATCGCGCTTACCGGAATTAGGGGTCGGAAGTGCGATCGAGCCTTTAGATGCCCTCAGAGCCTATTTAGCCAATCGCGAAGACTTGAAACTGTTAGCTGAACCGATTTTAGAAGCGGCAAAAGCGTTACTAGCAGAGGAAGAGTTTTATATTGAATCGGATGCTGGAGAAATGGAAGTCGGGCAGACGCAATTGAAGCTGTTGTAGAAGCCAGTCGTTTTATCTGTAGCGATCCTGAATCAGTTGTGAAGTGGGGAGTGGGGTGTTGTTGCAAGAACGATCGCCAAACAAACCATCTTCAGAAATCAAATAAGGATTAATCCTTCACCTGAATTACATCGGTAGATTGATGGCAATAAATTCACAAAAATCTACAGTTTGATTATTAGCGGAACGATAAGTTCAGGAATCGCTAATCGCCTCAAATCTGCTGTTCTATTTTTGTAATTCATTTACTGGAAATTAATATGCCACGCCTAGTTGGGAAACGCTCAAATCCGACTCCCGCGATCGCGCTGATTATTCTCGCTGCCGCTGCCCTTGGAGTCTCACTTGAATACTACGGATATATGAATGTTGTTCCCGGATTTGGTCGTACTGTGCCTTATCCGATCGATCAAAATAACGACTTTGACGCAAGATAACTTGCTGAATTCTTATCAATTACATCCAAGCTTTAATAAGAGGGCATCATGAGAAAAGGAAGTGACATCATCGGCAGAACAATTCTTGCCTTTGATACTGGCAAGCGCGTGGCACGAGTTCAAGACCTCATCTTTGATCAAGACACTAATCAATTGCTAGGGATTCTAGTTCAAGAATCAGGTTTATTTCATTCAGCAAAGGTCGTTCCGCTTCAAGCAATCTCCGCATTTGGAAGCGACACTCTAATCATTCCAACTAAAGAAGCGATCATTTCTACACACCACGATGAGCGAATTCATCGGGTATTTCGTCGCAATATTATTCTCAAAGGCACCCGCATTGTTACCACCGACGGACGCTATCTCGGCTCTGTCGTCGATCTGTTCTTTGACGAGCAAACAGGCGCAATCGAAGGCTACGAAACGTCGGGCGGTATCTTTGCAGATGCTTATTCGGGTCGATCGTTTATTCCTGCACCTCAGACGATCCGCATCGGTCGCGATGTCACTTTTGTTCCACCCGAAACGGCGGAACTGATGGAAGAACAAGTCGGCGGCATCCGGGGTGCAATGCAAAGCGCATCGGCTCGCATTCAAGAAGGCTCAGAAGCGGCAGGTCAAAGCATTCAAACCGCAGCCCAATCGACACAGGAGCAGCTCCAACGCAGCGCAGAAGCCGCAAATACAAGACTCCAAGCCGCGACCACCACCGTCTCGAATGGATTTGAAAACGGAACGCACAGCGCCACCACAACGATGACAAATCAACTTGTCGATCCCGATGAGCAGTTTGCCTATGTGATTGGAAAGACGGTCGATCGCGATATCTACACCGATGACGGACAACTGCTGATTGGTAAAGATCAAGTCATCACCCTAACCGTTGCCGAAGCGGCTCGCTACGCAGGCGAACTAGAAAGCCTCTACCGCGCCGCAGGGGGAAGCTTGACTGCACCCGCTAACCGCCAGCTTCATGAATTGGGAGAGCGCGTTCAAACCGGATTTCAAGAAGTCAGCGATCGCGCCCGGACTGGATTTCAAACCTTGACTCAAAGAGCAAATGAAACCTTCTCGACGGTGACGGCTCGATTCGGAGTCGAACAAGCTAAAGGACGACGCGCCGATCGCATGATTCGCGCTGACAGTGGTGCGATCATCGCTGCACCCGGTCAGATCGTTACCGATATCGTGATCCAACGTGCCAAAGCCACCAACCGAGAAACTGCGCTCCTAGATGCAGTCGGATTGCATCCAACCGAAGCAGTTCGTGGTACGACAAACGATTCTTTAGCGATCGTCCGTACCCGCTTACAAAATCACTCCTCGATCGCATCGAGCCGACTGCATCAAGAAGCTGCAATCTTCCAGGAGGAAGCTGCGATCGCCCGCGAAAATGCCAAAACGCTGTGGCACGACCTCAAGGAGCGCTTCGCTGAATACCAAGGTCGTAGCGCTAGTGCAATCCACCGCAATCGCGTCGAACACGCTTTGGGTCGTCCGGTGAATCGAGTCATTCTTGATCGTCAAGACAACGTGATCCTGAACGTGGGTGAAATCATTACTCACAAAGCGATCGAGCAAGCGGAAACCAGTGGTGTGATCAACATTCTGCTTAATTCTGTTTACAGCAAAGAACCGACGATTCGCGAAGAAGAGCTACGTGCCCCTGAGTCTGGGATGGCATCGCTAGAGCAAGAACACGCGATTCACAACTAACGGGGTTGAGAATTGGGGAGTAAGCTGTGTTTCGGATCTAAACAGAATCGAACAGCCGTACTCCCCGATGTTCTTTCGCGCTCGTCCTCTAAAAAAAATTCAGTTTTGCTTGGAATTTACCCAGTTTGTGTGTTAGATTAAGCAAGGTTACGAAATCCGCGGGTCGCTAGCTCAGCGGTAGAGCATTCGGCTTTTAACCGACTGGTCTCGGGTTCGAATCCCGGGCGACCCATACTTTTCCGGGGCTGCTATTTCTTAAGCTTCAATTGATTCAATAAGGGCACTCTACTCTTTTAACGGTGACATAACGGTTGAAGAAGTAGAGCGCTCTTTTATTCTGTTAGCGCTTCTAAAGCGATACGTAGCAGTGAAGCTCACACAAAAGCGGTGAAGCTCACACAGAAAAGGTAGGTAGCATGAGGCTACCTACCTGAAATGTAGATCAAATAATCTGGAGCAATTAGGTTCCAGAAGTCCAGGAGTTGATGTACTCGATTTGGTCAGAATTTAGACTGTCGATCGAGAAGCCCATCGCTTGCAGTTTCAACCGTGCGATCTCTTGATCTAATTCAGTCGGAACCGGATAAACACCTGGTTCTAACTGTCCTTTGTTCTTGACCAGATATTCTGCGGCTAAAGCTTGGTTCGCAAAGCTCATGTCCATTACCGCGCTTGGGTGTCCTTCTGCGGCTGCCAAGTTCACCAAGCGACCTTCACCCAGCACAACGACTGATTTACCAGACTTGAGCGTGTACTCCTCGGTGAAGTTGCGAACGGTCTTCACATCAGTTGCCCGTTCTTTCAGCGCTTCGAGATCGATTTCGATGTCAAAGTGACCAGAGTTACAGACGATCGCGCCGTCTTTCATCGCGTCGAAGTGTTCCCCGCGAATCACATGCTTGTTGCCTGTGACAGTGATGAAGATATCACCCTTCGCAGCGGCTTCGGACATCGGCATTAGTTGGAAACCATCCATCACGGCCTCGATCGCAGCAACCGGGCTGATCTCAGTGACGATGACGTTTGCGCCTAAACCACGAGCGCGATTCGCTGTGCCTTTACCGCACCAGCCATATCCAGCCACAACGATCGTCTTACCTGCTAGGAGAATGTTGGTCGCGCGGATAATGCCGTCGAGCGTCGATTGTCCGGTTCCGTAGCGGTTATCGAAGAAGTGCTTCGTTTCTGCGTCGTTGACGTTGATGGCAGGGAACGCCAAAGCACCATCTTTGTTCATGGCTTCCAAGCGAACCACTCCGGTTGTGGTTTCTTCGGTGGTTCCAATCAAGTCTTCAATTTGGTGTTTGCGTTGTTGCACCAGGGTTGCGACCACATCACAGCCATCATCAATGATGATGTTAGGACGGTGATCGAGAGCGATCTGGACGTGCTTATGATAGGTTTCGTTGTCTTCGCCTTTGATTGCGAAAACAGGGATTTCGTAGTCTGCAACTAAGCTGGCAGCTACGTCGTCTTGAGTCGAAAGCGGGTTGCTAGCAATCAGAATCGCATCGGCTCCGCCTGCTTTGAGGGCGATCGCGAGATTTGCAGTCTCGGTCGTAACGTGACAGCACGCAACGAGTCGAATGCCTTCAAACGGTTTTTCTTGAGCGAAACGATCTCGGATTTGCTTTAGCACTGGCATTTCCCGCCCAGCCCATTCGATCCGCTGTTTACCTGCGGGTGCAAGGGCAAGGTCTTTGACTTCGTACTTCAAACGGACGGGTGTTGCGGTCATGAAAATGTTTCCTTAATAAGAGACATCAAGTGCGGGATGTGAAAACCCCTTAATACGTTAACTTGCATTTTCAGGATCAATTCAACGATCGCTAAAGTTTCTAAATCGATTCCATAGCGATCAGTAAGGATTGACAAAGCAAGCTAATCCCTAATCTCAGGTTCGATACTGAGCGAAGTCAAGGTGAGAGGTAAAGCTTCTTACGTGCTTTACACAGCCTTTCTTGACTCTTTTGAAAAGCTTAACGTTTCTTCAAGAAATTTGGGCGATTTCACTGAAATCCGATACCATAGTACAGAAATACCATTCTTTTTCGAGGGAAGAACCGATCCAGTTTGGGGCGGCGATCGCTCTAAAATCTACCCCAAGATGTAGTGAATAGTAACTACAATAGAGAAGTAATGAATTCTCCCTTCTCCATGCAAGATGTCGTTCCAGTAGGTCGGTTTTTCTCGATGGGCGGTGGACGGGTTGGGCAGTATCTTTCGACTAGAGTTTTAAGTGTGAGGACTCCGTTTCGACGATATGCGCGATCGTCTGAGGTGTGTTATCTCGGTTTTGAGAAGTTTAGCCAAGCCCAGAAGTTTGCTCAATCCCTTGCAAGTTCAGGAATGCGCTTCTCGGTGCAGAAGAGTCAAGTGCTGACTCAGTTTCCGTATGAGATCAAGTTGTCTGGCGATACGGAGACGGCTCGACGACTCGCGTATTGGGATCGCAAAGATCACGATCGCGCCATTGTTGCATCGCATAAATCTGCGATCGCAGCATAGCTCGATCTCCTTGAAATCGTAGCGATTATGCACTACAATAGTACAAGTGATTCAGGTTCTTGTTCCATGACGAAGCATTATATTCTTCAGCTTGATCCGAGCGCCAAGTACGAATGGGATCGGTGTTCGCTTCGTGATCCGATTACTGCCGATCGCCCTGGTTTTGCGGAGCTAATCGCGCAAGCCGTGGGTGAGCAACCCGGTTCCTACCTTGTGTCCGTCAAGATTGAAGTGCAAGTCTTAGAGCAAGCTGCACCGCAGTCTCAGCACGAGACACAGCTTCCACCGATTTCTGAGTTGCCCACTCATGCGCCTGTTCTGCAAGGAATGGTCGCTTAATGGCTGAAAGGTTTGCTGCTGTTCGTAGTCGGCTGTCAGTTTTGACCCGATGGCTACTGACCACTTATTATTTTCAGGAATGTCAGTCATGAAACTTCGTTTAGATCAATATCCCACCGCGATCGCCCAAGCTGCCCAGCATGTGAATGAGCTAGAGCAGAAGATCGCTGAGATCCGCTATCATATCGCTCGGTTAGAAGGCAATGCCGATATGGTGGTGGCGTTTGAGACGGCGCTGAAGAACGATAACCAGCGCAAGGCGCGGCGGTTTGAAGTGCTGCAAGTGAATTCCGAGTATCAGCGGGGGATCGATGCCCTCAATCGCGCAACGACTGAGAAGGCAAATGCGTTTGCTCATCTAGAGCGGTTGCGGAATGAGTTCAGCGTAGCCAAGCTAGAAGCGCGGTTGGCGATCGCACAGCAATTGAGCGGGTTAGAATCGCGTGAATTGGTTGGACTGTAATTGGTTGAACTGTGGAGACGCGATCAATCGCGTCTCCACGGAGGGTTGAAAGACTCCCGGTGAATCTGTAGCAGTAGAGCCTTTTTGAGTTCTACTGCTTTTTCATAAAAAAAGACCTCCACCACTCGCGGCAAGGTCGTTCAGTTGATTCAAGTTCTCAGAGCATAGCGTAATCGAAAGGTGGATCGAATGCAAGAAAGAGTGGTGGTGGTGATTCGGGATTTAATGAAACTTCAAGGTGTGAGCATTCGACAGATCTCTGCCAGAATCGCTGAAGAGCATGGGGGAAGCGCATTAGGATACACACAGCAGATCAACCGTATCCTGAATGATCCAGCGTATGAACCGAGTTTTGCAACCGTTGAGAAGATACTATCAGCGTTGAAATTTTCAATGTGGCAATTGCCCTCGAATCTTAGAACGATCGAATCCCGATTAGATAAGTTAAGTGATGAAATTTATGAGATCAAGAACACCGTTGCTCAGCTTTGTGCATCGATTGAGGCAATATCCAACGATCGCGACAAAGTACAGTAACATCTACAAAAATTAGACTGTATGAGCATTAAGCAAATGCTACGTCTCGATTGAGCCGCGCTGACAAATCGATTTATGATTTTGAAGTGGAGTGGAGGCCTTGATATGCAGTGTGTGGTAGTTGATCCATCGGTTCCGGGGCGATTGGCACTCAAAGAAGTCGAGCGACCCTCGCTTTTGCCATCGCAAGCTTTGGTCAAAGTTGCAGCCATCTCGCTGAATCGGGGAGAAGTAAGACGCGCTCAAACCGCTGCCGCAGGATCACGACCGGGATGGGATTTGGCAGGAACGATCGTCACTGCTGCCGCTGATGGGTCAGGCTTTGCGGTTGGAACACGGGTGGTTGGATTTGTGTTGTCGGGGGCTTGGGCGGAATATGTGGCAGTACCGACGGATGCGATCGCAGCCTTACCGGATCAGGTTGCGTTTGCCGATGCCGCAACGCTTCCGGTTGCTGGATTAACGGCGCTGATGGGGCTTTCAAAGGGCGGATCACTCTTAGGAAAATCGGTTCTGATTACTGGCGCGTCGGGCGGTGTGGGATATTTTGCCGTTCAGTTGGCGCGGCAAGCAGGGGCGATCGTTACGGCACAACTGCGGCGATCGGACTGGATTAATTTTGTGAAAGAAGCAGGTGCTCATCGAACGATCGTCGGAGAATCACTGCAAGAATTTAGCCCGTATGATTTGATTCTGGATTCGACAGGCGGCAGTTTGCTTTCAAACGCATTAAGCGCGATCGCGCCGGATGGAATCTGTGTCACGTATGGAACGACGGCAGATGAAACGGTGACGATCGACGCGAAATCCTTTTACGGTGTGGGTGGCGCAAGCTTATACGGCTTCATTTTGTTCCACGAACTGAAGCGCCAACCTGCTGCCGCTGGACTCACAAAATTGGTGCAATTCGCTGCCGATGGAACCCTGAAACCCCATATCGATCGCATGGCTTCTTGGAAGGAAATCGCAACTCTCGCGCAGCAGCTAACCGATCGCCAATTTGTCGGCAAAGCGGTGCTGCATCTCGATTAGCATTCCACGATGTTTAGGGGATTGCTGCAAGAGGTCTAAAGCCGATCGCACAATTTCATCCGGTTCGATATCCAAGCACTCTAGATTGTAAGGGCACTCGAACGCATAGCAAGGATGGCAATCGGTAGGTTGTCGCAACAGTCGTGCAAATCCGCTGCGCGGCTCCCACTGGCATTCCAGTTCAGTCCCCGCAAACAGGATAATGCTCGGTGTTTTAGTTGCATCGGCAATGTGCATCGTTGAAGTATTGTTACTCAACATCAGTTCTGCATGAGCAATCAAAGCGGCAAGCTCTGACAAGCTAGTTTTGCCAATCAAGTCGATCGCGCAATTGCCCAATACTTCCAGCACAATTCCAGCCCGATCGCGATCTTTCTCGACTCCGGTGACAGCGACTTTCCAGCCTGATAGATTTGCAAGTTGTTTCGCTGCGATCGCAAATCGCTTTGCATCATAGTTGCGCGATTGGCAGCTTGTCCAAGCATTCAGAACAATGTAAGGCTGATCAATCAGTTTGAGATTCGGGAATTGAATTTCTAGGGAACGATCGCGCACCTCAAACCCGACCGACTCGATCAAACGTAGATTTCGTTCCACTTGATGCAGATCATCCGGTGCAGCAGGAATTTCATGCGTGAGCATTGCGCCGCCTGTTTCTTTTGATTCTCCTAACCGGAGCGGAATTCCTGCCAAACATGAAGCAAACGCGGCTGGATGCGGAGACTGACTAAAGCTTGTGAAGATGATCACAGCATCAAATCCGCGTAGCTTTTCAACTAACTGCCACTCCCGCGCTGGCTCAAACGGCAATCGCCCTAAATCCTGCCACAATACGCGCCATGTCAATACCTCATCGACCCACGGCAACGCCGCAGCCGCAGCCGAACCTCCGGGACTTGCCATTAAGGTCAACTTTGCTTCGGGCAAGTTTTCTTTAATCGATCGCAAGGCTGGACTGGTCATGATCACATCACCAATATTGTCCAACCGCATCACTAGCAAATTTCTAACCGATGTCCAAGGTTGAGCTAACACAGAATTTTCACTTAATCAAATGCTTTGAGCTTCCAGCAATTGAGTTGCAACTGCCATCACTCGATCGACAGAAATTTCATCGACACAAGTTGCCCAATCTGCGCTTTGCGCGGAGCGCAATTCCGTCGGAACCGAGCATTCGCCACTGTACCAACAGGACTGGACGGTAAAGTTTTCAATTCTGCGCTCTGGACAGTTCAAATAGCCTTGTAAATTAACGTGCGGTTGCGGTTGTCCGTACCGTTCATACCAGGATGGGCCAAATAATGTGATTGTTGGCGTTCCCACTGCTGCCGCAACTCTCGCGGCTCCAGTATCACTAGCAATCATCAAATCAACCTGAGAAAGCATCGCAGCCAGTTCTCGTAATGTTCCTAATTCCCATAATTTTGCGTTGTTAATCTGGTCTGAAATGAGTGCTGCTTGTTCGCGATCGGAGCCAACTAAAACCACGATCGCAGCCTCTAATCTCTGTCCCAGTTGAATAAAATTCCGTTCATCCCAGCGTTTAATTTTCATTCCTGCATCAGGACAAAGCACAACCAGAGGAGGTGCTAAACCTGCAAGTTTTTCTCTGGCAGCCTGGTACTCTTCAGGCGTGAGATACAGTTTAGGCGGCAGGATTGCAGATTCTAAGATCAAACCTTCTGACAATAGAATCTGAGTAAATCGATCGCTGACAAACTGATTCGGAGGTGGCGATCGCCAAAGATTTGATACCACACGATCAGCACGACTAGAAATTAATTGATCAATGCGATCGTAATTTGTATCTGAAACAATTAAGTCGAATGTCTGCTCAGATAAAAGCTGCTCGATCGCCTGTCTGACATTGTGTTTATCTGCATAGACAACTCGCTCAATGAATGGATCATGCTCCAACAATAATCCGCCTGGCGCAAACGTCAGCACGGTCATCTTGGCTTGATTATGACTGCGCCTCAATGCTTGAATTGCAGACAGCGCAATTAAAACATCTCCAATCCCACCCAATAGCTCAATAAATAGAATTTGCTGCATCTGAACGATTACGAACCCTCCCTGATTAGCTACCAGGTGCAGTAGGCTGCTGTCATTGCTCTAAAGAGAGAAATTACTCCGACTGCATCTGGCAACCCAGCTTAAGCAGCGATCGCTACAGGGAATTTTCAGTAGAACAGAGCAAAATTAGCAAAAATCGTTGCAGTCGCCCAAAACTCGCTTATAATCCAGCCAACTCTTCGAGCCGCGCTCGACAGCACTCTTTGCTTCTATCGCCATGCTGAAATTCTTCAAACTCGAACTCATTTCCGCGATCGCCCTTCTCATCAGCACTTCTGCGATCGCGGCTCCCTTAGAAACTTGGCGCTTCGATCCAAACACCAACCAGCTTGAAGTCACCGTGCCTGCTGGAATTACACCGCGCTATTCTCTCATGGCACAGCCGACCCGGATTGTGCTTGATCTTCCTGACACTCAGATTGCCGCTGTCAATCCAAGAGGGACGTTTTCAGGAGCCGTTCGCGAAGTTCGAGTGTCGCAATTTCAGCCGAATATTGCCAGAATCGTTTTGGAACTTGCCCCCGATACCGAATTAAGCAATCCGCAAGCTCAACTTCAACCCGTCAAAAGTACCGAGCAAGGGCAAAATCGCTCTGCTTCAGCAAGTGTCCGCTGGACGCTCCGTCCCATGCTTGCCGCTTCTGCAAATTCAAAAGCTGTGTTTAATGCGGCGCGTCCAGTTCAAGTCGCACCTGTTCAAACGTCAGAGGCTCAGACTGCGACTCCTCAAACTTCAGCGCCAGCAGCTGCGATCGCCCAAGCCTCTGCCAACGATTTTGGTTTACCACCTGCTCCACCTGCAATCAACGTTGCACCAGAAGCGCCGCCTTCGGTGACTGCACCCCCCTTGCCGCCTGCTCAGGCTCGCCCGTTGCCAACCGCACCCACGGCACCCACTGCTGGATCGAGCAATAAGCCAGGAAGTAGCCTATTGTTTCCGACTGCACCTGCACGATCGATACCGCAATCGAATCCGCTCCAATTGCCCGAAGTCAACTCTAGCTTGGAGATTCCTCGATCGTTTCCGCCCGTGATTGCTCCGGCTACTCCACCAGAAGTGACTGTTCCGCAGCTTGAGCAACGCTCAGATCCGCCACGATCAACACAGCGCCCCTTAGAAGATGCTCCAGTTCCAGCGCGATCGAGAGTAATTGAGTTTGGTCAGCCTTTGCCACGTTAACGTCAGTTCGATGCAATTTTCGCTGCCCCTCACAACTTCGGCTTATTCCAGACCCGCTAGAGCAAAGGATGCCGCCATGAATTTATGCAACCACTTGCATCGTTTACCAGCCTAAGCGGGTCGGTTGTTCATACACTCGTTTCAAGGTGTTGACATCCCTTGCTGAAATTAGAGGAGGAGTGCGAACCTGCGAGAAGTACATCACATCGGTTTCAAGCGAGCTGTGTCCCCAAATGCCTAAAGCGTGACCGAGTTCATGACGCGCCGCCGCAAGCATTGACAAATCTGGGCGGTTCGGCTGAACTCGAATAATCATGCGATGCTGCAAGATTGCATCTTGTTCATACAGTTCAAAGCGAACGTCCGCAAATCGAACGCGCTCAACGGGAGGAAATCGGAGCGGAATCGAAGCCCGATCGATCCGAATATCTGCGCTGTCCCTACGATCGACTAGTTCCAATGGAAAATAAGCTTTCCATTCATTTACCGCTTGCGTCATCAGAGTTACCCAAGTCTGACTCCACTGATCCGCAGGCTGAACGTAGACCTTCACCGGAAAGCGCGACCAAACGAGATATTCAGGTTCTGTTTTTTGCACTCGATCGAAGTAATCGCCCGATCGATCCGTCCACTCTGCCAAAATTGGCGGAAGCGGATGAACCTTCGGAACAGACAACGCCACCCCAGAAATCGCCCAAAACAAAACGCATCCGACTGCAAAAAGAGCAATCGAATGCGTCCTGAACCAGCGAAATCTTAGCGACCCAGCCATCCCGCACTCAGAATCACTGTGATTCCCATAAAGAGGATCGTTAACAGCCAAGTGGCGCGATTCAGGGTTGTTTCTGCGCTCTTGGTGCTAGTAAACAGTTGAGCTTGACCGCCTAGACCGCCTAACCCATCGCCTTTGGGACTATGCAGCAGCACCAGAATCACGATTCCGACCGCAGAAAACATCCAAACTGATCTCAAAACTGTAAGTAGCGTCATAAGGTCAATACGATCGACATACCCTTCATTATATTGACATTGGCGTTGTATTGATTCGCTTTACGCGAGATTGGGCATTCTGGCAGAAAAACGTAGTTTCCCTGAGTGTCATGATTAACGCTGTTCGTTTTGCTGTAGTCAGCGGAGAAGCAAGCCTGAATGACCTGATTAGAACGCTCCTTAGCTTGTTCAACTTCACCCTAATTCAGATTGGAGATGTTCGGCTTTCGTTTGCGACGTTATCGGCTCTTGTTCTTCAAATCGGCTGTGTCGCGATCGCCTCGCGCATTATTAAGCAGCTCATTAAAAAGCGAATTTTAGCCAGCTTTGGACTAGAGCTTGGGACACGCGAATCCCTTTCTTCGCTGGCAAGCTATGTCGTTGCGATCGCAGGCTTTTTCTTTGTTCTCGATTCTGCCGGAATTAACCTAAGTTCTCTCACCGTTTTTGCGGGGGCGATCGGGTTGGCAGTTGGTATTGGCTTGCAAAATTTAGCGAACAATTTCATTAGTGGCATCATTTTATTGCTCGAACAGCCGATTCGTGTGGGCGATTTTGTCGAAGTTGGAACCGTACTCGGAACGGTTGAGCGCATCTCACTGCGATCGACCCAGATTCGGACGGGAATGGGCTTATCGGTGTTTGTGCCCAATAGTGTGCTGGCAAACAATAGTTTGATCAATTGGACGCATCTTGATCCGACTTGCTGTGTGGCGCTTCAGGTTGCGGTCGCAGATACGAATGATTCGATGTTAGTCACAGAAGCAATGTTAGCCGCAGCGTATGAAGAACCGGATATTTTGTCTTCGCCGCGTCCGATCGTCTTTTTCAAGGGCATCGAAAATAACGCGTTTCTGTTTGAGATTGAAATCTCGATTACTCAACCGATGCGAAGAAGTTCGATTAAAAGCGCTTTACTCTTCCGCATCCAAGCCAAGTTTCAGGAATATGGCATTACTTATCCGAGCAAGAGTGTTCTGATTCGGACAGAGCATCCGAATCAGATGCCTGTGTTCATCGAACAAGCTGCTACACCATTCGAAGAGTTAGCAACGAATCAAAAGTTGAAACGATCGACCGCTATCACGCTCAAAGAGATGCTTCGCAAGGTGAGCTACTTTTCAACTCTGAGCGATTTTGAACTGAGACACATTATCGAGGAGGGATATCAGAAAAAGTTTGCAGCAGGTGAGACTATCTGCCGCGAAAATGATCCCGGAGATTCGTTCTATATCATCTTGTCGGGTTCGGTAGATGTGTTTGTGGAGTCGATCGACAAGCAAGTTGCAGTCCGCGTGGCGGGCGAGTTTATCGGAGAAATGTCTTTGCTGATGGGAACGCCTCGAACTGCAACGCTACGAACTTTAGAGGAGACGATTTTATTTGTGGTCGATCGCGGCAATCTGCAACGGTTATTGCGAAAACAGCAGGAGCTTGCCGATCGTATTTCAGAAGAGTTAGTCAAACGGCAGGATAGCTTGGAGCGCTTAGGAATCAAGATTGGTGCTCAGGAAGAACCGCCGCTCGTTCAGATCCGCAAACGGATTCAAATCATATTTGGAATTTGATTCGCGTTAAGGAGCGTTGAGCTTTTTCTGCACTTTCGCGATCAAACGTTTGAAGGCAAGCTGAGTTAAACGCGATCTCGTCAAGGGTGCAATTGTGGCGGGATGAGCTTGTTTATGATCAAAAAACTCATTCACTTCACGTAAAATTACGTTCAATCGGTGCAGAATATTGGGCGATCGATATTCATCAAAGAAACTAGCAGGTAAAGGGGGGGTAGGGTTAGCGATCGCTCTCAAAATTCGCTGGACATCATACTCGGTCGAATAACCCGCAATTTTCTGACAGTTAAATCCTGGATCTAAGTAATCTGACAATCCACCGTTCACGCTTGAAAACACTTGACATCCACACGCCATTGCTTCCATCGGTTGCAGTCCAAAACCCTCGCTCACACGCTGTTGCGCCCAATACTCTGCAGAATCGTATAAATAAACTTTAGTCCGATTGAAAACAGTTGAGAGACTATCAACGAAAGTATTGATAATCTCAACTTTACAACGCTGCTGAAGTGCAGGAATTAACTGATTAATCAAATACTCCGAGGATTTCCGCGTGTGGATCAAAACGTCAATATCGCGATTCAAATCTAAAACGCGAAATTCATCAGAGATTTGATTTGGCAAATAATAGATTAGTGAATTTGGTGAAAGCTGTCCCCAATATCCTAGTGTATTGCGGCTAACCGTGACGATCGGAACACTCGAAGGCAATGTAAAACCATAGCCTGCACTATGAGCGTGATAAATCGCGTGATAGTTTTTCAATCGCTTGGCTAACTTTGCGACATCAAACCCCCAGCTCATCACAAAGATAATGTTGCTCAAGTCTTTCTGCTCCAGCACATCATCGAGAAACAAAGTGCCTTTCTCGCGTTGTCGATAAGTGACAATCTCTGCTGGACAAAGCTGCTTTGCCAGTTCAAAGGCTTTGAGTTCTGCCCATAAGCCTCCGCAGGCAAAGCGTTTTCCAGTCCCAGGCAGCAAGAAATAAAGCGATCGCATCTCAAGTCACATCATTCGGTGTGGGTATTCTATTGCAGCGATCGTTCCAGCGCAAGAAAAGAAATCAAGCCTTGCATCAAGGGTTCAATCCGGAAGGATGGCTCAAAATGAGGTACTTGATTCTGGTGACTCGGAATAAGAGACAGCAAGTGTGTTGATGGTGCAACTTGATTGTCCTGGGTGTTAAACGATAGATCAAACTGCTTCACCTGATTCTGCTGTAGAGGAACTGACGAAAAGAATAATGGGATCGTTGCTGGACGGTCACGTGCCCCTGTAGCAGAGCTATCGCTCACCTTTGCAATACAAGTCGAATCAAACGGAATCGAAGCATTCAACACATCGATCGCCGCGCTTTGCCGCGCAGCATCAGCACGATCGAACCCCTTTGCCCAACTTAAACCGAACTGATGCCGATCGTTGCGGCTCTTTGCCCAAACTGAACTCGCATTCTTCACCATGAAGTCTCTGTAACGCGAGTTCGGTGAAGTTTGATGCAGGTAAGCTAAATTGCGAATGAAAATGCCCTTAAACTGCGGCCCGTCCTCTCCACAGTTTGGCTCACAAGGTTCGCGCAAAACTCCATTTCTAGAAAGATGCTGAATTGTTGCATTGGCGATCGTGTGAGCTTGATTCAGGTAAGAACGGTCTTTTGTACTCTTATACAAATCAACCAGTCCCCCAATCACTACGCCCTGGTTATAAGTCCAGGTTGTTTGTCCGTTGTTGCGGCAACGATCGTCGAGTCCATCATTAACTAAATTTTGGCGGTTGATCATACCTGATCGTTTGATCCAGTTCCAGCCGCGCTTTGACCAGTCGAGGTAACTTCCTTTACCGTAGTCATTCACGGTGCGTTGATGCAACCGGATAGCAATAGTAAAGAATAACTCATTCGTGATTGCGTTTTTATACTGACGATCTTTGCGCCACCACATGCCGCCGCCGCATTTTGAATCCCATCCTTTAGTCATGTCTCTGAAGATGGCTTTTGCGGTGTTGAGATAGCGCTTTTCACCGGTTAGATCGTATGCCTTAATCCACGTCAACGCCCACCAGCCTTGGTCATCATACACATCGGCTTCGGTGAATCCTGTTGATTTTTGCTTGTTGTAGGTGTTGGAGATGATGTGGCGGTAGGTGGACTGATTCGTCGTGCGCGAATAATCGATCGTCGTTTCGAGCGCGTTTGCTGCATTCCACCAGCCCGTCGATTTCCAAAGTCCTGTAGAACTGCTGTAAAACAGTTGAAGCGCAGCCATTCCAGCGGCAGCGGCTTGGCAAACTCCGGGTAGAACCATAACCGAGCATCTCCTTAAATCCTGGTCACAACAATTGGGTCACAAGGTAATTAAGGATACTGCCCTAGATTATTTTTTTAACATAACTCAAAAAACAAATATTACTTGCTGACTGCGTGTTGCTTTAACTCAGTCAGGCTGGCATATTCGAGTGCTGCGGCATGAGTTGAAGCCAACACAACCGGAGGCGCGACCCCTGCATCAAGCGCTTCTTTCCAACGAGCAGCACACAGACACCAGCGATCGCCCGGTTTTAATCCGGGAAAATCATAAAGGGGCATCGGAGTGCTGAGATCGTTTCCGCGAGATTTGGTGAATTCGAGAAACTCGGCGGTTAGCTGAGCGCAGACGACATGAACACCCGTATCTCCGGCTCCGGTGCTACAAAATCCGTCGCGATAATATCCCGTCATCGGCGAGGTGCAGCAGCTTTGAAGTTCCTCTCCTAAAACATTTCTAGCGCGTGAAACCATGATCAGTTCTCCCTATTGATGTCTAGTTTTCCAGGGCTTGCTGGAGTGCCTCTTGTTTGAATCCAACAAATACCGCCTTTCCATCCTTCACAAATAGAGGACGCTTCAGCAGCATGGCATCTTTTGCAAAAGCGTCCACCCATTGATTGTCCGTCCAAACTTGTTTTTCTTCTCCTAAAGCCCGGTAAGACTGCCCTGACGTATTTCGCATCGGTTTTGCTCCCAAGGCTGAGACCCAGGCTGCGATCGCAGCCTGGGTAGGCGGTTGATCTTTTGTGTTGATAAAGTCGTAGGCGATCGCGCGATCGTCTAGCCATTTGAACGCTTTTTTACAGGTTCCGCAGGTGGGAATGCCATAAACTTGCAGAGTCATCGATTCTAAGCTTTGATTGCCTTGATGATTCTAAAGCAGAACATTCACCAAGATCCAATAGATCACTAGCGTTCCAATAATTCCAATCCATAATTTTGCTTGGTTCATAATATAAGGGTTTTATGTTACGTGAGTGATAAATTTTCCGCTTCGGTTTGAGCGGCTGGATGCCCCCTAAATCCCCCACGAGCGGGGGACTTTGAGCGAAGAGGTTCCCCGAACTTAGAGAGATTCTTAACGCTCACAGTTCCTAAATATGCGGGATTTAGAGGGCTACCCGGAGCATTATTGAAGCTATCTCCAGTTTGCGATCGTCACTGCCCCAATGGGATCTACCACAAGAGCGAGACTGGCTTAGCGCTCGACCAGTTGCCGGAAGCGGCGATCGTTCATGATTTGCTCAAATTCAGGATCGCCTTTGGCATCTTCCCGGTAGCGAGGATTGAGTCGAATGGCTTCTTCGAGGTTTTCGATCGCCGCCTGGGTATGTCCCTGAAGTGCGTAACAAATGGCTTTGTTGTAGTACGCAGGCGCATAGCTTGGCTGAATATCGATCGCAAAGTCAAAGCTTTCAAGCGCATCACGATCGCGCTCTAGCTGAATCAGCAGATAGCCGCGATAGTTCCAAACTTTGTAGGCTTCAGAATTGAGTTTGAGGGCTTCATCAAATGAAGCTAATGCTTCGGAATAGCGTCCCAACATTTGCAGCGCTAATCCACGATTCAGCCACGCGATCGAGTCTTTGGGACGAATTTGCACCGCTTGATTGAATGATCGAAATGCTTCTTCGTGGCGCTGCAATTTGCCCAGGGCGACGCCCCGATCACACCA
Source organism: Leptolyngbya sp. DQ-M1 (assembly GCF_039962505.1). Taxonomy (NCBI): domain Bacteria; kingdom Bacillati; phylum Cyanobacteriota; class Cyanophyceae; order Leptolyngbyales; family Leptolyngbyaceae; genus Leptolyngbya; species Leptolyngbya sp. DQ-M1. Next base: position 470,447 of record NZ_JAMPLJ010000003.1, read on the forward strand.
CGCCTCTGAGTAATCGGGATCGAGTTGAATTGCGCGATCGTAAGACGCGATCGCCTCTTTGTATTGTTTCAGTCGTCCCAGCGCCAAACCGCGTCTCAGCCAGAGTTCCGGATTGTTGGATTGCTGCTTGATGGCGCGATCGTAGTGTGCGATCGCCGCCTCAAATTGACTGGATTTAAATAACTCCTCAGCCTGGTCGAAATCGGTCGATTCTACTGACTCAGCCGTGGAGGTTTCAGCAGGCTCAGGACGGCGATTTTGGGCTTGTTCACGCAGTCCCGAAAGTTGAGAAACGAACTCAAGTTCTAAATGCTGAAGCTTGTTGAAAATCGCTTGCTTTTGCTGCACTGCATCGGATTCGAGGAGCCGCAACTTGTCGAGGAAGTTGGTTCTTCCTTGAAGCGCAGTCGATTCTAACTCTGAGAACTGAGATGAAACTTCTGCCCCTCGCTGGTCGAGATCGGCTTGCAGTTGTTTTTGACGCTGTTCTAGCTGCGATAATACTTCCGTTTCTTTCTGGTCGAGGTTGCGCTGTACCTGTTTTTGATGTTCCTCTAGGTTCGATCGAACTTCCGTCGCTGTTCCTGAAAGTTCCGTTTCTAACTGTTCAATCCGTTCGCTGACTTGATCGCGCTGCTGTTGGGTATCAACCTGAAATGTGATTAGCTGGGCTGCAAATTCTGCTTTGAGATGACGCAGATCTTCGAGGAGTTGATTACGTCGATCTTCTGTGTCAGTTTGTACATCGCTAAGTTGTGTAATGTAATCTTGCTCGAATTGCGTTAAGCGTTGCAACATTTGATCGCGCTGGTGTTGCGCGTCAGATTGTAGCTGATCGAGCTGCGTTGTAAATGCGGTTTGCGATTTCGTTAAATGTTCCTGCGTGAGTTGTTGCTGCTCTGTGGCAAATGCGCCAATTTCATCGAGTTGTGCGATTAGTTGGTTTTGTAATTCCGTGAATCGATCGACGACAAGCGCGCTTTGCTGGTCGGTATCGGTCTTCAACGTTGTGAGATGGGCGACGAAACCTGAAGCAAGATTTTCTAGCTCTCGTTTTGATAAATTAACTTGCGTTTCGAGTCCGGCTAAGAGTTCGGACTGCGATCGTGACAACTGAGCCGTTAAGCCCGTTAAGCTTTCTGCATCTTCTGAAATTCGGCGCTGCAACTCCTGGACTTCGACTTCGAGTTGAGCGATCACATCGCGGGACTGCTGAATGCGGCGTTCTGCTTCCTGTTGAACATCTTGGAGCTGATGCTCAACCTCGGAGAGATGCTGAAGCTGCTCTAATCCCCGTTCGACAATTTCACGAATAATAATCCGTCGGAATCGCCACAACGCCACAAGCAGCGCGATCGGAAACACGGTTAAGGTAATCAGCGCCACATTCAGCAGCATACTGGAGCGAGTTAAGGCACGATCGATTTCCGATTCCACTTGCGATCGGACTTGCTGCTCTTGTCGCAGTTGGGTCAGTTCCTGCTGCGGGGATTGCTGCGCTCGGACAACTTCAATCGAACTGAGCGGAGCCGAACAGACAAGAAATCCGCCCAGTAGAAAGGCAAAAACTGATTGATTCTTTTTCAGCATAAAGAATTTCCGCTCGATCGATGGAAGTTGTACTATTGTCCAATTTACCAAGCCGATCAGGAAAATAGCAGAAATTATCTTAATGATCGTGGCGCGATGGGTCTACATACAGACGCTTATCGGCAGTGGGCAAAATGTTATTTGGAATGGAAACCGATCGGGGAGCTACGATCGCGGTTTCCATCAAGCGATTTTATTCAACTCGTCGGATTTGCTATTTCTACGTTTGGGGCGTTTGTGGTTTTCTAGCTTTTTGTAGCCAATGGATTCTGCTTGGTGACTGTTTTTCCCATACTGTGCTAGGACTGAGTTTTTCATCGCTTGTACGCCTTGATGAAATTCCCATTCGATTTCACGCACTTCGTCTAGAAGAGCGCGATGTTTTGCTTTTGCCTGAATTTCTAGTTCGTACAAGTGATGCAGTTTTCGTTCGATCTCGCTGAGCTTGATGAGATCGGCTTCTGGACGGCTAGGAATGTAGTCAAGGATTCCTTTTGCACCTCGCAGGGCGTTGATGTCTTGATCGATGATTCCACTCCGTAATCGTTGGCTTGTGTCTGGAAGTGTCATAGTTTGCTAATAGGTTAAATGACATTCTTCCTAACATTCCCGTTTGGCTGGGATCAATGACAAGAAAGCTTTTTTACGATCGCGGGAATAAAGCTGCAAATGACCGGAGCTTGATTCTCGTCGTTGGAATAAAGATCCAACAAGTCGGATGCTTTTTCCAGAGATAGAAAAGCGGGGAGCAAATCGCTAGCAATTTGCTCCCCGCTTTGGAATAAAGCTGCGGGTTTTAGGAATCGAGGTGCGCGATCGCGGTTCTAGGCTGTGGAAGTGCGATCGCGCTTTGCTCCTAATCGGTCAACTCTTTGAGGAGACCGTCTAATCGATCGTTGGCATCTTTTGCGAGACGAATAAAGTGTGCGCTCGATGCAAGTCCGCCGATCGTGGTCACTGTGCCTTCTGGAAATTGGTTCGTGAACAGCAAGCCTGCTCCAGCAAGACTCACGCCAAAGGAGAGAGCCGTTGCAGTCATGGCAAGGTTAAAACTGATACGGGCTTGGCGTAAGCGTTCGTGCATGATTTCTTCAAAGAGATTGTTCATGGAGTTCAGAGGATGGGTGGACGTGGGGCGACGCGCGTTTTTGCCTTAAATTCATGAAACTCGAAAATCCTTGAGTCATGGTTTGAGTAAGGAATTTAGTTGTGTCAGACTTATGTCAGTGTTGCGGTGAGCGTATGGATAGGGGCATTCGAGCATCGATCGCTGGAATCGAAACAGCAAAGCAGGCACTCAAACTGAAGGGCTGGACTCAGGAGTATCTGGCTGGTGCGTCTGATTGTTCTCGGCAGACTTTGAATCAGTTTTTTAAGGGGAACGCGATCGAGAAGCGAATCTTTCGAGCGATCTGCACCGAACTCGAACTGCAATGGGACACGATCGCGGAAATTGAGCCAGAAAGCAATCAGCCACCGAGTTTAGATGAACTGGTCGAGGCGGTTCGCGTCAATCTCCACGACACGATTCAGAATAAGTGCGGCTCGATGCGAGTCTTGGATATGTCGCAGCCGCTCACGTTGAATGCCATTTATACGGCTGTCAATATTTTGGAGAAAATTACCGCACGCAGACGCTTAGAAATGGCTGAACTGCTCCAGACTTGCTCGTTGGAGAACTTCGATCGCTTTAGCCTCGGTGGAGTGCAAGAGGAGCGAGTTCCGGGGCTACAAGCGGTGAGCAAGTATTCCAAGCTCATGATTTTGGGCAAACCGGGAGCAGGAAAAACAACGTTCCTCAAGTATTTGGCGATTCAGTGCATTGATGGAGCGTTCAAAAAGGATCTCGTTCCTTTGTTCATTACGCTCAAGGACTTTGCAGAAGCGCCGAATCGACCTAGTTTACTAGAGTATCTGATTCAGCTTTTCGAGAGCTATGGAATTGCAGCCGAAACGAAAGTGAAAATGAGTGGCAATGCAACGCCTGTAGAACTGCTGCTGAGACAAGGCAGAATCTTGGTGCTGTTAGATGGATTGGATGAAGTGAGAGAAACGGATAGCAACCGAGTCTTAAACCAGATTCGGGAGTTTGCAACTCAGTTCTCGCAAAATCCTTTTGTGATTACCTGTCGGATTGCAGCGCGTGAATATACCTTTGAACGCTTTACAGAGGTTGAGGTTGCCGACTTTGATGATCAACAAATTGCGACTTTTACGAGTCAATGGTTTCAAGCCAAGAATGATTCAGTTAAGGCAGAGAAGTTTATTAAAAAGCTGGAAGAAGAAGACGGCATTCGAGAACTGGCAACTAGCCCGCTTTTATTGACATTGCTCTGTCTTGTCTTTGAAGAAGCGGGTAGTTTTCCAGCGAATCGATCGGAACTCTACAAAGAGGGCTTAGATGTCTTACTGAAGAAATGGGATGTGAAACGCAATATCGAACGGGATCAGGTCTATCACAAGCTTTCTTTGAAACGCAAGGAAGATCTCCTGAGCCAAATTGCTCTAGATACGTTTAAGCAGGGAAACTACTTCTTTAAGCAAAAAGACGCGGAACGCTACATCACACGCTACATCCGAAACTTACCCAACGCCAGTCAAGACGAAGAGGCACTGCAACTCGACAGTGAAGCCGTTCTCAAATCCATTGAGGCACAACATGGACTCTTTGTAGAACGGGCGCGAGGCATTTATTCCTTCTCGCATCTCACATTCCATGAGTACTTTACCGCCCGAAAGATCGTCACGAGTGCTGATGCCGATTCACTTCTGCTAGAGCTTACAAGCCACATCACCGACAAACGATGGCGGGAAGTTTTTCTACTAACGGTTGGAATGTTAGAAAACGCAGATGCGCTACTGCAACCGATGAAGCAGGGGATCGATCGTATTCTTGCCCAAGATGAGCAACTGCAACAATTCCTCAATTGGGTTGAGCAGAAATCTGGTTCAGTAAAAGCTCCTTACAAACCTGCTGCAATTCGAGCGTTCTACTTCGCCCTAGACCAGATCCTTGACCTCGATGGTCTTAACGAGGATTTGAACTTAGACCTCACCCCTGAGCTTGATGATGACGATTCCTATTTTGATTGCTACAACGAAAGTCGTGATTACGACCACGAGCGCGCCCTCGAATTTGCCTCGATGCTCGACCAGAGCTTCGCTCTCAATCGTGACTTCATCCTCGACCTTGATCTCAACCGCGCACTTAACTTTGCCCCTGCCTTCGCTCTCCAACTCTATTGCAACTGCGATCCGCAACTATATCAAAAACTACAGCAATTGAAAGACCAACTTCCTGTTATTAACAATCTCAGTAGCTACAAAAAATGGTGGGAAGAAAATGGCGGAGGTATTTGGAATGAAGAACTTAGGGAGACAGTGATTCAACACCGCAACATTGGGTATAATTGGCGACTCACTGATTCTCAATTAGATCTCCTTAAGCAATACCACGATGCCAACTGCCTTCTCGTAGACTGCCTCAACAGCGATTGCTACGTCAGCCGCGAAGTCCGCGAAGAAATTGAAGACACCCTGCTCCTGCCATTGCAAAGCAGTTCCCGCACCGAGTAAACGTATCTCACGAATAGTAAAGCTAGGTTGCGTATCATATTGAGCAGACCTGAGCAAAAAGGCAGAAAGGAACGGCAAATATGCAAACAGTAGACACGAGAATTTACGATCGTCTCCACATCCTCCCCGCCCAACTCACCGAGTTTTGTCAGCGTTGGCAGGTTGCTGAACTTTCCCTCTTTGGTTCAGTCCTACGAGACGATTTCAATTCTGAAAGCGACATTTCTGCTATTTCCTACCAACCCACTGCCAAGCGAGGCTTATTTGAAAAACTCCAAATGCAGGACGAGCTTGAATCCTTGTTTCAGCGCAAAGTCGATTTGGTGAGTAAAAAAGCGATCGAACAAAGCCCCAACTGGTTGCGTCGCAAAAACATTCTCAGCACTGCCGAGGTCATTTATGTCGCGTGACCAAGAAGCCCCGATCGACATCACCGAAGCCATCAAACTCATCTTTCAGTACAGCGCAGATGTCAGTCCAGAAGCTCTAGCTGCCAACCTCGAAAAACAAGACGCGATTTTGCGTCGCATTACGATCATTGGCGAAGCCACCAAACGGCTCTCTCAGAAGTTTAGAACTCAACATCCCAGTATTCCTTGGAAAGCAATGGCTGGAATGCGAGATGTGATCACGCATGACTACAATGAAGTGGATCTCGATGAAGTTTGGACAGTCATCCACGAGAACTTACCTCTGCTTTTGGAATACATTGAACCTTTACTTCCGCTTGAGGAGTAAGCTGTATTCTTCATCCGAAATAATAAAAACAATCACTTTCCCAATGCCCCATAGTCTCGGCAAGCTCATCGTCGCCGCAAATCAACTCGACGAAGCAGATCGACTTAGAACGTCAGCTTCTCTATGATCGCGCTCATCAGACACTTTCCGGCTTACTATCGCGCTGCATCAGTTCGCCAACGGCGGACTGGGGCGTAATTTCTCCCCGCAGTAAGCGATCGACCTGAGTGGAAATCGGCATCGAAATTCCTTGAGCTTGCGCTAATTTGACTAAAACCTGAGTCGTATTAATTCCTTCTGCGGTTCCTTCCAGTGTTGCTAGAACTTCGGAAAGCGTTTTCCCTTGTGCGAGTCCATACCCAACTTGATAATTCCGGCTCAAGGAACTGCTACAAGTTGCCAATAGATCACCTAAGCCCGACAAGCCGTAAAACGTCTCCGGCTTCGCGCCCCAATACGTACCGAGTCGAATCATCTCAGCCAGTCCCCGTGTCACTAATGCTGATTTCGCATTCGCACCCAACTGCAACCCGTCACAGGCTCCAACGGCGATCGCAATCACATTTTTCAAGGTTCCACCCAGTTCAACCCCAAGCGGATCAGCATTGGTATATACCCGAAATCGCGCGGAGGAAAAGGCTTGCTGAACGCGATCGGCAACGGCTTGATCCCGACTCGCAACCACACTGGCAGCAGGTAGCCCTTGCTGGATTTCCTTAGATAAATTTGGTCCTGATAGAACTGCGATCGTACTCTCTGGAAATGCAGCCTGCCAAACCTGCGAGGGCAGCAACGGTAACGCCGTTTCACTCCCCGATTCAGAATCTAATCCCTTCGTTGCCGTAACGATCGGCGGCATCGCAATCGAAATTTGCTGAATCACCGATCGCACGCCTTTCATCGATACAGCTGAAATGACAAGATCGGATTGGGCAATCGTTTCATCCAGGGATCGATCGCTTTGCCGCGACCACGCTGCGACCTCATGCCCATTGTCTCGTACCAATCCTGCCAGCGTTGACCCCCAAGCCCCCGCCCCAATTACCGTAATCCTCATCGCGGATACTGCTTCATCAGCGCCTGAACCTGCTCGGCATGATAGGAACTCCGAGTTAATGGAGTCGAAACCACCTGCAAAAAGCCGATCGATTCGCCATAGTCCCGCCAAGCATCAAACTGCTCTGGTTTAACAAAATTCTGCACCCCTAAATGCTTCTGACTCGGTTGGAGATACTGCCCGATCGTCAAAATATCACAGTTCACCGCTCTCAAGTCCTGCATCGTCTTGCGCACTTCAGCATCGGTTTCACCCAATCCCACCATGATCCCCGACTTGGTGTAAACGCTTGGATTAATCTTGCGTACCTGTTTCAGCAATTCGAGCGATCGTGCATAATTCCCTTGCGGACGTACCCGACGATACAGCCGTGAAATCGTTTCAGTATTGTGATTCAGCACTTCAGGAGACGCACTTAAAATGACCTCCAGCGCGTCCCAATCGCCGCACAAATCCGGAATCAAAACTTCGATCGTCGTTTGAGGCGAAACCGATCGGATCTCCTGAATACAGCGAACAAACTGCGATGCTCCACCATCCGGCAAATCATCCCGATTCACCGAAGTCACCACGACATGATTCAACCGCATTCGTCGCACCGCTTCCGCGAGTCGAGTCGGCTCCGTCGGATCAAGCGGCTTTGGCTTCTTCTCAAAATCAATGTCGCAATAGGGGCAAGCACGAGTACAAGCAGGCCCCATGATCAAAAATGTCGCTGTTCCCGCATTAAAGCACTCACCGATATTCGGGCAAGATGCCTCTTCGCACACCGTATTCAGCGCTAAATCTCGCAAGACTTCCTTGACAGTTCCGACTCGCTCCCACTGAGGAGCTTTGACCCGTAGCCATTCCGGTTTAACAACCACTGCTTTACCTATGTGTGCGATCGCGTTTTGCGTGTTCTATCTTAATTTGTCCTGACTCTTCTTAACAACCCTGGAATTTTTCGCAAATCCCTCGACGCAGACGCAAACTTGCATTATGATGAAATACGCATTGCAAAAAATGCTTTGCGGGATGTAGCGCAGCTTGGTAGCGCACCTCGTTCGGGACGAGGGGGTCGTAGGTTCAAATCCTATCATCCCGATTTTGGTTGATTGACCGCATGAAACACTGACGATCGCCGCGATCGCTCAACGACTCACAGCAAATAAAAGCCCCGATCCGTCAAGAATCGGGGCTTTATTGTAAGCACAACGACACAGAAGCTTAAACTCGACCGCGTAGCATTTGCGCCATTTCGTTTTGCTTCGGCGACATTTCCAGCGCCACTTCTTCCGTAATTTGACCTTGCTCGTACAGCTTGTACAACGATTGATTCATCGTACACATCCCGTCAAATCCGCAGCGAGGAATAATTGCTTCAATCTCATCGAGTTCCCCTTTGCGGATGTAATCTCGAATCGCATCAGTATTGATCAAGATGTCATGGAACGCTGCCCGCTTGCCGTCCGTCGTCCGACACAGCCCTTGTGCGACGACCGCCACCAGCGATTCCGCCAGCGCAACCCGCATCGTTGCCTGTTCGTTCGGTTGATAAAGGCTGAGAATCCGCTCGATCGTTTTCACCGCGCTATTCGTGTGCAGGGTTCCCATGACTAAGTGACCCGTTTGCGCTGCTTTTAAGGCTGTGTTGACCGTTTCCTTATCCCGCATTTCACCGACCAGGATGATGTCTGGGTCTTCCCGGAGCGCGGCTTTCAGAGCGTTGTCAAACTTGCGAGTGTGCATTCCAACTTCGCGGTGCTTGATCAAGGCTTTGCGGCTTTTGTGAATAAATTCGATCGGGTCTTCGATCGTAATAATATTCTTCGGCATCTCCTTATTGATGTAATCGATCATCGCTGCCAGCGTAGTCGATTTCCCTGATCCGGTAGGACCTGTAATTAGAATCAACCCCTTGTGATAGTGACAGATATCCTTGAACACCGTTGGCAGGTTTAGCTGCTCCATCGTCAGGATTTTCAGCGGAATCAAACGCAGCACCATCGCTGGGCCGTGTAGCGAACCGAAGATATTAATCCGAACCCGTGCAAAGTCGTACTGAGTCGCACCGTCGAAGTCCATACTTTCTTCAAACTGGCTGATCTCCTCCTCAGACAATACTTCCCGCAGCCAACCCATGAACGTTGCATGATCCGTTTCAGACCATTCGGTCGTTTCGATTTCGCCTCGGTTGCGATAGCGCGGAACTTCACCCACTCCCAAATGAACATCCGAAAATCCTTTATCAAATGCGGTGCGGATGATTTGTTCTAGGGTCGGTGAGTCAGAGCGACGAGACGCAGTTGGGACAGACGGTGGAATTGTGGGGCGATGTCCCATTGCAGGGGGAGGAGTTGCTCCAGTCGGAGTTGTCAACGGTGCAGAAGGCGAACTAGCTGGAATTGGGACAGGCGGAGCGGGCGGACGACTTGCAGGCATTGCCAAGGTTTGAGTCGCGCCATTTCTTACTGCTGGCTCAGTCACTTCCGCAGATAGATTGGGCACCGTCCGCAGGGAAGGCGGCGGTGCAGGAGGCATTCTTGGAGCAGGTGGCGGAGGAATGTCGCGAATGGCGGCAGTGCTCTCAGTGTGCGGCGCGGATGAACGCTGTGATTCTAGTGTCATATGCCTACGTTGATAAAATCCCTGAGTACATGGGTTGGATTAATCGGGTGGCGGGGGCAGAGGGGCGAATGAATGCTCGATTTGGAAAATCTTTACGGTTTGAACCTTGGCACGGTGAATGCCAGACCCCTAACATGAATTAAGCTTTCCCAGATGTCACGGGGGAGTATCAAGAGGGATGAGGAGCTATGAGTGCGTCGGAGCGTTGGTACGTAGTGAAGCGACCCACTGCCCAATGTCAGATTTTGACTGAGGATGAGCTAGAAAAAAGCCAAACGACAAATCCCTCTGAGATCGTGGAGCATTGGGGCCCATTTACCTCAGAGGGAGAAGCGATCGCGCGTCGCGTCGGATTGATTCGATCAGGAAAATGCCAGCCGAGCTAGTTTTTAGCGCGGTTGCCTTGTTTAGCAGTAATGGCTTGGTTGAGTACCTGCATGGCTTTGACGTACTGCGGGTCATTAGCAGTGCCAATCTTCTCGCGGTCTTTCACTAAAGCTTGCCGCTGCTGTTCGCTCAGTTCAACCACCACATCTGGGTCAATTCCATGCTTGTTGATGTCGCGACCCTTGGGCGTGAGATATTTCGCGATCGTCACTGCCATTCCCGATCCGTCACCCAGGCTGCGAACCGATTGGACTAAACCCTTACCAAACGTTTTCGTTCCGACGATCGTGCCGCGCTTGTTATCTTGAATGGCGCCAGAGAGAATTTCACTGGCGCTGGCTGAACCGCCATCTACCAGTACGACGAGCGGCTTATCGGTCAAGGCGCGACCGTTGGCTTCTTCTTTATCTGAAATGCCCTGGCGATCGACGGTTGAGACGATGCCGCCTTTGGGAACCCACATCCGAGCGATGTCCACGCTGGCGTAGAGCAATCCGCCGGGGTTCGATCGTAGGTCAAGCACATAGCCTGTGACGTTCTCTTTTTCCAGCTTTTGAATGGCTTCACGCATCTCCGGAGCGGCATTTGCGCTGAACTGAACGAGACGAATGTAGCCGACCTTGCCCGTCGGCGATTGCTGAACGCTAGCGCGAACGGGATGAATTTCGATTTTGGCGCGTTTGAGGTTGAACTCTAGCTGCTGAGTACCGCGTAGAACCGTGAGCTTGACTTGAGTGTTCACAGGCCCGCGAATCAGCGTCACGGCTTTGTTCACGTCCATTCCTTCAGTGCTTTTGCCGTCGATCTGCTGGATGATGTCTTTCGCCTGGACTCCGGCGGCTGAAGCAGGACTCCCCTCGATCGGCGAAATTACCGTGAGTTTCTTGGTTTTTTCATCGGCTGCAAGCTGGATTCCCACGCCCGTCAACTCACCGGAAGTATCGATCTGCATATTGCGAAACTCGTCCGGGTCCATAAAGCGCGTGTAGGGGTCGCCCAATCGCTTGAGCATTTCCCGAATTGACTTGTAGGCTTCGGTTTTGTCTTTGTAGCTGCGGTTGAGATATTGGCTCCGCACCGATTTCCAATCGACCTGATTAAAGGTCGCATCGACGTAATTGCGATCGATCACTTGCCAGACTTCATCCACAAGCTCTTTAGGACTATCCCGAAAGAACGCTTGCCCTTTATTAAGATGAATCCCGGCTCCGGTGATGGTCACTGCGGTAACGGCGGCAGCCGTTGCTCCTAAGACAAGCGCTCGTTTCGTCATGACTATACCTGCTGAAGTTCTGGAGAAGTGACAAAAGGTTATGCTCAATTTAACACAGGCATTTAGGGCGATCCGTAATTATTGCCCAGTTTTTGGATGGGGATTTGGCGATCGCCGCAAAAAACGGGAAAAGAAGAACTCAAACCGTCAAGATTTGTTTCGCTTTCTCTTGCTGCTATTTCGGCTCGATCCATTTGCCGTCCCCTTTGATCAGGTTAATCAGTTCTGCAACGCCTTGATCTTCTGGGACTTTCTTGATCTCTTCGCGTCCTCGGTACAAGGAAATGTAGCCCGCCTGCTTCCCGACGTAGCCATAGTCGGCATCTGCCATTTCACCTGGGCCATTGACGATGCAGCCCATCACGGCAATGTTTAATCCGGTTAGATGATTTGTGGCTTCTCGGACTTTTTGCAAGACCTCTTCTAGATTGAACAAGGTGCGACCACAAGACGGGCAAGCCACATACTCAACCATCGTGCGCCGCAGCCCCAACGCTTGCAGAATGCCATAGCAAACGGGAATCTCTTTTTCTGGAGCCTCGGTTAGAGAAACGCGAATAGTGTCACCAATGCCCTCAGCTAAAAGGGTACCGATGCCAGCCGTGGATTTAATCCGACCATATTCGCCATCTCCCGCTTCGGTCACGCCGAGATGGAGCGGATAAGCCATCCCTAGTTCGTCCATGCGTCTGACCATCAAACGATTCGCCGCCAGCATGACCGGAACTTTTGAGGCTTTAAGCGAGATTTCAAGGTTGTAGAAGTCGAGCGACTCGCAGATGCGGATGAATTCGAGCGCGGATTCTACCATCCCTTCTGGGGTATCACCGTAAGTAAACAGCATCCGTTCCGCCAGCGAACCGTGGTTCACGCCGATTCGCATTGATTTGTGCTGATCTCGCAGGGAGATCACCAGTGGAGCAAGCGTTTCTCGAATCTTTTCGCCGATCGCGTCAAACTCAGCCTGCGTGTATTCGGTGGTTTTCGGCTTTTCAAACACATACAGACCGGGATTAATCCGCACGTTATCGACGTAATTTGCCACTTCTAGGGCGATCTTCATGCCGTTGTGATGCACATCTGCAACGAGCGGAACGGGCATATAAGTTTTGTGCAGGCGATCGCGGATTTCTTCCATCGCTTTCGCGTGTGCCAAGCTAGGAACAGTGACGCGGACGATCTCGCAGCCAATCTCATGCAGACGACGAATTGCCGCGACTGACCCTTCAATATCGAGCGTGTCTTCGTTGATCATCGATTGAACGGCGACGGGATGATCGCTGCCGATCGAGATGCCACCCACAGGAACAGAGCGAGTTTTGCGACGATGAATCGTAGTGTCAGTGGAATACTGAGCCACCGGAGTAGCCGAGGCGATCGGGGTAGGCAGAGTTTGCATAACGCGAGGATGATGGGTCGATAGCAAAAAAGACAGAATCTCACCAATGAGAGCTTCTGTCTTTCAGATTGCCATAGAAATGAACCATTTAACCGGATTTTCCGCCTATCCCCGGCATAAGCGAGATTCTTGTTTAACAGAACCTGCCATTGCTGCACTTTGCAGCGTCATAAAGGCGCGAAAATCTTCTTGATCGTACTTCGAGGAGAGCAGAAGCCGCAGTTGATTTTCGGCTTCGATCGAGAGCAGTCCGGTCGTTAGCGCTTGTTGAACGACTTCGCGAATTCGTGACATAGCAAACACCCCAACAGCCACAAGTGAACGAGTTTCAGTACGAACAACCCAATGGATTTATGCAATTCCGTAGAATTACGCTTTCGACTGACAGAAGTTTCAGGCTAAATCGATGGTTGAGATCTTAGAGGAGCTTCTCTAAGAAAAGCGGTATAGCAATGAACAATTTTTTGAATTATCCAAATTGTTCAAACCCAGACCAGAACTAGCCTTGACGCAGATTGACGAATTTGAAGCGAGAATGTTCCCAGACTTTGAAAACAATTTTGCTCTACGATTCTGATTTCAGTTAAGAGACGGCTAATCCGGAGGAAAAAACGAAATGATACAAACAGGAGGGAGGGCTGTGCGAGTTTTCCCTGTGTCCCCAACTGTTTGCCGCTTTGTATCAGAGGTTACTCATTTGGAGGTAATTCCAGCGAGATCGTGCCTAAGTTTCCTTTGCGGAAGTCAGTGAGAACTTGTCGTGCGGTGCGTTCTGCGTCACCCTTGTAATTCAGGTCTGCCAAGGTTTTGATATAGCTTTCTCCGGTTAGGTCGGCGATCGCGAGTCCGTAGCGCGATTCCAATGCCGCAGAGGAGGACTGCAACAATTCCACCAAAGATGCTGCAACTCTTTGATTGTCGTAAGCTGCTTCGCCAATATCGTCACAGATGGCTAGTTTAATGGCGGCTTGCTGATCCGTAAGCTTGTTGGGCAAAACTCCGGGCGCGTCGAGTAATTCGATTTGGTCAGAAATTCTCACCCATCTCAGTTGCCGCGTTACGCCTGCACGACGGGCACTTTCGACCACTCGCCGTTTGAGGAGTCGATTGATCAGCGCCGATTTTCCGACATTGGGAAAGCCAATGACAACGGCTCGAACAGGACGAGCCAACATCCCGCGATCGAGCCTGCGCTGATTCATTTTGACTCCTGCCGTTTGGGTAGCTTTGGCGATCGCTTCGATCCCCTTACCGTGTTGAGCATCGGTAAACAGCGGCTCCTCGCCCCGCTCTTGAAACCACTGTGTCCACTGCTCTCTTGCTTTTTGCGGGATCATATCCACTCGATTCATTACCAGAATTCGCCCTTTCTCCCCGATCCATTGATCGACCTGCGGATGATGGGTGGACAAAGGAATTCGCGCATCCCGAACTTCCAGCACGACATCGACGCGCTTGAGTTGCTCTAGAAGCGCTCTTTCAGCTTTGGCAATGTGACCGGGATACCACTGGATGGAAGGTGCAGACATCTTAAGTTAATTCTCGAAGAGTTGGGCGGGCGTGAGTTGGAGTTGGGGAAATCGGAGGGAGCGGATCGAGCGATCGTCCTGGAATGTTCCGATTTCAGCGTATTCCTCACCTTGAAGTGCCAGAACCGTGATGGATCGATTTTCGGGATCAATTAGCCAATACTCAGGAATGCCACGCTTGGCGTATTGAGCGCGTTTGCGGATGAGATCACGATCGCGATTGGCTTTTCCAGGACTGAGTACCTCAACGACAAGCTGAGGAGGCGGTGCGTCAATTAGGATCGTAAGGCGTTTCTGAGTCAGAGCTAGGTGAACTTGATCTAGAATCACCAAGTCAGGATATCGGTTTGCTGCATCTTCTCTTTGCAGCACTGGAACTTGAATTTCGCAGGTATGAGGGCGAATTAACCGAGGTGGAACTCCTGCCTCTACAAGTTTAAGTAGAAGAAGGTTAGGAATAAAATCATTCGGCTCAGATTCTGGTGGCAAGGCGAATAATTCTCCATCGATCAGCTCATAGCGATTATCTGTCCCGTCATCGAATTCCAGGTACTCTTCAAACGTGGCAAATTTGGGTTTGGCTTGAGTCATCGGTTAAGGAACGACTAGGACAGGACAGGGAGAAAGGCTGATCACTCGATTGGTGACGCTATCGGATGCGCCTTCGGTCGTGAGTCCGAGACCCCGACATCCCATGATAATCAAATCGGCTTCTACCTCATCAGCGACATCACAAATGGTAAAGGCAGGCTTGCCCTCGCGCTCGATCGCATCGACTTCGATCCCCTGCTGCGAAAAGAGCGAACGGGCACTTTCCAGCAGTGTCGCGACGGCTGTCGGAGACGACATCGCATCGGGATGATCGCTCATCGTTTCCACTACCGAGAGCAGAATCAAGCGGCTTTGATGCACTTTGACGACATCCGCAACCGTTTCAACCGCTTGACGGGAATCGCGGCTTTCATCGATCGGAAACAATACAGTCTTAAACATAATTTCAAATCCAGACTCAACTTATTTCCAGCATTACAGAAACTTCGATCATAGGTGACGCGATTAATGGAAAAATAAGAAATAGGTAGAAAGACTCATTTAGGAGCCAAGATCGTGCCGAAAAAGACTGTCAATGATTTATCGTCCGCCGAATTACAAGGCAAGCGTGTTTTAGTTCGGGCAGATTTCAACGTGCCTGTGGATGATCAAGGGAATATTACCGATGACACGAGAATTCGCGCAGCATTGCCCACGATCGAAGCGCTCACCTCAAAAGGAGCAAAAGTAATTTTATCCAGTCACTTCGGTCGTCCGAAAAATGGCCCCGAAGATAAATATCGCTTAACTCCGGTCGGAAAAAGACTTTCAGAACTGCTCGGTAAGCCCGTGGTCAAGACCGATGACTGTATCGGGGATGAAGTGAAGTCGAAAGTCGATGCGATGCAGCCTGGAGACGTTCTGCTGCTAGAGAACGTGCGGTTCTACAAGGAAGAAGAAAAGAACGATCCGGCATTTGCTGAGAAATTAGCCTCAGTTGCAGATTTATACGTCAACGATGCATTTGGAACCGCTCACCGCGCCCACGCTTCGACCGAAGGCGTAACCAAATTCCTTAAGCCTTCTGTTGCAGGATTGCTGATCGAGAAAGAGCTGCAATATCTGCAAAGCGCGATCGAAAATCCTCAGCGTCCCTTGGCAGCGATCGTTGGTGGCTCGAAAGTTTCCAGCAAAATCGGCGTAATCGAAACCCTGCTCGATAAGGTAGACAAATTGCTGATCGGCGGCGGTATGGTGTTCACGTTCTATAAAGCGCGTGGCTTGTCGGTCGGCAAATCCTTGGTAGAAGAAGACAAGCTGGAACTTGCGAAATCCTTGGAAGCGAAAGCGAAAGAGAAAGGCGTTGAACTGCTGCTGCCAACTGATGTTGTGGTTGCCGATAACTTTGCGCCCGATGCCAACACTCAAACCGTGAGCGTCGAAAATATCCCCGATGGCTGGATGGGCTTAGATATTGGCCCCGACTCTGTGAAAACCTTCCAAGCGGCTCTGGCTGACTGCAAGAGCGTGATCTGGAATGGGCCGATGGGCGTGTTTGAAATGGATAAATTCGCCAAAGGAACTGAGGCGATCGCGCACACTTTAGCTGAACTCACCCCGAAAGGTACAGCGACGATTATTGGCGGTGGCGATTCGGTTGCAGCCGTTGAGAAAGTCGGAGTGGCAAGTCAAATGAGCCACATTTCGACGGGCGGTGGCGCAAGTCTGGAACTGCTTGAAGGCAAAGAACTTCCGGGAATTGCAGCGCTCGATGAAGCGTAGAGTTTTCTGAAATTAAGCAAGCCCGTCGATCGCAAATAACTACGATCGACGGGTTGTGTTTTATCTCGGATTGACTTTACCGATCGTCTTCAGCTTTCCATCCGGTTCAACTGTCCAGACATCGTAACTACCGACAACATCGCCTGCTGCGTCAATATCAACATCCCCACTCGCACCTTGATAGTTGATGTCTTTTCCTTGACGCAGCAACTCTAAGCCCTTACACACATCCGTTACCACTTCTCCGGGTGCATTCGTCACCTCGCGTAGCTTATCTTTCATCGCCTCGCCCGTATTTGACTTTGCAGCTTGCGCGGCTAATGCCAAAATCGCAGCGGCATCCCACGCATGAGGCGCATAAGCCACGAGCGGACGTTTTTGCTTTTCTTCCCACAGTTTGGTAAAGGCAGCTAACCCTGCACCACTCGCGCCCGGAACGGTTCCAAGCGCTCCGGCGACGATCGATCGGTTGTTCTGTCCTTTGCCAACTTTATCCACGAAATCCTGCGAGTACACGCCATCGGTGAATAAAAACTGCATATTCTGGCTTTTTCCTTGTTCGTAAGCAGATTTCGCAATCAAGCTGCCCGTGTCGGCATACATCACTGCCATGACCACTTGTGGATTTCCGGCAAAAGCTGCGGCGGCTTCGGCTTCAACGGTCGTCGCCTTCGGATCATACCGAGTCGGTCTATCTTTGTTCGTCACCTTGCCACCCAGCGCTTCAAACGATTTGACAAACTCGCGCTCAAAGCCAACCCCGTAATCGTTGTTGATCACGATCGTTCCAGCCGTTTTCAGATTGCGCTCACTGGCAAGTTTTGCCAACGCTTGCGCTTGATAGATGTCGGGCGGTGCAGTTCTTGCCCAATAGCCTTGATACTTGCCTTCTTTGGCTTGCTGAGTGAATACAGGACTGGTGCTTCCAGGAGAGATGAGGACAACTTTATTGCGAACGGCGATCGGGATCGCAGCCGTTGAAACGCTACTGGCGAACGAACCGACAACGCCCGCGACTTTTTCCCGTTCTGCCAATCGCGTCATGCCTTCTGCACCTGCGGCGGGATCGGTTTGGTCGTCTACGCTAACAAGGGTAACAGGTTGACCGTTGACACCACCGCACTGATTCACGGCATCCACCAGCATCGGAACAGCGTTGACCATTTGCTGTCCGACTGAGGCGAGGTCTCCCGTTGAAGGCAGGAGCGAACCGATTTTTAAGCCCCCAGCAGGTGCGCCTGAGCCAGCGGGTGATGCCGTTCCGCCTTGTCCGGTGGGTGGAGCGGATTCTTGGCAAGCGGCGGCAAGTAACCCCACAGAGAGCGTGAGGGCAGCCAGCGACAGAGCGCGACCAAGTTTAGGGCGAGAAGCCAGGTTACTCATTGCAGGTTCAACTCCTTTGAACGATCGAGAAATCCGAGTGTAGATCTTAAGTGAAGCCGATTTTAAACCCAAGACTCCCGAAATTCAGCATTATTTACTGAAATTCGTCGATCGTTCGAGTAACCACCAGAGTTCACCTTGCGGCTTGATCAGTCTTGCAGGGTAAGTATTTTCATCTGCTTGGTCGGCAAAAATCTGAGTGAGGGCGTTGTATTTGCTTGCGCCCGCCACCATGAAGATGACGGTCTGTGCTGCATTGATTAGTGGTGCAGTGAAGGTGATGCGGGGATTGCCATCTTTGTCGCCCACAGTGATGAGACGATCGCGCACTTGTAAAGCAGGGGTATGAGGAAACAGGGAGGCCGTGTGAGCATCATCGCCGATACCAAGCAAAATCACATCGAAAGCGGGGAATTCTCCCGGCTTGGCGTTGAAAAAGGTTTGCAGTTCGGCTTCGTGTTTTTGAGCGGCGATCGCCGGAGCAGCGTCATCGGTTGGCATCGGATGAATATTTGCAGGGGGAATCGGCACTTTATCCAACCAAGCCAAACGAGCCATGCGTTGATTGCTGTCGGGATGATCTGCCGGAACATAGCGTTCGTCACCCCAAAAGATGTGGAGCTTATCCCAAGGGAGATTTTGCTGCGCTAGTTTTTCGTAGAGCGGTTTGGGAGTGCTACCGCCGGAAAGCGCGATCGTTGCAATGTTGCGAGTTGCGATCGCAGCGTGGAGGTTTTCGACCACGAGTTCGAGGGCACGATCGACGAGCGCATTTAGATCAGCGAGAATTTCAATCTGTGGATTCATCGGAGCAATTTCACAATTCTTCTTCGTCAGGATAAGGGAAGAATTTTCAGATCTCTGCTGTCTTTAGATCGATGTAAGAAATCCGATGTCTAAAGAAGTAGGTAAGAAGTAGGTAAAGGGCAATTGCTGCAACAGAAGTGGGTACTCTGCATATTAATTCCCCTCAGTGTTCCACCTGTTAAACTTAGCCCCCAAGTCATGAAAATTAGCCATTGGATCAAAAAGCATTCGCTTGCGGTTGAATGTTGTTTAATTTTTGCAAGCTGCGTTTATGTCTATCTAGCAAACGATAGAACGATTACAACTCACGACGCGACTCCGAATACACTGCTTGCATTTAATTGGCTTTTTAATCACCAACTCAATTTTGATAATTTTAGGGACAGTTATTTCTCTAATAATGTGGTGTGGTACTTTACAGAGTCTCCCACCGGACATTTAACCGCTGCCTATCCGATCGGCACTGCAATCATCACATTTCCCTTCTATGTCGTTTTTGCAGTCATTCGCTGGATACAGCATCTAACGAGCGATGTATTTCTACAGTCCAGCTTATACTCATTTAACATTCATTCAGCTATTTTTGAACCCGATCGACTTTATTTTGAGAAGCTAGCAGGAACTTTGACCACTTCAACTGCAGTGGTTCTGTTTTATCTAGCTGCTCGACTTAAATTTAATCAAACAGTCTGCATAATTTTGACGTTTACCTATGCTTTTGCAACTCAAAACTGGGTGACAAATTCCCAATCGATGTTGCAGCATACCGGAGCGAATTTAGCAGTCTGTGGGATTTTGCTTTGTTTTCTGAAGGCGAACCGAACCCAGGGAAAAGCTCGGAAATGGCTGTTATTTGCAGCAGGAGTCTTATCTGGCTTGATTCCTGGTATTCGCCCGACGGATGCTATTTTTTCGGTTGCAGCAGTTGTTTATGCTGTCTTTACTTACCGCCGAGACTGCGTTTTTTTATTGTTCGGGCTACCTTCGGCACTTCTCTGTATTAGCTGGAATTTGTATTATTTTGGAACGCTGTTTTTGGGCGGCTATGCCAGCCAAACGCGACTATATGACTTTTCGATCGAGCCGGTGACTCAAGCCTCTCTAGGTCTGCTGTTCAGTCCTGCGCGTGGTCTATTTACGTTTTCGCCTGTTCTATTGTTTATGATTCCTGGAGCATTTCAAGTCTTTAGGTTTAGAGCCAAGCGAGATGAACAATTACTGCTTTGCTTTGCTAGTGCCGCAGTGGTGTTGTTTATTAACTACTGCTTTTTTTCGGTCTGGTGGGCTTCTTGGACTTACGGCAATCGATTTCTAGCTGATGCTTTACCTATCTTTTGTCTGTTAGTAGGCTATGCGATCGCAGACATCGTTGAATTGAGTGTGACACTTGGTAAAAGAATTAACTATTCGTTAGTTTGCTTCCTGGCTCTCCTGCTATTTTCTACATTCGTTCAATGTGTCGGTGCATTTACTACAAAATTTGGCAGTCTTGATTGGAATGGGATTCCAGTTGAGATTGATGTTAATACCAGTGCCGGAGTAGGTCGATTGTGGGACTGGCACGATAGCCCGATCGAGCGGAGTGCGAGAAATCTGTTTCATGAGCTAACCGGTTTGCCTCAGAATCCAGCTTCTTCTTTTTCTGGACTTAATGGAAAAATTGAAAACGTTCAAGTTTTGAATCAAGCTTGGGAAGGTAGAACTGTGGTAGGCGCTCCCAGTAATGCTGCTCTGCTGCAAGTCAATCTTCAGAATACAGGGGCTACGAAGTGGCTAGGATATGATACAGGTCTGAAGCGTGGCTCGATCGCAGTGAGCGCACAATTTTACGACCAGGAGAATCAGGTTGCAAAGCAGGGTATGCTTTACATCCCTGGAGTGATTCATCCGACTCAGTATGCTCGTGCGATCGGAGTTGTTGAGCTACCCGTGAACTATGGGGCCTATCAATTGAAGCTGTCATTAGTGAATACTCAAACGTCAGAAAGCATCTCAAAGAAACAGTATGAGCTAAGCGTTAAGATTGATCCAAAGTACCAGGTTTTTGAGCAAGAATTTATTCAGGTGCAAGTCCCAAAACAGATTGCTGCTGGAAACACAGCAAAATTGTTTACGGTGGTTCAGACTCGCAGCAATTTCCCTTGGTATCGAGAACCGCGTACCAAAAAGTTTGAAGTTAAGCATCCCTTTAATGCCTCCTACCATCCGGTTCAGTTTGCTTACCGTTGGATCAATGAAAGCGGCGAGGTGACGAAAGGAGAGCAAACTCCACTACCCTGGACGCTGATTTATCGCAAAGATTGGACGTTTGGCATCTTTGATCAAGCCGGTATCAATACAATGATCAAAGCGCCCGATCGTCCTGGCAACTATACCCTGCGACTCTCTATGTTTCAGGAGGGTGTGGGTTGGTTCGACGAAAAAGGCGCGAAACCAAAAGACATTCCTATCACCGTTACAGCGAGTTAGTTATCGTACTTAGCAAATAAACTCAGGTTTGAGTCGGAGATAAGTCACCCAACTGTACTGGCAACTATACCCTGCGACTCTCTATGTTTCAGGAGGGTGTGGGTTGGTTCGACGAAAAAGGCGCGAAACCAAAAGACATTCCTATCACCGTTACAGCGAGTTAGTTATCGTACTTAGCAAATAAACTCAGGTTTGAGTCGGAGATAAGTCACCCAACTGTAAGCGAAATGCTCTTCGCGATCGAGATGTTTTAATCGCGTCGGCATTTCATCCCACAGCGGCTCCAGTGGACAGCCTTCCATTACAGGCGGAATCAGCGCTGGGAAAAGATAATACTCATCAATCCAACTAAAGAGTTCAGGCAAAATCGGATCGTTCCGCTTGAGTAGATGAGTAATGCTGGTGTGATAGGTGTCTTCATACTGATTGTCATCGAGTAGGACGTGCTGAATTCCATATCTCAAACTCTGTTCAATTCGAGGAGCAACGTTTTGATGATCATCGAAGATTGCACAAGTTTGAACAGATGGATCAAGCTCAAAATTGGCGCAGGAAAAGTCTTGTGTACTGTAGCCAGCACGAGGAGACCGATAGCACGTTGAAAGATTGAGCGGCATCATCAAAACTGGATCAAGACAATATAGTTCTGCATTCGGCAGGATTGAATCGATCAGCCAAGTTGAAAAACCACGCCAGAAACCAGACTCGATTACGACATCAGGTGTGATGCGTTTGAGAAAATAGCAGTAGGCAAAAGCCGAGTCGAATCGAATTCCACCTGTATTATCGAAAGGGCGTTGATCGTAGAGATTGGCGAACTGCTCTAACTGCTCTGATAAAGTTGCACGATCGCTAAAAAGCTCCACAGCTTCAACATCGACACCGGGAATTTGCAAGGGAAAATTAGTCTTAACCATAACAATTCAGAATTTAGACAGTGACAAGTTCAAACAAAATGCTTTCTAGTTTTGCAATCGCTTTCGTTTGCGTGAATTCAGTCATTGCTTTGCGTTGTCCGTTCTGAGCGAGCTGCTTCCAGGCTTCAGGATTTGCTGCGAGAGAAGATAGAGCATCAGCCAGTGATAAAGGATTTTCAGATTCAAAGAGCAGTCCATCTTCTCCGGGATAGACAATCTCGCCTGCACCACCTGTACCACTGGTAATCAGCGTCAGTCCGGCTGCCATTGCTTCGATTTGACTGATTCCGAATGGCTCTTGGAAGCGAGAAGGAAAAACAAGAACATTGTGAGTTTGATAAAGCTCTCGAAGCTGTTGGCGAGATAACACACCAGGGAAGTCAATTCGATCGCTCAATCCCTCAGCAACCGCAAACGATTTCAGCGCTTCCACAAAGTCAGGCTGAAAGGTTCCACCCGCGATCGTGGCACTAAACTCAATTCCACTCGCGTTCAGAATGGCTAAAGCTTCGATCAGGACATCCGCGCCCTTGTAGGGTGCAACTAAGCTGGCATAAGCGATTCTAAGCCGATCGCGTTTTGGTAACTCCGATCGATAGAATGTTTCGACATCTGCACCTGGATAAATGGCTTGAGCATTGGTGATCGGATAACCTTGCACTGTTAAGCTATGAATAATCCAATTGCTGCAAGTGATATAGCGGTATGCTGATCGTCTTGGCGCAAGTTCGGCAACATAACCCGGATTCGCATTCATTACATAATGAGCGATCGGAATTTTTCGGTTTAACAGTGCATCAATCAATTCGGTTCCAACTTCTAAAAAATCCAGGTTTCCAGCAAAGCAAACATCTGGATGAAACTCATCAATATGCTGTTTTAAGGCTTGGATATTGTGCTGTAAGCGATCGCGAACCGTTTCTGGGTCAAAATGTCTCGCTCCCTCAGCAGACCATTCACCCAATAGCAAAAAGGCGCGATCGACTGGAGGTTCTGGATAGCGGCTTTCATGAATACCAAACAATCCTGGAGCATCGCTGGTCAGGACTAGGACTTGATGCCCTCGATGTTGGAGCAATCTGGCGAAATCTGCGATCGAGCGTTCATATCCTCCTAACACTTGAGGGGGATAGAGATTCGTCAGAATCAGAATTCTGAGTGACTTGGCGCGTTGAGTGGAAATCGCGCGATCGAAAATAACTGAAGCAGTCAAAGCAACCTCCAGATATCAATACAATTCAAGAACAATTCTCAGCTTTGGGTGTAAATTGCCCACATTTGCTGATAAGCGCGTTCCATTTCACGGGCAAACTGTCTGCCGTTCCATAAAGGAGCTGATCGCTTTGATTGATGTAGCTTAGAAATGACACTTTGCCGTAGGGCTGCATCGGTTCCGAGCCGTACACCCCATTCAATATACTCGCGATCGTTAAAAGCGATCCCTTCTGTTACACCCGCATTCATCATCATTGTGTAACTGTTCCGAGCCGCGAATTGTTCACCGACACGAGTAACGATCGGAACTTCCATCCAGAGCGTTTCCATTGTGGTGGTGGCTCCATTGTAGGGGAAAGTATCGAGAACCACATCGGCGATTTGTAAGTTGGCGCGATGAATCGGACAAGAGGGATCGCCCTTGAGAAATCGGAGTCGATCGCTCGATACGCCTTCTTCTTCAGCCAGTTTAAGAAAGAACTCTTGGATAGATTTAGCATCTGCGAGTCCTTTGATCAGAAGGTAACTATTCGGAACCTGATGAATGATTTTCAGTTGAGAGCTGACGTGATCTCGATGGCGTTTGTACCCTCGCTGGGCGGTGAGAAAAACGATCGCATCTTTGGGAATGTTGAGATCTTCGCGGCGTAAGGTTGGGGGATCGATTTCAAAGCCATCCACTGCAATGTAAGACTGCGGTAAACGCCAGATCTTTTCGTGGTAATAACTCTGGGCATCGTCGGGAAGCACGTAAGGATCAGCGATGAAGTAATCGATTGTGGGTAAACCTGATGCATCCCAACCCAGCCAAGTTGCTTGAATTGGGGCAGGTTTGAGCGAGAGAATCTGACAGCTTACATCCAGCGTAATACTGTCCAAATCAATCAAAATATCAATCTCGTCTTGATAGATTTGGTCTGCAATTTCTAAATAGGTTGCCTCTGCATAGGTTGTAAACTTGTGAGCATATTCAACCGTATCCACATACCACGCTTGCAGCGGATCATAAGCCTCTCGATAGCCCAGAAAATAGCCATGAACTTCGATTTGTTCTGGATCGTGATGCTGAAGTAGCCAGCGAGCTAACCAGCCGACTGAATGCGTTGCCATGCAATAGGAAAGATAGCCAACCTTGAGCCGTTGACCTGTGCGATCGCGCTTTTGATGATGGTAGAGTTTACCGATCGTGGCGGCATGATTTTGAAATCCAGTTTGGGCAAGCTTAATGACTTGGTTTTCTAGAGTTCTCCATTGTTGCGGTTGGTCTTGGAGGTAGGCGAGGTAATAGCCTGAATTGAATAGGCGCGTGAGTTGGGACAGTCGAGCATCAGACGGAGGTTGCTGAACTAGGCGTTCTAGTAGAGTTCGATGATGCTGTGCGGCTTCGACCGCCTCTTGCCAGAGTCCGCCTGCTCCAAGCAATCCCCGCAACATTAAGCCGTTTGAGTAAATTTGTTCAATCAGCGCTTCAGAGTGCTGATAGCGAAATTTAGCGACTTCAACCGCTTTTAGGTGATTACCCAGGTTATGATGCAGGGCGGCTAGTAATCCTAGAATGTCAGACTGAACGGGATTAATTTTGAGCGCACATTCGGCAATACGGATAGCAAATTCTTCCTCAAACGCTGTGAATCCAAAGCGCAGGAGTGCAGCGATGACCGAGTTTGCTGCCGCATCACTGTACTGTAAATGCAAAATTGCAACTTCGACAAAGGCAAGCAGCGAATTAGAAGCGGGAGCCGTTTTTAACAATCGATCGAACACCTGCCAGAGATATTCAAGCGAAACTTGGGCGTTCGGTTGTGCAAGCTGCTCAATCAGTCCGATGTCTTCGAGGAGTGAATCAGTTAGAAGATTGAGGTCGATCGAGAGTGTGACAATGTGTAGTAAGTTCTCGATATGCTCAGGGCATAGTTCTCGAAGATGCTGACGAATTACCCAAGCAGTTGTTTGCTCTAGTTTTGCGGTGCGGCGTTCTGCTTCAGTATGCAGAATTTGACTGAGTTCAGCAACGGCGGCATCCATCTGGTCGGTATCAATTTCAGAGAGCGCAAATAACCAAGTCGTTTGGGCTTCTTCTTCTTGTCCCTGAAGCAGCAGCAGTAATCCTAAATGCCAGTAGTGCGAATGGTTAGACGATTCGATCTCAATTGCTTGCTCGTAGAGGGCGGCGGCTTGAGCAAAACCGTCTTGCTGAGTGTAGAGGGCAGCTTGATGTTGCCAATCGATGGATAGGCTTGAGGGGGAAGTGAAAGGAGACATACGGAGGCTGATGCAATTTCGGACATAGTAGACGAAAAAAAGGAAAGTGAGCAGAGAGAATCTACTCACTTTCGGATTAAGCAATTTGAGCTTTAGGCTAAATTACTGAGCTTGAGTGGAGCCACTACCACAAGCAAGGGTAGTACCGCTAACAGTACCAACGGCGACTGCTGTAGTTCCAGGAGCGTTGTTTTCGCACAGAATTCCAGTCGTATTTGTTTCACTGGTGGTGGAGTTCGTCGTCAAGACAACAGTTCCACCATAGGAGCGAAGTGCGGTCACTTTAGAGGTTCCCAAGCTCAAGCTATGAGTTGCGGGGGTGGCGGCACCAGCAGCAGAGCCAGTGGTGGAGTAGTTGTAGTTTGTAGTCGAGTCAGCAACAGGCTGGGACATATCAGCCAAGTTGCTTGCGAAGCGGCTTTTCTCCATGTAGAACGCTTGCTGAGTCCGAAGCACTGTACCAACATATTGCTTCGCTTCAGATTGCTTACCTTTGTTTGCCTGGTTCAAGAACGAAGGAAGCGCGATCGCGGACAGAATACCGATGATGATGATTACAACGAGCAATTCAATCAGGGTGAAACCACCTTCTCTTTTTTTCGAGACCAAGTGGCTGAGGAATTTTGCCTTCAATTCAGATTTCATGAGAGACGCTTCTCCTTTAAGGTGCGGTTTGTTTGAACTTCTAACGCCTGAATCTAATCTGCCCAGCGTGATCAGATTTGATATCACCTGAAGTGAGAAAATCTTGAATCCGAATTTGGTGAATCACTAAACACGGCTCTCGATCATGACATAGCCGCTTTCTTCTAAAGGCTGTAACAATTCTTTCACCCGCACCAACGCTTCGGCTTCTGAGGTCGGTTCCAAAGTCACCAGATCAATCGGTCTCAACTTCTGCCACCATTGAACTAATTCCCGCACCGATCGTGATTTCTCTAATAGCGGCAGCAAGCATCCTGTCCCTTGACTATCAATCACAATCGATTCATCAGTCAGTGGACAAAAGCGATTCATCTCAAAAATTTTCGCCTCAGTCGCACAGCTCTTTAAGGCTGCGCGAAACTCATCGGTAATTAGATGCAAAGGTAGATGCACAATCGCAGTTTGCCAAGCTTCATCGCTCCATTCTGAGATCAACTCATATTGTTGTGATTGTCCAGGCAATCCACACCAAACATCTAGCAATCGATGGCGAGGATTCAATAACTCGTAGAGATGAAGCTGTTGCGCGATCGACTGATCTGAAAAACCCATCATCACATTAAATGGCAATTCACCAATGTCATTAAACAGTGAGAGCAAATCCCATTCCCGCCAATTCACCATTGAGATTAGTTCTAGTCCCACGCTCTCGATCGCTTCAAACAACTCTAGGATTGTCCAGCCTTTATCCCCGTCAAGCAGATAGTTCGCTAAAACTGCCTCATCGCTGGTTTCAAAATTTGAATTCCAACCATACTGTTTCACGAACACATCATTTTTCAGGCATTTCACTATTTCTCGCACAAGTTTTACTTCAGCTTCAGGTTCAGGTCTAGCCATAAAGCCAAGCTGCTTAAAGAATTTCTGAGCGCGATGATAAATTATTCGTTGCAATGAACTATGAAAGTTTGTGCGAAGAATTCCGTCCGGCTTCAGCACTTCTTTCATCGCCTTCAATCCCGCGATCGGATCAGGCAACAAATACAGCACTTCATCATTATTAATGTAGTCGAACTGCATTCCCAGACTCGGCAGATCTTCAAGCGCGATCGCGTGAAACTCGACATTCTCGATGTTGTGGTACTGCAATCGCTTCCGGGCTAAATCCACCGATGCCGGAGACAGATCAATTCCGACAATTTTCGCGCCCGGATTCGCGATCGCCAATTCCAAGGACTTATATCCGGTTCCACAACCCGCATCTAAAATCAGTTTTCCAGCCGGAGTCACTACTTTTTGATTCCGACGATAGTAAGCAGTGACCAGGCTGTGAATATAGAGTGCTCTTGGATTTTTGGGAAACTCTTCTAAGGGGATTCTGGGATACGGAGCATTGTCGAACTGCTGACGCATCTTCTCTAAAAAGTCAGACTTGAGCGGAGTCATCGTCATCGTGGTTTCTCTCGAATTCAGGGCTTAAACGGAAAACTCCTACCAATATGCACGCATCTTCAAGAATGACCTCCGTAAAGCTACGGCTTGATGCAGCTAGGGTAAAAATCAGGTGAGCAAATCTGTCGAGCAACCGAAATCTAAGCTCGATCGCTGAGGCGATCGTCGAGAGAACTAAATCCACAGCAGTATTTTCCGTCTTTGCCTCATACAAATTCCACATCAAATAAAATCACATGGCATAATGATGTGTCTGACCTAATTAGGGGAACTGATAGCACTCCCAAAACCGACTTAATTTAAGGAGAAAAAATGGCACGAGTGATGGTCGTTGGAGCGGGTGGGGTGAGCCGCGTTGTTACTCACAAACTTGCTGCACTGGAAGAGTTTGATCAAATCCTACTCGCCAGCCGGACTCTAGAGCGATGTAATCGGATCGCCCAGAGTATTTCTACAAAGTCCATTCAGACCGCACAACTCGATGCGGATGACGTGCCCGAAACCCTAAAGCTGCTGGAGACGTTTCGCCCCGATATTCTGATTAACGTAGCATTGCCTTATCAAGATCTCGCGCTGATGGATGCGTGTCTGCAAGCAGGCGTACACTATCTCGATACGGCAAATTACGAGCCTCCCGACAATCCCAAATTTGAATATCGCTGGCAGTGGGCGTACCAAGAGCGCTTTTTTGAGGCTGGACTAACCGCCATTCTCGGCTGCGGTTTTGATCCCGGTGTGACGGGCATCTTTACCGCCCATGCGCTCAAACATCATTTTGATGAGATTCACGAACTCGATATCGTGGATTGCAATGCTGGGAGCCACGGTCGCGCCTTTGCAACGAACTTCAACCCAGAAATCAATATTCGCGAGATTACGCAACCCGGACGCTACTACGAAAAAGGCGAATGGGTCACGGTACCGCCGTTGTCGATGCACCAGTCGATCGAGTATCCGGAGATTGGCGATCGTGAGTCCTACTTGCTCTATCACGAAGAACTCGAATCGCTGGTCAAACATATTCCAACCCTAAAGCGAGCGCGATTCTGGATGACCTTTTCCCAGAGCTATCTCACTTATCTAGATGTGCTGCAAAACCTGGGTTTGACTCGGATTGATCCCGTTGATTATGAAGGAACACCTGTGATTCCTTTGAAACTCCTGAAAAAGCTTTTGCCTGATCCGTCTTCGCTGGCAGCAAACTACACGGGGCAGACCTCGATCGGCTGTCATCTGCGCGGCATCAAAAACGGCAAACCGCAGCAGTATTACATCTACAACAACTGCGATCACGCCAAGGCTTACCAAGAAGTCGGAGCGCAAGCGATTTCTTATACGACCGGAGTTCCAGCAGCGCTCGGAGCCTTGATGGTAGTAAACGGCGCTTGGCAAAAACCAGGAGTGTTCAACGTCGAGCAGCTTGATCCTGATCCCTTTATGCAGCGAATCGGATCGCTCGGTTTGCCGTGGCATGAAGTGATTGGTCATCCTTCGCCGTTTGCAGAGGTCTAGCGATGATTAACAATGCAACTTTGGCGACGATTCCGTCGCCTTGCTTTGTGCTGGATGAAGCGCGGCTTGAGCGCAATTTACAAGTGTTTGAGCGAGTCCAGCGATCGGCTCCCGTGAAAGTGCTACTGGCGCTGAAGGGGTATGCACTGTTTCATAGTTTTCCGATGATTCGGAAGTCTCTCGCCGGTGCTTCGGCAAGTTCGCTCTGGGAAGCTCGGTTAGCAGCAGAAGAGTTTGGCGGTGCGCTGCACGTTTACTCGCCTGCCTATCGCGATCAGGATTTGCCGGAATTGTTCGATCGTGCTTCTCATCTGACGTTTAATTCATTAAGCCAGTGGGAAAGATCGCGATCGTTGGCAGAGTCTACATCGATCGGACTGCGGATTAATCCGTTGTATTCCCCGGTCAAAACTGCGCTCTATAACCCGTGTCAGCCTGGATCACGTTTAGGAGTTTTGCCGGAGCAATTGGGCGATCGCTTACCCAATGGCATCAGTGGCTTTCTATCGCACAATCTCTGTGAAAGCGATTCTTTTGCGTTAGAAAAGACTCTGCTTCAGATTGAGCAGCACTATGGTCACTTGCTGCCTCAGATTCAGTGGTTGAATCTGGGCGGCGGGCATCTGATGACGCATGAAACTTATGATGTGGATCATGCGATCGCAGTGCTTTCTGCATTTCACGATCG
The DNA here is from genome assembly GCF_039962505.1 of Leptolyngbya sp. DQ-M1. Lineage (NCBI taxonomy): Bacteria > Bacillati > Cyanobacteriota > Cyanophyceae > Leptolyngbyales > Leptolyngbyaceae > Leptolyngbya > Leptolyngbya sp. DQ-M1. Next base: position 500,269 of record NZ_JAMPLJ010000003.1, read on the forward strand.
CTATCCGCATTTGCAGTTGTACTTAGAGCCGGGGTCTGCGATCGTCTGGCAAACCGGATTCTTATTAAGTACGGTTCTAGATCTGATTCCGGTTCAGGATCTGACGCACGTCATGCTGGATGTGTCATTTAGCGCCCATATGCCTGACTGTCTAGAGATGCCGTATCAGCCTGCAATTGTCGGTGCTTCGGTGCTGGAAGCTGGAAAAGTCGGGTATCGTTTGGGTGGATCAAGCTGTTTAGCTGGGGATTTCCTCGGAGATTATCAGTTCGATCAACCCCTCTCGATCAACGATCGCATTGTGTTTGAAGACATGATGCACTACACGATGGTTAAAACCACAATGTTCAATGGAGTAGCTCACCCCGCGATCGGCTGCCTCAAGCGAGATGGATCGTTTGAACTGTGGCGGCAGTTTGGCTACGAGGATTATCGCTCCAGAGTTGGGTGAAGATTGCAGAAGATCAACCGCGATCGTGAAAATCATGTCTTACGATGTGATTTGACGCGATCGTGGTTTCTTTATGTCTAAACGCAAAAAAGGCAAGCCAGAGTGGATCAAAGAAACGCTGCAAATGAGCGACAATCACGGCTGGAACTCTAAACCAGGCTACAAAATTTTTGTGGCGGGGCGGGGTGCCGTGCGATTTGATGTGCCGCAAGATTGGCATTTTGAACCCGATGAAAAATCTTTTTGCTTCCATGACGCGCCACCGCCAAACGACGACTGTCGGCTGGAAGTTTCTTACAACCACCTGCCCGAAAACGATTGGAGCTTGTTTCCACTCGCGCATACCGTAAAAAAGATTGCGATCGAAGACCGGCGCGACGTGATCGAGCAAAGCGAAGTTACCACGCTAAAACGCCAAACTGCTCGAATTGCCTGGATACAAATTAAGTTCATCGATCCGAACGAAAATCGCGAAGCCTATTCCCGGATTTGTGTCGGACTTGGCTCAAGGATTCAATGTCTGATCACGTTTGATTACTGGGCAGATCAAGCAGAAAAGCTCACGCCTGTTTGGGATGAAGTGATGAATTCGCTAGTGTTGGGCTTGTATATTCGCGATCCAAGAACAGGCTTTGCGATGCCAGATTAGCGCGATCGACTTGATACGATAATCAAGCGGTTTACAGTTTGATTCATGGTTCAGACGATTGTTGTGAAAATCGGGACTTCGAGCCTGACTCAGCCAGAGTCGGGACAGCTTGCATTGGCGACGATCGCGGCTTTGGTGGAAGTTTTAAGTCAGTTGCGCCGACAAGGACATCGCGTGGTGCTGGTGTCTTCCGGTGCGGTCGGGGTCGGATGTGCGCGATTAGGCTTGGTCGAACGTCCGCGATCGATGTCTCTTAAGCAAGCGGTTGCCGCAGTCGGGCAAGGGCGATTGATGCGGATTTATGATGACTTTTTCACAGCGCTGCAACAACCGATCGCGCAAGTGCTGCTAACTCGTGGAGATTTGATTCAACGCAGCCGATACGTGAATATCCTCCGCACGTTTCAAGAATTGCTCAATTTAGGGGTCATTCCGATCGTCAATGAAAACGATACGGTTGCTACCGATGAATTGAAGTTTGGCGATAACGATACACTCTCCGCACTGGTGGCAAGCGTGGTCGATGCGGATTGGTTGTTTTTGCTCACGGATGTCGATCGCTTATACTCTGCCGATCCCCGCAGCAATCCTGATGCTCAACCAATTACGATCGTCAACCATATCGATGAACTCGCACAGGTACAAACCGGAAGCTCCGGGACGCAATGGGGCACAGGGGGCATGGTCACGAAGATCGAAGCCGCTCGAATTGCCACGGGAGCAGGCGTGAGAACGGTGATTACCCAGGGTCGATCGCCGCAAAACCTACTGAAGATTCTTTCGGGTGAATTAATCGGCACTCAGTTTGAACCGCAACCGCGTCCGTTTAATGCCCGTCAACGCTGGATTGCTCATGGTCTTGTTCCCGTTGGACAGTTGTATCTCGATGAAGGCGCGGTGAAGGCGATTCGGACATCCGGACGATCGCTCTTAGCTGCCGGAATTATTCAAGTCGAAGGCGAGTTCGATAGTCAGAACGCTGTCAAAATCTGCGATCGCTCCGGTGTCGAGATTGCGCGGGGCATCGTCAACTACAACAGTGACGAACTCGAAAAGATCCGGGGTCGTCAATCTGACGAAGTTGCAAAGATTCTCGGCTATGAGGGCGAAGAAACCGTTGTACATCGTGATAATCTTGTCCTTTCGTGATCGCCCCTGCTACAATTCAATCCCGAATAACCCCTCAATCCCGAATCACCCCTGCCGAGGAAACCTGTGACTCAAGTGACCTATTCTGAATCTGTGCAGTCCTTTCCAGTTCTAGGGCTACCGATGCACCTATTAAGCAGCTACGATCGCTGGCTGAGTGAGCGGATCGAGCAACGTTTGGGTTGTCATGTGATCACGCTAAACGCCGAGATGACGATGCAGGCAGAGCAAACTCCGGCACTGGCAAGGACAATTCATCAAGCTGAACTGGTGATTCCAGATGGATCAGGGATTGTGCTGTATGGACGGCTTCACGGCAAGCGCATCCAGCGAGTTCCGGGAATTGAACTGGCACAGACTTTACTGGAGCGATCGACCCAATTTAAAGAGCCTTGGTCGATTTTCTTCTTCGGCGGTGCGCCGGGTGTGGCTGAGACTGCGGCGCAAAATTGGCGACAAAAGATTCCAGGAATTTCGATCGTCGGAGTGCAAAACGGTTATCTCAAGCCCGAAGACGAAATGGAGTTTCTACACAGACTCAAAACGCTACAACCGCGTTTGATCTACGTGGGGTTGGGTGTGCCTCGCCAAGAGTTATGGATCGCACAGCATCGTCATCTTTGCCCGAATTCCGTTTGGGTTGGAGTCGGCGGCAGTTTCGATGTTTGGGCAGGCACAAAAAATCGCGCTCCTCAATGGCTCTGCGACAATCATTTAGAGTGGTCGTATCGACTGTATCAGGAACCCTGGCGCTGGAAGCGAATGATGGCGCTTCCAAAGTTTGTTTTGCGATCGGTCATGTATCGCCTAACCAAGCGCAATCCCGTAAGTGGATAAATGCACCGAATCGAGGATGTGTAACGGCATAGAATGAAGGCTGAAGGGGGATATCCTTCCTTCTTTGTATCCTTCATAGTTTAGATTCATGCTCCATCTCGAATTCAAGCAGCGACGCGATCGCTTTATGTCCAAAATCGGTAACGGAACCGCAATTTTCCGCAGTGCGCCGCTGGCGGTGATGCACAATGATGTGGAATACAATTTTCGCCAGGACAGCGATTTTTTCTACCTCACCGGATTTAACGAAGCAGATGCGGTTGCGGTATTTGCACCTTGGCATGAAGAACATAAGTTTATTCTGTTTGTGCAACCCAAGGATCGCGATAAAGAAACTTGGACGGGCTATCGAGTTGGAGTAGATGCGGCAAAAGAAAAGTATGGAGCCGATGAAGCTTATCCGATCACAGAATTGGATGAGAAGTTGGCGCAGTATGTCACTAAAGCAGAGCGAATTTATTATCACTTTGGACGCGATCGCGCCTTTAACGATCGCATCATTCGTTTGTGGCAGCGCTGTATTGCTCTACATGAACGGAATGGATTTGGCCCGACTGCGATCGAAGATCCAAGCTTCACGCTGCATCCGATGCGGTTGGTCAAGAGCGAACACGAACTTTCAGAAATGCGACGGGCGGTAGAAATTGCAGCGGAAGCTCATAATTTGGCGCTAGAGCTTCGCAAGCCTGGACTGTATGAGTATGAAATTCAAGCGCAGATGGAGCATCTCTTCCGGCTTAGGGGAGGACAGGGAATTGCTTACCCGTCGATCGTCGCTTCAGGTCACAATTCCTGCATTCTGCACTACACCGAGAACGATCGCCAAATGCAACAGGGTGAATTGCTTCTAATTGATGCGGGATGTTCGTATAACTACTACAACTCAGATATCACTCGGACTTTCCCCGTGGGAGAGAAGTTCACCGAAGAACAGCGCGTTTTGTATGAGTTGGTATTGAAAGCGCAACTGGCTGCGATCGAGCAAGTCAAACCCGGAAATCCTTGGAATCAATTTCATGATGCTGCCGTTCGAGTGATCACCGAAGGCTTATTAGACCTGGGCTTGCTGCAAGGTGAGATCGAAGAAGTTATCAAAGAAGAGAAATACAAAGCCTTCTTCATGCACGGTACTGGGCATTGGTTGGGGTTAGATGTGCATGATGCCGGAGCGCGGAAGGTTGGCGAAAACTGGCTAAACTTCCAGTCAGGGCAAGTCGTGACCGTAGAACCCGGAATTTATATCAGATCGGACTTCCAACCCTTAGAAGGACAGCCCGAAGTCAGCGATCGCTGGCGCGGCATTGGCATTCGGATTGAGGATGATGTGTTGGTGACAGAAACCGGAAATGAAGTTCTCACGGCAGCCGTTCCGAAATCAATTGAAGCAATGGAGCGATAAGAGCGATGTTTGCACTCGTGTCTTGCGATCGCATCGAACTTCCACCCGGAGCCGTCCTGCGGCTTCCGGGAACTTGGCAGGACTACATCACTTTGAGCGAACAACGGGGAGATAAATCAATTCCTCGAATGAAGTATCGAGCTGGAGAGATTCTATTGATGTCACCGCTCCCCATGCATGGACTAGGCGCAAATTTATTAGGAGACATTGTAAAAGCAATTCTGGATCATCTAGAGCAGGAATACAATGCTTACACCCCTGTCACGATGACCATACCAGAAGCGTCTGGAATTGAGCCAGACGTTTGCTTTTACATTGATAACTGGCAAGTTTCATCCGGCAAAGATCGGATTGACTGGCAAGTTGATCCGCCCTTTGATTTGGTGATTGAAATAGATGTCACTAGCTATAGCAATGTGAATGATTATCTCCCTTTCAAAGTACCGGAGGTGTGGATGTTCAAGAATAAGCAGCTTTGGATTTATGGATTAGAGAACGACGCTTACATACCACAAGAACGAAGTCGCTTTTCTCCAGAAATTCCTATCTTCGAGATTGTTGCTGAATGTGTTCAAATTGCCTCGGAGCGAACGACTAGCGCTGCAATTCGTAGTTTACGACAACGGTTAAATTAGGAGTAATCGCCTTATGACAACCACCTTAGTTCCATCTCAGAAACAAACTCCACTTCTGTTTGAAGCGCTTACCTGGCGGGAATTCAAAGCCGTTGAGCAATTGCTCGATCGTCCTGGTTATCGGCTTTCTTTTTTAGAGGGAACGTTGGAGATTCGACAAATGCCTGGTGAACCACATGAAACGGTTAAAAAACGCATTGCTGCTCTATTGGAGCTTTACCTATTGTTGAGAGGATTCGACTTTACTCCTACAGGTTCGATGAGCCTGGAGAGTGAATCTGGATTGGTCAAGCGAGAAGCTGATGAATCGTACAAACTTGCACCAGGAAGAGCGCATCCTGATTTAGCGATCGAGGTTGTTTTTACAAGCGGTGGCATCAATAAACTAGAAGCTTACAGACGCTTAAAGATTGCGGAAGTTTGGTTTTGGGAAGATGGTGTTTTAGAGATTTATCATCTACGGGGTGAAGGCGATCAGCGACGGTATGAAAAACTGACTAACAGCGAGGCAGTTCCCGGAATCGATCTTGAACTGTTTTTACGCTGTATCAATATGGTCAATCACGTTGAGGCAGTCAAAACGTTTCAACAAGCAATTCAGAAGTAAGGACAATGGAACTACCAGAATTAGATCGTGAGACGATCGATAGAATTCTCGAAATGGCATGGGAAGATCGCACTCCTTTTGAGGCGATCGAACTGCAATTCGGACTGAGCGAAAAACAAACGATCGCGCTGATGCGTCGGGAAATGCAGGAATCGAGCTTCAGAATGTGGCGCAAGCGAGTCAGTGGTCGTAAGACAAAACACTTAAAGCAGCGTGATTTTCTTGAAGGGCGGTTTCGCTCACAAAATCAAAAAGGCTCTTGAGCACAAATGCAGAGTTCTATTGAGAATCATTATTAATATGCTTGCTCTAAACTGCGAAATAATTGATAATTCTGGATCTCGGCTTATCGCAGTCACTAGAGCGCCTCATGTCAACCCCAAATTTTCTTAATGCCCTTAGCCGTCGGCAATTGATTCAGTTAGGACTGATTTCAGGGACAGGAGAGGAAATCTATGCCGATGTTGAAGATCAACTGAATGAGCGTAAAGTACCTGAATTCAAGAGTTCATTGATTGCGCTGCAAGATGAAGTCAAAGCTGGAGCTAAAAATGCAGAGAAAATCAGCACCGGATATCAATCTTCACTAAAGTCGATCGCTGCTGCAATCAACGCTTTACCGGAATCTGACCGTCAATCTCCGAGATTTGTGCTGCAAGTGATCAATGGATTGTTACATACGGCAAACTCGGAATATGGAGCGGCGATCGCAAACAATAAGATTTCTCATACCAGATTGATTTGTGGATGCGACAGATTCTCGCCCCCTAAATCCCCCAGAATGGGGGACTTTGAGTATGATCTGTCGCATTCTATGTTTAATTCGGTATCAGCACTTTGTTTGGATACACCGATCTCTTGTATCTGGTTCAAGCCGTTGCTTACGTGGCCTTTCTGTTCACCGTGGGAAGCCTGTATTTCAATCGCTGCTGGGTCGATCGTGGTTTTCACGGCGGCAAACTCCAAAGCAGAATTAATCCCATTCTGCCGCTTCTTCTGCTTCTGCTTGAGCGATCTCCCTTCTAACCGCTTGCCAATCAACACGCTTCTGATCTCGAATTAATTGTCCCTGCTGCAACTGTAGAACTCGATCGCTAAACTGTTCCGCCCATTCCAACTGATGCGTTACGACTAAAACTGTAGATTCTATTTGAGTCAGAATTCTTAGCAGTGTTTCATTCCGATTCGCATCTAGATTTGAGATCGGTTCATCGAGCAACAATACTTTGGGCTGACAAATGAGAGCGCGAGCGATCGCAATCCACTGCCGCTCTCCGGTTGAAAGCTCTAACTCAGATCGATCGAGCCATTCACGCGGAATGCTCATGCGGTCGATCGCATGATCAATTCGCTGATCAATTTCTCTAACATTTCTCAGTTTTAGCGGATAGCTCAATGCTTCTCTCACTGTCATTCCGAGTAGCTTCGGCTCTTGTGCAACAAACAGGATCTGCTGCCGTAACTGTAATACCGGAATGTCCTGATAACGGTTGCCTTCAAACTGAATCAATCCTGTACTTGGTTCTGCTAATCGATTGATCAATCTCAGCAATGTGGTTTTACCAGAACCCGAAGCCCCGACGATCGCAATTCGATCGCTTTTGTTCACCGTAAACGAAACATTTCGCAGAATCTCACTTCCTGCAATTGGAGTTCCTTTCTGCGTGATTCTGCTTGGAGCGAAGCTGACTTGATCTAACCATATCAACATCAGATTTTTCCTAGCGCGATCGCAGTCGAAACCGTCCAAGCATCAATCAGCAACAACAAGAACGTGAATCCTAACAGAATCAAATACATCCACGGTTGCGACAACGGTTTCACATCAGTAGTATCAATGCCTGTTTCCGCCTGAACTCGCTTCACCAATCGCGTAAATCCTACTACACGCATTGGCAATAGATATCCTTCACCGGATTTACTTAGAAAGTAATAAACCAATCCGCCTTGTCCAGTCGATCGTGGCTTCAGCGCTTTGACTTCTGACCAAGGCAACTGCCACCCTTTGCGAAAGACCTTCGGAACCCAAGCAGGATAAGTCACTTGAATTCCGTCTGCATCCAAGATCACGCGCTCACTCAATGCACCAAATAATGCAATAAAGCCGATCGCAATTCCCGCCCATAGCCATCCACTTGGAACCGGAGCATCGGTGGTTTCAGCCAGCACAGGAAGCGGAGTTGTTAATGCAATATACAAACTGAGCAACGTCAATCGAATCAACGGCGAAATCCGAAAAACATCAGTTGAGGGTGTTTCAGTTGTGGACGTTTCAGAAGTCATGCAATTTCACCAATCCAACTCAGAATCTTACGATTTACGATTTCCGGTTGTTCATCGTGCGGACAATGACCCGCATTTTCAATCTCAACCAGTTCCAGCTTTTGATTGAGTTTGACACAAAACGCAGCCAAACTCGGCGGCACAAACTTATCCTGCTTGCCCCAAAACAACAGCATCGGAATCGTCATCGTCGGCAAAATCGATCGCGCCCGATAGTCCGTAATCTTTGGGGTTGTCACCATCGATCGCAACGCCTTGACCGCACGGGGATCACGCGCCGGAATTGATAAAATTTCCACCAGTTCATCGGTAATTCCGTCAGAACTCGCATACGCCTGCCGCGCCCACAGCCGAATCAAGCGCGAACTCCGCAACACGCGAAAGAACGGATTAAAAATCAGTGGAAACGTGAAAATACTCTTACCCACCGCTGCGATCGGACGAAACACTTTCACCAGCGCTCCCGCCCATTCCGGCGAATCCAGCACCGAAGAATCCGGCAGATTCAGCATCACCACCCCTCTCACCATTTCGGGATACGCCTTCGCCACCGCCAAACACACCGAAGACCCGATCGAATTCCCAATTAACACCACAGGCTCCCCCACAAAGGTTAGCCAAAAATCATGCACTTGTTCGATCCACAGCGCCACATTGTAAGGCGCGATCGCTTTCTCCGAAGCCCCAAACCCCAACAAATCCAAGGCATACACCGTATGATGCTGGCTTAACACCGAGACATTATGCCGCCAATGCCCAATCGAAGCTCCGAATCCATGAATCAGCAGCAACGGCGGCGAACTTTCTGATTTTTGCGATCGCTGATAGGTATATCGGGTTTGCCATCCGCGCCAGATCCAATCGCGCTGACTCCCAATTCGCTGCCGCCAAGGTAAAGCATCTACCACAATTTCACCGATATCACTCTGTTAATCTATTTTAATCGGATGCCCGAACCCCGGATTTTTGATTCCTGCTTTAGAATTTACGTAACAAACTAGAGAGAAATTTCCCCAGACTGAGTAGAATGGCGAATACAAACTCTCAGTTCGACCCCTCGATCGAGCTAATTTTGTCGATCGAATCGTGTCGCCCTTATTCACATTATTCAACAGGTGCTTGTGATAGAAAAAAGACCCAATCGAGATATGCCCGTAATCAACGAGCGAATTCGATTTCCCAAAGTTCGTGTGATCGATGCAGATGGCTCTCAGCTAGGGATTATGACCTCGCGTGAAGCACAAACGATGGCAGACGAAAAGGAACTCGACCTCGTACTTGTGAGCGACAAGGCTGATCCCCCGGTCGTCAAAATTATCGACTACGGTAAGCACAAATTCGAGCAGGAAAAGAAAGCCAAAGAAGCGAAGAAAAAGCAGCATACCGTAGACGTGAAGGAAGTCAAAATGCGGTACAAGATTGAGGAACACGATTACAACGTGCGAATCACCCAAGCCGAACGCTTCCTCAAAGCTGGCGATAAAGTCAAAGCGACGATCATGTTCCGAGGGCGAGAAATTCAGCACAGTGATCTTGCGGAGACTCTGCTAAAACGAATGGCGACCGACCTCCAGGAAATTGCTGAAGTGCAACAAGCGCCGAAGAAAGAAGGGCGGAATATGATGATGCTGCTGGCACCGAAGAAGTAGGGAGTAGAGAAATCCTCCCCAACTTTTAAGCCAAATGACTGGGACAACGGGATGATTTCTCGCTGTCCCTTTTGCGTGTTTTGGGGGTTGCACACAATATCTTCGATCGCATCTTGGGCATCTTAGAAAGGATTCCGAGATCAGAGGAATCCTGTGCATGACTTAACCGGACACCCCATATGGCTTCGACAAATCAAGCTTCCAAGAGAGTCGGAGAACATCCCTTTCTCCGCTGGATTAATCTTCGCTCTGGTGAAGGCAATCGAACGTTTTGGATGTTCGCCTTTTATACCTTCACGTCAACGGGGTTGATGTGGCTCGAAGCCTGTTCGGTTGAGATGTTTCTCGCACAGTTCGGAGCCGCGAACTTACCCTTAATCTATATCGTGAGTGCGGCGATTAAGATTGGCTTGGGATGGCTGTATTCTGAGCTTCAGCGCTACTTACCCTTGAGAATGGTGATTGTGGCGATCGCCCTGCTGCTCGCGTCTCCATTGCCGATCTTTTCACTCGGTTTAAGCGGTGCGTTTGGAAACACGATCGGACAGTTCTACGCGCTGCAAGTAACCGTCTTTGCCATGCAGCTTTGGCTTGAAGCCAGCCATGTTCTCAATGATCTCAATGCCTCGATTACCGCAAATCAGCTCTTCAACATTCGGGAAATTAAGCGCACCTATCCGCTGATTAGCAGCGGAATTTTGGTCGCAGATGTTGTGGGCGGATTCTCGCTGCCGTTTGTGTTGGGATTGTTTGCACGAGACACGGCGGTTTCACAAGTGTTGCTGATTGCTTTCGCATTTATGGTCGTTGGCGTAATCATTCTCTGCGGTCTGAGCCACACTTATCAACAGTCGTTTCCAGAAGGGCGACGCAAACGGGAAGAGCCGATCGCGGAGCATTCTACAACGCGACTGCGAGGACAGACGCGGCGATATATGCGGCTGTTGCAGATTTTCTTTGCGCTGGCTCAAGTCTTCTTGCTGCTGGTTGAATTTCAGTTTCTGACTCAACTAGGTCGCCATTCTGGAGCTTCGGTGCAGCTCGGCGGCGGCGAGGTTGCCGGATTTTTGGGAATCTTTAATGGCTCATTGGGAATTTGTGAGTTGGCGATGCAGTGGTTATTTTCGAGTCGCATTCTCGATCGCATGGGAGTATTTCGATCGCTGATGTTGCTGCCGATGATCGTAATTGCATTTACCGGAGTGTCGATCGCGGGAATGTCTTCAGTATTTCTGAGCGTTCTAGCAATGCGGTTTTTCTATGAGTTGCTGCACTACACTTTGCTGAGTGGCAGTGTGCCGTTTTTGTTTTACTCAGTGCCGGATCACCTGAGAAACCGAGAACAGGCAAAAGTGCGCGGCATTGCTGAACCCATTTCAACCGCGATCACCGGGCTGGTTCTGTTGGGACTGGGGAGAGTGGGGGCAAATGGAATCGGAGTTGCAGAGCAGAACTTGAATTTGGGGTTGATGATTCTGTTTGCACTCGGCTGGCTTGCGACGATCGTTTTACTCAAAAAAGAGTATCTCAATCTCTTAGTGCTGAATGCGGGACGGGGGCAACTGAGTACCTCAGACGTAGATATGAAAGCGCTGCGGCAAAAGACGATCGAAACCCTGGAAAACCCCGGAGCCGATGAAGATAAACGCGCCTGTATTGAATTCTTGAGCCAAATCGACGGTAAGAATGCGGCGGAAGTGCTTGCGCCATTGCTGTTAAAGCTCACGCCCGAATTGCAGCACAGAAGCATCGAAGTCATGCTGAATCATCCCAATCCAGCCTTCTTAAATCCAGTCAAGTCGCTCTGCTCTCAACGTCCTGAACCAGAAGTCATGGCAGTCGCCCTAGAATATATCTGGACGACCGGAGAGACGACTGCTTTTAGTGAACTGCGGCATTATCTCAAGCCAAGTCAGCCCTCGATCGTTCGCGCTACGGCTGCATCGTTGATTCTACGTCAGGGTACGATGTCGGAAAAAGCAGAGGCAACCTATGTGTTACAGGCGCTGTTAACACACAAACAGATGCAAGAACGGGTAATCGGTTGTCGAGCATTAGGCGGCGTAGTGCATTTGCAAGGATTGCGGCTCTGGCTCAAACCTTATATTCCAAGACTGTTAAAAGATCCCTCGATCGAAGTGAAATCTGCCACGCTCGAAGCAATCGCAGCGACTCGATCCGAGGAGTTTTACCGCTATTTGCTCAGCGGGCTGTATTGTCGTCCGACGCGCCCAGCCGCAAAATCAGCGCTGGTTCGTCTCGGTGATGAGGCATTACCCAGGCTGATTCGACTTGCCGATGATGTAGAACGTCCGCCGCTCGTTCGGAGTGAAGCTTTTAGCGCGATCGGTCAAATTGGCACACCCGAAGCGATCGATCTTCTAATTTCCCGCTTGGTGACTTCTTGGGGAACCACACGCCGCTTACTGCTGCGGATTCTCCTAAAAGTACCAAACGAACGCGGCATCGAAGCGGTGGCAGAGCGTTTAGGCAGAGCGGGAATCGAGGAACTGATCGAACAAGAATTAATGTTTATGGGGCAAATCTATGCCGCATTAATGGATCTGATTGAAGACCGAGTGCGCTGCGAAGAGACGAAACTGCTCAGAGCCGCCCTGGAAATTTTGCCGAAAGACAGCATCGAGCGATTGTTTCTGCTGATGAAGTTTCTTTATCCGATCGGCTCGATTCGAGTGGCAGAATTCAACTTCCAGTCTGATTCTCGTGCAGCGATCGCTCAAGGCTTAGAAATTCTCGATAGTACGCTCGACATTGCTAGTAAGAGAGCACTACTGGGGGTACTCGATCGAGAATTACCGATGGATAAGCTGCAAAGTTTATCGAGCCTTGTACCCTACACCCCGATGCAGCCCGATGCACGGCTGAATCATTTGCTCGAACTGCGGCATTTTATCTCAGATTGGGCACTCGCCTGCTGCTTTCATTTATCTAGGCGGGCACGCTGGAAGAATCTTAATCCAGATGCGATTCGCTCCAGTTTGCGGCATCCCAGAGGATATGTGCGAGAAGCGGTATTGAGCTATGTTGCAGAGCAATATCCGCAACAGTTAGGGCGAGTTTTACAAGGATTCCAAAATGAGCGCGATCCGATCGTGGCAAAGCAGGTAAAACAGATGATGCAGGAGTCGGAGATTATCCTACCCGAAGAAATTTCGCGGGTGGTTCCCCGACATCCGAATCTCAGGGTGATCTAGTTGTTGTGTGAGAAAACGTGAGCGATGCTGAACAGTTTTGAGCGATTGCTGCTAGTACGAGGCGTTCCCATCTTTAAGGAACTGCGGGACGATTTTCTGGTGCGGTTGGCATCGATTATGGAAGAACGATCGTATGCGGTGCGGGAAACTATTCTGATCGAAGGTCAAGAAGGTCGATCGATGTATGTGATTTCCAAAGGAGTTGTCCGGGTGCATAACGGTAGCCGGGATTTGACATTTTGCAAGCGCGGCGATTTTTTTGGGGAGATGTCACTGTTTGATTCTGCTCCCCGATCGGCTTCAGTGACCGCGATCGAGCCGTGTGAATGTTTGGTGCTCACTCAGCAGCAGCTTTATGAAGCAGTGGATGAAACGCCCGGAATTGCCCTGAATCTGATCAAAATTCTCTCGAATCGGGTGCGAGACATGAACAAAGAAATCGAAGTGCGAGATCAAGAAATCCGGACGCTCAAAGGCGAGCCGATTACGAAGATTCAGTAGAGTGAAGATTCAGTAGAGTCGAGCGCTTCTTTTGCAAGCTGCAAAATTTCCGATTTCACTTGTTCATGATGATTAGCTGCACACCAGGGACGCAGATACAGAATCGTGCTTTCTGGTGTAATCGATTCTACATGGCAAGTGGGCCTTGGTTCTCGCAAAACGAGCGGATGCGGTTGCACCAAAGACAGTAAGTGCGTAATGGTGGATTCGATGTCGCGTTTGCCAATATCAATGTGCAAATCGACTCGTCGAGTGCCCATGATGGTATTGTTTTTCAGCGTTCCGCTAAATAAATTACTGTTGGGAACGGTGATGCGAACATTGTCCGCAGCCACGATCGTGGTCGAAAACAGCCCAATATTATCCACAGTTCCAGAGACTCCTGCGCCTTCGATCGCATCTCCGACTTCAAACGGTCGGAAACTCACCAGCATCACGCCTGCGGCAAAGTGAGACAGGCTATTTTGCAGCGCTAGACCGATCGCCAGACCTGCCGCACCAATCACAGCAACGATCGTGGTCGTTTGCAGTCCAACTGCGTTGAGTGCCGCGACACCGCCTGCCATCCACACTAAAATTCCTGCCACTTGAATCAAGAATTTTTGCAGCGTCGGTTCTGCATACTTCAGCAAGCGAAATCCGATCGGTCTAATTAGATTCACTGTCCAGCGCGTGAATAGAAGAATCACGATCGCCCAAGCCAGCTTCGGGAGAACCTGAAGCGCTAAATTGATTAGATTGCGTTGCAGGAATAACTGATTAATGTTTTCGTTAATTGCAGTTGCTGCCTGAGCGCTGACGAATAGCATAGAAACTCCTTTTTTGTTGTCCCCGCTAGATTAATACATGAGAAATGGAAGCAGTCCTGAAGGGGATCAGTGTACCGCGATCGCAGCGACACGACTAATCACGCCACGACCAGAAATTTCGCAACGCTCAATTCAGGTACACCGTTCACCCATCAAATTGGTATCAGGTTGAACCTTTACGATCGCCCTTCAGTCTAAGGAGTGAAGCTGATTCGTTGGCTTTCAACTGTTCACTTTTCTACAGAAATGATGAAAAAATTCTCACTGATCCTCCCCGGTGCGATCGCGCTTTTGATGGTTGCAACTCCCTTTGCGGTTCAGGCTCGTCCTTCTGGCTTGTTATCACAGCAAACCCAGCAACAACCCAAACGCGATCGAGCGAACAAACTCAATCTCACGGATGCTCAGAAGCAGCAAGCAAAAGCGATTCGAGATCAAGTCCGCGATGGCATCGTTCGGGAAGTGCTGACGCAAGCCCAGCGCGATCAGTACAATGCGGCAAAGCAGCGCAACGAAAGAGTATCCTGGCGATCGCTGAATCTTTCTGACCAGCAAAAAACTGAGATTCGGAGCCGGATGCGGGCAGCTAAGGAGCGTATGGAGCGCGAAGTGTTGACGCAAGAGCAGCGCGACCTGATGCAACAGAGACGCAGCCAGCGCCAACAGCGCGGAGTTCGTCCAGGGGCATAGTCCAAGCTCATCATCTTAAGAGTTCATCGAGGGCATCTGAATTAGATGCCTTTTCTTTTTGTAATTGGCAAAGTTCTCCTGAAACGATCGATTGACACAAGTACCCCCAAGTGATGATAATGGGAGTTTGTTGAAAACTTTAGACTCCTGAAATCCCTTGGCTAACGTAGTTGTAATAGGTGCCCAGTGGGGCGATGAAGGTAAAGGCAAAATTACCGATCTGTTGAGCAAATCGGCGGATGTCGTTGTACGCTATCAAGGCGGTGTTAATGCTGGGCATACGGTCGTTGTCAAGGATCAGACCTTCAAGCTTCACCTCATTCCGTCTGGAATTCTGTACCCGGATACCGAGTGTATTATCGGTTGTGGAACCGTCATTGATCCGAAGGTTTTGATCGAAGAACTCGATCAAATCGAAGCGCTCGGCATTACGACGAAGAATTTGCTGATTTCTGAAACGGCGCATGTGACGATGCCGTATCACCGTTTAATCGATAAAGCTGCAGAAGAGCAGCGCGGCAATCACAAAATTGGTACGACTGGGCGCGGAATTGGTCCAACCTACGCCGATAAGTCGGAGCGGGTAGGCGTTCGAGTGATTGACTTGATGAATCCGGAAGGGTTCCGTGAGCAACTGGAATGGACGATCGCACAAAAGAACCTCATTCTCGAAAAGCTCTACAATCTGCCCCCGTTGAATGCCGAAGAGGTTTTCACCGAGTACATGGGCTATGCAGAACGGTTGCGCCCTCATGTCGTCGATAGTTCTCTGAAGATCTACGATGCGATTCGCCGCAAGCGCAATGTGCTATTTGAAGGCGCTCAAGGAACGTTACTGGATCTTGATCATGGCACTTACCCGTATGTGACCTCCTCGAATCCGGTATCGGGCGGTGCGTGTGTTGGAACGGGGATTGGCCCAACCGTGATTGATCGCGTCATCGGAGTGGCGAAAGCGTATACGACTCGCGTGGGTGAAGGCCCATTCCCCACCGAACTGCACGAAGAAATGGGCGCGTTGCTGTGCGATCGCGGTGCTGAATTCGGCACGACGACTGGACGACAACGGCGCTGTGGCTGGTTTGATGCAGTGATTGGACGGTACGCCGTTCGCATCAATGGTCTAGATTGTCTAGCGATTACGAAGCTGGATGTCTTAGACGCAATGGACGAAATCAAAGTATGTGTTGCCTACGAAATCGATGGGCAGCGCTGCGAAGATTTTCCCAGTAATTCGCGCTTGTTTGCTCAATGCAAGCCGATTTACGAAACCCTTCCCGGATGGAAGCGATCGACCGAAGACTGTCGATCGCTCGACGACTTGCCAAAAGAAGCGCTTGATTATCTCAAGTTTTTGGCAGAATTAATGGATGTACCGATCGCGATCGTTTCTCTGGGAGCCAAACGCGATCAAACCATTATTGTTGAAGATCCCATCCACGGACCCAAACGGGCGCTTTTGTACACCAACGAAACGCCTCAGCCTGCTAATGTTTAGTTACTTTTAGGTTAAATTATGCCGTTCTCGATCGAAGCTCAAAAACGTCCCGAAGGAAGCAAGCCGAATGCGCTGCGTCGCGATGGCAGAATTCCTGCAACTTTGTACGGTCACAATGGAGTCGAGTCCATTCAGCTCGTCGTCGATGCGAAAGCTGCGGGCTTCTTAGTCCGGGATGCTGCACCGAATAAGTCGGTTGTAGAAGTGAGCATTCCAGAATTGTCCTGGAATGGTAAGACTGTGATGCGCGAAGTACAAACCCATCCGTGGAAAGGTTCGCTCTATCACATCAGCTTCTTTGCTCAAAAAGATTAGTCAAAGATTTGTCGTTGCGGCTTGCCGACGAATCTAAGGTATATAAAGCTAGGGAGAGATCCCTGGCTTTTTTAGTGAATGGAATTATGACGACTACGACTCTTCCGCCGATTGTTGAAGCACTGCTTGATCCGGCAATCTATGACCATCCGGTGAAGGATACGATCGAGCTTGTACAGACCCACGTTTCTTATGTCTTTCTCACCGGGGACTATGTTTATAAGCTGAAAAAGCCTGTGAATTTTGGCTTCTTGGACTATTCCACGCTGGAGAAACGCAAACATTTCTGTGATGAAGAGTTGCGGTTAAATCAGCGCGGCGCGGCGGAATTATATCTGGGTGTGTTGCCTGTGACACAAGCGGGCGAGAAGTTCACTCTGGGCGGAGATGGTGAGGCTGTTGATTATGTGGTGAAGATGCAGCAGTTTCCGCAGGAGGCTTTGCTCAGCGAGATGTACGATCGCGGCGAACTCACCGAACAGCATTTGATTGATTTGGCAAAAGTTCTAGCAGCATTCCACAAGTCCGCACCAACGAATGACTACATCCTGAGCTTTGGGGAAGTATCGCAGATTCGGCAAGCGATCGACGAGAACTATGAACAAACCGTTGGATACATTGGTGTTGCTCAAACTCAAGAACAATTCGATCAAACAAAAGCTTACACCGATAAGCTATTTGCTGAGAATGAAGCTTTGTTTAAGAGTCGAGTTGAACATCGATTCATTCGTGAATGTCACGGTGATGTTCACTTGAGAAATATTTGCTTCTGGAACAACAAGATTTTACTGTTCGATTGCATTGAGTTTAATGAGCCGTTCCGCAATGTCGATACGATGTTCGACATTGCTTACATCATCATGGATTTTGATGCTCGAAATCGCTCTGATCTGAGCAATCTATTTTTGAATGCTTATCTTGAGCAATCGGGCGACTGGGAAGGCTTACAAGTTCTGCCGCTTTACAACAGCCGTCAGTCTTATGTGCGGGCAAAGGTGACATCGTTTTTGCTGAGCGATCCGAGTGTTCCGGAGTCTGTTAAGGCAGAGTCGAAAGAGACTGCAAGCCGCTACTATCGCTTGTCTTGGGAATATACCAAACCCAAACAAGGCAAGCTCATTTTGATGTCGGGACTATCGGGATCAGGCAAAAGCACGATCGCATCGAAACTGGCGCGAGAATCAGGAGCCATTCAAATTCGCTCTGATGCGGTGCGTAAACATTTAGGTGGCATTGGGTTAGATGAAAAAGGCGGTGATTCGCTTTACAGTGCTGAAATGACGCAAAAGACTTACGATCGTCTCCTGAATTTGGGCATCACTTTGGCATCTCAAGGGTACACCGTGATTCTGGATGCGAAATACGATCGTCAATCCTTACGCGCTCCGGTAATCGAGCAAGCACAAGCAAAGGGAATTGAGATCGAGATTCTTTACTGTGAAGCCCCGGAAGAGGTGTTGCGCGATCGGATTGCGCAGCGTCAAGGAGATATTTCTGATGCGAATCTCGGTGTCTTGGCTCAACAATCCTTTGAAGCATTTACTGAGACTGAGATGCCCTTGGTCAAAACAGTGAGCTAAGTCAACTGTTATGGAGGCAGAACTGGTTTTGCCTCTATACTTGAAACTACTCCAAGGCTTTCTTCTAGTTCAAATAGCGTTCTTTGGTCTGTTGAAGAAGCTAAGCTCGGAAGAGCCAAAGGTTCAACTGTATCCGGTTGCGGCTTCTGCCATTGCAGCGAAGTCAGCCGCATACACCATCAATTTTTTGGGAATACAGCCGAGATTGACACAGGTTCCGCCCAAGTTAGCAGATTCTGCGATCGCGACTTTTGCACCATAAGTTGCGGCTTTTTTAGCAGCAGCGAGTCCACCGGGATCTGCTCCAATTACAACAAGTCGTAAGTCATGATCACAGCTTTAATTTTGATCAAAGCGTAAATTGAGCGATCGCTGATTTTCGACTACCCAAAGAAAGGTTTAAGCAGAGTGAAGGGGAACCGCAGATAGAGGTGACAAAACGTTAAGCTGCTTAGAGTTTAAATGCAATCCAATGCAATCCTTTGAAGCGAAAATCATGACCGAGAAATTAAAAAAGGGCGACCATGTAGAGTGGAATACTTCTGGCAAAAAAACTGAAGGTGAAATCAAAGAAATTATCACCGAACCGACCGATTTTAAGAATCATCATTTTGAAGCATCAAAAGAAAATCCTGAGTATCGTGTGGAAAGTTCAAAGAGTGGAAAAGATGCCATTCATAAAGGTGAACAGCTGAAGAAAACCAAGGAGAAAAAATAATGGCGCAACATACTGCCACGCAAAATCAAGAGACTCTCAAAGAGTTTCAAGAAGCGGTCAATATGTCGGCTAAAGAATTAGAAGCTTGGTTAAAAACAGAAGAATCTCTTTCGGTTGGAATGAAAAGCAGCGAAGATGCTGAATCCACTGGGCATCAATCGGGCAGACATACGATCGAACTTTTACATAAGAAAAAATCGGATTACGATGAGGCTGACTTTAACCATATGCGGCGGGTGGTTAGCTATGTTCATCGACATTTAGCAGAAAAACCAAAAGGCGATATTGAACATACGCGCTGGCGCTATTCGTTAAAGAACTGGGGACATGAGCCGCTAAAAGATTAATCATTCGAGTGATCGTATGTGCGATCGCTCAGTCTAAAAGTTTAGGTAAATGATTATGATTCCTGAATTGGGTTTAGTTTGTATTTCTGCATCAAAAACGGTGCGATTTAAGACGATTACACGAAAGCGATTATTGCAATTTGATCTAGTCGAACAAGAGCGATTATTGCGCGAATTATATGCTGAGAATTTGCGGCGATTGGGGATTGCGATCGAGTTTTGTGCAGACAATAAAATTGGGCTTTATCGACTCGGTTCAGGAATGTTTCCGTTTGCCGATGATCCGTTAGGATCTGCAATTCTAGAAGAGTTTGCAGAAGCAATGGGGCTAGTTGGAGAGCAAGCTACTCAATTAAAAGTTCGATTGGTGCTGCATCCGGATCAGTTTGTCGTGTTGAGCTCCGATCGTCCAGAAGTGATCGAAAATAGCATCAAAATTCTCACGATGCACGCCCGGATTTTTGACCTATTAGGATTGCCTCAATCTCCGTGGGCATTGATGAACATTCACGGTGGAAAGGGCGATCGGGCTGATCGGTTAGTTGAAACCATTCGCAGCTTACACGATAACATTCGCCTACGACTCACGCTCGAGAATGACGAATACACTTACGGCTCAGAGCAAATCCTGGCGGTTTGTCAGGCGGCGGGTGTGCCTCATTTGTTTGATGCTCATCATCATGTGATTCATGAAAAAGTGGAGAGCTACGAAGACGAAAGCGTGATTCGGGCATTTGAAGCGGCGCGATCGACCTGGGAGAATCCAGATTGGCAGGTCGTTCACATTTCTAATGGGGCGGAAAGTTTCTTAGATCAAAAGCACAATGATTACATTACGGTGATGCCAAGCTGTTATCGTCAAGCCCCTTGGATTGAGATTGAGGCAAAGCAAAAAGAATTTGCGATTAAAAAGCTTCAGGATGAATGGTTGTATTCGGATTTGAATGTGCTGCCACCTGTGATCACTGAGACAGAGAAGCCGAAAGCGGAGGAAATTCAAATTGAGGCGGTCACACCCTCGACACAGGATGAAGAACCTTCTGATCTAATGGAGCAACCTGTTTCGGTGTAGTTAAAAGCTGAGTTTTTGAGGTTAATTATGACTTTTACACTCGATCCTGCCGTTGGTACTCCGAATCAAGAAGCTGCGCTCCAAGCCTTCGATCGGTTTGTTTCACAAATATCTCACTCCTCTAGAATGGTTGCCATTCATGATTCAGATGCCGATGGAGTGACAGCGGGAGTCGTGTGGCAACGAGCATTCGAGCGAGCCGGATTCGCCTCAGTGCATCGAGTCATTCCCGATCGAGAGCGCAATGCTTGGACACCCAACAATCGCGCGATCATTCAATCCGCAAATCCGGCTTATCTATTTGTGATGGATTTGGGCAGCCGGTCTGAGCCTGTGATTGCTGGAATTCCGACTTGTTTTATTGATCATCACCATCCCGAAGGTGTTCCTGACGGAGATACATTAATTACCGCATACACTTGGGAACCGATTCCGAATACTTCACTGATCATTTGGCAACTGTGTCAAATGATCGCAGATATCTCTGATCTCGATTGGATTGCAGCGATTGGAACACTGAGCGACTTAGGCGATCGCGCTCCATTTGAACTGTTAACGACAGCAAAACGAAAGTACACCGCAAAGTACCTCAAAGAAGCAACAGCGCTAATCAATGCGTCTCGACGAGCTTCTCACTATGATCCGGAAGTTGCAGCACGAGCATTATTAAATCATTCCAGTCCGAAAGCATTAGTCAATTCAGAAAGTGCGGATGTACAACACCTGCGATCGGCGCGGGAAGAAGTCAAATTAGCACTCGATGAAGCTCGAAAAACGGCTCCAATATTCTCTGGAAATGTGGCCCTAATTCGGATGAATTCGCCGTGTCAGATTCATCCGTTGATTGCTCAGAGTTGGCGTGGTCGTTTATCGCAAATGATTGTGATTGCGGCAAACGAAGGCTATATGCCAGGACGAGTGAACTTTGCAGCACGATCGAACAGTGCTAATGTCCTCGAATTTCTGCGGAGTCAAAACCTTTCAGTCGGCGAAGGCAGTTGTGGGCATGGACATGATCAGGCATCGGGAGGTAGCTTAAGCATCGAGCTTTGGAATGAACTGTTAGAGAAGCTAGGCTTTCCCAGGACAGCGTTTGCAAAAGTATAAAACTATCCCTTAAGACTGAGCGATTTATCTCTGAGGTAGATGCAACTTTAGGTTTCGATAAACGAGCATAGAAATGAAAATCGCGTCCTCACTAAAGATAAATGCACGGTAGTTTAGTTGCGCCCCTGCCCACCCGATTGATGCCAGAGGCGATAGAATCCATTGTTACAAATAATCCCTACTACAAGGCTGAACAAACGTTCAGTGAGCTAATCGAAGCTGAGAACTTAGATCAGCGCCTGAGTGAACTTGCCGATCAGATTCGTTACTTTGAAACCGCGCTAACGTTTGCACTCAAGGAAGCTTACGATCAAGCGCAGGGTTCTGATGCAGCACATCTTTTCCTGCAGCGTGTTCTCTATCGAATCAATCGTTTGAACCTATTTTGGTATGACGATCTGACTCATTACACGAATGAGCGATCGCACTATCTGCAAAAGGTTCGCAACGAAATCGAAGCCGCTTGGCAAGCTTGGGAACTGAAGCAAATTGATACTGAAGGCTATCAATCGATTGATCTCAAACAGGCATTGCTCGATCGTTACCAAGCCGATCTCGATCCGGAGCTATCCGCCGATGCGATTTACCTGCGTAAAGAAATGCCGTTTGAAGGCTATCGGTATCTTTTAGCCATTACCTCGTTTGATGGATTGGTGGAAGCGAGCCGTTTATCGCGGATTCTTGGTGGTGCTGCAAACGAAGTACAAGCCACTTTAACAAAAGTGCTGCTCGAAGAATACGGCAATGGTCGCCTATCGCGGAAGCATTCGACCTTCTTTGCCAAGATGATGACTGAGTTACATCTCAGCACTCAGCCAGAAGCATACTTTGATCTGGTGCCCTGGGAAGCTTTGGCAACGACAAATCACAACTTCCTGCTAACTGAATGTAAGCGTCATTTTCTGCGCTATAACGGCGGACTCGCTTACTTTGAGGTCGCAGGTCCTTCGGCATACCGCAACTATCTTGCAGCGGCACAGAGACTAGAGCTGTCTGAGGGCGCAATGGGGTATTGGGACTTGCACATCAAAGAAGACGAGCGGCACGGACGCTGGATGATCGAAAACGTGACGTTGCCTTTGGTTGATATGTATCCGCAGCAAGCTTGGCAGCTTCTGTTGGGATATGACCAAGAGAAACTCATGGGCGATCGTGCAGGTGCAGCCATTGTTGCCATGATTCGACGTGGAGTAGAAACGGAATCATTGCCTGCGATCGTGCCTCAGTAGGCGACTAAAGGTGTGAGGGGGCGGGTTGTCCGCCCTTATTTGTTTGTTGTGATTTGTGTTGTGATTTGTATTGATGAGGGTATTACCTTGACTGGGACATTATTAAAACCGATTTCGCAGACTACTGAAACCGAAGTATTTTTCTGCCCTGAAGAATCACATTTCTATTCGCATTGTTTAGAACGGTTAGTTTTTTCGCAGTGCGATGATTCACGGTTGATTGTTGAATTTGGTTCTGGGGATGGTAGCCCGGTAATCAATTCTTTGGTGCGATCGCGCTGTAATGATGTGATTCATGGGTTTGAACTGAATCCATCTGCTTATGGTGTGGCAAAATCGAGAATCAATCAGTGTAATTTGCACGATCGATATGTCTTGCACAATAAGTCATTCTTTGATGCTGCACCAACTGATGCAGATTGTTTGATCGCGAATCCGCCTTACATTCCCGCGCCGGACAATCAGATTCGGATGCCGC
The DNA here is from genome assembly GCF_039962505.1 of Leptolyngbya sp. DQ-M1. Classification (NCBI taxonomy): domain Bacteria; kingdom Bacillati; phylum Cyanobacteriota; class Cyanophyceae; order Leptolyngbyales; family Leptolyngbyaceae; genus Leptolyngbya; species Leptolyngbya sp. DQ-M1. The sequence continues at coordinate 523,487 of NZ_JAMPLJ010000003.1, forward strand.
TCCTGCATGGCGGCGTAGATGGAGCCACGTTAACGAATCGATTGCTGACCCTGGACTATGCGAACGTGATGGTCTTGATCTCAAGCTACTCGAACCCATTAGGAACTTTCAAATGTGCTGCCGAGCAAGGATACACGGTTGCAGATTTTATGGTGACACCGTTGCAGTTTGGTTGCTATAGCTCTGAACCGAAGGTGAGAAATTGGATTGAAAAGCTACGGGAAAACGGGCAAGCATTCTATTCGGACAACATCTATTTTCTTGCAGGTGTTCTGTTCCAGCATTCTAGTATTGCATCTGTCGATATGTCAGATGAGCTAGTTCGCGTCATGACTGCTTTGTAAAACCCAATTCTGTAAAACCCAATGTTGAGGGTGTGACTGATTTACACCCTTTTCCAATCGATATGTCTAAAGTTGATATCTTAATCCCAACCTACAATCGCGCTTCAGCATTAGCTGTTACATTGGCCAGCCTGATTGCTCAGACCTTTCAAGATTTTAATGTAATCATTTCAGATCAAACTGAAGATCCAAACGAAATTGCTTCCAACATAGTCCAAACGCCAGTTCGAGTTCTACGATCGCACAATCACAAAGTTCAAATCCACCATCACTTACCCCGTCGCGGCATGGCAGAACAAAGACAGTTCTTGCTGGATCAAGCAACTGCTCCTTATGTTCTGTTCATTGATGATGACATCATCCTAGAACCATTTGTCCTGGAACAATTCGTTAATGCGATCGAAGAGGAGAACTGTGGTTTTGTCGGCAGCGGATTGATCGGACTCAGCTTTATTCAAGATGTTCGACCGCACCAACAAGCGATCGAATTTTGGGACAGTCCAGTGCAGCCCGAAAAGCTCCAGCCGGGAATGCCAGAATGGGAACGTTGGAAGTTACACAATGCAGCAAACCTGTATCATATTCAGCGATCGCATAACATTACTCCTGCTCATCCACGTAAGTACAAAGTCGCTTGGATCGGTGGCTGTGTGATGTACAGCGCTCAAAAGCTTCGAGATGTGGGCGGATTCAATTTCTGGACAAAGCTTCCTGAAAATCACTGTGGCGAGGATGTTTTTACGCAACAGCGAGTGATGGCAAAATATGGCGGCTGCGGTGTGCTGCCGTCTGGAGCGTATCATCAAGAATTGCCAACAACGGTGGTCGATCGTAGCTTCAATGCTCCAGTTGTACTGTCGATCGATGAGTCGTTTGATACGATCGAGGGCAACGAGTTGAGCTTAACGTATGATTCCTGAGTTTTTCGATCGTGCTTCAGTCGGATCTGTTTGGCGTGTTCCGTATCAGCAACGAGCAATTGAAGCGGAACAATGGGCGAAAGAACACAACATTCCGCCTGCAAGTGACGATCGAATTCGGGTTTGTTTGCTAGCAATCGATGTGCAAAATACGTTTTGTATTCCCGATTTTGAACTGTTTGTTGGGGGTCGATCGGGAACTGGAGCCGTTGAAGATAATGTGCGACTGTGTGAGTTCGTTTACCGCAATTTAGGTAGCATTACCGAAATTGCTCCAACAATGGACACGCATACAGCAATGCAAATCTTTCATCCGATTTTCTGGATCAACGAAGCCAGAGAGCATCCCACTCCCGCAGCAACCCTAATTTCATATGAAGATGTGCAGAAAGGCGTGTGGAGAGTCAATCCAGCGATCGCGCCCAGCTTAAAAACCGATTACAACACCCTCAACAGTCACGCGCTCCACTACACGAAACAGCTAACCGACGAAGGCAAGTATCCATTAACGGTGTGGCCTTATCACTCAATGTTGGGTGGAATCGGTCATGCGTTAGTGTCAGCAGTTGAGGAAGCTTTCTTCTTTCATTGCATTACCCGTAAGAGTCAGACCAGCTTTGAAATCAAAGGCAGTCACCCGCTCACCGAAAACTATTCGGTGCTGAGTCCGGAGGTTCTAACGACAGTTGGCGGTGAACTATTGGCACAGAAAAATAGTCAGTTGATTGATAAGTTACTCAAGTTTGATGCGGTGATCATTGCAGGTCAGGCAAAGAGCCATTGTGTGGCTTGGACGATCGACGACTTACTCACCGAAATCCAAGCCTATGACCCTAGCCTAACCAAGAAAGTCTACCTGCTCGAAGATTGCACCTCTGCGGTTGTGGTTCCGGGCGTGGTTGATTACACCGAGCAAGCCGATCGCGCTTACGATCGCTTTGCTGCTGCTGGAATGCACTTGGTAAAATCGACCGATGCAATCTCCGATTGGTTCTAGCGTGAGGAACGGCGGCGGAGTCGGTCAATCGTGACTGCCACGATGATCACTAAACCTTTAACGACTAACTGCCAGAAGTAAGACATATTCAGCAGCGTCAAACCGTTGTTCAGTACCGCAATGATCAACGCACCCAGCAAGGTTCCGGGCATGGTTCCAATCCCACCCGTGAAGCTTGTGCCGCCGAGAATCACAGCCGCGATCGCATCCAATTCATACCCACTCCCCAACAGTCCAGTCGCACTATACAGGCGGCTGGAACTCATAATGCCTGCCAACCCTGCTAACAATCCACTCACACCATACACAAACAAGAGAATCCGACTGACTTTGATTCCGGTAAGTCGCGCTGCACGTTGGTTTCCTCCCACTGCATAAATCTGCACGCCTAGAACCGTCCGACGCAGCACAAACCAGCTTGCTAAAACAGTCAACAGCGCAATCACAACTAACCAGGGAAAGGGGCCGAGATAGTTATTGCCAACCCAGGCAAAGTTTAGATTGCGGTTCAAGACAGTCGTACCGTTTGCAACGAGGTAAGCAGCTCCTCGTAGCGCAGTTAAGCCGCCCAAAGTCACAATGAACGGAGGTAAGTCGAGAAAAGCAATCAGCGCACCATTGATCAACCCGATCGCTAAGCCAGTTAACAATGCGGCTGGAATCGCAAACCAACCCAATGCGCTTGAAAGCGAAACCAGCACTCCAACAACCGCAGACACCCCCAAAATTGATCCCACCGAAAGGTCAATCCCTCCAGTCAGAATCACAAAGGTCATTCCCGTTGCTAGCACAATGTTGATTGATGCTTGCCGGAGAATGTTCACAGCGTTTCCCGTCGTGGGAAAGTTGGGAGTCAGCACCGAAAACAGAATGCAAATCAGAATTAGAATCGGCAGAATCCCAGCCACCTGAAGCCAGTTGTTTGCAGGTTTGCGCTGAACAGGGGGGCGATTGCTCGGTTCTCTTAACGGACGTAGTTCTGTTTGACTCATAGTGCGGCGACCTCCGATGCGCCAGTAGCATAAGCCATAATGTTTTCTTGGGTAATCTGCTGTCGCGAACCGTCAATCTCACCGACGATTCTTCCTTGACGCATCACTAACACTCGATCGCTGAGTCCGATCACCTCCGGCAGTTCGCTCGATACCATCAGCACGGCAACGCCTGTTTCCGCCAAGTCACTAATGATGCGGTAAATCTCGCTTTTTGCGCCGATGTCCACGCCGCGTGTGGGTTCATCGAGCAGAAGCACTCGTGGTTTAATCGCGAGCCAGCGAGCCAGGAGTAGTTTTTGCTGATTCCCTCCAGACAGATCCATTGCGCGAATTTCCAGGTTTGCCAGTCGAATGTTGAAGTTTTCGACCGCATCGTTAGCAATCTTGCCGAGCGTTCTCCAGTTAATCACTCCTGCTTTGGCATCCTTTCTCAGCATATTGAGGATGATGTTTTTGCCAGAACTCATTTCGAGAAATAAGCCCTGATCTTTGCGGTCTTCGGGGACATACCCAATTCCAGCCGCGATCGCATCTTTGGGCGATCGAATATCGAGCTTCTGACCATTTAGAAAAATCTCACCGCTCGTTTTTGGATCAGCTCCAAAAATCAGCCGCGATAGCTCCGTTCGTCCGGCTCCGACCAGTCCCGCTAAACCCACAATTTCACCCGCCCTCAAAACTAAATCAGTGGGTTGCACCTTGCGCCCATCGCTGATGTGCCGGGCTTCCAAAACAACATTGCCGCGATTTGAGCGGCGTTCATGTTGATAAAAGCCCTGCATTGATCGACCCACCATCATTTGCACCAATCGTTCCGGAGAGATCTCAGCGCGATCGAGCGTTCCAATATACTGACCATCGCGTAATACACTGACCCGATCCGCCAGCGCATATACTTCCTCCATGCGGTGACTGATATAGACGATCGCAATGCCATCGCGCCGCAATCGGTGAATCACTTCAAACAGACGTTCTGTTTCTCGATCGGACAGTGCCGCAGTCGGTTCATCCATCACCAAAATGCGGCTATTGTCCTTGAGGGCGCGGGCGATTTCGACTTGTTGCTGCTCTGCGATCGACAAGCTTGAGACCACATCATCGGGTGAAAAACTTGCGCCCAATGCTTGCAGAACTTTGACCGCTTCCCGATGCATGGCTTCGCGATCCAACAGTTGCCCGCGATTGATCTCGCTGCCCATAAAGATATTTTCAACCACCGTCAGATTCGGAGCGACATTCAATTCTTGATAAATCAAATTAATGCCTGCTCGTCTGGCGATACCTGGATCAGTGATGTTGAGCCGCTGACCATTCACCCAAATCTCACCCTCATCGGCAATGTAAGCGCCCGCCAAAATTTTCATCAGCGTGCTTTTTCCGGCACCGTTTTCACCCATCAGGGCATGAACTTCACCCGCATAAAGCGTGAGATTGACGTTTTGCAGTGCCGGAACGCCGCTAAACCGTTTCGTAATCCCCTTCATTTCGAGGACTGGAGCCGCGATCGACGAATGATGCGACACGGATTGTTGATTCATTGTCATTACTGCCACCCTTTGTATTGGCTCACGTTGTCTCGCGTAATCAATTTCACAGGGATTTGAATATTGGGGTTGGCGGGTCTTTGACCATTGAGGATGTCATTGCCGACTTGCACCGCTTTCTGAGTCATGCCCAATGGATTTTGGGCAGCAGTCGCGACAAACAAGCTGCTTTTGTCTTCGATCGCCGATTTTGCTTCCGGTGCGCCGTCCACTCCGACAATAAAGAAATCACTGCGTTTTGCTTGTCGTGCCGCGAGTTCCGCACCCACCCCACATGGATCATTGATGGCAAAGACCGCATCGATTTTAGGAAACGAGACCAACAAATCACTCATCACCCGCAATCCACCGTCCCGGCTCCCTTCGGCGTTTTGATCTTTAGAAAGAACTTTAATTCCGGGATATTTTGCAAAAACCTTTTCGCAGCCTTCAACGCGATCGAACACTGATTGCACAGGTGGACCATTCACAATCACCACATTCCCTTTGCCTTTTAAGCGATCGGCAATGTACTGACAGCTTAGTTCTCCCGCTTGCAGATTGTTCGAGGTAATGGTGGCATCAACTCCACCGCCAGCCCCCGTATCTACTGCAATGACCACCGTTCCAGCTTGTTTTGCTTTTTCAACCGCAGGCGCAATTCCTTGACTATCCGCAGCATTGAGAATGATCAAACTGGTATTGGCTGCAATAAAGTTTTCGATCTGGTTAAATTGTTGATTTAAGTCATATCCCGTCGAAACTACAGTTGTCCGAACTCCATCACCGCCGATCTTCTGCGCTTCAGATTGTGCGCCTCTGCCCATCAGCACAAAGAAAGGATTACTCAGATCACCAACAGTTACAGCCACCGATCGCAGCTTTGAGTTTGCGTTGTTCTGGTTGGTTTGCTGAGTCGATGAACACCCAACTAAAACACCGCTGATCAGCCCCAAAGCGCCCACCGCACCCAAACCACGGCATAACGCTCTGTGAAATCTATCCACGTTCTTTTCTCTCCCATAAGCAACTGAATGAGAGTCAACTGAATCTAAACCTGCATACCATCGCGCAAATTTGGCACGATCGAACCTGTCTCAGTCTTTCAGAACTTCATGCCTGAATGATGCGAGGGATTGAAGCGGACGACATAAAAATCGCGCTGCTACAAAGAATCATGATTAAATCAGTCTTGAAGTGAAGTCGTCTTGAGAACAGCGTTTCAATAAAGCGAAGAATTGCAATGGTTTTTTGCAGAGATGTATTCAAATTGAATTCCTAACTTTTATCGTGCGCTGAACTAGAAATCCTACACATCCATCCAACAGGGTACGGCTAAGGATAGATTAAAAGGATGAGGCAGCAAAAGTAGCTCTGGCTGCGAATTTGTAGCTTTATTGCGTTTGATGGCAGCCAGAGAGGTTCGTAAAATGTAACCTAAAATACTAAGCTTTCTTTACCCAAAGCGATCGTGGCATCAGACAATGAATCGTCTTCGCGCCCGGTTCAATTCGTCCGATTCGCGCATCCATCGCTAAACTTGCCAGCGCATAACTATCCAACCTCGATAGCTTCCTTAATCGTGCAATCCGCTCGATCATTTGCATCGAAGCCAGGTTCATTGCAGTCTGCACATCGGCATTTGTAGCCGTTGTGACATAACTATCGCGGGTGTCTTGCGTTGGGTTAGGAGCGCGTTTCGGGCCGGCTTTCTTTGGCAACATGCAGTAAGTGCCCTTCACCTGATTAACGATCTCAGCAACCTGGCAATCGCCGTAATTGTTCATGAACTGCTGTGCTTCTTTGCTCGATATGCGTTTCCAGTCTGAGACAAATTTCACCGTTTGTTCGTTCAGCATATCAACGGCTTTGTTGAGATCGCGATCGTATCCCAAAGTAATCCAGTGGGTTGGTGTTTCAATCCGAGGAAATGAGAGCGGCGTTTTTTTGATCACTTCGATCGTCATGTTCAATTCACTAAACGCACTCTCGATCGCGGTTAAATTCACTTCTCCATTTCCTTGTGCCGCATGAGAATCACCCGACCACAACAATGCGCCCTCAACAAACACAGGTAGATAGATTGTTGTTCCTTGCACCAATTCGCGACAGTCCAAATTCCCCCCATGCGCCCCTGGTGGAACCGTACTATATTGACCGCTTTCTGCTCTTGCAACCCCAAGAATTCCGGGGAACGGACGCACGGGAATCTCAATTCCCGGTAAAAATTCCGTCACACCCCGACCCAGATCGAGATAGAAATGCTTGACTTGCGCTTCAGTGAATTTGTCCGGGAACTGTCCTAATTTCAGATTGCCAGGAAGGTTCCAGTTTGCGCCATAGCTGCGGGGAACAATCCGATTGATCCGCACCTTCAGCACATCACCGGGCATCGCTCCTTCCACGAAAATTGGGCCTGTGACGGAGTGAGGGCCACGACCCGGATAATCGACGCGGAGTTTAGTGATTTGTTCGATCGACGATCCTGGCAAAATCTGATTCAACGATGCCATCATCGTTTCCATCACGACGGTATCACCAGATTTGATTCGAGCACGAGGCGGTTCTGCATTGTTAAACCAACCCCACTGCGCCGTTTCATCGTTCGCGGGTAAGAGATACACGCCGCCTTGATATTGACCGACGTAGCCTTGTCTTAGCGCGTTGATTTCAGGACGCTTAGAAGGTTGATTATCTTGGGCGTTTGCTTTAGAGAGCATGGATACAGCGGCAGCACTTGCAGCACTGCCGATTAGAAAATCTCGACGCTTGGGCATATAGAAATAATGGGTCAGGTCGGAATTCATTATTTCCTACGGGTTCGCTATAAAATGTGACATAAGCTACTGTTTACACGGTTGGCAGGTCGGGCAGAAATGCGCCGATCGTCCCGCCAACTTTACCCGCTCGATCGTCGCTTCACAGTTGCGGCAGCGATCGCCATCCCGCCCATATACCCAAGCAATCCCGCCATAGTTACCATTCACCCCCGACACATCGCGAAAATCGCTAAAACTCGTTCCTCGCGCTGCAATGCTATCTTTTAGCACTCGAATGACATTCGCTCGGAGTTTGGAGGCTTGTTCGATCGATAACTCACTGCACAAAGTTTCCGGATGAATGCCACTGAGAAATAAAGCTTCATCCGCATAGATATTGCCAATTCCCGCAACTAAGGCTTGATCAAGCAGGGCATTTTTAATCGGACGCTTCCGGTTTTTTAGCTGTTCGTAGAAGTAGAGATCTGAAAAGTTATCAGAAAATGGCTCATGCCCTAATCGCTGAAGTCCCGTAATAATCGTTTTTGGGTCGCGATCGTCGATCACGTGCCACATTTGCCCGAACGTGCGCTGGTCCACAAACCGAAGCTCTCGATCGTGATCAAAAAACAGTCTTACTCTCGTATGTTTCTGCAATGGGTCTGATTGTTTCACCCACAAAAGCTGTCCGGTCATTCGCAAATGCACACCGAGCCAGCCCACCGGAGCTAATTTCGCCAAAAGATACTTGCCGTAGCGCTGCCATTCTGCGATCGATAAGCCTTGCAATCCAGCGATAAACTGATCAGCGATCGGATGAGCGATCGTGCGATCAAGTAACACGTCTCCACCAACGATCGGCTGATTTAGCGTCACTTGGTTTAAATCCAATCGAACCGTTTCAACTTCAGGCAGTTCAGGCACAGCGAATACACTCGTAAAAGTCCATTCTAAAAAACTGAGCCAGCACCAACAGAAGAAAGGTACTGGCTCAAACTTAATTATCGCAGAGAAATTACTCTGCTTTCTTGGCTGCGGGTTTTGCCGCTGCCGCCGCTTTCTTTGCGGGCGGCTCAACTTCTTCGAGTTCGCTCAGTGCAAAGTTATTGGTGTTGACACCGCCAGCTTGACCACTGTAGCCCGTGTAATTGACCTTATCAAAGCGCACAATCACCGGATATTTGATGCCGCTTTGGTCGATCGAGGCGACGGTGCCGACATCGCGATACCAGTAGGACTCTTTACGCAGAATGCGGACTTTTGAACCACGTTGAACCATGACTGTTCTCTTCCTTTTGTTTTGAAAATTAACGAACTCAATCTATGCAAAAACACATGATGCCGCGTCAATTTTCCTCAATTTACTACGGGAGTTGAACCGAAGCGCGATCGCCGTTACGAGTTGAAACATTCTGATACAAATTCAGCCCAAAGCCACGTCCAGAAACATCATCAGCACAAATCCAATCATTACGCCCAGAGTCGCTTGCTTCTCGATTCCTAAGCTGTGCGACTCTGGAATAATCTCATCGCTGATTACAAATAACATCGCCCCGGCTGCAAATGCCATTCCCCACGGCAGCACGATCGCGGCGATCGAAACGACCCCCGCCCCGATTAAACCTCCGATCGGCTCGGCAAGTCCCGTTAACAGCGCCACACCAAATACCTTTCGTCTGCGGTAGCCCTGAGCCAGAAGCGCGATCGCTACGACCAATCCTTCGGGAAAATTCTGCAAGCCAATTCCCAAGGTGAGCGCAATTCCATTCGCGACATCGCCACCACCAAATCCAACTCCGACCGCTAATCCTTCGGGAAAATTGTGCAGCGTAATCGCAATCACAAACAGCCACACTTGACGTAATCGGCTTGCAGTCGCTCCTTCTGCCCCTTTAATGAAGTGTTCGTGCGGAAAGTAGCGATTTGCCAACCAGAGGAACGCACCCCCAAGCAGAATGCCACAAACAACGATCGCGGCGGCGGTTAGTTTGTTCTGCGTCAACTTCTCCGCCGCTTCAATGCCCGGAATCACCAGAGAAAAAGAAGTTGCAGCTAACATCACACCCGCCCCAAACCCCAAGAGCGCGCCCTGAGTTTGCGGAGTAATTTCCTTGATGAAAAAGATTGGGAGCGCGCCTACTCCGGTGCCCAATCCCGCAACTAAACTCCCCGCCAACCCCAAAAGTGTGACGTTATCCGCCATAAGTGCGACCCCGCCAGCTTTTCGGCTTTCGAGTAGAAGACAGGAAGATTCGGAAGACTGCGGCTGGATCGGCTAAAGGAGAGAGCCAGAATAACCAAGCACCTTTGGCAGAAGAACGATCGTAGGACTGCAAGACCGCCGCATTTAATCCAATTCGCATCGCGACCAATGCTCCATTCAATCCAAGGGCGATCAATGCAGGTAATGTTGTATGTCCAGAAGAGACCATCCAAGCGCTTACAATCAACAACGGAATCGGCAATGCTTGAACCAAGATCAAAAATGCTAAATCTCCCCAAACTTGCGCGGGTGTTGCAGCATCTTTGAGATCGAGCGATCGACCCCATTCATCCCAGGTTTCCGCCATGCCTTCGTACATTCGGACTTTCAGCACGTTTGCACCATCGAGAAAGCCCACTTTTGCACCCGTTGCCGCAATATTGCGAACCAAAGTCACATCATCACAGAATGAGCCTTTCGCGCTGGTATAACCGCCCACTTTCTGAAGGAGCGATCGCCGACAAAAGAAACACTGCCCGTTTGCCATCACCCGCTCTGGAGAGCTACCAATTTCACCCGCTGCCCCGAATCGATACACCAGCGTCATCAACAACGCAGGCTGAAGCCAAAACTCACCCGGATATTTGAGAATAAATCTCGGTGACAACGTGATCAGATCGTAGCCCTCAGTTGTCGCTGTTTCGAGCAAGCTACACACCAAACTTGGATGCGGAATCGTATCGGCATCAATTCCCAAAATCCACTCGCTGTCCGGCGAACTCGCCAAAAATCCGTTATGCAGCGCCCACGGACGACCGACCCAATCCGAAGGAAGCGGATCATCATTCATTAATCGAAATCGCGGATCAGTTTCTTGAGCAGCTTTAACCAAATCCGGCGTTTTATCGATCGAGCGACTATCGACGATCGTAATCTCTCGCACTTCATACGTTTGGCGCGTCAACCCTTCGAGACAGGGTGCGATGCGATCGGCTTCATTCAGCGTCGGCACAACGACGCTCACCGCACCCAAAAAAGACGGATTCGGTAACTGAGGCTGAAGGGGGGAACGACGCACCGCACCTTTAAGCAACCGTGATAGCAAAATCGCCGCCGCCGGGATTTGAACCAGCAGCAACCCAAAGAAAAATCCATCTTGAAACGCAAAAGCCTGGGAATCGACTAATCCCAGGCAAATCATTCCGGCGTGCAGCATAAAATTCGTCAACCCTTTAACCCCTTATCGCTTTGAATGATTACAAAAAAGAGATGCTCGATCGAGCATCTCTTCTCAATCTCTATTTTTGAGAAAGTCCGACCGAAACGGTGGGCACATCTCGCGAGACCGTTCCAGAAAGCGAAGCTTCGAGTCCTTGAGTGGGTCTACTCATCCACCAAAGACCGATCGCCGGAACAACTCCCAGCACAATGCTCATGCAAGTTGGAATCAAATAGCGCGAATCCAATTCTGCTACCGTAATGATCGCCCCAAATGCAAAGTTAATCAGGTAAACCACCAGCGGCACAGTCAATTGAGCGCGAGTTAAGTTTAGCGGCTTTGCTCTCCAGAACAAGGAAGCCACAAACATAAATAGCGCACCAGTTCCGAGCCAGCCTGTGACATTGCGATAAGGCATTCCAAAGAATTCGCCGACTTCACCAAATTCCCAGAACGGATAAGGTGCCTGGCTCATTGCCGGATCAAGCACGAAATCCCATGCCGTTAACAGAATTGAACCCAGTGCGATCGCTCCGGTTAATTGCGCCCACAGGGGTAACTTCAGGCTTTCTAAGCCTGCTCTTGCCAGCACAAAGCAGCACAAGCCGACATAAAACCACGACAGCGGAATTGTGAATGGCACAAGCCCTGCAATCTTATAGCCCAATCCGCTCAAATAGCCGTATGCCCCAAAGGGAAACCCTGTACTTGTACCGAGTAGTTCGCTTCCCAAAGATAGAAACACCGCAGGCAACATAAAGGTGAGCCAGTGCCGCATTCCGAGCGTTCGGTAAGCATAAAGAGCTACCGTAATCGCGCCGAGCAGAATATATCCCACACCGCCATTTGCCATGCTCCAACCGAAAGCAGATTGCCCGATCGCCGGGAGGGAAGCGATAAATTCTGGATTGGGCAGCACCAGTAATAATCCTGCCAATCCAAAAGCCAGCGCCAACGTATGTCCCATTAAACACAGGCGCTCCACAGTAACCAGTTGCTTCATACCGTTTCCTCAGAAAATATGGCACTCATTTTGCCTGATCATACAGTTTACAAATCTTCAGGCTCATTCTTGCGTTTCCGATGATGCTTTTTTAAGATTTCCGTAACAAAGATCGCTGCATTCGGTTGAGGCACGATCGCGCCAAAACTTCAGAATCATCTGAAACGTCCTTCTGATTAGTGATAGAAGATCTGTTGCTAATTTTCTTCCTTTACAATCTCTTCAGGATCTCCAGTTCCTTGCTATGATCCCCTCAATCTCTTCACATTCGGATTGAATGGCTCAGATTAATAGTGCGTTCACCCTCTTTTTGAGTTTGATGGTTGAGGCAATGCCCTTTTTGCTGCTGGGGGTATTGTTCTCTGGATTGCTTCAGTTTTTTGTGGATGAAAAGAAGCTTGTCGCGATTCTGCCAAAAAATCCGTTTCTAGGCGCGTTTGCAGGCAGTTGTATTGGATTTCTGTTTCCGGTGTGCGAATGCGGCAATGTGCCCGTGGCGCGGCGGTTGATGCTACAGGGTGCGCCGATATCGGTGGCGATCGGTTTTTTGCTGGCGGCTCCGACGATTAACCCGATCGTCTTTTGGGCAACTTGGACAGCATTTCGCGATCAGCCGGAAATTGTGTTTTATCGCATCGGGTTTTCGCTGGTGATTGCCACGATGATTGGCTGGGTGTTTAGCGCTCAGAAAGATGTGCGCCCCCTGCTGCAATCGAGCGTTGCATCCTACCTTTCTCGCAAACTAGATCCGCCTAAATCCTCGGCTTCACCGCTGTTGCAGGCGGGGACTTATTTTCTGGGACAGTCGAGCAAGCCGCTGATTACTGACCCGATCGAGCTGCAAACCGCCATGGAAAGCACCATTTCAAAACCCACTAGCTATCGCCTGAGATTGCTGCTCGACAACACGCTGCAAGAGATGCGCGAGTTGGGCGGCGTTTTGGTTTTAGGAAGCGCGATCGCGGCGATTTCGCAGGTGTTTGTGCCGCGTGAAATTATTCTCGGCTTGGGTCAGGATAATGTCACCTCGATTCTGGCAATGCTGATTTTGGCGGCGGTGGTTTCGATCTGCTCAACGGTTGACTCATTTTTCGCGCTGTCGTTTGCATCGACGTTTACGGGCGGATCGCTGGTTGCATTTCTCGTCTTTGGCCCCATGATCGATCTCAAAGGTGTGGGATTGATGCTGTCGGTGTTTAAGGCGCGAGCAATTCTCTATATTTTTGGATTGGCGGGATTGTTGACGTTTCTATTTTGCTTGTTTGTGAACTTGTATATCAGTTAATGATGTCTAGAATTCCTTGGCATATTTTGATCCCGTGGCTGGATCTGTTAGCGCTGATGGCTTGGGGTTTGGCAATTCTCAAGTTCTGGTTAACGAATGAATTATTTCTGCTGATCCATCCAAATTACAAGATTTTGACGATCGCAGCCGGATTCTCGCTGCTGGTGATTAGCGGCATCAAAGGTTTTTTTGTCTGGAAAGCCAGTCGAAATGCGCGACCGATTCCGAGCGATTTGCCGCATATCACGCTGTTTCCGCCGGGGCTGAGTAGCGCATTGTTGTTGGGGGTCGCGATCGCCGGATTGATCATCACACCGCGCCCGTTTACGAGTCAGACGGCAATTGATCGCGGCGTGAATGATTCGATTACGCTGACGCGAGTTCGACCGCAAACGTTTCGTGCCTCGGCTCGGACTGAGGATAAAAGCTTGATTGACTGGATTCGGACGCTTCAGGTGTATCCGGAACCCGATGCTTATACGGGACAAAAGGCAAAATTGCAGGGATTTGTCGTCGTCACACCGGAATTGTCCGATCAGTATTTTTTACTGACCCGATTTGTGATTACGTGCTGCGCGGCGGATGTCTATCCGGTGAGATTGCCGGTGAAGTTGACCACGGGGTCGCGATCGGACTACAAGGTTGATTCTTGGCTCGAAGTCGAGGGTCAAATGACTACAGAAACTTTAGCTGGCAAGCGCCAATTAGTCGTTCAAGCAAGTTCAATTAAGCCGATTCCAGAGCCGAAGAATCCTTACGATTATTAGCAAACGGGCGGGGAGATGGTAGTTTCCTCGCCGACGCTTGACTATTCCACTTCGCCGGGTTCTAGAATGCGCTGGAACAGGTAGCCCGTTCCGCGTGCCGTCAGAATCAGTTCGGGGTTGCTGGGGTCGTCTTCTAGCTTGGCGCGGAGGCGAGAAATGTGGACATCCACGACGCGGGTATCGACGTGGCGTTCAGGTGTGTAGCCCCAAACTTCCTGAAGAATTTCCGATCGCGAGAACGGTTCCCCAGAGCGACTCACCAAGAGTTCGAGCAAACTAAACTCCATTCCGGTTAGCCGGATGCGTTCGTCGCCTTTATACACTTGGCGCTTGTTTGTATCGATACGGATGCTGTTGATGTGAATCACACCAGAACTGGGAATTCCGGTGACACCTGTTTTATCCACGCGACGCAGAACCGAGCGAATGCGGGCTTCGAGTTCCTTGGGAGAGAACGGTTTCACCACATAATCATCGGCACCGAGTTCGAGTCCAGTAATGCGATCGGCGACATCCCCAAGCGCGGTCAGCATGATAATCGGCACATCAGACTCTTTGCGGAGTTCCTGGCAAACCCCGTAGCCATCGAGCTTCGGCATCATCACATCGAGAACCACCAGATCTGGATCGGCATTGCGGAAAGTGTCGAGGGCTTCTTCACCGTCTGCTGCTGTCACCACATCGTATCCAATCATCGACAGGCGAGTTTCTAGAATGCGACGGATGCTGGCTTCATCGTCTACAACCAGAATCTTTTCTTTATGACTTTCCACAGTTTGTAATGCTCCTTGAAGTCAAATCTGTAGTCGTTAATTTTTTCAACTTTTATTATGGAGATAGTAGCTCACTTTTTAATTCTCAGGCTATCAAATCCTGATTATGGCTGAGCTTCAGGCTTTCTTAAGCTTTACGAAAGTTCACAAGTAATCTATTTTTTTAAGTTTTGCAAATGCCTAAAGTACGATCGACGTTTGTTTGCAACGATTGTGGAGCGGAATTTTCTCAACATTTCGGTCGCTGTCCGTCTTGCTCGACCTGGAACTCCCTTGAAGAACAGGTCGCTCGTCCGGCAACTCCGCCCGCAGCAATGGCTCAGATTACACGGATACGCGGCACGAATGGCAAGAGTCGATCGAATACTCCTGCCCAAGCGATCGCGTCGCTAAAGCTAAACGAGATTTCTGATCAGGCTCAAGATCGCCTGGCATCGGGCTATGTGGAACTCGATCGCGTGTTGGGCGGTGGGATTGTGCCCGGATCGCTGGTGCTGATTGGCGGCGATCCGGGAATTGGGAAATCGACGCTGCTGCTTCAGACGGCAAATCGATTGGCGACGCGATATCGAACGCTGTATGTCTGTGCGGAAGAATCGGGACGACAGGTGAAGTTGCGAGCGCAGCGATTGGGCGTGGGGAACAAGGCGACTCCTGAAGCAGCGGAATTGATTGAGCCATCCGAGGAGGGCAGTCTTCATCTGTTGCCAGAGATTGATTTGGATACGATTTTGACCGAGTTGGAATCACTGAAGCCGAGAGTGGCGATTATCGATAGTATTCAGGCGCTGTACTACAGTGCGCTGACTTCGGCTCCCGGATCGGTATCGCAGGTGCGAGAGTGTACTTCGGTTCTGATGCAGGTAGCGAAACGGCAGAATATTACCCTCTTCATCGTCGGTCACGTCACCAAAGAAGGCGCGATCGCAGGCCCGAAAGTGCTAGAACACCTGGTCGATACGGTGCTGTACTTTGAGGGCGATCGCTTTGCAAGCCATCGATTGCTGCGATCGGTGAAAAATCGCTTCGGGGCGACACATGAAATCGGCGTGTTCGAGATGGTCGATCAAGGGCTACAAGAGGTACTCAACCCGTCAGAGTTGTTCTTGGGCAGCCGAGAAGATGCTGCATCGGGGACGGCGACGATCGTCGCTTGTGAGGGCACCCGCCCGATCGTCGTGGAGTTGCAGGCGCTAGTGAGTGCCACGAGTTACAGTTCACCGCGGCGATCTACCACGGGAATCGAGTACAACCGATTGCTGCAAATTCTGGCAGTGCTAGAAAAGCGAGTCGGCATTCCCTTATCGAAACTGGATGCTTATGTTGCCTCGTCGGGCGGTTTGAATGTAGCTGAACCTGCGGCAGATCTGGGTGTAGCGGTGGCAGTGGCGGCAAGTTTTCGCGATCGTATCGTTGATCCGTACACGGTGTTGATCGGGGAAGTTGGACTCGGCGGACAGGTGCGCCCGGTTTCTCAGACCGAATTGCGATTGAAAGAAGCCGCGAAACTGGGATTCAAAAAAGCGATCGTGCCTAAAGGTGCAAATTACGGGGATGTAGGGATGGAAGTGATTCCGGTGGCGCGGGTGCTAGATGCGATTAGTGTGGCGCTGGCAGGAAGTCGGGCACGACAGCCAGAGGAGCATGAAACAGAGGAATAAAGAAAGCTCTGTCTCATCGAGGCAGAGCTGATTCTCTACAGGAATAAAAGCAGCATCGGCAAGCTAGGGTGATGCAAACCCATGGCTTTTGTCAACGATCGATACCCGGACTTGCGAAAGCTAGAAATCGCTCAAAAGGGCGAGCTTTCGCAAGTCCGGGTTCACCGCGACTAATTACTCAAAGCAAAGCTTGAGGTTATTTGCCGATGACCGCTTTCGCACGCGCTACAACGTTCTCCACGGTGTAGCCGAATTTCTTCATCGCTTCACCGCCCGGAGCCGAAATTCCGAAGCGCTCAATGCTGATCATGTCGCCTTCTGATCCCATGTACTTCTGCCAGCCAAAGCTCGAAGCTGCTTCTACAACTAAGCGCTTTTGATCCGCTTTCGGGAAAATCGTGTTTTTGTAAGCTTCATCCTGCTCCTCAAACAGTTCCCAGCAAGGCATTGATACCACGCGAACTTTATAGCCTTCAGTCCGTAGCTTCTCAGCCGCTGTAACACACAAGCTGACTTCGCTTCCGGTTCCAACCAAGATGATGTCCGGCAGGTCGTCGCTACCAGAGAGAATGTAAGCGCCACGGGATACAGCATCGATCGAGCTGCCATCCAGGTTCGGCAAGGCTTGACGAGTCATTGCCAGCAGCGAAGGCTGATCGCGGCGCTCCATTGCGATTTTGTACGCGCCAGAGGTTTCGTTACCATCAGCAGGACGGAAGACCAGCAGGTTTGGGATGGCGCGTAACGATGCGATCGTTTCGATCGGTTGGTGCGTTGGGCCATCTTCACCCAAAGCCACTGAGTCATGCGTCATGACATAAATGACTTGAGCCTGCGACAGTGCCGACAGACGAATGGCTGCTCTCATGTAGTCTGCAAACACCAGGAAGGTTGCACAGTAGGGAATCAGCCCTGAACCGTGCAGCGCAATGCCGTTACAGATTGCGCCCATTCCATGTTCACGGACTCCAAAGCGGAGGTTGCGGTTTTGATAAGAGCCTTTCTGGAAGTCGCCGAAGCCTTTGAGTAGAGTCAAGTTCGAGTGGGTTAAGTCGGCAGAACCGCCGATTAATTCAGGAACGACAGGCGCGATCGCGTTTAGAGTTTTCTCAGAGGTTTGACGAGTAGCTAAGCCTTTGTCTTCGGGAGTGTAGGTCGGTAGGCACTTTTCCCAACCGTCCGGAAGTTTGCCGCTCAGCATTCGCTCAAATTCTGCGGCTTCTTCGGCATACTTCGATTTGTAGTTTGCAAACGTCGCATTCCATTCATCTTCGAGTTTTGCACCGCGCTCGATCGCTTTGCGCCAGTGGTTCAACGCATCTTCAGGCACAACAAACGGTTCGTGATCCCAACCGAGATTGTTCCGTGTTGCCGCAACTTCATCGCCACCCAGTGCCGCACCGTGAACGCCTGCGGTGTTGGCTTTGTTCGGAGAACCATAGCCGATCGTCGTGCGAACTTTGATCAAAGTCGGTCTACCGGTTTCCTGCTTCGCCGTTTCGATCGCTTCTTGGATCGCTTGCAGATTGGTGTCACCGTCGGGAACGACTAAGACTTGCCAGCCGTAAGCTTCAAAGCGCTTGCCCACATCTTCCGTAAAGGAAACGGAGGTATCACCATCGATCGAAATGTGGTTGTCATCGTAGAGTGCGATCAGTTTACCGAGTCCTAAGTGTCCAGCGAGTGAACAAGCTTCACCGGAAACACCTTCCATGTTGCAGCCATCACCCAAAATCACGTAGGTGTAGTGGTCTACGATCGTCGCCTCTGGCTTGTTGAACTTCGCTGCCAGGTGCGCTTCCGCCATTGCCAATCCAACGCCGTTGCAAATCCCCTGACCGAGCGGACCTGTCGTGACTTCTACACCCAGGGTTTCAAAGTTTTCCGGATGTCCGGGAGTGCGCGATCCGAGCTGACGGAACTGCTTGATGTCTTCGATCGTCACGCTGTCGTAACCTGTCAGGTACAAGAGCGCGTATTGCAGCATCGAACCGTGACCCGCCGACAAAACGAAGCGATCGCGATTAAACCATTTGGGATTTTTCGGGTTAAACCGCATGAACTTATCCCACAGCACAAAAGACATCGGAGCTGCACCCATCGGCAAGCCTGGGTGTCCGGATTTTGCCTTTTCAACTGCGTCGATCGCTAAGAAGCGAATCGAATTAATGCAAAGTTCTTCGAGTGACTGGGCTGCAACGACCATGATTTCTGTTAAGAATGAACGACGATTGGGCAATAACGGAAGAATTCGGACAGAACGCGAATACCTCTTTCCATTATGAAGAATGGTAGGCAAAACTACCTAATCAGAAAAAGCTATCGGAACCTGCTATTCGATAACAGCCTCCTAATAATCCTCGATAACGGTAGACACTTCAAGCTCAGGGCACAAACTTTTTGAATGCCAGTGTGACGTTGTGTCCACCAAAACCGAAGGAGTTTGAAAGCGCCACGTTGACAATATGATCACGGCTTTGATTCGCCACGTAATCCAAATCACACTCTGGATCAGGCTCAACTAAGTTAATCGTGGGAGGAACGCGATCGTGCTTGATTGCCATGACGGTTGCGACCGCTTCGATTCCCCCAGATCCGCCGAGTAAGTGTCCGGTCATCGATTTGGTTGAGCTGACGAGAATTTGATGAGCGCGATCGCCAAGGGCAGTTTTGATCGCCATGGTCTCGTTCGGATCATTCACGGGTGTACTTGTGCCGTGAGCGTTGACGTAATCAACTTGATCCGGGGTTAATCCGCCATCTTTGAGGCAGAGCTGCATTGCTCTGGCGGCATCTTTTCCGCCGGGAGTTTGGCTGGTGATATGGTAAGCATCGCAAGTCACGCCGTAGCCGACGATTTCCGCGTAGATTTTGGCTCCACGGGCTAGAGCGTGTTCCATTTCTTCGAGCAGAAGAATGCCTGCCCCTTCACCGAGTACGAAGCCATCGCGGTCTTTGTCAAACGGACGGCTAGCGTGAGCCGGATCGCCGTTGCGGAGGGAGAGCGCTTTACAAGCGGCAAAGCCAGCAACCGCAAGCGAGGTCACGGCAGCCTCGGTTCCGCCGCAGATCATCGCCTGAGCATAGCCGCGTCGAACCCATTGAAAGGCATCACCGATCGCGTTTGATCCGGCAGCGCAGGCTGTCACTGAACAAGAGTTCGGGCCTTTCGCACCGATTTGAATCGCGGTTAATCCCGCCGCCATGTTCGCGATCATCATCGGAATCATGAACGGGCTACAGCGATCGGGGCCTTTGGTTAGATTAACTTCTTGCTGATCTTCCAGCACTTTCAAACCACCAATGCCCGTTCCGATCAACACGCCGACCTGCTCGGCGTTGAGGTCGTTGATCGTGAACTCAGCATCTGCCAAAGCTTGCTTACTGGCTGCGATCGCGAGTTGACAGAAGCGATCCATCCGCTTGGCTTCTTTGCGATCCATATATTGATGCGGGTCAAATCCCTTCACCTCAGCCGCAAAACGGCAATCGTGCCGGGACGCATCAAACAGGGTAATCGGGGCAACGCCATTGCGCCCGCTCATCAAACCGTCCCAGAACTCAGAAAGCGTATTGCCGATCGGCGTAACTGCACCAAGCCCTGTGACCACAACGCGCTTATTTACCGAATTTGTCATGATGTCCAATAAAGAAAGGGAGTAGGGAGTTGGGAATAGGGAGCGGGGGGTGGCACATTGCGTCTCCCGACTCCCGACTCCCGCTCATTATGCGGTTTCTGCAACTCTGCTGCTGATGTAATCGACTGCCTCTTGGACAGTGGTCATCTTTTCTGCCGCTTCGTCGGGGATTTCGATTTCAAATTCTTCTTCGATCGCCATTACAAGCTCAACGACATCGAGCGAATCGGCACCGAGATCGTTCTGGAAGTTTGATTCCGGACGGATGGTGCTGGGATCGTCGATGCTCAACTGTTCTGCGACGATCGCTTTGAGCTTATCAAACAATTCTTGACTCATGATTCCTCTTGGGTTGCAGCAGCAACAAATCTGACTAAACGAAAAATCCACTCCTCCGTTGTTCTGTCGTGGCAAAGATTGCTGGCTGCTGCGCACCCAACAATTTGAGCTTGACAATACGGTTTTGAGCATTTTTTCATCTTACCCCGTAAGAATCTCGTTTCAGCTTTAAAAGAGAGACACAAGAGCGATCTTATTTCAGTCCTTGATGAGCAACGTTGTACGCGATCGAGAGTGAGATTTAGAGCGATCAGTTAGGCGTCGATTGCTTTTCCTCAGGTGCTAAAAATTGATGCGCTAATTTCTGATGCTGGTGGAATTGGTTTCGCATCACTTAGAAGGTTAAGAGAAATTTAGAAGGTTAAGAGAAATTTTTAGAATGCAAAGCTGTGCATCAAACGGCAATAAAACAATACAGATTTCTGGGGCAAAATCTATCCTAAAGCGTAATTTTTGAACCATGGCTTCCCTTACAACTGTTGAAGTTGACCAGATGCAGGTGGGAATGATTTCAGATCAGCCGATCCAAAAAGATGTTGAAGAGAGTTTTATTTTTCCAGCCTCATTTGCTCAACAGCGCTTATGGTTTATTGAACAACTTTTGCCGGGAGCCTCTCTCTATAGTATCCCCCTGGTCTTTCGGCTGACGGGTGATTTAAGGCGAGCGCAGCTTCAGCAAAGCATCGATGCGATCGTTCGGCGGCATGAAATTCTCAGAACAACATTCGAGCAGATTGATGGGCAGTTGCTTCAGGTCGTAGCTCAAGCCGCGCAAATCCCACTGAAATCTACTGATTTACGAACAATGCCTGCGAGTGTTCGCGAGAACATTGCAGTAGAGGAGATTTGGCAGGAGATTGAGCGACCGTTTGATTTGAATGCGGGGTCACTATTGCGATCGCGGCTTTGGCAGTTACACGATCAAGAGCATTTGTTTTTAATTTTGCTGCATCACATTATTTTCGATGAATGGTCGAGCGGCGTTTTAATTCGAGAGTTGGGGGAGTTTTATGCGGCGATCGTTCACGGTAAGCCTGCGGTTCTGCCAGAACTGCCTGTGCAATATGCAGATTTTGCTCACTGGCAACGACAGTATTTGCAAGGCGAGGTACTGACAACCCAGTTGCACTATTGGAAGCAGCAGCTAAAGGATTTACCTGCACTCAATTTGCCAAGTTCTATTTCTCGCGAGGATGAGCCACGTTACCGGGGGGCGAGTCAATTAATCGAGCTACCACAGCAACTATTAGACGCGCTGGAGGAATTAAGTCAGGAAGCGGGTGTCACGCTATTTATGACCTTATTGGCAGCGTTCCAAACTTTGATTTATCACTACACGGGACAGACAGATCTTGCGATCGGTTCTCCGGTTGCGAATCGTCACCAAAGCGAGTTAGAGGGCTTGATTGGCTTTTTTGTGAATAGCTTGGTGCTAAGAGCGGATTTAACAGGCGATCCAACGTTCCGAGAACTCTTAGATCGGGTGCGGAAGGTGACATTAGCTGCGTATGCTCATCAAGATTTGCCGTTTGAAAAGCTAGTTGAAGAACTCCAGCCGATTCGGAACTTGGGGCAGAATCCACTGTTTCAGGTTGTATTTGCGCTACAAAATACGCCGATGGAACAATTAGTGTTACCGGGTTTAGTGTTAAGTCCAGTAGATTTAGAAACAAAGACTTCGCGCTTTAATCTGGAAGTTTATCTTTGGAAGTGCGGCGATAACTTTCGGAATCTATGGGGTAAAGACTGGCAACAGACAGACGGATTACGCGGCATCCTTGTTTACAACACTGATTTATTTGATGGCAGCACGATCGCAGCTCTGCGCCAGCATTTTCAAACGCTATTAGAAAGCATTGTTGCGAATCCAGAGGCTTGTTTGTCTGAACTATCCTTGTTAAGTGGTCAAGAGCAAGACGCATTACTCAAGCATTGGAGCAGTCATCGATCGCATTATCCTGCAAGTGTCGGAATCCATCAATTGTTTGAAGCACAGGTTAAACAAAGACCAACTGCGATCGCGGTTCAATTTGGTGATCAATCATTCACCTATTCAGCTTTAAATCAAGGAAGTAACCAGCTAGCGCGGTACTTGCAGCGCTACGGTGTGCGGGCGGGAATGCCTGTTGGAATCTGTTTAGAGCGGGGGATTGAAGCGATCGCGGCAATGTTAGCTGTGCTAAAAGCGGGGGGTGCTTATGTGCCGCTTGATCCAAGCTATCCATCAGAGCGATTGCAGCTCATGATCGAAGATGCGGGAATTGCGATCATTTTAACCCAAGCAAGTTGGGCAGAGCGATTTGATCGAACTAGAGTGATGTGTTTAGAGCAGGAGTGGAGCGCGATCGCTGAAGAATCGGATGAAAATTTATCCAATGCTTGCACAGGAAATGAGCTTGCTTATGTGATTTATACTTCTGGTTCAACTGGAACACCCAAGGGAGTAATGGTGTCCCATCGCAGCGTTAATCGATTGGTGTGTGATACGAACTATATAGAGATAGAACCGAACGATCGAATTGCACAGGTAGCAAGTTTGTCCTTTGATGCAGCAACTTTTGAGGTTTGGGGAGCATTACTGAATGGAGCGCGAGTAGTTGGGCTAGAGCGAGAGAGTACCCTTTTGCCGACTGATTTTGTTGCTCAATTGCAGCAGCATCAAATTAGCATTCTGTTTCTGACAACGGCATTGTTCAATCAAACGATTCGTCAGATTCCCGATGCTTTCCGATCGCTCAAATTCCTATTATTTGGGGGCGAGATGGCGAATGTGGAGTGCGTACGATCGCTGCTGCATCAAGGAAAGCCTCAACACCTCATTCATGTTTACGGTCCAACAGAAAACACCACGTTTTCAACCTGGTATGAAGTGCAAAGCGTGTCAGAGAATGCAACTACCATTCCAATCGGTCAAGCGATCGCCAATACTCAGGTCTATCTATTAGATGCAAAGCTAAATCCAGTTCCCGTAGGGGTGAGCGGTGAGATTTACTTAGGGGGTGATGGTTTAGCGCAGGGATATCTCAACCGCCAGGAATTGACCGCAGAAAGATTTGTTCAGGTTGGAGACCTGAGACTTTATCGGACGGGCGATCGAGCGCTATATCATCCTGATGGCAATCTTGAGTTTTTGGGGCGAATGGATGACCAAGTTAAAATCCGAGGATTTCGAGTTGAGTTAGGTGAGATCGAGGCAATTCTCATACAGCATCCGAAGGTACAGACCAGCATAGTCACGGTGCGGGAAATAGATCACGATCGCCAGTTAATTGCTTACGTTGTTCCTCAAAGCTCTGAAGAGGTAACGGAGAAAGAGCTAAGAGCATTTCTCAAAGCTAAAGTACCTGCTTATATGTTGCCTGCTGGGTTTGTAATGTTAGATACGTTGCCTTTGACTGTGAATGGCAAAGTTAATCCCAGAGCATTACCTCTTCCGAACTTCAGCAGCATAAAAGAAAATAGTCTGGTGCTTCCCGCAACCTCATTAGAAGCATCACTGATTGAACTCTGGATTCAACTGCTTGGGCGCGAACAGATCGGAACTCAAGATAGTTTTTTTGAGTTAGGGGGGCACTCATTGTTAGCGACTCAGCTTGTTTCACGCATTCGCGATCGATTTCAGGTTGAACTCCCCTTGCGATCGGTATTTGAAGCGCCAACGATCGCGCAATTAGCCCAAAGAGTCGAAGCTTTAGGACAAACCAATTCGCGCCATCGTGAGGAAATTGAACTATGACGAACCGAACGATCGCTGAATTGGTGTCTTATCTTCAGGGTTTAGATGTTCAACTATCGATTAGGCATGATCATGCTGAAGTTCGATTGCGCTGTAATGCTCCAGAAGGAACTTTAACAAAAGAGTTACGCCAGGAATTAGCTGGGCGTAAAGCTGAAATCATTACGTACTTGCAATCTACTCAATCCGCTCAACTCAAAACTCAAGTATTTCCTTTATCGTTTGCTCAGGAACGATTGTGGTTTTTGTACCAACTTGCGCCTAATAATCCGTTCTACAATGTGCCTGCTGCCATTCGCCTGAAAGGAACTGTGAATCGAGCGGCTTTGGAGCGATCGTTTAATGAGATTGTGCGCCGCCATGCTGCCCTTCGTACTCGATTTGCTGTGGTTGACGGTCAACCCGTTCAAGTGATCGAACCGGATATCAAAGTTGATTTATCAGTGGTGCAGCTATCCAACGTCACAGCGCCTGAACAGATAAGCCAACAATTAGCGACGACTGAGGCACAGCGATCGTTTAATCTCGCAACGGATTCACTTTTACGAATCACACTGCTGGAGTTTAGCTCAACAGAAGCAATGCTGTTGCTCACCCTGCATCATATTGTTGCAGATGGCTGGTCGCTGGGTGTGCTGGTTCAAGAATTAGCGCACTGTTACACCGCATTTGTTGAGGAACGATCGCCAGAATTACCACCCCTACCGATGCAGTACGCCGATTTTGCTTGCTGGCAGCGCAACTGGTTGCAGGGAGAAATTTTAGAAAAACAACGATCATACTGGCTGAAGCAGCTACAAGATTTACCCGTACTGAATTTACCGAGCGATCGCCCTCGTCCTACAGTTCAAACCTATCGTGGCGCAACTTATCCTCTGCAATTTTCTCTAGAGCTGACCGAGCAATTAGAAGCTCTGAGTCAGCAGACTGGAGCCACTTTGTTTATGATTCTGCTTGCAGCATTTCAGACATTGCTACATCGGTATACAGCGCAAGAGGACATTGCGATCGGTGTTCCAATTGCAAATCGTCATCGCAGCGAAGTAGAAGGATTAATTGGCTTTTTTGTGAATAGTTTAGTGATGCGATCGGATCTGTCTGGCAATCCAACATTTCGTGAACTATTGGAGCAGGTTCGCAAGGTCGCATTAGAAGCTTATGAACATCAGGACTTACCGTTTGAGAAGTTAGTCGAGGAATTAGATCCAGAGCGGGATCTGAGCCGTAATCCTTTGTTTCAGGTTGCTTTTGCACTCCAGAATGCTCCGATGCAATCTTTAGAATTACCTGGATTGACCTTAGAACCTGCACCCTTAGAGTCAGCTAGTACGCGATTTGATTTAGAGGTTCACTTGTGGGAACCTGCACACGGATTACGCAGCTTATGGCGATCGCAAGCAGGCTTAAGCGGGTTTATTTCCTACAGCACAGATTTGTTTGATCGCGATCGCATCAGTCGTTTAGTCGGTCATTTTCAAACCTTGCTCGAAGGAATTGTGGCGAATCCTGACGATCGCCTATCTGATCTCCCTTTACTCACCCCTGTAGAACACCAGCTTCTAGCTCAGTGGAACCAGACTGAGAGCCAACTTCAGAACGATCAATGTTTTCATCAAATCTTTGAAGCACAGGTACAGCGCGAACCCAACGCAATCGCACTTGTTTCAGAGCAAGAAACACTCACTTATCAACAGCTCAACCAGCGAGCCGATCGCCTCGCACAAACTCTCAGACACTTGGGAGTGCAAGCCGATTGTTTAGTGGGATTGTGTGTCGATCGTTCTGCCAATCTGCTGATTGGGATTCTCGGAATTCTCAAAGCGGGAGGAGCCTATGTGCCGCTCGATCCAAACTATCCCCACGATCGACTCCGCTTCATGCTGATGGATACTCAGGTTTCAGTTTTGCTTACACAGTCTTGGCTGATTGATGTTCTCCCTGAATCATCCGCAAAGATTGTGTGTTTAGATCAACCGCTTCCACTTGATGAAGAGTGCGCGATCGCTTCTCCCCCAACGCCCGATCAGCTTGCTTATGTGATTTATACCTCTGGCTCTACAGGCACACCTAAGGGAGTGCTTTTATCGCATCGAGGATTGTGCAATGTGGTTGAAGCACAGCAACGAGTGTTTCATCTATCTCGCAACAGTCGAGTTTTGCAATTTAGTTCCTTGAGCTTTGATGCCTCCATTTTTGAGATTGCTTTAGCACTGGGTTCTGGCAGCACACTCTACATCCCGTCTAAGTCTGCTCAGCTACCCGGAATCGCTTTGATACGCTATCTACAAGACAATGCGATTACTCATGCTTTATTAACGCCAGCCGTCTTAGCTGTGTTGCCGTCGGCGGATTTGCCTGCGCTTCGGGTGCTGATTACAGGGGGAGAAGCTTGCTCTCAGCAGGTTATCGATCGTTGGGCAGTCGATCGCTTGTTCTTTAATGCGTATGGCCCCACCGAAACCACAATCTGGTCAACTGTTGCCGAACTTCACCCCGGCGATCCTCCCCTGTCGATCGGTCGTCCGATTGTTAACACGCAAGTTTATCTCTTAGATACCCACCTCAATCCGGTTCCTGTTGGCATTCCAGGCGAATTGTATATTGGCGGTGTAGGGCTTTCTCGGGGTTATCTCAATCGCTCGGAATTAACCACAGATCAATTCATACACAGAAAAGACCTGAGACTCTATAAGACAGGCGATCGTGCTTGTTACCGCCCGGATGGTTCGATTGAGTTTCTTGGTCGAGTCGATGATCAAATCAAAATTCGAGGGTTCCGGGTTGAACTTGGTGAAATTGAAGCCACGCTACAGCGCCATCCTGCCATCCAAGATGCAGCCGTTCTCGCCTCTGGAGCAACCTCGAATGAGATGCGGTTAGCTGCTTATTTTAGTTTAGATCTTCAACAGTTACAGCAAACATCGCTTCAAACTCAACAAGTCGAGCAACAGGTCGAACAATGGCAAACGCTCTACAACCAAACCTATCAATCTCCAGCCTCTCGATTCAACATCACAGGCTGGAACAGCAGCTACACCGGGGAGCCAATTCCCCCAGAGCAAATGCAAGAGTGGATCAGCGATCGAGTCCAGCAAATTCTCGCGCTTAAACCAAAACGAGTGCTAGAAATCGGCTGTGGTACTGGATTGTTACTGTTTCAGCTTGCGCCGCATTGCCAGAAATATGTAGGCACAGATTTTTCAAAAATTGCTTTAGAAGGAGTTCAGAACCAACTAGCAACACTTCCTCAAGTAGAACTATTGCACCGAATTGCGACTGATTTTACAGGGATTGAGGTTGAATCATTTGATGCAGTGATTTTGAATTCGATCGTGCAATACTTCCCCAGCGTGGATTACTTAATGCAGGTGCTAGAAGGAGCGATTCAAGCTGTAGCACCAGGCGGAGTTTTATGGATTGGTGATGTGCGAAATCTATCATTGCTCACTGCTTTTCATGCTTGGATGCAATTTTGTAAAGCAGACGCAGGAATGGAGCGATCGACCCTGCAAAAGTTGATGAATCGATCGCGCTTTGAAGAACCAGAACTTGCGATCGATCCAATGCTCTTTTACGCATTACAAGATAGGTTTCCTCAGATTCGCTCTGTGCAGATTCGATTATCACGCGGGCAGCACCACAATGAAATGACTCAGTTTCGCTATAACGTTTTACTGCACATTAAAGGCAGCTTGATAGATGAGGCTCAACTGAAATCTCCTGCAATTCAATCCCTAAACTGGAAAATAAACCCAGTGAATGTCGAGAAGATTCAGGAAGTTTTAATTCAGACGCAGCCAGAAATCCTCATCATCCAGAATGTTAAAAACAGTCGAGTGAATGCTGCTGTTAGAACTGCAACTTGGTTAAGTCGTGGAAAAACACCAAAAACAGTCGGGCAAATGCGAGAACAGTTACAGGAATCGCCTGAATTTGCGATCGATCCTCAGGATTGGTACCGCTTAGAAGCATTACTGCCCTACACCGTCGAGCTTACCTGGACAACTGAAACAGAGACAGGTGATTATGATGTCTCTCTGATCCGACAAGATATTGATGCTAAAACTAGCTCTCGTTCGGAAAGAATCAACTCATGGCAACAATACACAAATAATCCGCTTCAAGCTGAATTTGCGCGGCAATTGGTTCCTCAATTGCGCCAATTTCTCAAAGAAACCCTGCCGGAATATATGATTCCGTCTATCTTTTTACCGCTAGAAGCACTTCCAATCACAGTAAATGGTAAAGTCGATCGTCAAGCTCTACCCGCCTTCAGCGAAGACATCACCCACAGCGCGATCGCTAAAAGTTCAACTCATCCTACAACTGCCACAGAAACAACCCTATTAGAAATTTGGCAAAATCTTCTACGACTGAAGCAGATCACAATTCACGATAACTTCTTTGAGTTAGGCGGGCATTCCTTGCTCGCAACCCAAATGACTTCTCGTGTTCGTGATGCGTTTGGGCTAGAGCTACCCTTAAAGAGCGTGTTTGAAGCACCCACGATTGCTCAACTCGCCCCCGTTCTCGATACTTTACAGCAGCCCGCCTCAAAGATTCCGCCCTTAGTTCGACTTGATCGAACAGCTTTCCGCCGTCAACGATCGACTCCGGCCTCGAACATTCCCGACAAACCCTCTGTATCCTGGTCGCCCTTAGTCCCGCTCACACTCGGAACCAGCAAACAACCTTTCTTTTGCATTCATCCGATGTTTGGCGTTGTGCTGCCCTATCTAGAACTTGCAAATGCTCTAGATTGCGATCGCAGCTTTTATGGACTACAACCGTTGGGGCTGGATGGAAAAACACCACCGCTCAATCGAATTGAAGCGATCGCAGCTTACTATATCAAAGCAATCCAAACGGTTCAACCTGATGGAGCTTATCTTCTAGGAGGCTGGTCTTTTGGTGGCATTGTCGCCTTTGAAATGGCGCAACAACTCACCCGTGCAGGATATGAAGTGAAACTCTTAGCAATGTTAGACACCCCCGCTCCTTGCTATAAACCTTCCTTCTATCAAAGCCTGAAGTTTCTTTTAGGCACTGCACTTTGGTCAACCCTGCCATTTTTGCTCGACTATAGTACCCTTGCGCTCGATCGACTACAAGCTCGAAATTCTTGGTTTTCGCGCTGGCAATGGTCTACGATTTTGCGCTTAATTCCCGAAGAAACTCGGCTCCGATTCCTAGAAGAATCTGCCATTCCCTCACTGCTGCGGATTGTCTATGCCAATGCTCAAGCGACCTATCAATATGTGCCTCAAGCTTATCCACATCCTATGGTTCTGTTTAAAGCGGCTGAACAGTCCGATCACAATTCAATCGATCGCAATCCAACTTTAGGTTGGGATAGTTTGGTCGATCACCTTCGGGTACATCAAGTCCCAGGTAATCACCTCTCTTTACTCAAACAGCCCCATGTGCAAACCTTAGCGCAACAGTTGAATCACTATCTTTTAGATTAAAGCCTTTTAGATTAAAGCCTTTTAGATTAAAGCCTTTTAGATTAAAGCCTTTTAGATTAAAGCCGCCGGGCAGCGCAATATTTACGGTCTTGATCCGATTGCGGCTCCTGCCAAGAATAAGCAAAATGACTAATCGCCGAAATACGCGGTGACAGCGATCGCAATGCCTCCATTTGCACCTCTAACGGCGGACGATTGCTAATCGATTCCTGCCAAACTCCAGCTAAAACAGGTTTTACCTCGGTTCCCGGTGCTGCCTGCGCTAACACGCGCTGAACCTGCTGCACAACGCACTTTGCATTCCCACAAGTCGCATAAGACATCGGATGCCATGCGATATTATGCGGAAAACGATCCCACGGCTGCAAGCGAGAATCATACCCCTGCCCGATCGTTTGATTGCCCTCTGGAAAAAACACCGCTCCTGCTGGCAGTCCTGCTTGTCGCACCGGATAGACTGCCAGATTGAGAAAATCAACCACGCCCTGCATAGCATGAGCCACACTCAACCGCCACAACTCTGCTTGCAAAACTCCGGCTCGCTGAGCCGAAGAGCCACGGGCTTCGATCGTGCTGGGAACGCGTCCCTGCCACATCGGAACCTTCTCACGCGGAAACAGCTTATCGACTGTCGCAACATCGCTGGCACTGATAAAGCCACGATTGATATAGCGTTTGATCAATTCCCGCCCTTTGTTATTCAAACCTCGATCGATCAGCGCTTGCCTCGATGCCTCTCCAAAAATCCACAAATCCTGCACGCTGGTTGTAATTGATTGTTTACCTCGACTGCGCGGATAGCGAATGTAATCAAACAGCACACCATCAGGCTTACGCTTGAGGACTTCTTGCATCATGCGGTAATAATCCTGTTTTGCCAGCAGACTGTACGGGTCAATAAAGGCTTCATCCGGGTTCAATGTGCCTAAATCGGTACTCAGCCCCGCAACCGTATTGGCACGAAAGCTAGTCTGCCCACGACCATTACGCAACAAGGTCACTTGCTTTTCAGGCTTGATCGCATAGGTGTAGCCAAAGTTCATGCTAAACATCCAGGCATACACTTTTAAGCCACGATCGCGCCCTTTCTGAATCACCTGAGCTAACAAATCAGCATTATTCGGAGATTGCACCATCGATTGCCAGGCGGTTGGATTGTTCGCAGCAGGCAGCAACACTTGTCCGTTGAAGAATGTTTCCACATAAATCTCGTTGTAGCCGCGATCGACAATCCGATCTAATACCTCGTCGATCGCACCCGGTCGGGTATCACAGGCATACAGTCGCAACCAAATCCCCTGAGTTTTCAGCCAGTTCTGATTGCGACACTGCCGCAGTTGCTCCGCTTGCTGCCGAATTAAAGTTTGATAAGATTGCTGGGCTTCAGGGGTGCCATTCAGCGCTGCCCGGCGAGCCCCATCTTTCTGCCGGATTGCGTCTGTAGTTTGCTGGCAATAAGGCAGAAATTCCGCCTTAGCAACGCTCTGACATAGACCTTGGGCAACTAAACTGGTTGTAACGATCGCAAAAGCGATTCGGCTCCGAAGCCGACGAACGGAAACGAACATAAAGTCAGATTAATTCAACAGGTTCACAGTCATTCCAGAGTTTAGCGTTGAATTCAAAACTCTGAAGTAGGAGAATGGTCTCTTTATTTAGATGAAAGCCGCATGAGTTGCGATCGTTGAAAAATTTTCCCTGCATTAGCTCCGCGCCCAGCGAAACTTCCGGTCTGATTCCTGAATCGGCAAATCGTTGATGCTGGCTTCACGTCGTCGCATCAAACCATTCTCGGCAAACTCCCACTGTTCATTGCCATAGGAACGGTACCAGTAGCCAGAATCGTCGTGCCATTCATACTCAAACTTAACCGAAATCCGATTGTCGGTAAAGCTCCAGAGTTCTTTTCTCAGCCGATAATCTAGCTCTTTATTCCATTTGCGCCTGAGAAATGCCCGAATCTCCTCGCGCCCGTTGAGGAACTCCGATCGATTGCGCCATTGCGAGTCCTCAGTGTATGCCAACGCTACGCGATCTGGATCGCGAGTATTCCACGCATCTTCAGCCGCTTGAACCTTAGCTTTTGCCGTTTCAAGCGTAAACGGCGGTACAGGAGGTCTCATTTCCATCAGTTAGCCCGAAAATGCCGGTGTTCATTCTACGCGCTAGATTCAACCCGACAATGGACAAAATGCTTAAGCTTTTTCACAACAAAACGCACCAGCCTGCTTGAACTGATGCGCCTTCAATCCCGTTAGCGATCAGAATTAAACCGCCATATTGCCCGGATCGGAGTTGTTTCCAGCGGCAATTCCTAGCTGTTTGCGGCTTTTTTTGAGTTGTTTCCACAACGATCGAATTTCTTGAAACGATTCTTCAGGTGTCATCTTACCGCCTGTCTCCAGACAGCAAATATACGACACTCGCTGAGAAAACTCCTGCAAATTCGCATTAAACACCAAATTCTCTGGTTTGACTTGCCCCCGGTAGCGGCTGCGCGGGTATAAGAAATTGTGTTGATCTGCCATCTCTTAATCTCCTGATAAAAAGGGTTTTGGTGTTTGCGCTTCAGCGACATTATTCGCTGGGTTGCACGATCGCGGGTTGCTCCTGTATGAGAGGAAATCTGACCAATGTTCTAATTTACCTTGTCTTAACCAAAGGTTAACCTAGTCTTCCGGAGGATGTTGTATCTAAAAACACGATTTTGCCGAAATTAATTCAGATATCGAACTACAACCGTAATCTCAGTTTTCACCGATTTTGGCGCAAGCTTTCACAAAGCAATAGTTTGTTGTTGGATAAGTTGCTCACTAGGTTTAGAGACGATTAGTAAACCGTAGTTTGACAGTGGCGTTCGAGCACTGAATAAAAGATCGAGAATGCAGCACATTGAATGCAGTAAATTGTCTGTCTTTGTAATAAACCGTAAGAAATCTGTACGATAGGAAGGATTTTCGGTCACATTCGCGTGTGCTATAGGCATCGCCCACTCCAATATGATCAACTCCCTGTCCTGGTTCAACTCGTTTGTTTCTTCACCCTCACTGCTCGCTGCTGCCGAAGCAGAAAGCAGTTCTCTCGTATTGGCAGGCGTTCTGCTCAGTTTAGTCGTCGTGTATTTTGCCAGCAAAATTGGCGGTGAGATTTGCGCTCGACTCGACTTGCCCTCGGTTCTTGGTGAGCTTGTTGCGGGTGTGATTGTCGGTGTGTCCGCGCTGCATTTGCTGGTGTTTCCAAGTGCGGAGTTCGATGCAAGCCGATCGCTGGTGATGCAAGCGCTCCAAATGACTGCACATCTTAGCCCCGAATCGCTCAATCTCGTATTTGAAACGCAGAGCGAAGTGATTTCAGTGCTTGCAGAGATCGGAGTCGTGATTCTGCTGTTTGAGATTGGGTTAGAATCCGATCTCAAAGAACTGATTCGGGTCGGTTGGCAAGCCGCGATCGTCGCTTGTGTCGGGGTCGCCGTTCCCTTCGCGCTTGGCACAGCCGGACTGATGACCCTTTTTAATGTCCCTGCAATTCCGGCAATTTTTGCAGGAGCCGCCCTGACTGCAACCAGTATCGGCATCACCGCACGGGTACTGTCGGAACTGCAACAGCTTAGCTCTAAAGAAGGACAAATCATCATTGGAGCGGCAGTTCTAGATGATGTGCTTGGAATTATCGTGCTGGCAGTGGTTGCAGGACTGGCAAAAACTGGAGAAGTACAAGTCACCAGCGTTATTTATCTGATTATCAGTGCTGCTGTCTTTTTGATCGGTAGCCTCTGGCTCGGACGATTGCTCAGTCCCTTGTTTGTCACCCTGGTGAATGAGCTGAAAACTCGCGGACAGCTACTGGTAAGCGCTTTGATCGTGGCGTTTGTGCTCGCAGATATCGCCGCCGTCATTCAGCTAGAGGCAATTTTAGGCGCGTTTGCTGCGGGATTAATCCTGGCTGAAACCGAGAAGCGGGCGGAGCTTGAGGAGCAAATCAAGCCGATCGCAGATATGCTTGTGCCTGTCTTTTTCGTCGTTGTCGGTGCGAGAACTGATGTCAGTGTGTTGAATCCGTTTGATCCGGCGAATCGCGAGGGCTTGATTATGTCTGCCTTCTTGATCGTGGTCGCGATCGTGGGGAAAGTGGTCACGGGCTTTACGCTGTTTGGGCAACCCGAATTAAATCGACTGGCGATCGGAGTCGGAATGATTCCACGCGGCGAAGTGGGGCTGGTGTTTGCGTCGTTTGGTGCCAGCACGGGCATCCTCTCAGATGCGTTACAGGCAGCGATTATTGTCATGGTGATTCTAACCACCTTTCTTGCACCGCCGCTATTGCGCGTCGTCTTTCCTCAAACTGACTCTGTAGCTGTTCCGAATCTCAGTGGCATTGATGACCTCTGAGCAAAAAAATTAGGCTGAACTTGAGGCATCCATACTAAAATGCTCTAGCCCAAACCTGAGAAATGAGATTTTTTAGGTTTGGGATGTCCTTGTGTCACGCTTTGGGGTGTATGCAGCCGCTATTTCTAAAAAATTTGATCTCGCCTTTAAGAAACTCGATCGGGGTTCTTTGCGTCGCCCACATCGAGTCTAGACAACTCTATTTTCCAAACAAAACGAAGCGCAAATTTCCAGATCTCAGGAACGAGCTTGGGAATATTAAGTCAGTCGATCCAGTGATTTGATTTTGCTCTGAATTTTTTGAGTAATAATCGTTGAATTTCTGCGGTGAATATCAGCTTCAGTCTTGATGTTTAGCTGAGCAAATATTCATCGATCGTGGGTGAGAGAGGATGCAAATTTAATTTTGGCGATCGAAGCTGTCAGCGAAAAGTCTTAATTTCGTTGCTCAATTTTGATTATCAAAGCATAGAAACGATTGCCGAAAAATAGCGGCGCAACGCACAAAAGGAGAGAAAAGTTGGAACGCGGTCTTCAGTCTACCAGTGCAAAAAAGTCTCAAAGAAGATTTCATTTCCGGACTTACTTTTTGCTCTGCTCATTCTATTTTTTGCTATTCACCTTTCCGGCTCAAGCAGCAAGATTACAGTCCTGGCGCTTGAGTCCAGCCCAGAATCAATTGGAATTTTCGACCGATGATGGCGTTCAGCCCAAGGCACAACTGCTGAACGATCCAACTCGATTGGTAATCGATCTGCCAGGTGTCACATTCGGGCGACCACAGGTCACAGAATCTTATAACGGTGGCGTGCGATCGATTCGGGTGGGACAGTTCGATCGCCAAACCACTCGAATTGTCGTTGAATATGCACCCGGATATACAGTTGATCCGAGCCGCATTCAATTTCAAGGCAGAACCGCAAATCAATGGTCGGTACAGCTTCCTACGCCAACCTTTTCAGGCGTTGCAACCCCTCCTGTAACCCAACCTCCCATTACCCAGCCTCCCATTGCTCAACCCCCCATTAGCCAACTGCCGCCAACTTCGACAGGTCGCACCTTTGTTCAGAGCCTTCAAGCAACCGGAGATGGCTTATTTCTAAGAACAACGGGCGCTACTCCACAAGTTCGATCGCTGAGATCGAACGATCGTCGCCAGATGATCATCGACATCTTTGGCGCAACCCTTTCTCCGAATCTGTTTCCGCGTGACCTTCCAGTGAATGTAAGCGGTGTCTCTCGCGCTCAAATCTCACAATTCACGCCAGATAGCGTTCGCTTGACCTTAACGCTGTCCCCCCAGAGTGCCGATTGGCGAGCTAGCGCGAGTCCTTCTGGCGGGTTAATTGTCTTACCTCAAGCTGTAGGTTCAACTCCGGTCACACAGCCTCCAGTCACGCAGCCTCCTGCCAGTCAAACCGCGATCGTTCAATCTGTCGAGCTTGATGCGAATCGCCAACTGATTATCCGTGGCAATCAGCCGCTTAGCTACACCACAGGCTGGGATCGAGCGACTGGAGCATATCGAGTGTTGATTCGATCGGCACGCACCGACCAGAGCTTTAGAGGGCCTCAACTGCCTGCAGGTAGCTCAATTCTGCAAGCGCGAGTCCGGCAAGACGGCAACGATCTCGCACTCTTGTTCGTGCCTGCTGCAAATGTGCAGTTTGGCGACATTGTGCAGACATCTCCGCAGCAGTTGATCTTACCTGTGCGTCGCGGATTGTTCCCGGTTACTCCGCCGACGACACCCCCAATCACGCCTTCTCCGCTCCCAGTCCCGCCTACGACTAATCCGCGCCCCGTTCCGCCGCGTGTTCCCAATGGTCGCCTAGTCGTGGTAATCGATCCGGGACATGGCGGGCCTGACCCCGGAGCCGTTGGCATCAGAGGAATTCAAGAAAAAGAAATCGTGCTCGATATCAGCCGCCGTGTCCAGGCAAATCTAGAGCGAGGAGGGGTTCAGGTCGTGATGACCCGCAACGCTGATACTGACCTTGATCTCCAGCCCCGCGTCGATATTGCACAGCGAGCAAATGCAACCGCATTTGTCAGCATCCATGCCAACGCCATCAGTATGAGTCGTCCCGATGTGAATGGGCTAGAAACATACTATTTCCAAAGTGGCTTGGAACTGGCCCGCACAATTCATCGCAATGTCCTGCAAGGAACTGGAGTTCAAGATCGAGGAGTTCGCAGTGCCCGCTTCTTTGTTTTGCGCCGCACCTCGATGCCTTCTGTTCTAGTGGAAGTTGGGTTTGTCACAGGTCGGACTGATGCGGCTCGCTTGGCAGAGTCATCCTATCGTCAGCGCATGGCGGATTCGATCGCTCGCGGCGTTCTCGAATATCTAGGGAGCCGCAGTTCGCGTTAAATCCTACCCCTACGGTGTTGAGCCACTTGACAAGAGCGCTTAGACTGAGATGAAAGTAAGAAGCCTGAAGCAAAAAATCAGAGTACGATTGCTTCAGCCTTCTGGCTTTTGATGTTCTGATCTGAATGTTCTGAGTGGTGTGAGGAAGTAAGACATGATCAACCTGGGAGAAGAGTTCGGCTGCTTAGCTGAGTCACCGAATGGCTCAAATCCGATCGGGCTATTTGATAGCGGGGTCGGTGGCTTAACGGTGCTGCGCGAGATGTATCGCCAGCTGCCGAACGAATCGCTGTTGTATTTTGGTGATACTGCCCGTGTCCCGTATGGCACTCGATCGCAGGCCGAAATTATTCAGTTTGTCCGCGAAATTTTGAATTGGATGGTAGAACGTCGCGCCAAAATGGTGATTATGGCGTGTAATACCAGCTCGGCATTGGCGATCGAAACCATCCGCCAAGAGTTTCCAAGTCTACCGATTCTGGGTGTGATTCTGCCAGGTGCAAGAGCAGCCGTCAAACAAGGACGACGTATTGGAGTAATTTCGACTCCTGCCACTGCTGCCAGTGATGCCTATCGCCAAGCCATTCTTGAAGTTGAGCCGACCGCTGAAGTTTGGCAAATTGGCTGTCCTGAGTTTGTGCCATTGATTGAGCAAGGGCGAATTGAGGATTCTTATACTTATAAAGTCGCTCAACGTTATCTCAAGCCGCTATTAGATCAAAGCATTGACACGCTAATTTATGGCTGTACACACTATCCGCACCTCGCTCCGGTTGTGAGATCGATCGTCCCCAGTTCGGTACAGCTGATTGATCCGGCCGTCTCCGTTGCGAAAGCAGCCGCGCAGGAGTTGGAATTGCTGGGCTTGCGATCTGCACAGCCTCCTTTACCGACGCAGTTTTATGTCAGCGGCACTCCAGAGCCATTTGTGGAAGTAGCGCAACGCTGGCTCGGTTACACTCCGACAGTACAGCAAGTGACACTCTCGGAATCGGTCGCCGTGGGTTAAGACCATTGGTTAAGACTATTTGGAGCTTGGTGAAGGAGCTAGGTTTGCGCTTGTCGCCACTGCTTCAATTCCTCAAGCGTGTTGAAGTTAAGCGGCGCGATCGTGCCGCTTGAAACCGGCTAAACTGAGAACCGCAAATTTTTAATCCCCTAGATTTGCGGATTTATGAGTAAAATAAGGTCACAAGCCGTAAAAAAACTTAACCTATAGCTTCTGAGTCGGCAACTACATGACCTCAGCCACATCCCTCTTTTCTCCGGTAGAAGCGGATTTACGTTTACTTGCCGAGAACCTTAAAAATCTGATCGGTGCGCGTCATCCTATTCTTTACGCTGCCGCAGAACACCTGTTTAGCGCCGGAGGAAAACGTATTCGTCCCGCGATCGTCCTGCTCGTTGCTCGTGCTACGATGCGCGGACAGGAGATTACTCAGCGTCATCGCCGTCTTGCGGAAATCACTGAGATGATTCATACCGCTAGCTTGGTGCATGATGATGTGATCGACGAGTCGGAGATGCGGCGAGGACTTCCCGCAGTTCATAGCCGATTTAGTACACAGGTTGCCGTATTAGCCGGGGATTTTCTGTTTGCTCAGTCGTCGTGGTACTTGGCAAATCTAGAAAATATCGAAGTGATTAAGCTGTTGTCTGAGGTGATTAAGGATTTTGCCGAAGGTGAAATTCAGCAAGGATTGCTTCGTTTTGATACAGGTTTAACGATCGACTCTTATCTAGAAAAAAGCTATTACAAGACGGCATCTTTGATCGCAAATAGCTCGAAAGCGGCAGCATTGTTGAGTGATGCTTCCGATGCAGAGGCACACAAGCTGTATCAGTACGGACGGCACTTAGGCTTAGCGTTTCAGATTGTTGATGATATTTTCGACTTTACCAGTTCAGCTGAGGGGCTTGGAAAACCTTCGGGATCGGATTTAAAGAGTGGAAATTTGACGGCTCCGGTGCTGTATGCCTTAGAAGAAAAGCCTTATTTAGAAGAGTTGATCGATCGAGAATTTGCTCAGGAAGATGATCTAGAACAAGCCTTAGCGCTGGTAAGAGATAGTCAAGGCATTCAAAGAGCGAAGGAATTAGCAACCTATCATGCCAAGGCTGCGATCGAACATCTATCAGATTTGCCGCCTTCTGACTCGCGCCAAGCTTTGATTAAGCTGACGGACTATGTATTGAACCGATCGTATTAAAGCTTAAAGTTGGACTTCACTGAATCTAGGCAGGTAACCCTGCCTTTTTTTATTGCAAAATCTAACCAGCGATAGAAGAGATTCGCTTCTATCGCTATCTAGCTATATAAACTTATCCTACGATTTCTGACTCCTGAAGGATGGGGATTGCGCCATTTATTACTACGCTTAAACGCAATGGTTATGAAATTTCACATTTGTTTTCATTCATCGTGTTTTGGTAAGAGAAATTATGGCTATCTCAGGTGAGCGTCCCCGGATCGCATTGATTTCCGTGCATGGCGATCCCGCGATCGAAATTGGCAAAGAAGAAGCGGGCGGGCAGAATGTCTACGTGCGGCAAGTGGGCGAAGCGCTCTCGCGGCAGGGGTGGCAGGTCGATATGTTTACTCGTCGATCGACTGCTGATCAGCTTGAGATTGTGCAGCATAATCCACATTGCCGCACGATTCGGCTCACCGCAGGCCCGAAAGAATTTATTCCGCGTGATGATCTGTTTGGTTATTTGCCGGAATTTGTGCAGAATTTTCAGCAGTTCCAAACTGATTTGGGCGTTGAATACCCGTTAGTGCACACCAATTATTGGCTATCGTCTTGGGTTGGCATGACGCTGAAAAAGCTCCAAGGCTCGAAGCAGATTCACACTTATCATTCATTAGGAGCCGTTAAGTATCAATCGGTTTCAGCGATTCCGATGATTGCAAAGACGCGGCTTGCAACGGAAAAACAATGTCTCGAAACCGCAGAGCGGATTGTTGCCACCAGCCCTCAAGAGCAGGAACATATGCGATCGCTCGTTTCGCAGCACGGCAACATTGATATCATTCCTTGTGGAACTGATATCAAGCGGTTTGGTCAAATTTCTCGCGCTGAAGCTCGTGAGGTTCTGGGATTGAATCAAGATGACAAGATTGTGCTGTATGTGGGACGGTTCGATCGACGTAAAGGCATTGAAACCGCAGTCCGCGCTGTCGGGCGATTACAGCACGAGAATCTGAAATTGATTATCGGCGGTGGCAGTCGTCCGGGACAAAGCGATGGGATGGAGCGCGATCGCATTGAAGGGATTGTAAATGAATTAGGCTTGCAAGATATCACGCTGTTTCCCGGTCGTTTGGGGCTGGAGAATTTGCACTTGTACTATGCTGCGGCAGATGTTTCGGTGGTGCCGAGTCATTATGAGCCGTTCGGATTGGTGGCGATCGAAGCAATGGCAAGCGGTACTCCGGTGGTGGCTTCAGATGTGGGTGGACTGCAGTTTACGGTGATTCCTGAAGAGACTGGACTGTTAGCGCCCCCGAAAGATGATGCGGCATTTGCACAAGCGATCGATCGGATCTTATCTGATTCAGCTTACCGCTATCAGTTGGGACGGGCGGGACGCGATCGGGTAGAAGCGATGTTTAGCTGGGATGGAGTAGCCTCTCAGTTGGGGAAGCTGTATCAGCAAGTATTAAGTGTGCCTACGGTTGAGCGATCGGCAGTGAGTGCATAGCGATCGGAATTCAAATCGCTTAAAGCTCCAACTTTTCTTATTGTGAAAGGTTGGAGTTTTTCGATGTTTATTCAGGGATTGGCGGCAATAAAATCTCTAGCTGGATTAGCAAGGGTGGCAATTCTGAATGAATAATTGTCCACAAAGTTTGTTGGCTGATCCAATCCTGCAATTCAACCATTTTCCCAAACCTGAAGCACTTACATTTACATTAGCGAAACGTGCGCAGCGATAACTTTCCAACCGTCAGCCGTTCGCATCCAGGTTTGGCTTTGTCGTCCAGTTTTACCAGAGCGGACAAACTCCGTATTTGCTGTAGCAAAATCCTGTCCGTAAGTGGTGATCACTGTATTTTGTAGGGTTCGATCGAGTCCCACCGCCGATCGCCCTGCCCGAAATTGCGCGATCGCTTCATAGCCATATAAATTCTCAGTTGCACCATAGCGAATCGTATGCGGACTTTGCCAAAAAAGCTGATCTAACACCGCAACATCATTACTAATTAAAGCCTTTTCATATTGTTCAAAAACGGCAGTCACTTCCGCCAACACATCAGGAAGGTTAATTTCCATCGCAATTTGCTCCTCAACCTTTAAGACTATACTTCCTTGCAGATTTCAAACATCGTTCAGTTTGATACGGTCAAACTATCCCGAAATGATGTTTGAAATCATGAATTTAGCCGTCGCCGAGCTTCCTACCGAAATTCCCACGGATCCGATCGAGTCTGCCGAAGCGGTTGGATTACACTACGTCAGCGACGAGATGCCAGGAATTCGACGCAAGCGATCGGGAAAAAGCTTCATTTATTTTGATCCGAATGGCGATCGTATCAAAGACGAGAAAACCATTCAGCGCATTAATTCTCTCGCAATTCCGCCTGCTTATCGGGACGTGTGGATTTGTTCGCTTGAAAATGGGCATTTGCAGGCAACTGGACGCGACGCGAAAGGACGAAAGCAGTATCGGTATCATCCACTGTGGCGATCGATTCGCGACCAGACAAAGTTCTCCCGCATGATTGCTTTTAGCCAAGCCTTACCAGAGATTCGGCGGCGATTAGAGCAGGATTTAGCGCTTTCCGGATTGCCGAAACAAAAAGTATTAGCGACTGTTCTCAAGCTCATGGAACTAACGCGAATTCGAGTCGGCAATGAAGAATATGCGAAAACAAATGAGTCTTACGGTTTAACAACATTGCACGATGATCATGTGAATGTGATTGGCTCAAAAGTTCGCTTTACATTCCGGGGAAAAAGCGGAGTTGATCATGCGATCGACATCAACGACAAACAACTTGCAAAGATTGTCAAACGTTGTCAAGATCTCCCCGGTCAAGAGCTTTTTCAATATTTAGATGAGAATAAACAACCGCAAGATATTAAATCGAGTGATGTGAATGATTATCTGAGAGAAATCACAGGTCAAGATTTTACAGCAAAAGATTTTCGCACTTGGGCAGGAACAGTTTTAGCCGCTACTCATTTAGCTGAAATTGGCAAATTTACCTCACAAACAGCCGCAAAAAAGAATATTACACAAGCGGTTAAATCTGTGTCTTCTTATTTGGGAAATCGCCCTGCAACTTGCCGGAAATATTATATTCATCCGGGTGTATTAGAGGCGTATTTAGATGAATCGCTGCATGATTTAGTTGAAAAACACAGCACGATCGTCATCGAAGACTGCCACGCGCTCCAGGCTGAAGAATTAGTCGTGGTGGCGCTGTTAACAGGAGAAGTAAAGGATTAATTGCATCCTTGAGCAAACTGCTTACTATGGATTAGAGCGCACGATCGCAAATCTGACTGGACTCAAATTCGGTCAGTTGAAATGCCGCGCTCAAGGTAAAGTAGGGAAAGTTTTATTAAGAAGCATTACATCGGGTTCATGGATCTGCGATTTCTGTACAGTCAGCTACTCGTTCAATGCCTCCTTGGAGTTTCTGCAATTGTTCTTGCAGAACTGATACGGGACGCTTATCACCTTGCCGGACACTACTGGCAACCCCTAAAACGTTTTCATAACCTCCATCACAAAGCTTATCGTCCGGATTTGACGATCGCCAGTTTAGAACTTTACCAACGGGCGCAACTCTACAATGATGTGCCAGAATCAATGGCAATGTTCAGCGCCACAACCCTACTGGCAGGTTTGACCCAAATGCCGGGATTCTGGTTAGGATCACTCTACTCGCTGGTGTTTCTAATTCCAGCTTTGGCACGATCGCAAGGGTTACTTTTACAAACCGATGTCACCCACAAGCCTGGGGATTTAATTGATTTACCAAAGCCTTGGATTGTGAATCGCACTTACCACTGGCGACACCATTTTGATCAGCCAAATGCTTATTTCTGTGGTCACTTTACGATCGTAGACAAAATGCTGGGAACAAGCTTGTCGCTCAAAGATAAAGTTGTGGCGGTTACAGGAGCGTCTGGCACGCTGGGACAGGCGTTAGTTGCAGAATTAACTCGGCAAGGTGCAAGAGTGATCGCACTGACAACCCGTGAAAATGCAAGCTTTGATCCCAAAGTTGAGGTGCTGCAATGGCAGATCGGAGCGGAAGAAGACCTTCGATCGCGCCTGCAAAAAGTGGATATCTTCATTCTCAATCATGGGGTGAATGTGTATGACGATCGTTCTCCTGAAGCAATTCAGACTTCATACGAGGTCAATACTTTTTCGACTTGGAAGCTCGCAGAATTGTTCTTAGAAACTGTTACTGTGTCTTCGCATAAAGCGCTCAAAGAGCTTTGGATCAACACTTCAGAAGCAGAAGTAAACCCTGCTTTTAGTCCGCTTTATGAACTATCGAAGCGAACATTAGGTGATTTGATTACTTTGCGGCGATTAGATGCACCTTGTATTATTCGGAAGCTGATTCTAGGCCCGTTTAAGAGTCAATTGAATCCTTATGGGGTGATGCCAGCATCGGGTGTCGCTTGGGCGATCGTTGCTTTAGCAAAACGAGATTTTCGCGACATTATTGTGACGATCAACCCGCTTACCTATGCGCTGTTCCCGGTAAAAGAGGTGTTGCAGTCGCTTTACTTCCGATTGTTTACAAAACCCTAACTTTTAGATTTCGAGTAGTGTGAGAACTCCGGTTGCATTAGGCGATAGGCGATCGGAGTTCTGTTGTTTTCAATAGAATAGAGAAAGCGCGAGGAAAGCCTATGTCATTCAGCCCGTTCGGTGAAGTCGTCAAAGAATTCCAGGTGCGATATACCGAAGCAGAATTTATTCAGCAACTCGCATTTCAGATTTCTGAGTATTTTCGAGAAGATTTGCAGTTAATGATGCGCGAGGCAGTGATTGATAATTCTGAGTTTGCGATTTGTGAGAATTTAATCTATCCCGTTCTGAAGGAAGTTTGGAAACACTACCGCGATCGCTGCATCATCTGGAGCCATCAATCCCTGAACTACGATGAAAGGCTGCGTGGCTTTCCAGAGTACATTCTGGCACGTCGCTCTCCACTCGGTAAAGTCGTGTTTGACAAGCCCTATTTACTTCTAGTCGAAGCAAAACAAGACAACTTTGAAACAGGTTGGGCGCAATGCCTTGCAGAAATGATTGCGGCTCAGAAACTCAATGGAGAACCGGAAATTATCATTTACGGAATTGTGTCGAATGGCGATCGCTGGCAATTTGGCAAGCTCGAAGCCGAGGTCTTTACCCGTAACACAACCTTCTTCACGATTCAGGAACTCGATGTTCTGTTTGGCGCATTGAACTACGAGTTTCAACAGTGTGAAGTGCAACTGAGAAGTTATGTTGCGGTTTAGT
Organism: Leptolyngbya sp. DQ-M1; assembly: GCF_039962505.1. Lineage (NCBI taxonomy): Bacteria > Bacillati > Cyanobacteriota > Cyanophyceae > Leptolyngbyales > Leptolyngbyaceae > Leptolyngbya > Leptolyngbya sp. DQ-M1. The sequence continues at coordinate 567,376 of NZ_JAMPLJ010000003.1, forward strand.
TTTTTACAGTTTGTTACCTTGTCTGGTTCCTCACCATCAACGTTTTAGACTTGTAAAGCATCCTTGATCGACCCCCCGTATTTAACGCTATGTTTCCAACCCATCGCCCGCGTCGGCTCCGCACCCATCCCCAACTGCGCCGCATGGTGCGGGAAAACGCTTTAACCACCAGCGATTTGATTTACCCGTTGTTTGCTGTGCCCGGACAAGGGATTGCCAATGAAGTGCGATCAATGCCGGGAGTGTATCAGTTGTCGATCGATAAAATTGTCGAAGAAGCAAAGCAAGTTTACGATCTCGGCATTCCTTCGATCATTTTGTTTGGCATTCCTGACGATAAAGATACCGATGCAACCGGAGCTTGGCACGATTGCGGTATTGTCCAAAAAGCAGCAACAGCCGTCAAAGAAGCCGTTCCAGAGTTAATCGTGATTGCGGATACGTGCTTGTGTGAATACACCTCGCATGGGCATTGTGGCTATCTCGAAGTGGGCGATTTGACTGGGCGCGTTCTCAACGATCCAACCCTAGAACTGCTGAAGAAAACCGCAGTTTCGCAAGCAAAAGCTGGAGCCGATATTATTGCGCCCTCTGGCATGATGGATGGCTTTGTCGCCGCAATTCGAGCAGGATTGGATGAGGCTGGATTTCAAGACATTCCGATTCTGTCTTATGCCGCGAAGTATGCGTCTGCTTATTACGGGCCATTCCGGGATGCTGCGGAATCGACTCCGCAATTTGGCGATCGTCGCACTTATCAAATGGATCCTGGCAATTCACGAGAAGCGATCAAAGAAATTCAACTCGACATTGCAGAAGGCGCAGATATGCTGATGGTGAAGCCTGCTTTGGCTTACATGGACATCATTCACCAGGTCAAGCAAGCGTCTAACCTTCCCGTCGCGGCTTACAATGTGTCGGGTGAGTATGCGATGGTGAAAGCCGCAGCCCTGAACGGCTGGATCGATGAAGAACGAGTCGTCATGGAGACCTTGCTCAGCTTTAAGCGGGCGGGAGCAGATTTGATTCTGACTTATCACGCGAAAGATGCAGCCCGTTGGCTAGGTGCATGATTGTGGAATAGAACTGTTGCGTGAATGCTTTACCGAATCAAATCTGCGGCTATCCAAACGAAGTCCGTCTACCTTTGATTCGGCAAAGCATTCACGCTTCATGCAAAGATTTAATATCAATGTCAAGCGCGATCGTGCTTCTCGTGTTCTAAGCAACCTGTAGTTTCAGGGAAAGTTGTAGGAGAAAAACTGCGGTAGAATTCCCCTGCACTGGATAGAAGGAAGTGTTGTGAACTGGAAGCGAATTCTGCCTTATCTCACTCTGTTACTTTGGGTTTTGCCGATCGTTCTAATTCGCAGTTCTCAGCAAAGCCTGATGGCACACGATGAAGGGATTTATGCAACGCAGGCACGAACCATTCTGAGAACCGGAGACTGGATCACGCCACAGTGGGGCGGGGGATATAGCTTCGATCGCACGGTCGGAATTCAATGGCTGATTGCCGGATCGTATTTGTTATTTGGAACGAATGAGGGAGTCGCACGACTCCCAAGTGCGATCGCGTTTGTGCTGAGTGTGTTGCTGACGTATGCGATCGGGGTACGGTTGACTACGCCTCGAATTGCTTGGCTTGGGGCGGCGATTTTTAGTGTGATTCCGTTAGTAGTGCAATACGGACGATTAGCTACGCAAGATATGGTTCTCGTCTGCGTGGAACTGATCGCAATTTGGACGCTACTCATGGCAGAATCTTCAGAGCGTCCCTGGAGGTTTCTGACAGGCTTGATGTTTGGTGTGGGATTCATGATCAAAGGATTCATGATTATTCCCGCGACGATCGCGCTATTTCCTTATCTAATTTTTCAGCATCGCCGCCATCGTCATTTGTTTGATCCCCTACTGTACTTGGGATGTGCGATTGGGTTATTGCTACCGATTTTTTGGCTATGGGCAGCAGTTGAAAAATATGGAACCGCCCCGATTCAAGAACTGTTTGGTAAACTAATTCATCTAAAGGGGCAAACCTATCAGGGTGCAAATCAGTTCTATTATCTCTGGAATATTCCTGCAAATGGTTTTCCTTGGGTCTTTTTCGCGTTAGCTGGTTTGTGGCTTTCGTGCTTTCATTCTGATATTCGAGCATTGTTAAAATCGAAGCAGAGTCGTTTTTTACTGATTGGCTATCCGGTTGTATTATTTATTGAATTAAGTATCTTTGGAACGCGAACACACTATTATCCAATCCAGTTAATGCCGTTTATTGGATTATTCGCGGCGATCGCACTGTCTCATCTTGCATATCTTTACAGGCAGCGCAAACAAACGGGGTTATTCATCGGGCTAAATCTATTCATAGGCGCGATCGCAATAATTTTGCTCGTCATTGTGAATCGGCGCATGATGATTGCTCAGGTATTTTCAAACACACTGCGGAGTGGCACGATCGAATCGATTGCGCTGGTTGTGCTGGCTGTGGGATTAGGGTGGCTCAGCTTACCTGTAATTTGGCTGCTGCGGAACCGTGTTTCGAGGCATCAATCTGCAAATTATTGGATCGCAGTTTGGCTACTCACATCCTGGTTAGCGATGGCAATGCTGCACCTGACTGGATTATGGGGAGATTATGATCCCCGACTCAAACAGTTTTTGTCACAGCCGAATGTTCAGTCAATTTTGCGATCGCAGCCTGTGAGTTTTGTGGTGAATGAAGCGTTGATTAGTCGCGACGATCGCAAGCGGCAATTGCTGCTGAATTTTTATACGCCCCAAATTGGGCAATACATCAAAGATCCGAAAATTTCACCGAATACAAAGTACGCCTGGATTGATCCCAATCTTGCCAAAACGTCGATCGTGAATTACGAGCCTGAAGAAATTTTTGAGGGTTGGGTCTTGGCGAGGCGCTCAGGCTCTTGACAAACTATCACATCCTAAGATTCCAAAAGCTTGAGAGATTTTTGCAAAAGAGTGCCTCAAATCTGGCGATAGAGCCCAACGAATGAAGCCTGAAAGGCTTATCAGGAAGAAAAATCAAGAGAAGCAGGCGAGCCGATCGTCCTTTTTTGATCCATTTGCTTGACAGTGATTCCAAACTCCTTTAAGTTCCTTATTAGTAACTTATGTCAATTAAGATAGAATTTGCGGGCAGATTACTGCGAGTTCTAGCTAGTTTGGGCATCTCGAGTCCTGGTGGAACACTTCAATATGACTATGAAAAGACGGCTTTTTTTGGCTTCTGGTGCAGCGATCGCCGCTGTGACTGCCCATCAAATTTGGGGATTCAACACCGAACAATCGATCGCCGCACCCCGCGTTCTCAATCTCTACTCTGCTCGTCACTACGACAGCGATAACGCTGTCTACCAAGGCTTTACTCAAAAAACAGGCATCAAAGTCAACTTGGTGGAAGCGGATGCCGACAAGCTGATCGAGCGGATTAAAAGCGAAGGCGCAAACAGTCCCGCAGATGTTCTACTCACCGTGGATGCAGGACGGTTGTGGCGTGCCCAACAGGAGAACTTACTCCAGCCTGTGCGGTCTTCGAGGCTCACCAGTGCAATTCCTAAAAACCTGCGCGAACCCAGTGGACACTGGTTTGGCTTTACTCGGCGGGCGCGGGTGATCGTGTACAACAAAGACCGCGTGAAGCCGTCTGATCTCTCGACCTACGAAGATTTAGCCAATCGGAAATGGAAAGGACGTATTGTCGTGCGATCGTCGAGCCATGTGTATAACCAATCGCTCACAGGGTCGATGCTGGCAAAACATGGTCCTCAAAAGACCGAAGAATGGGCGCGGGGACTGGTCGCAAACTTTGCGAGATCGCCTGAGGGCAATGACACCGCTCAGATTAAAGCAGTCGCCGCCGGACAAGGCGATCTCACCCTGGTTAATACCTATTACGTAGTGCGTCTAGCTAAGTCCAACAAACCGGAAGACAAAGAGATCGCTTCTAAAATCGGAGTCTTTTTCCCGAATCAGAAAGAGCGAGGCACTCACGTCAATATCAGCGGTGGTGGCGTAGTCAAAACGGCTCCTAATCGTGAAGCAGCGGTACAATTTTTGGAATATCTCGCCAGCCCGGAAGCTCAGGCCATCTTTGCGGGAAGCAACAACGAGTATCCAGCGGTAAGAGGTTCGACGATCGATCCGGTCTTATTGAGCTATGGTAGGAACTTCAAAGAAGATCCGCTGAATGCTTCGGTGTTTGGTAAAAACAATGCAGAAGCGCTAAAAATCATGGATCGCGCAGGCTGGAAATAGCAGAAATTTCAATGTCAACGCTGTTTGATTTGATTGCGAAAGGCGGTCCCGTAATGATTCCAATTGCGGGACTGTCGATCTTGACGATCGCTTGTGGTTTGGAGCGATCGTTGTTTTGGTCAAAAGTATTACGGGGCGAAGACCGCATCGCTCACCGAATCTTGGATGCAGCTCGATTTGATTTGCTTGAAGCGCGATCGATTGCAGAAGCCGCAACGAATTTGCCGATTGCACGGTTCATGTTAGCAGGGCTGAAACTTGATCAGCCTTCTCCCGAAACGATGCGATTGGCGCTCGAAGCAGCGGGCGATCGGGAATTTGTGCAGATGCGAAAGGGCGATAAGCTGCTTGAAACGGTGATTGCAATGGCTCCATTGTTGGGGTTGTTGGGAACAGTCACCGGATTAATTATCACGTTCTTTAATCTCCGAGTTGGAGGTGGAACAACGGTTGACACGAATAAAGCTGCGGCTGGAATCGCCGAAGCCTTAATCACCACCGCAGGCGGCATGATCGTGGCGATCGTGGCACTGGGCATTTTTCGGCTGTGTGTGGCGTTGCAGGCGAATCAGGTTGATTATTTTGCGGATATGGGCAGCGAGTTGGAGTTAATTTATCGCCAATGGTATGAGCGCAAACGGGAAGATTAAACTTCCTGTCCGAGTGCGGCAAGTTGCGCTCGTGCTTTTTGCAAAGATTCAAACCACTCTCGTTCGGGATCACTATCTGCTACAATTCCCGCGCCAACCTGCCCCCAAACGATCGCGCTCTCTTCCTGACGTGCATACAACAACGTGCGAATCAGAATGTTGAGATCAAGATTTCCACGTCGATCGAGATAACCACAAGAGCCATAAAACAAACTGCGCCGCACAGGTTCTAACGCTTCAATAATCTCCATGCACCGGACTTTCGGGCATCCGGTAATGGTTCCACCCGGAAACAGAGCGCGAATCACATCGATCGAATTAAACTGTGGCTGTACTTTGCCGATCACATTGCTGACTAAGTGCATCACATGGCTATAGCGTTCGATCGCGAGTAATTCATCAACCTGTACACTGCCCCATTCACACACTCGTCCCAAATCATTACGCTCTAGATCCACTAGCATAATGTGTTCAGCTTGCTCTTTAGTGTTGCCGAGTAATTCTTGAGCTAGATCGCGATCGTGTTCGATTGTGGTTCCACGCGGACGAGTTCCAGCGATCGGGCGGGTTTCTGCGATTCCATCTTTTAGTTTGACCAATCGTTCTGGAGAACAGCTAATCACATCCCCCCAAGGCGTTTTCCAATAGCTGGCAAACGGTGAGGGATTAATGGATTGCAGCGATCGATAAATTGTCCAGCTTTCAGCTTCGGTTCTCGCTTCAAATCTCAGAGATAAATTAGCTTGAAAAATATCACCCGCTCGGATGTGTTGTTTAGCCTTGAGAACGATCGCTTCATAGTCCGTTTGCTTCATGCAGAACTGAGTCTCAAATGCTGAACTTTTGAAGGAGGTTTGAACTAAATTTGATAGCCGTTTCTCAAGCTGATCCAATTGAGGTTGATTACTTGCCGCCAACCATAAAACTTGCTGCTCATGATCTAACACCGCAAAGCATTCTGGCTCATACCAAAACGCCACCGGAAACGGTAAAGTCTCTGGTTTGAGATACGGAAGCCGCTCAATTTCCCAAGCAAGATCATAGCCCAACCAACCCAACCAACCGCCCGTAAACGGTAAATGCTCTGGCGCTTGAGACGGGATTTCCTGCTCGATCAACTGATTGAGAAACGGCAGAATTTCTCCGATCGCAGGTGTCCAAACTCTAGCCGCTCTAGGCTGTCCCGCGCAGATAGAAAAGCGCCCCAACTGCGGATAGTCCGGCGATGCTGGAGAAGGACTTTCTAATAAAGCTGCAATCTTATCCTGCAAAAACAAAGCAGCAAACACTTCTGAACCTGTGCGCTGATGCAATGGAATCGATCGCCAAACCCAAGGAAGCAACATAAAAGAAAACAGCAACAACGTAAGCTAACGACAGTTCGACGAGTCTTTCTGCTTCGTTGAGTGCGGCGATCCGAATCCATCATCAAAGCAAGTTACTTCTGTCTCACTGACATTAAGCCTTATCCTACGATGTGCTGTTCCAAATTAGTGTGTCAGCAGTGCCACCGGAAAATCTTTCAGGGCATCTTTGAGCGCGATCGTGCTTCCAGCACATTCAGTCTCGGAAATTGCGTTCTTCCAACCTGAAGCGGGAAGCTCAATTGCTGTATCTGCCCAAATTTCGCCAATTGGCAGTTGATTCGGTTGAATCAATCGGGTGAAAAATCTGGGTGCGATCGTCACCACCATTTGACCTGCATCTTTACGCGCAAACGCAATGATGTGATCTTTGAACTTTCCGGTTGCTTCTAGCGGAATATACTCGCCACTGAGAAAGACCGACTTGAATTGATTCCGCACTTTTAGAGCTTGCAGTGTCAGGAACAGCTTCACTTGTCCGTCTTCTGGCTTTTCTAAAAGTTTTGGCATTAACGCTAAGGGTGCTGCGGCTTGCATCGCATCTAGAAACGCTTCACGGATTGTAAAATCAACCGGACGGCGATTATCTGGATCAACCAAACTGAGATCCCAAAGTTCAGTGCCTTGATAAAAATCAGGAATACCCGGAGAAGTAATTTTGATCAAAGCTTGGGATAAAGAATTGAAAATCCCATAGTGCGAAATCTTCTGCTGGAAGGGCAGGAATTCTTTGAGAAACTGATCGTCCGCTAGAATTGCTTTCACAAAGTTAGTGCAGGCTTCTTCATAGGCACTATTTGGACGTAACCAAGCCGTAGAGACTTTCGCTTCTCGAATTGATTTGATCGCGTACTGCTCGACCCGATCGACAAACCCATCCATTTCACTTTCCTGGAACGGATATGCCCCCACTAACGTTTGATAGAACGCATACTCGTCATTCGCGCTGGGCATCGACGCTTTCTTGTGTTGAATCTTGTATTGATGATTCATTTCACGCCATTTTTGTACTTGCGCTTGCCATTCATCAGGAATTTCCGAAAGTACATTAATTCTGGCACGAAGGTCTTCGCCCCGTTTTGTATCATGTGTAGAAGTTGCATTCATTGCAACGTTCCAATGCTGTTGTCGATACTGATTAAACTGGTGAAACTCGGTTGTACTAATACCAAATCGACCCGGATCACCACCGACTTCATTTAGAGAAATCAAGCGGTTGTACACAAAGAATGCAGTATCTTCAACGCCTTTTGCCATCAGCGGCCCGGTGTACTGCTGAATCCGCATTGCAAAATAAAGCCATTGTTCTTTATCCTTTGCCGTGAGCGAATCATCGTATTCAAGCAGCAGCACTTTCTCGACAAAATCTAATTCCTTTTGTGAAAAAGGCTGATTTTCGCGAGCAATCTCGATCGCATTTTTGACGTAATTACGATCGTCTTCTGCAACTCCCTCTTCAGTGGTGTAAGTGCGATAGATCGAAAATTGAATTAGGACTTCAGCGATCGCGCGTTTCAAGCCATTAATCGTGAAGTCATTTCCGTAGCGATCTTTAAGCGAAATGTCTTTTAGCAAGGTGGCTAAATTATCTAAATCGCCTGCCAAATTCTTATCAAGAATCAAGCGCTTCTTATCAAGCACAACTTCTTCAAAAGGAATCGATCGACCCTGAATCCGTTGATAAATTTCATCAAAGCGCGGCTCGTTTTGCACATCACAAAACACGCTATTGAGGTAATTCAAGTAGTCGTATCCTGATGTTCCTTGAATACTCCAATCTTTTGGCAGATCTTCTCCAGGCTGTAGAATCTTTTCTGCGACAATGTACGTATCGCCTACTTTCTCCTGTAGCCGATGTAGATATTGTTTTGGATTGGAGAGACCATCAATATGATCAATTCTAAGTCCGGTAACTTTACCCTCTTGGATGAGCTGAGCAATGAAATTATGCGTGTAGTTAAACACTTTTTGCTCTTCAATTCTCACCGAAATTAGCTCATTGACTGTAAAAAATCTGCGATAGTTGATTTCCTCGGCTCCAACCTTCCAATAAGATAAACGGAAAAACTGCTCTGACAATAGCTTGTCTAACCAATCCACGCTGTGCGAATTGCCTGCTTCACCGTTGAAAAATTGAATATTTTCATCAATAAAAGTTTTAACTTCAGGATTTCCTTCATACAGCTCCCAAAGCAATCCTTTAACGAATTCAGCTTGGTCTTGTCTCTGTTTACCACCCGACTCAGCAGGTAAGCTTTTTAACATATAGAGAACAGCAAGAAGCTTAACAAAATCAGGATTTCTTCTTCCTAAAGTTTTAGCTAATTTTCCTAAATCGCGAGTTAGAAAGATCGAATAAGATTCAAGCCTTAAAGGAACTCGAAGTGCATAATAATTAACTGATAATCCCTCTTGACCGTACTGAAGTTTGATATCTCCATTCTCTAAGCAGGAGCCATAAAAGTCCCCCAGTAACGGCGCGAGAATCGGTTCTTGACTGCTTCTAAAGGGCGAATTCCAAGCCAGATCAAAGAACTGCAAATATTCTGAATCAAAGCCGTTTTCTAAAACGTCCATTAGATAGCGATTATTGCTGTCGTAAGACATATGATTTGGCACAATGTCTTGCAGCCATCCCATATTGTGATGCTGTAATTTTTCGACGAGTTGATCAAACACTTCTGGTGTCCCTAATTCTGGATTGAGTTGTGTCGGATCAACTACATCATATCCATGACTACTACCCGCTTTCGCCTTAAAAATAGGAGACGCATAGAAGTCAGAAATGCCTAACTTTGCCAGATAGCCCACAATTTTGGCAGCCGCTTCAAACGGAAACTCTTGACGTAATTGAACTCGATAAGTTGCTAGTGGAATTCGCATAAGTCCTCAATTAATAGCGTTCATAAACCACAAAACTTTGTGCGCTCACTTGCCCACTTTCGCCGTGCTGCCCTTTTTCTGGCGCGGTCACGCTTGTGTGTGCCGAAGGCAGCGCTTCCTTGCCCATCCAGCGATCGTCTGATGAATCTAACAGCTTCCGCCACTGCCCATCTGGAAACTCAAAAGTTTGCTCCGACTGGTTGAAACTCATCAGAATTAACAGCGTTTGTTCAGCGCTCGATCGCTGCAACCAAACAAACTGCTTTTCTTCTTCAGCGCAAGCTGAAATCGAATCACGATCGCGATTGATTAATGCAGGCAGCGATCGACGCATTCTCAATAATTCCTGATAAAACTCCCAGAGGGTTTTATACTTCCCGGCCTGATGGCGCTCCCACTGCAAAATGCATTCTTCATAAGTTTGCACAGCTTCAGGATCAGGCGGTTCACCATCAAAATGAAAGTGTTTAAACTCTGCTTTTCTGCCTTGCCGCACCAGTCGAATTAACTCAGGATCAGAATGGCTGACAAAGTAGGTAAAGGGCACTTCTTCTCCGTATTCTTCACCCATAAACAACAGCGGAATATATGGTGAAAGAATGATTGCTCCTGCCGCCAACTTCAAGCCTTCAAATGAAATTAATTGCGATAACCGCTCTCCTTTCATTTGATTACCGATTTGATCATGGTTTTGAATACAAACCACAAATTGAGTCATTGCACAATCGGTTGCAGGCGCACCATGAAAGCGCATCCGATGGGGGGCATATTTCCAGTCATAAACAAACGTTTCACGATACGCTTTTGCTAGATCTTCACAGGTACCAAAATCCTGATAATACCCAACATCTGATCCCGTTAACAAAGCGTGTAAAGCATGATGAAAATCATCGCTCCACTGTGCATCTAATCCAAATCCATTCGCTTGCTTCGATCGCACTAATTTCACATCGTTTAAATCACTTTCAGCAATTAGGTAGAGCTTGCGGTTCTGCTGGCGTGAAAGGTCATCAACGCGATCTGCGAGTTCGGATAGAAAATGTCGTGCACCAAGATCGCAAATTGCGTGTACCGCATCTAATCTCAGCGCATCAATGTGAAATTCTTTCAGCCAGTACAGCGCATTTTCTATAAAATAGCTGCGAACACAATGACTATGAGCATCATCGTAGTTAATTGCTTGACCCCAAGGGGTTTTGTAGGTTTCAGTAAAGTAATCCCCATACTGATGAATGTAAGTTCCTTCAGGACCGAAATGGTTGTACACCACATCCAACATCACAGAAATTCCGTGTTGATGACAGGCATCAACTAGCTTTTTCAGACCCGCTACACCGCCATAAGAATTCTGTACCGCATAAGGATAAGTCCCGTCATATCCCCAGTTGCGATAAGCCTTTGGATCGTCGGTTCTACTGTCTCCGGGAAACTGTGCGATCGGCATAAGTTCGATCGTCGTAATTCCCAATTCTTGTAACGTTTGCAATCGCGGAATAATTGCCTCAAACGTTCCCTCTGGCGTAAACGTTCCAACATGCAACTCATAGATCACCATCTCTTCTAAGGTGATCCCTTTCCATTCCCCGTCATGCCACTCAAACTGATGATCTACAACTGCTGAAGCTTCATGCACCCCGAATGGCTGGAATTGCGAGGCGGGATCAGGATAAGACTGCTGATCATCCAGCCGATAACGGTACTGCGCCCCCGGTTTGACATCAGAAACGATCGCGCTCCAATATCCCTCAGCCTTCTGCGCCAATTCGACCGATCGCTCACCCAATTCCAAGGTCACACTCTGCGATCGCGGTGCCCAGACCGTAAACTCAGCGCGATCGTCGCCTAAATACCAAGCCCCTACTTTCATAGCAATATCGATGAAGGTTCAGCAAATTCCCGCCAATTGTTCCCGCACGTTGAAAAACGTTACAATCAGCTTGCTGTCACAGTATCTGAATTGCCCCGATTGGCTTATCTATCTGAAGTGGGAGTCAAGGGATGAAATTTTATCAGAGCAAACACCCAATCGGACGATCGCTGCAAGGAAATTTTTCGCTTCGGTTTGAGCGCTGCCCCGGATCTTAAGCAAAAAATTTAGAAAGCTTTCGGGCTTCGACAGAAGAAGTTTATTCTGATGTCGAAGCCATCTAAAAATGGTGCCGATCGCAGCAACATTTCTTAAGTCTAAAGAAACACCCGATGTTGCAGTGACGGCATTTGTCGCCGGACTTGCTCTAATCGCCCTGGAATGATTTCCGCGATCGCCACTCCCGGCATTTCTCCGGCATCCGCCAAAATCACACCCCACGGATCGATAATCATCGCGTGCCCGTGAGACTGCCGCAGCGAATTGTGTCGTCCAGTTTGAGCAGGCGCAATTACATAGCACGTATTCTCGATCGCTCTTGCCTGTAACAACACCTGCCAGTGATCCTTCCCGGTATGCGCCGTAAACGCAGCTGGAACAAACAACACCTCTGCGCCCATCTGAGTCATCTGGCGATACAGTTCAGGAAATCGCACGTCGTAACACACCGACAGGCCAATACTGCCCAGCTCTTTCGACGGGTGGATTGGCGGCACTCGCGTTCCGGCTACCACGGTTGCCGACTCGCGGTAAGTATTGCCATCGGGGAGATTCACGTCAAACAGGTGCACCTTCTGATAGCGGGCAAGTTCTTGACCATTCGGAGCCACCAACAGGGCTGTGTTGTAAACCCTGCCTTGCTCCACCGGAACCGGATAGCCACCGCCCAAAATCGTCACCTGAAAGCGTTGCGCCATCATCTTGAGGAATTTCTCACTCTCAAGCGCGATCGTTTCCGCCTGGGCAAGCTTGGCTTCTTCGTCCCCCAAAAACGAGAAATTTTCGGGCAAACCAATTAACTCTGCGCCCCGGCGAACCGCCAGATCAATCAATTCTTCTGCTTGTGCCAGATTCTTGTGCAGATCAGGCAAGCTATTCATTTGTACAGCGGCAGCTAAGTAAGACTTCATAGGATCAACTCACGGAATAGGTTAGAGAATAGCTCTAAATTTTACCGAGTTTTTAAAGCAGCTTTAAGTGAGCAAAATCACCTCTGGAAATTGCTCACTTACTACTTTAGACTGCGGTGATCCCGATCGAGATATCTTTTCTATAAATCCGATCGCTCTGGCGGATTATGATGCACCACGAGATGCACCATCGAGTTAATCGTGCCCGCAATTCCTGCAACTAATAAAAACATCATCAGCATCGCCAATGCCGAAAATGGCGATACCACAAATAAGATTAGCAACGTCATCACTAAGAGCGACACTACAGCCCGGTTCATATCCAACTCCTATGCTTGAAATCCGTTTTCACCTTAGCGATGCAAGATAGGATTCGCCCTCTAACGAAAGCCACAGTTCAATTTATCCAAGCACAGAAAGCGTAAAATTCCTTCACGGTTGCATTGCAAACATTCAAGTTATGATCACGCCTAATGAGCGATCGAGCGCGATCGTCAAGAGCAGGTTAAACCTATAAATTCTGTGCAATTTCCCCGGCAATCACTGTTATGAATGAATGGCAAAAAGACTGGTTTGAAATGTTTGACACGATCGCGGATCAGATTGAAGGTTTTTTTCTCGATGTGGCGTTAGATGTGACCGAAGCGCTGAATGGAATGGTTGAATTTTCAGAAGAAGTTTCATCACATCTAAACTCGGCGCTCGTCGATGAGGTTGAGCAATCGCTGACGGTCTTAGTTAGCCCAATTTTAGAGGCGTATTTTGGCATCGGAGGAGCGATCGAGGACATCACGCAACCTGTTACCCAAACCGTCGAACCGATGCTGAAGCAGCATCCGGTCTGTTCGGGCTGTCGTCACTTTCACGGACAGTATTACGGAGAAAGCTTGCTGATCTGTGGAATGCACCCCTACGGAGTCGGAGAAGGAGCTGAAACCTGCCCGGATAAGGAAGCGGTCAACTGGGGCGTATTTAGTCGCTCAGACGACTCTGAAATCTGGTAGATTGCGCTAGAGGCGGGGACGGGGAGCCGAAGCCATCCGGGGCATCGGAGCCGCCGGTTTCCGCGCCATATGACCATTCTGAGCAGGCGGAACCGCCTTCAAAACTTCCAGGTTGAGCCGATAGCCGACATTGCGAACGGTTTGAATTAGATTCGGCTGACGCGGATCGATTTCAACTTTTTTCCTCAGTGAGAGCACATGAGTATCCACAGTCCGAGGATTGTCGATCTCATCGGGCCAAGCGCGTTGTAGAAGTTCAGCCCGGCTCAGCGCCGCTCCACCCGCCTGCGCTAGGACATAGAGCAAGCTAAATTCTTGCGGCGTGAGTTCGATCAGTTCGCCTTTGAATCGCACTCGTCGATGCACTAAATCGATCTTCAAATCGCCAAAATCGAGGTTGATCGGGGGTGCCGCGACTCGTTGTCGGCGCATCAGTGCTTCTACTCGGGCAAGGAACTCTTGCATTCCAAAAGGTTTAGTCAGGTAGTCATCCGCGCCCGATCGCAGACCTTCGACAATATCAGATTCGGCTGTCCGTGCAGAGAGCATCAAAATTAAACACTGTTGCTGCTGAAGCCAGCGGCAAAATTCCAGGCTGTCACCTAAAGGCATCTCAGAATCGAGGATCACCAGATTCGGTTGGCGAATTAAAAAAACTTCTCGCGCTTGGTGCAGATCAGCGGATTGATGCACTTGGTAGCCCGTCTGCTGAAGATGCCATCCTAGCAGCGATCGCAGGTGCGGATTTCCCTCAACGATTTGTATGTGAATGGCTCCCACGGGGGCTAATATCCTCAAAATGCTTGAGATAAGGGTAACAAAGCTTATCCGGTTCGGTTTGTAACGGGTGCTACCCCACTTAAACGGGTTTAGACGATGACCCACCCCTCGGTATACCGATCTGTAAAATTGCTATACCGATCTGTAGAATTTCGATACAAACCGAGAGACTCCGGGACAAAATGTTAATGTTAGGTAATACCACTGTGAGTCCGATGTCAAACGGCATCTATATTCTCGTCGATCGCATATGCTTCAAGATTCATTGACGATCCGTTACTATCAACGCCTCTCCGACAACCTCGTCGAACTCTGGAACCGTGGCTATCGCTTTGATGATCTGCGGCTTTATCTGGACGGCTATTTGTCGGCACTCAGACAGGCTAGCGTTCTAGAGCCGTATCAAATCAATCGGCTTGAAGAGGAAATTACGCGCTACATCTACGATCCGTCTAACTTTGACAGCGTGATGCCGGAACCAGATTATCGATAAAGAAGGGGCACGATCGTGCCCCTTCTTTGTTGAGATTAGGAGGCGAGGGCAACTTCGACGAGTTGTTGCAGTTCGCCTTTCTGATACATTTCGATCATGATGTCCGAGCCGCCGATAAATTCCCCATTGATATACACCTGGGGAATGGTGGGCCAGTTCGAGAAATCTTTGATACCTTGGCGGATCTCGTAATCTTCCAGCACGTCTACGGTTTCATACGGAACACCGAGAGTGTTGAGAATTTGCACGACATTATTAGAAAAGCCGCACATTGGCATTAATTTACTGCCCTTCATGAACACAACGATTTTGTTGTTAGTCAGGAGGGTTTTGATTCGATCTTGAACGTCGGTAGTCATAGGAATTTTACGGGGGTAAAGGAAACGTCAGTTTTTCGTTGCCCATTCTTCGGGCGTGTAGGTATTCAGTGAAAGCGCATGAATTGCCTCGGATGCCATCGCTTGCTGAACCGCACCATAGACCAGTTGGTGCTGTTGAACTCGCCGCTTTCCAGCAAATGCCGGGGAAATTACCGTCACCTCAAAATGTTCACCATCTGGGCTGACCGCTGTAACTTGGGCATCCGGCACTCCTGCTTTGATCATTGCCTCAACTTGATCCGGGCTAATCATGCTTTCTCCTCGTGGTTAAATCGATCGCTCGCTTTTCTAGTCTAGCGGTTGATGCTAGCGGATATAGAGAAAAACTTGCTATCGAATTCTTTTCCATTGCTGAATGGCTTTTTGTGCTTCGGCGTACACTTGAGGGCGATCTTTGGGAACGAGTTGCGCAGCGGCGATCGCTTGCTGGAACTGCTTCTGGGCGGCACGTTGGCGGGCGATGTCGAGAATGTTACGGCTCCAGCGATCGATATCTTGCTGTGCTTGAGCGTAAAGCGGATCACTAGGGGGAATTTCACGGGCGCGATCGATGGCTTTACTGGCATCAGACGCGAGGGTGGGCTTGATCAGCGATCGGGCTTCGTTCAGGGTTTGCGCGGAGGAGTTTGTCGCTGGATTGGCGGATGCGCTTGGAGAGACGATCGCTTGGGGAGAAGCTTCAGTTTTTGCAGTCTGCTGACCTCCCGTAAAGGCTGACCAGTTGCGGAACAACACACCGAGCAGCAAGATCAGCAGAATTGCACTTCCGCCAAAGATTAGCCGCTCCCAAAACATCTGATTGTACTGAGGTTCTTCAGGGGGTAAAGGTGGAATTGGGTCTGGCTCAGATTGAGTTGGGGCTTCAGGCAAGCTCAGGTCGGGTACGGGGTCTGGCTCGATTTCAACTGGATCAAGGATAAATTGTTCTGGAAGATCTTCGTGGGGCAGTATATCTCCTGCGGTTGCGCCCATGATCGTCGGTTGAGTCGCGAAATTATAGAATGACGGATCGCCGTCTGCGCTCAGATATAAATCATCCTGGATGGCAAATGGATTTGAGGATGCTGCTACCCAGGATTCTGTTTCCGCCCAGTTTACAGGCATGATGACTTGATAAAGCTGCTGTGGGTCGGAGACGACTAGCACTGGATCTTGAATGGGTCGATCGTTGTGATCGCACAATTCCGGCAGACGCGCCTTGAGAAATTCTTCTAAAGCAGACAACGTAGAGCATTGATGCGATCTCAATCCTTCGATCAATGCCTGAGTAAATAAGCCGTGATTGTGGGCGGGTGCTTCGTGAGAGAACTGCTCAGGACGACAAGATAAAAACGTCGGAATACCCGATTCACGCGCCAGCGCGATGGTTTGTGTTCCAACTTTTTCGTTGGAAACGGATGCCGAACGATTGATATCGAGCAACACCAGAATCTTTTGAGTGGGGAGCGATCGCAAGGTTTGAAACAGCGATCGGACTGATATTCCTGTTTCTTGAACGCGAGTAGGATCGCCATCGATCGGAAGCAAATAATCTTCGCCATCTGTACAAATACCGTAGCCGCTGAAGTAATACCACAGACCCTCTTCAGGCTGGAGCTTATCTTTAAGAACGGCTAACCAATGCAGTAAATTTGCGGAGGTGGGATCGGTGGAATGCTCGAACAATTCCGGTGAAGTATCGGTAAGCAACAAACAATGTTCGGGTAAAAAACCAGCATCACCGACCAAGTTTTCACAGAGAGATTGGGCATCTGGTTGGGCAAAATGAAGGGGTTGAAGGAACTGGTAGTGATTGATTCCGATAGCGATCGCCCAATAGTTGCTCATCCCAACACCTCGACTGTTTCTAGAGACTCGCGCAGTTCTCGCGCTAACACATCATATGAAAAAAACGCTTTTTTGCAACAAAAACCTAACCCTCAACTAACATGAATCGCAGCTTTTCTATTGTTGTTCGTTCTTTGACTCCTATGGCTTTTCGTTCTTCGTTGGTTCTGAGTTTGCTGACATTTGGGTGTGCGATGTGGAGTATTGATGCGATCGTTGCGCCGATCGCGGCTGAGGCGTATACGTCTCGGATTGAGGTGACACTCGATCGAGGGTCGAGTGAGACTTACGAAAGCTTGGTGCGACGAGCGGAGTTAGTGGCGCGAACTGCCGCCCAACGGGGATTCGATCGGGATTTGTTAGCTAGCGAGATGTCCATTGTAATCGTGGGGCGCAATAGTGGAATGGCGGCTCCGGTGGTGACGCTGTGGGTAACGCGATCGCAGTGGCAGTCTCTTCCAGATGCTCGGCGCTGGGCGACTTACTATCGAAATTCTGCTGGATTGCTGGGATTTTAGTTGGACAAAATCGCCCTGAATTCAGGGCGATTTCTTTTAATGTGCGTACATTCGATCTAGGCGCAGAAACGTCTGTAGCAGCACGTTCGTGCCTTGAACACATTCTTCAGGCGAAGTGTATTCTTCGTGAGAATGACTAATTCCCGCACGACTCGGAATAAAAATCATCCCCATATCCGTAATTCGTCCAATTTCTTGGGCATCGTGTCCGGCACGACTCGGAAGCTGCATATTCGATAGGTTGAGCGTTTGACACACCTGCTCGATCGCGTTCATAATTCCCGGTGCGGCTAGCGTCGGAAGAATGTGCAAGGTTTGACGCATTTCGATTTCGGTTCCGGTGGCATCGGCGATCGCGCTAATTTCTGCTCTCAGTTGCCCAACCAGTTGTTCCAAGTGCGATTGCGACAAATCCCGCAGATCGATCATTAAATCGACTTCTCCAGGCACAGTGTTCGTCGCATTGGGGGAAACGGTTAAATAACCCACGGTTGCAACTTGATCTCCCGGTGTCTCTAACGCGAGTCGATTGACTGCAAGAACAATTTGCGCTCCGGCGACTAACGCATCTTTCCGCAGATTCATCGGAGTTGTTCCCGCATGGTTTGGGCGACCTTTGATCTTGACTGCAAAGCGATATTGACCGACCACACCTGTAACCACGCCGATCGGAACTTGAGCATTTTCCAAAACGCCGCCTTGCTCAACGTGCAGTTCCACAAATGCAGCAAGATCTTTGCGTTTTGCCGTGGCAATCTGCGACCAATCGCCACCGACTTTAGCTAAACAGTGCTCGATCGATAAACCATCCAATCGGACGTAATACGCTGGATTTTCATGCACTTCACCCGCGATCGCTTTACTGCCAATCACCGATCGTTCTTCGTCGCTGAAGACGATGACTTCGATCGAATGATTTAAGCGAACGTTGTTGTCTTTGAGTGTCCGCACAACCTCGATGCCTGCCAACACCCCCAAACAACCATCAAATGCACCTGCAACTGGAACGGTATCAATGTGTGATCCGGTTGCTAAAGCGGGAGCATTCTCGGATCGACCTGCATAGCGACCGATCACATTTCCTGCCGCATCAATTCGCGTCGTCATGCCAGCTTCTTCCATCCAGGCTTGCACCTGCTGTCTCGCTTGCACATCCGCATCTGTGAACGCGATCCGGCAGACTCCACCGTTTTCGAGTTTGCCGATCGCGGCGAGGTCGGCAATGCTGCGATTTAGGCGATCGCCATTAATCGATAAGCGGGTTGTCGTGGATAAGGGTAAGGGGGTCAGGGTCATACTGTCACCTGTTGTAAAAGACGAAAATAAGCAATCTGGGAAATTTCAGCGATCGCTTGTCGCATCTCTGTGGCTTGGGAATGTTGCAGACGAGTTTCAAACGCTTCGAGAATACTGGTTTTGGTGTGATTCTTGACCGCGATGATAAAGGGAAACCCGAACTGAGATTTGTAGCGCTGATTGAGCGAGTGGAAGCGATCGTACTCGTCGGGTGTGAGGCGATCGAGTCCGGCTCCAGCTTGCTCTTGCACCGAGGCTTCCGCCATTTTTGCTTTACTGCCTAGATCCGGATGGGCACAAATCAGGGCGAGTTGCTGCTCATTACTCATAGTGCTGACAATTTCAAGCATTTTCTGATGCAAATCATCCACGTCCTTGAAGGGTCGCTTTTCCCAGGCTTGAGCCGCGATCGTCGGAGTTTGTTCAAAAATCTCGCCTAATGCTTCGCTAAAGGCGGATTGATTCAGTTGATTGAGTTGTTCGAGCGAGTAAGACATTATTGCAGCGGCCCTGTAAGAATCGTTTTGGCGATCGCACCTGTGACAGCGCTAGGAGCTTCCTGGCGCAGTTGGTCGTACCATTGAGCGGTAATTTCAGGATCTTTGCCGTGAATCACCTCGGCACGATTCCGAGCTTTTTTGACGATCGAACTGGTGCGATCTTTGCGAGAGCTTTCGTAACGCTTCAAGGCATCTTCAACGCTAATGTTTGTGGTCAGCAAAAAGTGATTCAGCATATACACATCTTCGAGTGCCTGACAGCCCCCTTGCCCCAAATCTGGACAGGTGGCATGAGCCGCATCACCGAGCAGTGCCACTCGTCCCCGCACCATGCGATCGACTGGGCCGACATCCGAAATTTCTAAGCGATTTGTTTTTTCGGGATCGAGGCGCTGAATCAACGCTTGAACCGGATCAGCCCATCCCTGGAAATGCTCCACCAGTTCAGAGCGAATTAATTCAGGTGGCGCACTGGTTCCCGACGGTAGCGGCACGTCAAAGAAGAAATACAGGCGATTTCCGCCCACGGGCATCATGGAAGCGCGTTGATGATTGCCCACATAAATTGTCCAAGTATTCGCGGGAGTTAAAGCTTCATCCACTTCGACCAATCCGTTCCAGTTCACATAATCGCGGTAAGTCGGCTGCACTTCGCGATCGAGCACATATTGCCGCAGGGTCGATCGCACTCCATCCGCAGCAATCAGTAAGTCACCGGTCGCCTGATGTCCATTTTCAAAGGTTGCCGTCACTTGCTCCCCGTGTTCTTCCACTGCAATACAGCGATGTCCCAGCTTCACTTTGCCGGGATACGCATCGAGTAACATCGCTTGCAGGTCTGCGCGTGCAACAGGGTAAGGGCGCTGTCCCACTTCTTCGATCAAAGGCAGAAGGCAAATGTGATTCAGGATTTCGCCTTGGCTGCTGAGATATCGCATCGCATCCATTTGACCCCCGATCGCCGCAATCTTTTCGCCCAGTCCGAAGCGATTCAGCACTTTGACCCCGTTCGACCAGAGCGAAATTCCAGCCCCCCGTGGACGCAGTTCTTGTGCGCGTTCGTAGACCTCGACCTCATATCCAGACTGAGAAAGCGCGATCGCAGCAGTGAGTCCTCCAATTCCGGCACCAATCACGACGACCTTTAAGCGATACATATAGCGATTCCCCCTAGAGATTGAGCGGATCTTTATCTTTCACAGATCCGCCCGAAAAGCGGGTGAACTCCGGGCAGATTTTTCACTGACAGATTTTCACCCCTTGATTGTTACAGATTTCAAGCATACTGTATACAATTAAATTCCGTTCTCGGCATTGAGAAGGATCTATTTTGCGAACCTAAAGAGATTCCAATGCTTGAGCGGTCTAGGTCATGCAACGCTAAAAAATAAAGAGTTGCTAACCCAGAGCAGTACGGTGAAACCGTTCTTTTGAAAGTTCCATACCATGACAAAAGGAGAGTTGGTATCGTGACGAGCAATGTGACCCCCGGAAATCGTCGTGTCTTTATTTGTGGCTCTGCCCTCCGGGGACAGCCTGATCATCAGAATTTACAAGGTGCAGAATTTATTCGGACTGCTGCAACGCAACCGCGCTACCGCTTGCACGTTGCGGGAGAGGATTGGCACCCTGCGATTCATGAAGTGGAATCGGGCGGAATTTCGATTCCTGGGGAAGTGTACGAGATGACGCAAGCCCAGTTCGATTACCTTGCTTCAAATGAGCCACCCAATATGTATCCGACCGATGTGTATTTGGATAACGGCGAAGTTGTGACCGCTTTCCTGTATCCCAAGGCACTGATCGATGAGTACAATCTGCCCGACATTTCTAATACTTATGGCGGCTGGGCAGCGTACAAGGCGAGAACTGCCGCTGTTTGATTAATTGAGTACCTTTTCATGATGAATCAGGCGTTAGAGCATCGATTGTTTCTCACTCTCAATGGCGATCGCCTTTGTCTAAAAAATGTGTCGCCTTCGATGACCCTGCTGCAATATCTCCACCAAACTCGCCGCACCGGAACGAAAGAAGGCTGCGGCGATGGGGATTGTGGCGCTTGTACAGTCGCGATCGTCGGTCGCGATGCTGCGGGAGATCCCACGTATCAAGCGGTGAATAGCTGTTTGATTCCGATGGGGGCGATCGCAGGTCGAGAAGTCGTCACGATCGAAGGCATCGCGAACGGAAAATTGCATCCGGTGCAAGCGGCAATGGTTGAAACGGGTGGTTCTCAATGCGGTTACTGTACGCCTGGTTTCATCATGAGTATGTTTGCTGCGTATTATGCGGGCAATGTTGATGATCTTTCAGTCGAAGGGAATTTGTGCCGCTGTACAGGTTATCTACCGATTCGACGGGCAGCGCAGCAAGTCACGAATGCTCAACCTTCAGATCAGTTCTCTGAGCGGTTGAAGCAAGCGGACTTAGATCTCAGCCCGATTACATACAGCAATCAGGAACAGCAGTTTTATCGTCCAACGCAGTTGTCCGAAGCTTTAGAGTTATTGCAGCAATATCCAGATGCAACGTTAGTGGCGGGAGCAACGGATTTAGGCTTAGAAATGAGCCATCATCGTCAAACTTTTCCGATTTTGATTTCGCTGGAAGGGGTGACGGAACTTCAGCAAATTGAGCAAACCAACGATCGTGTCACCATTGGTGCAGCCGTCCCACTTTATCAAGTCGAAACCAATCTACACGGGATGTTTCCCAGCCTCGATGAAATGCTGCATTTGTTCGCAGCGCGACAGGTGAGAAATCGAGCGACGATCGGCGGCAATATTGGAACTGCTTCACCGATTGGGGATTTACCTCCGGTTTTGTTGTCGCTTGATGCAGAAATCGCAATCGCGAGTTTAACCGGGGTGAGATCGTTACCATTAATGGAATTCTTCAAAGGCTATCGTCAGACTGACCTAAAATCGGGCGAAATTATTGCTTCAGTTACGATTCCAAAAACAATTTCTGAAACTGCTGTTAAGCGTTTGAATCACTCTTACAAAATTGGTAAGCGTGGAACTGATGACATTAGCATTGTCGCGGCTGCTTTCACGATCGATCTCGATTCTGATTACAAAATTGTTCATGCTCGATTGGGATATGGCGGAGTTGCAGCCACTCCAGTGAGAGCGATCGCAGTTGAAAACGCGCTAGTCGGTCAACCTTGGACGATCGAAACCATTCAACAAGTCAAACCTTTATTAAAAGAGATCTTTACTCCATTAACTGACTTACGCGGCAGTGCAGATTATCGAAAGCTGCTGGTTGCAAATTTGTTTGAAAAATTCTTTGTAGAAACGGAGGATCAATCATGAGCGTCGGTCAGCATAAATCCCACGAAAGCGCAGCCCTCCACGTCACCGGAAAAGCCATCTACACCGATGAGCAACGCTTACCCACTGGAATGCTCTCGGTTTATCCGGTGATGGCTCCTCACGCCAAAGCGAAGATTCTCAGGATTGATCATGCTGCCGCATCCGAAGTCGAAGGCTTTGTCACAGTCGTGACTGCGGCAGATGTTCCGGGTTTGAATAATACAGGCGTGATTGTTCACGATGAAATTTTGTTACCGACGGATGAGATTAGCTATTGGGGTCAAGCTGTTGTCTGGACAGTTGGAGAAACCGAAGATGCAGCGCGAGAAGCAGCAGCGAAAATTAAGATCGACTACGAACCGATCGAGCCAATTTTGAGCATCAAAGATGCGATCGCAAAAGACAGCTTTCATTCAAAACTTCCCACGATTAAACGCGGCGAGCCGCAAAGCGCCCTTGCCACTTCTGCCTTCACGCTGAGCGGCGAAGTTTCAATGAATGGTCAAGATCACTTTTACCTTGAAACCCAAGCAAGTTGGGTCATTCCAGATGGTGAAGGGAATTATCAGGTCTATTCATCAACCCAACACCCCACCGAAACCCAAATCATTATCGGTCATGTGTTAAATCTGCCTTCAAATCGAGTCACCGTCACCTGTATTCGCATGGGCGGCGGATTCGGCGGCAAAGAATCTCAAGCAAATCCCTACGCCGCGATCGCTGCGATTGCCGCTCATAAAACAGGTCGTCCGGTGCGGGTGAAGCTCAAGCGATCGCACGATATGACCCTCACCGGAAAGCGCCACGGTTTTCTCGGAACCTATCAGGTTGGCTTCACGGAGACTGGAAGAATCACAGCGCTCGATGTGGATCTCTATGCTGATGGCGGCTGGAGCTTAGACTTGTCGCCGCCTGTGTTGCTACGGGCAATGCTGCACGTCGATAACGCTTACTACATCCCAAATCTAGAAGTGCGAGGCTCGATCGCCAACACCAACAAAGTCTCAAACACTGCCTACCGGGGCTTTGGCGGGCCTCAAGGCATGGTTGTGATTGAGGATATTGTCGATCGCATCGCCCGTACCCTCAATCTCGCACCTGAAATCGTGAGAGAGCGCAACTTTTATCACGGTTCCGGCGAAACCAATACCACACACTACGGTCAAGAAATTGTGGATAACCGCCTCGATCGCGTGTGGAGCGAAGTTCAAGAGAAGTCCAATTTTGGAGAGCGAAAATTCGCGATCGCTCAATTCAATCAATCCAATCGCTACAAAAAGCGCGGACTTGCGATTACTCCAGTTAAATTCGGAATTTCTTTCAACAAAACCCAATACAACCAAGCAGGCGCACTCGTTCACATTTACACCGATGGCAGCATTCAACTGAATCACGGTGGAACCGAGATGGGGCAGGGCTTACATACGAAAATGCTGCAAGTCGCGGCAACGACTCTGGGTGTGAACGTCGATCGTTTCCGTATGATGCACACCAGCACCGATAAAGTCCCCAACACTTCCGCGACTGCCGCTTCCAGTGGGGCTGATCTCAATGGTCAAGCCATCAGAATTGCTTGCGAAACCCTCAAAGATCGGCTTGCGACTGTTGCCGCGCAGTTACTCAAACTCGATACGCCCAGTGAATTAGTATTCGAGGACGATTGGATTTACTGCCCTAGCTATCCCAGCACCCGCATCTCATTCGACGAAGTAGTCAACCAGGCTTACGGCTATCGCGTTTCGCTCTCAGCCACTGGATACTATCGCACCCCAAATCTGACTTGGGATAGCGCGACCGGAAAAGGTAGACCCTTCTACTACTACGCTTACGGGGCAGCAGTCAGCGAGGTCGAAGTCGATGGCTTTACGGGAATGTTCAAACTGCGTCAGGTGGATATCGTGCATGACGTGGGAGAATCGCTCAATCCCTTGGTCGATCGCGGTCAGATCGAGGGCGGTTTTGTTCAAGGCATGGGCTGGCTGACCATGGAAGAGCTGGTCTGGGATGCTCAAGGACGGCTCCGCACCGATGCGCCCAGTACCTACAAAATTCCAACGATCTGCGAAGTGCCCGAAGCCTTCAATGTTCACTTATTACAACGTGCAGCCCAAACAGGCGTAATCTACGGCAGTAAAGCGATCGGAGAACCCCCGTTTATGTTGGCGCTGTCGGTGCGTGAAGCGATTCGATCGGCGATCGCGGCATTTGGGCAAGTCGATTCTGTGCCGATCCCCTCTCCTGCGACTCCCGAAACGATTCTGTGGGCGATCGAGCAAGTTCGCGCTAGTTCAATTCAACCTGCACTTAGCGAAGTTCGTTAATCGTCCTCAACTTTTAATAGCTGCTCGTCGATCGTTTTCAAGCGCGGGCGCACTACTTCCTCAGACAAAATCCGCTTTCTGAGGGCATCGTTCAGCGCGTTTTTCTCCGCCAACAACAATCGCCGCCGCACCGCATCAAAGCGCGAATCGCGAATCGCAATTTCCGTTGCCTTTTCTGATCGCCGATTATAAAAATTTCGCAGCGATCGCTCTGCGGCAGCGATCCGGATTTGATAGCTCGATCTCAATTCTTCATACACCGATTTCGGCAGCACTCCACTCTTCAGCAAAGTATCCAACTCATCTTGTGCTGCCTTTGCGGTCATTAACTGCGACTGCAAGCCTTCAATCCATTGCTGCACTTCGGACGTGTGCGACAGCCTTAATCGCTGCACGGCGAGGGGTAGTCCGACTGCTTGACCCACGAGCGACAACAAAACGGCTCCAAACACAATCACAATCAGCGACTCTCTGCCCACAATCTCCTCTGGCAAACTCAAGACCAGCGCCATCGACAGAGAACCCTTAATATTTCCCAGAAACAACACGTGCTGCCACTTGAGTGGCACAGGTCGATCGAACACTTTCACCAGCGCCAACAGCGGATACACCGCCAGCAATCGACCGATTTGATACGCCAACACCGCCAGCAACACAGCAGGTAGAGCGCGACCCAACGCATCGAGCCGAAGCTCCAATCCAATCAGCAAAAAGATAAACGTATTCACCCCAAACCCGGCATACTCCCAAAAGCTCAGCACCGTAATCCGACTCGATGCCGACACACTTTGAGAGCGCTCCAGATTCCCAATCATCAATCCGGCAATCACAACCGCTACCACGCCCGACACTTGAAGAAATTGACCCAACTGAAACGCACTCAGCGCCACTGCCACCGTCAACAAGATGCTACTCAGCGGATCGTCCTCGGATTGTCGATACAGTCCTACACCCAAGTAGCCCAGCACCAAACCGATCACCATCCCACCGACAATTACGACCACAAACTCACGAATTCCATCAATGACTGTAATATTTCCAGTAGCGTTAAATTTCAAAATCAAACTAAATAAAACGAGCGCAATTCCGTCATTAAATAAACTCTCGCCTTCGACGATCGTGATTAACCGCGATGGCACCGCAATTTCTTTAAACACAGCAATCACCGATACCGTATCCGTAATCGCCAAAATCACTCCCCCTAACAGCGCCGGAATCCACGCGATCGCCAGCCCAAACTTCAAGCCGATCGCCGTCACCCCTACCGCTATCAGCACACCAGGCCCCGCCAGCAGCAAAATGGGCATCAGCGTACTTCTCAACCGCCGAATATCCGTATTAATCGCCGCCTCAAACAGCAAAATTGGCAGAAACAAATTAATAATCAGCGCCGAATCCAGCCCCACTTTACGCGGCAAAAATTCCGCGATCGCCACACCCGCCAGCACCAATCCCGTCACATACGGAACCTGCAACCGTCGCGACAGCAAAGCCACGATCGTTGCCACCAGCAGCAAAATAATCAGTACGGTGACTAACTGCGCGAACTGCCCCTGATCGCTCGTTGCGATCGCCAAAATTTGCTGTGTCATCATTTCTTGATGCTTCTGCCCTGAATCGTCTGTAAAGACCATACTGGATCTAGGCGAGTTTCCGCGCTTGAAGAACTTCCATTAAGATGTTCTTTTGACTTGCATTTGAGGATCAAAACCAGTGAGTCCAGAAACCCTTGTAAAATCTCCCACTCCCGCACCGTTTTCGATCGCAGAATTTGACGATTACGTCATGACCACCTATGCCCGCTTCCCGTTGACTTTGGTTCGCGGGTCAGGTTGCCGCGTGTGGGATGACCAAGGACGCGAATATCTGGATTTTGTCGCTGGAATTGCCACTTGTACCCTCGGTCACGCTCACCCCGCCCTGATCGAAGCCGTCACCGAGCAAGCCAAAACCCTGATCCACGTCTCCAATCTTTACTACAACGCACCCCAAGGCGAACTGGCGAAATGGCTGGTTGAGCATTCTTGTGCCGATCGCGCCTTTTTCTGTAACTCTGGAGCCGAAGCCAACGAAGCTGCGATCAAGCTCGCTCGGAAGTACGCTCACACCGTCCGAAATATCTCCAATCCCGTAATTATCACGGCAAATGCCAGTTTCCACGGACGGACCCTTGCAACCATCACCGCAACCGGACAGCCGAAATACCAGCAAAACTTTAATCCGCTCGTTCCTGGTTTCCACTACGTACCGTACAACAACCTGGAAGCCCTGAGAAGTGCGATCGCTGAACTCGACCAATCGGAACCCCAAGTTGCCGCAATCATGCTGGAAGGCTTACAGGGTGAAGGCGGTGTGCGTCCGGGCGATCGAGCTTATTTCCAAGCGATTCGTCAAATTTGCGACGAAACAGGCATTCTCCTGATCCTGGACGAAGTGCAGGTCGGCATGGGACGGAGTGGCAAACTCTGGGGTTACGAAAATCTCGGCATCGAACCCGACATCTTCACCTCAGCAAAAGGTCTAGGCGGTGGAATTCCGATCGGTGCAATGCTCTGCAAATCTCGTTGCAATGTTTTCGCACCCGGAGATCACGCCAGCACCTTTGGCGGCAACCCGTTTGCCTGTGCCGTTGCGCTTGCGGTCTGCCACACGATCAAGCGCGAAGATCTGCTTGCTCACGTCCAAGCGCGGGGCGAACAACTGCGATCAGGACTGACTCAACTGGCTCAAAAATATCCATCGCGAATTGCAGAGGTTCGGGGTTGGGGACTGATCAACGGTCTGGAACTCACAGCAGACAGCGCCTTTACTGCCGCCGATGTGGTTAAAATCGCAATTCAAGAAGGCGTTCTGCTCGTGCCAGCCGGTCTAAAAGTCCTGCGCTTTGTTCCCCCGCTTATCGTCACCCCTGAGGAAATTGATCGCGCCCTTGCCGCAGTCGATCGTGCCCTCACCGAGTTGGGCTAACTCTCTCAGACTAGAAGACTCTAAATCTAAAAATCTTCTTCAATTTGGAGAGCTTCCTTTTCTCAAAGTCCCCCAGTCGTGGGGGATTTGGGGGCAATCCAACGCTTTCATCGAAGCAGCTCCCTATCAATCTTTTGCCAAATGTCCTCCATTCCCTATAATGGAGGACTGTAATAAATCCTAATCTGAACTAATCGGAGATCAAGCGATGTCACGTCGATGTCAACTCACGGGCAAAAAAGCCAATAACGCAATGGCAGTGTCTCACTCACACCGCCGCACCAAGAAACTCCAAGAAGCCAACCTGCAAGTCAAGCGCATTTGGTGGGAAACGGGCAAGCGCTGGATCAAACTGCGCCTCTCCACCAAAGCCATCAAAACGCTAGAACACAAGAGTCTGGACGTGTTCGCTAAAGAAGCAGGGATCGATCTGAGCCGCCTGTAGAACGTTTGCCAAATAACATAGGCAGATTCGCAACAATTAACTTTTTGCACCGCAAGCATTGATTCTCCGATCGCTTAGGTGTTTTTGCGGTGATGTCTAGCGTATAAAACTGGGGTAAGCTTTCCACGGCTTCACCCCAGTTTTGCTATCTTCATTTGCTAAAATCCTTGTGCCTGATAGCGTTCCCTGGCGAATGGGTAATCTACATACATCGCGCTTTCTCTCGATCAAGAAACCGCGCCACTCTGAGACGCACCGAATATCCAACATCATCCTACGTAGCTTACCGGACTCATCCTTTAGCTACTACCGATCGTGAGAGCGCGTGTCTTCTCGGATGACCTTGCCGCAAATTATGAAGACAGTAGAAGAAGTCACTCGGCAGTGATGAAGTTTTGATTAAATTCAGACCATCATCTTGCCTCTTCCTCAAGGAAAAATCAGACGATATCTAGCAATAGATTTCGTCAATTTAATTTTCTTTGCCCCTGTTGATTTGCGATCGCGAATTGCCCCTTCGGATCGAGTGTTGTTCGATCGTCACTTTTGTTTCTGCCAATTCAGCAGCTATGTCAAATCGCAAACTTACATTCCAGGGCTTCTTCCGCAAAGGCGGAAGACTCTACCGCAAGATCACAAAATCTTTTGTAAATAGAGTTCTGCGCTACGTTTTGCTCTATCAGCGTCGAGGCAAGCTTTCTACATCAGGCTTTATCTTGCCGACCACAGTTCTGCTGATTTTAGTTGTAGCGCTGACGGTCGGCGCGCTCACGTTCCGGGCATATAACCGCAATGTGCAAGTAATTGGCGAAGCGCAGCAGCGAGTGATTTACAACGCCGCGACTCCCGCTATCGATCGCGCCCGTTCCAAGCTCGAATTCCTCTTCGATGCCACTAAAGATACACGCTTGCCGAGCGGTATCCCTTCACAAGCGACGCTCGAAGCTATGCTGCTCAACAATGACACCATGCCGCGCAGTACCAAGCCAGGTGGAGAAGCCTTCGCGCAGTTGCCCTACAAAGATGCAAGTGGCAACCAAGTTGATGCGTACACATTTCCTGATGAAACCCGCATCGACATCAACAAAGATGGCAAAGTCGATAACGCCTGGTATTTCCGTACAGATACCAATGGTGATGGCAAACTCGATACCCAGGATTCCACGGTTGTTTACTCGATCGTCTTAAATACACCCCTCCCCGACCTAGCGAACAGCAGCGCGGGTACTCCAGCAAAATCGATCGCAACTAAAATGCTGGAAGAAACAGACGATGCAGTCAAAGCTGGAAATCGCTGGGTCAGACAAGCACCGCTCAGCGTCGATGGGGCTTTAGGTTGCGCTAGAAACTCTGGTGGCGGCAATGCGGGGCCTGAAGGCTGGTTTGAAGACAAAACTACCACCTCGAAATTACGAAAGAATTTCCAAGTCGATGCGCTAGTTATTCCGGGCAACGCAGGCGGAACGAAAGCCACACTGGAATTTACCCAAGATCGCGAACTCGATCGCGGCAACAAATGGGGAGCCTGGTTCCGCCATGACTTAGAGATTTATCCGGGTGCCGATTTCAGGTGGAATGGCGCAATGCACACCGAGGGTAACTTGATTATTGGGGCTGGGCTGAAGGCTGACGGAGCACCAGAACCTCAAGACAAGTTCACCGCGTACCTGATCAGTTCTCCGTCTTCCTGCTTGTTCACACCATCGGCTTCTGAAATTAGTGTGACCGATCGACGGGAAGGAAAAGATGATTTGCTCGGACTTGTGGTAGCAGGGGCGATGCAAGATGGTCAATCAAATACCAATGACAGCAGCACCATTCACCTTCACAGTAACACTCCAGATAATGGTAATAGCCAAGTCAAGCTCACCAGTACAACAGATAACGTCTCAGACGAAGCTGGACAAGACTTGTACCGCATCACGACTGATCCAGAAGCCGTTCTGCTGGAAAATGGCTACACGAACGTTCCGGTCGCTGCAAACATTAGCAACCAAGATCGCAATAATCGGGTTAAGAACGTAAATCCAGCGAAACAAAATCTGCCGGATCTGAAAAGAGGTAGTCTGCCGCAGCGGGTTGTTATTGAGAAAGCGGATGCGCCTTATGTAGACGACTTGTATCGAGCGGATAACCTCTGGGGACCTAAGCCCAAGTACGGCAGCGAACCGAATAAAATTGTGCCGGATGGGAAGTATGGACAGCCGATCGATTCAGGCAATACGGTCATGCTCAACGATACAGTCGCCCCAGATGATGCTGAGGCTTCAGGCGTTGGGCTGGATGGCTACTGGGAGCGACGTGCGCGTGTGACAGGGCTGAGACTGTTGGTAGGACAGCGACTAGAGCTTGGCAACCTGTTCACCTGGTATGCACCCCGAAATCCAAACGGGGATAACTATGTAGCAAACAGCAGCGCTACGGTTGATCAAGATACTTACGAACACGAGGGAGACCCGCTCTATCCCGTCACGGTCAAGCCGTATCCCGTCACTCCAACCGGACAGCTTTCTCATGTCGATCTGCATCGCCGATCGCTGCGTGATAATCTGTCAGCAGTTCAAAGCACCGCCGTCTATCATTCTGCCGAAGATTTAGATTATCCGGTAGCTTGTCTTGCAACCACTTCACATCCTGGAACCGTTTGGTCACTGCGGCAGGCAGTCACATTCCGTCCGTCTGAGTTCTTTGGCACAAACGATAGTGGTGTCGCAGATACCACGGCAACTTCTCTACTCACCAACTTCTTTACAGGAGTCGGAACGAATGGATGGGAATTTACAACTCCGGGCGGAGATTACAGCGGCTTCCTAACCGCAGTTCAAAACGAAACTGGTTCACTGCGGTTAGCGCTACAAAACTTGGCGAATTTCGCAGGTGATCACCAAACGATCGGAAGCGTCCTCAAGAGCGGCGCGTTTCCTCCTACGCCAAATGCAGCAGAAATTCACCCTTACCCAGCGCTTTCAATGTGGGGAGACTACTCTAATCTGAAACGCGCACTTGCGAACTTAAAAGCTGCTAACAACGATTTCACTAAGCTCAGCATCGCCGATCGCACCTACATTCAAACGGCATCTTGTACGCTCGGAATGTTGGCTTACAACATTGATCGTATCCAGAAATTCGATCCCAGCGCGATCAATGGACTAAATGCACCAAACGATATAGACATGGGCAGCAGAGGTAACAACAGACAGCGCCTGATGGCAAAACTGGGACGCGATCTCTGGAGGCTCATGGATGGAGTAAACGATGGTGCGACAAGCTCCAACCCAGAAGTTCTCCCTAGAGAGCAGCTTGCAACCTATGACTACTCTGTGGCGGGAAACCGCAGAGCAAACCTGTATAACCCTAAAGATTATCAAGGCGTAACCCCAGAGGCGCTAATCGGTGCACTAAGACAATATTTGTTAACCAGAGGAACGGCAACAAACGGAGACAACCTTAGACCAGATCATCCAGAGTTCGTGGCTGAGATGCGACTGGCAGAGACAATCATGCTCAATCATCAGATTCGCCGCGATCGCACCTATGGATTCAAGCCATCACCCAGATTCGGACAATACACCGTCTTTCCAGGGGGGATGAATAATCCAATCACAATGCCAACGGCTTGCGACCCCGATCAATTTGTTTTCACTGGTGGTCTAGATGGTGACACTGATCTCAGAACTGGGATGTCGGCAGATCCCGTTCTTTCCAGATCCTCAACGACGCTAAGTGCCAGTGGATTAGCTCCTGTTTCTCTACCCACAGATCCGAGAGACTACAACACGGTCTTCCCTTCTTCCAGAGGCAGCAACGGACTGAAACGTGACCTGGCTTATTATCGATTTGCCTTGTCGAAACTGTGCGGAACACTAGATGAGAGCGGAACCCAAGTCTTGCCCAAATTCCCTGCTCTTTACTATCTGTTCCCAGAGGTTGATCACGACTATAACGGTGAAGGGTCTACAGACGGCTTTGATCATGCACAACCCACGACTGAGCCTTACATCGCAGACAGCTATGTGGCTTCGATTCAAGCTGAATTCAAGCGAATCAGTAGCACGAAAGCAACAGGTCGAGCAGGTCATCCCAGCGTGTCATTCACGTTGCCGATTTGTCCGCCGAACACCAATACTCCAGTTTGCAATGCGTACAACGATCTCAGCCGTAAACCGGACGATCGCAATCCCGCAAGTCCAACAGGTGAATCGGTTAGGGTCATTCCGATCGAAGACTACTCGGTAAGCAGCATCGCACTCACCCCTCGTCCGACAACAATGATGGATTGGGATCTACCAACCAACAGCTCACCCAGAAGTTTTGCAACGAAAGCAAACTTCTCAACCAATATCATTCTCAAAGCAGATAGCCCCACCGGAAGTCTAACCCGTGTTGCAGTTCCATTCCTCGATCGAGCGTTCTTCGATGGACGACAGTTAATGCTGGTGCGGACACTGGACGTTGACTTAGGAATGCTCCGCAGTTCGCAAGTTGGATCAAAAACTGCGGTCTGGCTACCTCAAAGCGGGATTGTCTACGCTTTCCGGGAAGATGCCGTTCGAGAAGATGCGATTTCTAGACCCGCTTGTACAACAACGGGCTGCGAGATGGATTTGCGAGATCCGGCAAATCCGAAAGATCCAAAAGTGAGACCCGTCAATCCTGCGCCCCCCAGAACCACTCAAAGCGATCTCAATTCTGGAGAGAACGGCATTTCGACAAAATCGGTCGATCGCTTCCCCGATCCCGATCGACGAATGCACGGCTTCCGACTCCGCAATGGGATGCAACTCAAGCGCAATGACAGTCTTGAAGGCACAGCTATTAATGCTGCCGACAATATCAAGGGATTGTCGTTCTTTACCGACCAGCCCGTATACATTCAGGGCGACTTCAACCACCATCAGGACGGTGACGACGATACAACGGGCAACCGTTTAGAGGAGTTTGATGGGACTGTTGCAGCTCAACTTCTGAATGACGATTACTCGAATTTCTACACCCGCAACAGGCCTGATCCGAACTTTGCAGCACCGAATAGAGATCGTTGGCGACCGTCAGAAATTCTGGCAGACAGCATCACGATCTTGTCTAATGGCTTCTGTGACGGCTCGATCGCGGATACGTTCGTTCGTTACAATCGCGATACCAACACGGATGTGATCGGGAACGGCTTCAGTCTCGGCGGCACTGCGAGATACCCAGTCCCAGATTCTTTCCCGGTATCTGTTACGAACTTAACGGATACGAATAGGAAGCGCGACTATTACCACGAAAACAGCGGCTTGTTTGACCCTGGTTGTGCCGACGCAATCAACACCTCTTTCCACAACCAGAATCGCCCTGCTCAGCAAATTCTAGCGAAGACCGCAGGCAACCGAGACGGTTGGACTTGGGTGCGTGAGAACTCCCGATATGATGCGATCGCAGAACGCCGTGGTGACATAAACGCATCCAACCCCAATACCACACAGCACTTTGTTGACATCACTGCCCCGATCAAGATTTCACGGTCTGGGCAACCGCTAGTGGTGCGTGCTAGAGACATTACGGCGGGCGATTCCAACACACCAGGGGTGCGCGAAAAACCGCTTCCGCCTGTTGCCTTCAACGTTCTATTTCCCGAAAGAGCTTACTACGGCTACGGTCAGGACGTTGGTGAGAATAGTGTCTATGCCAGCTATGGAACAACCGACGGCATGAGAGAACCGAATCTATTAAATGCGCTTGAAACCCGAGTCAACTCCATCATTGTGAGTGGCATCAATCCCTCACGTTCAAAACAGGGCTACGGGGGCTTACACAACTTCCCACGATTCTTAGAAGATTGGGACAGTAAACAATTGTTCTTCTCAGGCTCCTTGATTCAACTGAGCTACGCCAACTATGCAACCTCTCCGTTTGAGCTTGAGAACATCGAACCATCGCTTTCTAGCTGGGGTGCCAACTTAGCATCTGATCCGGACAAACAGAATATTCCGTATTACAGGGCACCCAAGCGAAGCTGGGGCTACGACGTCGGGCTGCAATTTAGTCCAGCTAGCCCTGCTGCTGCCCGCTTTGTCTCGGCAAGTAAGAATCGGAGTGAGTATTACGTTGAGCCGCCTGCAAGCGATCCGTATATTGCCAATCTATGCAATGCAGCAAAATCGGCTCTCAATCTGAATACAAGCTGTCCAAGTAAGTGAGGAGGTTGAGATGGTATCCAAATTCACAAAGCGACAAACACCTCTCCCCTCTAGACTGGGGGCGCTCCGCCTTATTCACAACGGCACGATCGCTAAGCAATCAGATGCAGGTTTAACGCTGATCGAGAGCTTAATTGCGATCGTCGTGATCGCCATCACAATGGTCAGCATCACTCCCCCGATTTTCTGGGCAGTCGCCTCACGAGTGCAAGTCCAACGGGCAGAGCAAGCCTTAAAGCTGGCACAAGGCGAAATCGATCGTGTCCGGGTCATCATCGAGCGCGGCGAAACTGCCAATCTTCCTCCCTCTGTAGCGAATTTAACCGAAGCAGATGTGCGTAACTCTACTTCAGGTCGGTTCCCTGCTGCACCCAATACTGCTGGAACTGGAGTCATCTCTACCAGGGCTTGTACCAATGTTGGTAGCATTCCAAGCGCGATCGGAACGTTCGCTCAATTGGATACAAATGGTGACTGTGTTGGCGATTATCTGCTGCAAACCTTTCGTAGCCAAGGATTTGACCAAAATGGCAATCGATTTGAAGGCACAACAGGGCAAGTTCTCACAGGATTTGTGATGGGTGTTCGAGTGTACTCGGCGATTGCAAGAGACGAGTTAACTGCACAGCGAGGTGAGACGCAGCCTGCTTCTTTGCGCGGCACAAATGGTCTTGGCAATCAGCGTAACCGTCCCTTAGCCGTCCTCTACTCGACGATCGTTCGCAGCAGCGAGAGCCAGAATCTAGAGCTTTACCGCAAGCTCTGTCCAGCCGCAAGCCAGACGACTGGAGCCTGCTAAGTTTGGCATCGCTAAATGCAAGGATACCTTGTTCTTCTTACAGAACGTGACAATACTGCCCGATTCCTATCAAGGTTCGGGCAGATGCAAGGCTTTTATTCTCGTCCAGCAATGCTCTAAATCCCTGCCCAACCTTACTGTAGAGAAGAAATGATTAAGTCATTTTTGAAGCGATACCAAAAACACCATCTCCGTACCAAAGCAGGTGGGTTTACGCTTTTAGAACTCCTCGTTGCGATGCTCGTGGGTTCACTCATTTCGGCTGGACTCTTGTATATCG
Source organism: Leptolyngbya sp. DQ-M1 (assembly GCF_039962505.1). Lineage (NCBI taxonomy): Bacteria > Bacillati > Cyanobacteriota > Cyanophyceae > Leptolyngbyales > Leptolyngbyaceae > Leptolyngbya > Leptolyngbya sp. DQ-M1. The sequence goes on from NZ_JAMPLJ010000003.1 coordinate 602,654, forward strand.
TGGTGCAGCTCATTGAAACGAATCTGCGCGAATCGGCTCGAAGCGATACCCAGCGCGATTTACAAGCAGCAATCGACTATATAGCCCGTGATGTGCGCGAAGCCGTCTTTGTGTATGATGGCGACTGTTTGCTCGATCGTCCAGCCAGCCCGAACAACACGCGCTGCCCTGGATTAAGGAGTTACTTACCCGAAACTATTGTTGGCACCAGTGGTTTCGGCACGACTAATAATGTTCCAGTATTGGCATTTTGGCGCGTTGATCCACTGCCCGATGAACTAAAGGCTGTTTGCACTAGAAATAGCGATGCTTATTCCAGTTCGGCTGCGCTTCCTGTTGCGATTCAGAACGTCCCCTGTCTGTCTGAGCGAATGTACACCCTCGTCGTCTATTCGCTCAACCGGGAAACCACAGGTCGTGTGAGTCGCGGTCGCGCCAGAATTGTGCGCTACCACCTGCCTCAATTTACGGGGAGTAGTGTTCCCACAACAGAGTCGCCAGCGCCAGTTACAGGATGGGTCAATCCACGCGGAAGAACTGACGGAAAAGAAACGAGTTTTCTCGCTTGGCCCGTTGAGCGGTCTTCGCTGTCGCAGACGACCCTAGTTCCACTACAAACCAGTAGACCCGTAAGCAATAATACCAACACCTTACCGCTAACAGACTTTGTAGACTGGGTTGGATTGTATAACCCATCTGACTCGTCTGGTAGAGGACGAGCGCCTAATCGATCAACAGAAGGTCTCGTTTTGACTCCACGGGACGGAGCTTCAGCCACAGCCGATCCTCCACGCGGTTTTTATGTCTATGTTCGGGGAGGAGACCGAGAAGGCGATCTCAATCAGGAAGTTGTCATCCGAATTCAGGGAGATGCGGCGGGTAGACCTGGTGTACCGGATATCGGGGCTACAAATCGCCCCAGAGTGCCCATCGCGCTCGAAACCCGTGTCTTGACTCGCGGTGTCACCAACAAAACGCAGTAATGCCTTACTCCAGGTTAAATTTATGCAAAGGCAATCTTTTTTCAAATCTGACTCTACGACAAACGGCTTCACCCTACTGGAAGTGCTGATCACCATGATTTTGATTGGGATATTGTTTGCGATCGCGGCTCCAAACTGGGTTGCATTCATCAATCAACAGCGAGTGGGTTCGGCTCGGAGTCAAGTCGCTCAAGCAATTCGGACTGCCCAGTCTCAAGCACAACAGACCAAAGTGAATCGCGCAGTCGTGTTTGACAATAACAATGGTCAACCTCGATATGCGATCGTCGCTGCAGCGAATAACTCAGTTGATATCAATCAAATTACCAATTGGCAAACGCTCGGTGATGGCAGCATTCAACCTGGCATCATTCGTCTTTGGGGCGATCAAGGGACTGATCGAAACAGAGCAACTCTGATTTTTGATGGTTACGGTGCTATTGTCGCTAGTCCGGTGCCTTACGCGATTACGATCGGAGCCGCGATCGGAGTCAATCCAAGGCGATGTGTCTCCGTCGAAACGTTGCTAGGTGCAACCGCAGAAAATTCAGATGCAGCATGCCCAGCAGCGCCTTAATTTTGGAACTTGAATTTTGTGTTAAAGCGCTTAAATTTGAGTCCTGAATTGATAGGAATTAAGCCATCATGGATGTGACGCTCCATTTCTGTCATGCACGACTTTAGACACAAAATTCACACCAAGCAACACAAAATCATTCAAGCTTATTTGCGGCGAAACCCGTGGCAGTCCAGTCAGGGGTTTACGCTGTTAGAAGCCATCGTCGTGGTTGCACTCTTTGGCATTTTAGCGGCGATCGCGGCTCCTGCTTGGCAAGCCCAGTTAAACACTCAGCGCCTCAACGCAGCTCGAAGCCAAGCCGTCACTGCCTTATCCGAGGGGAAAACTCGCGCAAAGCAGCAGAACATTCCGTATGAAGTCGGTTTTCGGCAGCAAGGGCAGCAAGCTCAGTGGGCGGTCTATCCAACGAACGCAAATCCGTTGGTTCAGCCCTGGCAGAACCTTCCTGATGGGGTGAGGCTACTTGGTTCGCCGGATACAACACTACTTCAGCGAGACAATAGCATCTATCGAATTCAGTTTAATCACCGGGGAGGAGTCGATGGGCAACTGGGTCGCGTAACCTTCTCCACGCCATCAGGAGGGGGCACTAAGCGGTGCGCGATCGTCTCTAACCTCCTCGGTACAGTCCGAGAAGGAGAGAACCGACCGACTCGCCAGAATAATCCCTGTGACTAATCACTGCTTTGCTGGAGTCTTTTTGCGATCGAGTTTGAAGATCAGGGTGGATAAAGGCGGGAGGCAGAGGTCGATCGAGTAGGGGTGGGTGTGGTAAGCCCATTCGTCTGTCCATTTGCCGCCGAGATTGCCCATATTGCTGCCGCCAAATTCGCGAGCATCACTGTTGAGCAGTTCGGTGTAGAAGCCCGCCTCTGGAACACCCACGCGGTAGTGACTATGAGGCTGTGGGGTAAAATTACACACCGCTACAATAAACTCTCCTGGTTCTTTTCCTCGGCGAATGAAAGAGATGACGCTATGGCGGTTGTCGCTACAGTCAATCCATGAAAATCCTTCTTCAGAAAAGTCTTGAACATAGAGCGCGGGTTCCGATCGGTAAAGCGAATTTAGCACCGTCATGAAGTGCTTTAGTTTCTGATGCGGCTCGAATTGCAGCAGATGCCAATCAAGGTCGCCCCAGACATTCCACTCGCTCCACTGTCCAAGCTCCATGCTCATAAATAGCGTTTTCTTACCGGGATGGGCAAACATATAGCCATACAAGCAGCGTAAATTGGCTAGTTTTTGCCATTCATCACCCGGCATTTTGCCGATCATGTTGCTCTTGCCATGCACGACTTCATCGTGCGACAGCGCCAGCATGAAGTTTTCGCTGTGATGATACCAAATGCTGAAGGTGAGATTGTTTTGGTGGAATTGGCGGAACCACGGATCCATGTGGAAGTAGTCCAGCATATCGTGCATCCAGCCCATGTTCCATTTGAGGTTGAAGCCTAAGCCGCCCACATAGGTGGGCCAGGAAACCATGGGCCAGGACGTTGATTCTTCCGCGATCGACAGACTTCCTGGAAAGTAGCTGAACACTAGATGATTCATCTGGCGCAAGAACTCAGCCGCTTCGATGTTTTCTCGTCCGCCGTATTGGTTGGCGACCCATTCTCCGTCTTTGCGGCAGTAGTCCAGGTAGAGCATGGAGGCAACCGCATCGACGCGAATTCCATCAATGTGATATTTGTCGAACCAGAAGAGCGCATTGGCAACAAGATAGTTCCGCACTTCGTTGCGCCCGTAGTTGAAGACCAGCGTTCCCCATTCTTTGTGTTCGCCTTTGCGGGGGTCAGCGTGTTCGTAAAGGTGAGTGCCGTCAAAGAAGGCGAGTCCATGCCCATCTTTGGGGAAGTGTCCGGGAACCCAGTCTACGATCACACCGATGCCGTTGAGGTGACACTGATCGACAAAGTACATGAAATCTTGCGGGGTGCCGTAGCGGGAAGTGCAGGCGTAATGTCCAACGACTTGATAGCCCCATGAGCCGTCGAAGGGATGTTCTGCGATCGGCAAAAGTTCGATGTGAGTAAAGCCGAGTTCTTTGACGTAAGGAATGAGTTTCTCTGCAAGTTCTCGATAAGTGAGGAATCGCGCTCCGGGTTTAAGGTCGGTGACGATTACAGGCGGAATAATTTCGCCGTCGGCGGAGCGGGCGGGTTCGGCAGAAGAAGCATGAAGCCAAGAGCCTAAGTGAACTTCATAAACCGAGATGGGTTGGGTTAAAGCATCGGTATGACGGCGCTTTTCGAGCCAGTCTTGGTCGTTCCAGGTGTAATCGGTTAGATCAGTGACGATCGAAGCCGTTTTCGGACGGACTTCTTGCTGAAATCCGTAGGGGTCGGATTTTTCGTAGATGTGACCCGCTTGGTTTTTGATTTCGTATTTGTAGTGAGTGCCGATGCCGAGTTCGGGAATGAAGAGTTCCCAGACTCCGGTTGATCCCCGTCGCATTTGGTGCTGTCGTCCGTCCCAGTGGTTAAAATCACCTAAAACAGAGACGTTGCGGGCGTTGGGTGCCCAGATTGCAAAGTAAACGCCTGCAACCCCGTTTTGGGTTGTGAGATGTGCGCCGAGTTTTTCGTAAATCCGGTGGTGATTGCCCTCGGTGAACAGGTGCAAGTCAAACTCGGTGAGGAAGGGAGACGGAAAGGCGTAAGGATCGTAGATGACGTGATCGTGTTCGCCCTGTCGAATCCGGAGTTGATAGTTGGCGAGTTCTGGTATGTCGATCGTGCATTCAAAAAAGTGAGGATGATGCAAGGGTTGCATCGGGTATTCAGCGCGGGATTCTGGCACGATCACAGAAACCGCATCGGCAGTGGGTTGATAAGCTCTGACCACCCAGACCGTTTCGCCGTCTCGCTCGATTGGATGAGGGCCAAGCACCTCAAACGGATCATGGTGCTGGTTTCCTACAATCCGCTCTACCTGGTCTGGGGCGATCGTCATCGACATGAAGCTACCTACCTTAAGTGGGTTGTGTTAATTAGTTCAAAACTGGAACGTGATTAAACTTTAATGTAAAAGTTCTGTAATAGAAATTAGCAAATCATTGTGAAAGTCTCAATTCTTTTTGTTAGCTTTGGCTGCTGAGTCCGTTTACAAGGAATTGTAATAAAAGACTCCCAACTGATGTAATCGAAGTCGGGAGTCATTTCGATTATGAAAATTCCGAGGCAATCAGATTCAGGCGCTACCTGTGAAGGCGACTTCCGGGAATTTGGCTTGCGCTTCTGCCATGGGGCGATTTTTGCCTTCTTCTTGCCAGTAGTTGATGACTTCGGTTGCTTTGTTAAGCAATTCGACGCGATCGACTTCTGAAATCCAGTGTTTTTTCTCCAACTCGGTCTTGAGTTGTTCCCAGGCATCGTTGCGGGGCCAGAAGAAATAAGAAGTCAGCGGGCTTGTTCCCTTACCCACGACTTGATCTACTGCCAGCGCAACGTTTTCGTCGAGCCACAAAACTTTTAGAATAAACTTCGTCAACTTCTAACCTCCAGCGCAGTCCCAAGCTTGGAATATTACGATCAGCTATTCTACCGCACAGTTTCGGTAGATGATGGAAATCGCTGCATAGAAAGTGGGAGAAAGTGTCGTGGCGGTTGTGGTGTTTGATATTGACGGGGTGGTGCGAGATGTCAGCGGATCGTATCGTCGGGCGCTGGCGGATACGGTGGAGCAGTTTACAGCAGGGCAATATCGTCCTTCGTCGCAGGAGATTGATGCGCTGAAGGGTGAAGGGGTTTGGAATAACGATTGGGAAGCGTCGCAGGAATTAATTTATCGCTATTTCGAGGCACAGGGACAGGAGCGCGATCGAACGAATTTGGATTACAGCGCGATCGTTCAATTCTTTCAGTCGCGCTACCGAGGGACTGATCCGATGAATTGGACAGGCTACATTTGCCAAGAACCGTTGCTTTTGAGTGCAGATTATCTGCATGAACTGAGCGAAGCGGGAATTCGCTGGGGATTTTTTAGCGGTGCAACTCAAGGATCAGCGCGGTATGTGTTGGAAAAAAGAATTGGCTTAGAGTGCCCGGTGCTGATTGCGATGGAAGATGCGCCCGGAAAGCCTGATCCAACGGGGTTATTTCTAACACTGGAGCGATTAGAGAATCAGGATGCTCCGGTGCTTTATGTCGGGGATACCGTTGCAGATATGTACACGATCGTTCAAGCCAGAAAGATTCATCCAGAGCGATCATGGATCGGGGTTGGAGTTTTGCCGCCGCATGTGCAAGAGACAGAGGCGCGATCGATCGCTTACGGAGAAACGTTGAGACAAGCAGGAGCGGCGATCGTGCTGAATAACGTGAAAGAGTTAACTCCAGAAGTTGTAAAACAAGTAATCACCCAAAGTTAATTGCAAATTTCAGGGTGGATCTAACTTACGTGCTGCTTGTCGTTAGATCCATTTGTTCGTTTCTGATGAAAAACTGCTTTTTTTTCACAACAAACTGCCTGTTTCTTACGACAAGCTTCCTGTTTCTTAGGTTGGGCTTCAATGAATTAGGTTTATTAATGCTGTTGTAACGACGATCGCGATTTTTAGCTTATTTGCTTATCGTTTTTGAGAACAATCAAGATCCTTATGAAAAAGCAAAAGGCGATCGTGATGAAGCTGGTCGGAATTTCAAACGAAGATTAAGCTGGCGTGAGTCTCCAGCAAAGATGCGCTTGGGGAAGGGTGAAAGAAACAGAGCTGTTTCTTAGAAGTTCGACGAATTTTTCGCTTCATTGATGTCCAGTCATGCCCCCTAAATCCCCCATTCTGGGGGACTTTGAAGATTGGAGAACTTCCCCATATTTGGGAATGGCTTTGCTTTAAGTCCCCCAGAATGGGGGATTTAGGGGGCGACCCGTAGATTCAAACGCAGCCAAAAACTTCTGTCAAACTGACGTTAAACTGTGCCAATTTTTTAAGCTTAGGCAAATTAAACCCAAAAATTGTGACCCGCAAGTTTAATCCTTGCGGGTCATTGTGCGATCGCAATCTCGATTCAATTCTTACGATTTGAGACTGAGAAAATTCTCTAAAGCACTCGTCATTGTCGGTGGCCAACGGCGGACAGTCTTCACCCAGTCAAGATCTTTATACCGTTTGTCGAGTCCGACCGCAGACACCCACTGGCTCTCTGCTTCACCTTGTTTGCCTTGTGCCCAAAGCGCGGCAGTCAAGGCTGCTCTCATGTCCGCGAACTTCGGATATTTACGAACTAAGTTTCTCATCGTGCGAATTGCCTCTTCAGTCTGTCCAAGTTGGTATTGAGCCAGCGCATAGTTCGCACGAGCAAAGGCATAGTCTGGGGCAGAATCGGCAGCTTTGAGGAAATCTTTTGCAGCAATCTCCCATTGTCCGAGTCCGGCTTCCGCATTGCCGCGATTGTTGTATGCCGCCGGATCGTTTGGATCAAGCTCGAGGACTTTGTTGTAATCGGCGATCGCTTCATTCCATTTGCCTAATCCTTCTAATGCCGTACCGCGATTGAGATACGGGTCAGGGGCGCTTGGATCAAGCTCGATCGCTTTGTTGAAGTCTTCGATCGCGCTTTCGAGTTTGTTTTGGCTAACTTTAGCGTTACCGCGATTGCTCCAAATCGCAGGATTGTCAGGCATCAGGTCGATCAGTTCCGTCCAAAAGGTTTCAGCAGCGGCAAAATTACCTTTATTGGTGGATTCAAACGCTTGCTGTCTGAGATTTGCCAACCGCTCGAAAACTGAAGTAACAGACGGCATCTCAGAGTCAGCCAAGACCGGAACCGGATACCACGCGAAAGAGAGCGCGATCGCGACAATCAGCAAGGATTTGAACAGATGACGAAACATGAAACCTCCAAGACTTTAAGACAGAAGCGCCAACTGGTTATCAGGCGGAGTATAGCCCAAGTGTTTCCAAGCGGCAGCCGTGGCGATGCGACCACGGGGAGTACGGCTAAGATACCCAATCTGCATTAAATACGGTTCATACACTTCTTCGATCGTCTGGGCATCTTCGCCAGTCGAAGCCGCAAGCGTTTCAAGTCCGACCGGCCCACCATTGTGTCGTTCGATCATAAAGCTCAGCAAGCGGCGATCTGTCCAGTCAAGACCGCAGGGATCGACATTGAAGAGTTGAAGCGCTTCGGCGGCGATCGTGCGATCGATGTCCCGCATAGATTTTACTTCAGCATAATCGCGGACTCGTTTCAACAAGCGATTGGCGATTCGAGGCGTGCCACGGGAGCGACGAGCGACTTCTTCGGCTCCGTCGATGGTGAGCTTCATCTTGAGCAAGGCAGCCGTGCGGAGAACGATTTGCGAGAGTTCGTCGATTTCGTAAAAGCGCAGGCGTTGAATCAGACCGAAACGATCGCGCAACGGTGAAGTGAGTGCTCCGACTCGCGTTGTTGCTCCAACTAACGTAAACGGCGGTAGTGGCAGCGATTGAATTTTGGCACTCTTGCCTTTTCCGAGTGGAATATCCACCCGAAAATCCTCCATTGCCGGATAAAGTAGTTCTTCTGCCACCTTCGCCAGCCGATGAATCTCATCAATGAATAGAACATCTCCGGGCTGAAGCCCAATCAGCAAGCCCATAATGTCGCGAGGACGTTCTAAAGCAGGAGCGCTGGCGATTTTACACTTCACCCCCATCTCTTGCGCCAAAATCAGCGACATGGTGGTTTTACCCAGTCCGGGAGGTCCATAAAGCAATAAGTGATCTAGAGGTTCATTGCGAGATTTCGCCGCACGAATCGCAATATCCAGCACATCCTTCAGGTCTTTTTGTCCGACATACTCATGGAGCGACTGCGGACGGATTTTTTCTTCGAGTTTGCTGCGTTCTTCAGGCTCCGGTTCGGCTTGGAGAATGGTTGTCTTTGCGGATTGAGTATCACCAGCGGGGACAGACTGCACCATGACGGACAACTCGCCAGAGGACGCAGAAGCTTTATCCCGATCGTTAGGCTGTTTTTTAGATGAAATGATCGCCATAATTGTGAACAATCATACCTAGAGACATTGCGAACATGGAGATTCCGTCTACCTTTTCCGTCTCGGATTCGATTTCGTTTGAGGGCGCGATCGAACTCACTCAATCACTTCTTCAAGAAGTCGAACAACGTCGTGTACCGGAACCTGAACTTGAACGAATCATAACTGCATTAGTACAAAGTGAGAATGGTGCGCGAGGATTTTTTGTTACTTATTTATCCGACGATCGCGAGTTTATTGATCAAATCCTGCCAACCGTTGTGTCAGCACTGCTGAGATCCGAGGAGACTGTCGGAGATTTACTGGCAAAAAACTTAGCCATGTCTACGGGAATGATTCTGACCCATACGCGCAACCAAAACCTACAGATGGCAGCAGGTTCAGCACGGGTACAACGTCGAACAGAGGCAATTATTAAGCAAATGAGATCGTCCAAAGTTGATCAACATCTCGATCAATTGAAAACGACGATCGAGACCGGAACCGGAGAGTATCAGCGCTTTCTAGAGCGTTGGAAATATGACGCAGAGCAAAAAGCCGCAATGTTAGAAGCAATCAAATCTGCGCTCTCAACCTGATATCCTGACCAAAAGCGAGGTGAAAGGAGTTCTCTGTGCTAATCCCTGTGAAAGTTGCGGCGCGTAAGTTTGGAAGGGTTTTACATTTACTGCCTGTGCCGCCGCATTGGTGGATGAAGTTAGACTTGCTCAAGACCCTAGTTCAGCGCGATTTAGAAGCGAAATACAAAGGCTCCGTTCTAGGGAATGCTTGGGCGATTCTGCATCAGCTTGCACAGTTATTAGTATACACGTACTTATTTTCGATCGTTCTTAAAGTCAAACTGAGTCTTCGCGGACTCCCAACTAACGAGTTTACGTTTGGATTGTGGTTGTTTGCGGGGTTAATTCCTTGGACAGCTTTTGTTGCGGGCTTGAGTGGTGCAGTCGGTTCGGTCATCGGTCAGCCAAACTTGATTAAGAAAGTCGTGTTTCCGCTGGCGTTGTTGCCTTTGGTTCCGATTTGTACGGCGCTGGTAGAAAGCTCGTTTGGCATGATGTTGCTGATTACATTTATGGCAATCAGCGCCAAGACGATTCACTCAACGGTGTGGCTGTTGCCCGTGGTATTGTTGCCGCAGTTGCTGTTCACGGCGGGATTAGGCTACTTGTTTGCCGGATTGACGGTCTTTCTGCGCGACATTCCCCAAACGATCGCGGTGCTGCTGAGTTTGTGGTTTTATGTCACCCCGATCGTATATCCTGCGTCGTTAATTCCTGAAACTTGGCGGTTCTGGGTATTTTGGTTCAATCCGATGACGACGATCGTTGAAGTGTATCGCGATTTATTTCTCGTCGGTGACATGAAGCACTGGCAGGAATTGGGCGTATTGTGGGCAGTCGCAGTCGTTGCGTTTGCGATCGGGTTTGGGGTGTATCGGCGGTTGCGTCCGGCGTTTGCCGATGTGGTTTGATTCGGGCATTAAGCGGAGTGAGGTTAAGAGGAGGCTTATGGACGAGATCGCGATTTCCCTAAAGAATATCTCGAAATGTTATAAGCGGTATGCTCGTCCGGTCGATCGACTCAAAGAAATTCTCTTGCCTGGAAAGAGCCGGGCTGAGTCATTCTGGGCGATTCGAGACATTGACTTAGACATTTCAAAGGGCGAAACGGTTGGGATTGTCGGACAAAATGGTGCGGGGAAAAGTACGCTGCTGCAAGTGATTACGCAAACGTTGACTCCGACCACGGGAAGCTTGAGGGTCAACGGTCGAATTTCGGCACTGTTAGAGCTAGGTAGCGGATTCAATCCAGAGTTTACGGGACGACAAAATGTATTTTTTAATGGTCGAATCTTGGGATTGAGTCAGGCAGAAATCGAGGAAAGATTCGATAGAATTACGGGATTTGCTGACATCGGAGACTTTATCGATCAGCCTGTTAAAACCTATTCCAGCGGGATGTTTATTCGACTGGCTTTTGCGGTTGCCGTCAACACTGATCCGGATATTTTGATTGTCGATGAAGCGCTAGCGGTTGGAGATGTCTTTTTTCAGCAAAAATGCTTCACGCGATTGAGAGAACTGCAAGAATCGGGTGTGACGTTGTTGTTTGTGTCGCACGATTCGGGCGCAGTTTGTAAGTTATGCGATCGCGCGATTCTGATCGAACACGGGAAAGTTGTTTTAGATGCCACACCCCGCCAAGTTGTCGATTTATACGAAGCAAAACTATTAAAGCGAAAAGATCAGGCTCCAAACAGCATTGCTATCACCATGCCCGATTCACAAGGAAAGTCTGATCAAACCGCAGTGATGAGTTCAGGCTCAGTCAAGCCCCAATTCGTTCAGCTACTCGATGAGCACGATCGCATCATTCACACGGTCTTTAGCGATGCTGAAATTAAACTTGCGATCGGGCTTCTGTTTCTCGAAACGGCTGAAGATCCGCACGTGGGTTTTAAGATTCGCAATCGCACCGGGGAAGTGGTGTTTGAATCCAATACCTGGTGTATGCAGGAAACGATTGGAGAAGTGACGGCAGGAACCGCGATCGAAGTGCGCTTTGCGTTCAAAGTTCCACTTCCCACGGGCGAGTACACAATTACCCTCGGCGTTGCGGATGGTGGAATCGGACTCGATGAATTTAAGCGATCGCTGTTAATGCTGCATGACACCATGACGCTGAAAGTGCTACAAAATCCAGATTCAATTCACTGGAACGGCATGGTGAATCTGTCCCCGCAGTTTGAAATTCATACAAGAACGATGGATTTACGATCGCAGGAAGCCCTTTCTGAACTAAAGTAATCCGAATTAACAGTAATCCGAATTAACCTGTCAAACCCAACAGTCTAACCCTAGCTGCCTGTCTGAGGGTTAGCGCAGAATGAGTTCATCGCTTACAGTCGAGCTACCCATAATGCTTCTGTCCGCCTTTTCGCTTGAGCAAGTCAAACCTTACACCCTTTGTACGCCCGATCGACTTGAAAATCTCGCGACGCTTTGTCACTACCTGAATGCTCATGCAATTCCAGGAGATTTTGTTGAGTGTGGAACCTATAAGGGTGGTTCAGCAGCGATTCTATCGAAGTTTCTCGCACAAAGGCATCTTTGGCTGTATGACAGCTTTGAAGGAATGCCGACGACGACTGAAAAAGATGGCGAAGACGCAAAACGCTGGATCGGTGAATGCGTGGCAACGATCGCAGACGTAAAAGCCGTTCTCAGTGCGGTTGGCACTAGCGAATCTTCCTACACGATTAAACCCGGATGGTTTGAAACCACATTCGAGCAAGAGTTACCGCAGCAAATTGCGCTCCTGCATTGTGATGCTGACTGGTACGATTCGGTCACACTGGTTCTCGAAACCTTCTATCCCCGCCTTGCGATCGGCGGCTGTGTAGTTCTCGACGACTTTGGCCATTGGGAAGGCTGTCGAGAAGCCTTTTATGATTTTTGCAATCGACAAGGCGAGAAGCCTCTTTTAGAGCGGATTGGAACCGATCAAGCGTTTTGGATCAAAGGTCGATCCAATAACCGCAGCCCCATTCCTCAAGTCAACCATTCGGGCAATCAGTCCTTTGAAACGCTTCAAGCCCTAGAGCAGAAACTCCAAACGCTCCAGCTTGAACTCGAACAAGCCCGATCGACGATCACCGCAATGGAAACTAGCAAGTTTTGGAAACTTCGATCGCTGTGGTTTCGTCTGAAGCAATTAGTTTAACGACCGTCAGAGGCAATTCAGACCGCACGATCAGCCAAGTCTTCAGTCAGTTGGTATACTACTGGATACGTTACGCACCCTTAAAACACGGGCATTCATGACTTCTAGCGATTTATCCACTCCGATTGCTGATTATATGCCGACAGGTGAACGCCATATTCCTGTTCAAGCGGGAGAGGATACGTCGATCGCCAACGTTGACCACCTGATCCGATATGCGATGGTTGCGCCCTTTGTCCACGGAAAACGAGTCTTAGACATTTCCTGCGGTACAGGGTACGGAACACAATTTATGGCGCTACAGGGGGCACGAGAAGTCATTGGCGTGGATGTGGATCAAAGCTCGATCGATTTTGCCTCGAAATACTATCAGCATCCCCAAGTGTCTTATCTCCAGTCGGATGCTCATTATGTGCGATCGCTCGAAGATGCTTCGTTTGATTTGATTGTTTCGTTTGAAACGATCGAACATCTCCAGCATCCTCGGCAATTCCTCGCGGAGTTACGACGCTTACTTAAACCCGGTGGGCAAATGTTTCTGTCCTGTCCAAACGATCATCGCGTTTCACCCTGGATTAGCGCTTATCATTTGCATCGCTTTCGGTTTACCGAATTTCGCGATTTATTTTTGAGTTTGTTTGGGGAAGCGGTATTTTTCGGACAGCACTACGTGATTGCCAGTTGTCTCGTGAAGCCGATCGCCCCCAAGGCTAAAGTGTCCCAGTTTGATGCGTACCAAAATAGCTTGCCTGACGGGTTTTTTGGACAGCATTACTTAGAGCATCTCTCGTCGATCGAAGACGCAGATGGTTATTTAGCGATCGTGGGTGTGGATGAATCGCAACTGACCAATCAGATGAGTTTGTCGCAGAGGGCTTTTCAAGTATTAATGCACGCGATGTGCCACGCGGAAGCTGCACGAATCGGACAACAAAACGACCAAATTCAGCTTCAACACTTGCAAGCTCAGTTAGCTCAAGCTCAACAAGAAGCTGGAATTGCACAAGCGAGAATTGCAGCCATGGAAAGCAGCAAGTTTTGGCAGTTGCGGCGAAGCTGGTTTCACGTCAAACGGCGGCTTGGATTACCCATCAATGAGTAATATGTTCTAAAGATTTAATTGAGAATGTCAAAGCAAATTGTTTGCACTACGATTACAAAAAGTCATCTAGCTTATGCAAGAACGCTAGCAGAAACGCTGCTTGAGCATAACCCTGATGCAGAACTTTATGTGTTATTGGCAGATCGACTCGACGATACGTTTGATCCAGCGATCGAGCCGTTTAAATTAATTCAGCTTGAAGAATTACCCGATCAAAATCTGATCGAGCGTATGACGTTTTACTATACGCCGTTTGAGTTCTGCTGTGCTTTACGGGGGCTTTTACATCAATACGTTTTTGAAACACTCAATGCTGAACGCTGGATCTTCTTAGACTCTGATGTAATGGTTTGTCACTCGTTAGACGTGATTTTTGATCAGCTTTCTGATGTTTCAATCTTGTTATCACCCCACGCAGAAACTCCGGTTGAAATTGAGTATGCGGCTCATGAAGCTTGCTTTCTCAATGCAGGAATGTACAACGGGGGATTTCTAGGACTGCGGCGAACTGAAGAAACCTATCGATTTATCAATTGGTGGAAAGAAAGATTAATTCATTACGGTTTTTCGGATCTCTCGATCGCTGATCCACGCGGGTTGTTTGTTGATCAACTTTGGCTTAATTTTGTGCCTCTGTATTTCCGGGACTTCAAGTTACTTCTGCATCCGGGGACAAACATCGGGCATTGGAACTTTTACGATCGTCAATTCGAGGATGACGGCAACGGTAACATTCAGGTCAATCAACAACCACTTTTATTTATTCACTTTAGCGGTTGGAATTTGTCCAATCCCTATCAAATTTCAAAGTATAGTTTGCTGCCGTATGAGGAGCAAATTGATTCACCTTGGGGAAAAATGGCAACGCAGTATCGTGAAAAGCTGCTAAAAAACGGTTACGAAGTCACAAGCCAGCTACCCTATGCGTTTGGAACATTTCACGATGGCAGCTCGATCGATTGGATCAGCCGACGGGGTTACTACGACGAGTTGAAGCGTGGCATTACGGGAGAAGATTCACCCTTTGATCGGGCTGCGTATTTTCAAAGCCAGTCTTATTGGATCGATAGCATTCCGCTTTTAACTGAGAAATTGCATCAAGCCAATCAAACCATCCATCAACTTCACGCTCAAGTCGAACAGATACAAACATCACTACAAGAGACAATCGCACAACAACAACTCACAATCGAACAGCAGCAGCAAACAATCGCACAACAACAACTTACAATCGCACAACAACAACTTACAATCGAACAGCAGCAACAACAAATTTGCGAGAAAGACGGTATGCTTGATCAAATTCATCTGCGGTTGCAGGCAATTGAGAATAGTAAGTTTTGGCAATTCAGGAATCTGTGGTGGAAGCTGCGACGATCGCTGGGACAAACAGATACATTAGCGCAGTAATTTCTCACTAGAGACAGGATCGTGAGCGGTACAATTGACCGAATCCTTGATGTGATTCAACAAAGGAATGGTGGAGATGGGAGCGGATCAAATTCAAATTGATGTTGATAAATTGATGCAGCAAATCACTGAAGATGTCGCTGATCGTCCGCTAATTCCGATTCCACCTCCCGCTTCTTCGATCATCCAACAGCCAGTCCAAATGCTCGTTCGCCCATCGCTGTGGAAAAGGGCTAAGGGCAGAAGTAAGCGGTATGCGTTAGCGATCGCTCGACGAGTGAAACACTTCGGTTCACGAGCGCGCCAATCGCTTGCCGCAAAAAAGCACAAGCTTAAAGCGATTATTGTGCAATCCAAGCCTGCGCCGCCCCCAGTGGTTGAAACACCGATGGGATCTCCTCAACCCGCTCCGCCTCCGGTGGTTGAAGCGCCAATCGATCCCTTTGTAAATCGCAGAGATTCAGAGATTCGGATTGCTGTTTTGACTCCTTGCTTAGTCGATGGCGATGCCGTGGGAAACGATGTGATGGGAATGTATCACGTCTTAATGAAGCAGGGCTATGTGTGTCAAATCTTCTGCGATGTCTGGACAACATCCGCTGTAGACGTGAAGCATATCAGTCAAATCAAATCATTCTTGACTAAACCTTCCGATATATTGATTTATCACTATTCTGTGGGTTGGGATGCTGCATTAGTTCCGATTCGAGAAATTGACTGCAAGAAAGTGATTAAATATCACAACGTGACACCGCCGCAGTATTTCGAGAACTTTAACCCAGACTATACCAACGTCTGTCGGGCTGGACGCGCACAGCTTCAAACGATCGCCAACATTCCAGGAGCAACTTATCTATCAGATTCTGCCTATAACGCTGGTGAGCTACTTGAACTGGGTGTATCGCCTGAAAATAGTTCAGTCTTGCCCCCGTTTCATCATATTGACAGCTTGCAGTTTACAGAGCCGGATTCTTCGGTTCTAAGCGCTTACCACGATGGCAAGTTCAACATTCTCATGGTGGGTCGATTGGCTCCGAACAAGGGTCACGCTGCGTTAATTGAAGCCTTTCATCATTATTACCGCTATTACAACCCCAACAGTCGCTTACTGATTGTAGGTAAAGCCGATCCCCGCTTAGACAAGTACAGTAACTTTCTGAACCAAAAGGTTGCAGAATTAGAACTTGCAAATGCAGTCGTATTCACTGGAGGCGTTTCTGCGGAGGCGCTGAAATCGTATTATTTGGTATCGCACGCTTTCATGATTACAAGCGATCACGAAGGATTCTGTGTGCCGCTAGTCGAAGCCATGTCGATTAAGCTACCGATCGTCGCTTATGGCTCCACTGCCATTCCACACACGGTCGATAAAGCGGGCTTAGTGTGGTCGCAAGCTGATCCTGCCCTACTTGCGGGTTCGCTCGATCGAATTGCAACCAGCGAGTCTGTAAGCCGTCAACTCGGTCAATTGGGTTGGCAGCGCTATGAAGAGGTATTTTCTAATCGCAGAATCGAAGCAAAATTTCTTCAGTTGATCAATCATTTAGCCGTAGAGTCGAAATGAAACGAATTGCACTGGTTGTTCAACGCTGTCATCCGAGTATTGTCGGTGGCTCAGAGTCCCTAGCTTGGCAATATGCGACCCTGTTGCAGAATCAATTTCAGGTGGATATTCTCACGACAACTGCGCTGGACTACAAAACCTGGGCAAACGATTTACCCGCTGAGTGCGAGAGCCAAGGCAATATCCGGATTTTTCGGTTTGAGGTGACGATCGAACGCACTGCCTTTTGGGAAGGACTGCACAATCGCTTGCTGCATGATTTTCATCGGGGTCGATCGCTCTCCTATTGGACAACTGCGCTCCAGGAAGAATACATCCGACAGCAGGGGCCTCATTCTACGCCGCTGCTCGAATTTCTGGGCGATCGCCATGCAGAGTACGAAGCCGTTCTCTTTTTCACGTATTTGTATTCCCCAACTTATTTTGGGGTCGAACAAGTGCCCGCTGAGAAGGTTCTGATTGCGCCAACGCTGCACGATGAAGCGCCCGCTTATTTTCGCGTCTATGGGGATATGGTTCACAAGGCACGATCGCTGATTTGGCTGACCCACGCGGAGCAACAATTTGGACAGGCCCTTTGGGGGAAATTGCCCGGAAAAGTGATTGCAATGGCGATCGATACAGACTTACACTCGCCCATGGAATTAGACTATCCCTACATCTTGTACTGCGGTCGAATCGACGCAGGTAAAGGCTGTGCCGAGTTGATCGAGTTTTTTACTCGGTTTAAGAAACGCTACCCGTCGAAGCTGCGGTTAATCTTGACCGGACAGAACCACATGGTACTGCCGCAGCGCGAGGATATTGAGTTTCTTGGATTTGTTTCAGCGACGATGAAATTTCAGTTGATGGCAGGCGCATCGGTTTTTGTGATGCCCTCTCCTTACGAAAGCTTTAGTATTGTGACTTTAGAAGCAATGGCACAAGTTACGCCAATTTTAGTGAATGGCGCTTGTCAAGTTCTAGTTGAACATGCGGAGCGCAGCGAAGGCGGTAGAATTTACGCCGACTACACCAGCTTTGAGCATCACCTTAAAGACCTGTTATCAAACCCAAGCCAGCAGGAAAGAATGGGCAAATTAGCCAGACAATATGTGTTGCGGAATTATTCATTCGAGCAAATTCAGAAAAACTTGATTGAGACAATTCAGTACAATACGTGAGCGATCGTTTGCTATTTTTTGTGGGCTACTGGCAATTCAATGATTGTTGCAATTGCAGAGGAGCATTGCAAAATAGGCAAACCGGAGTAAGCTGTAAGGCGAACTGAGGCATTGAGTGTGTGAAGGAGTGGCAAGTACGATGAAAAGAGCATTGATTACCGGATTAACTGGACAAGATGGGTCGTATCTCGCAGAGCTTCTGTTGCAGCAGGGCTATCAAGTGTTTGGGCTAGTACGACGATCGAGTTCGGGCAACGTCGATCGCATTAGTCATCTATCGGGAACGATCGAGATTTTGTCGGGTGATTTGCTCGATCAGTGTTCTCTGATGGATGCTATTTCTTACGCACAACCAGATGAACTCTACAATCTAGCTTCTCAAAGCTATGTGCCACTCTCCTGGACACAGCCCGCTTTAACAGCGGAATACACCGCCTTGGGTGTGTCTCGGCTGCTGGAATCGATTCGCCGCTGTAAGCCGGATGCTCGATTTTATCAAGCTTCCAGTAGTGAAGTGTTTGGGCAACCCGACGAGTCGCCGCAAACGGAACGCACTGCTTTTCGACCTAGAAATCCTTATGGTGTCGCGAAGGCGTATGCCCACTGGATGACTATCAACTATCGGCAACAGTACGGTCTTTATAGCTGCTGTGGTGTGACCTACACGCATGAATCTCCACGACGGGGAACTGAGTTTGTGTTCCGCAAAATCACACGCGGAGCGGCGATGATTAAGATGGGACTGGCAAAGGAATTGAAGCTGGGAAATCTGGATGCTAAGCGGGATTGGTGTTACGCCAAAGATGCAGTCAGAGCGATGTGGATGATGTTGCAGCAAGAGCAGCCAGATGATTTCATTATTGCGAGTGGCGAAACGCATTCGGTTCGAGAATTGGTGCAGACGGCGTTTGATTGTGTGGGGTTAAATTGGGAGAACTATGTTTCAGTTGATCCAAACTTCTACAGACCCGATGAAGAAGTGCAGTTAGTCGGGTCGATCGATAAAATTCGTCAACAGCTCAATTGGGAGCCGCAATATTCCTTTAAACAGTTAGTGGAGTTAATGGTCGATCACGATCTGAAGGAATTGAGCGAGTCATGAGGGTTGCGATCGATGTTACGCCTTGGATGTCAAAACCCAGTGGAATGGGACTTTATGTCGCAAATCTAGTCCAAGGCTTAACAACGTTGCAAGCAACTGAATTTTTTGATTTGGAGCTAATTTATCAGCCTCGATTGAAGAATTGGCTCACAAGAGATTTAGCGTTTCCAGAGTATTTGCAGCCGTATTCTAATCTGAGGCTGTTTCCATTTCCGGTGCGAATTTCAAATCTGTTTATTCAGTTTCCATTGCTGTCCGCTCATTATTTGGAAAGTTATTTTAATCAGGCTGACATTGTTCATGGAACAAACTACACCGTTTTTCCGATTCCGGGAAGGCGCAAGATGACTACGATTTATGATGTGAGTTTTGTTAGATATCCTGAGTATTCCAACTCTACTGTGAGGGCTTATACCGATCGCTTAAAGAAATGCCTTGAATGGACGGATTTAGTTCTAACCATTTCACATAGTTCTAAGCAGGATATTGTTGAATATTTAGGTGTTGATCCGAGTCGAATTTGGGTGACTCATCTAGCAAGCCGTTATTCTCCAGTTGAAAACCCTAAATTAGAACTGTCTAAGCCTTATATTTTGTTTGTTAGCACGATCGAGCCTCGAAAGAATATCAAGGCATTGATTTCTGCGTTTGAATACTTGAAGAAAAATTATCAGATCGACCATGAGCTACTTCTAATCGGGCAAAAAGGCTGGCTTTACGAACCGATTTTTCAGCAGATCGAACAATCTTTCTATCGCTCCTCGATTCGGCATTTAAGCTATCTAACAGATGCTCAGGTCGCTCAGTTTTATCAGAATGCTGATGTTTTTGTGTATCCATCACATTATGAAGGATTCGGAATGCCCGTGTTAGAGGCAATGACTTTGGGCACGCCCGTTGTCACCAGTAATACTTCATCATTGCCGGAGATCGCGGGAGATGCGGCAATTTTAGTTGAGCCGACTGATATTCAGCAGATCGGAGAAGCAATTTTTAAAGTGATTCACGATCGTCCCTTCCGCGATCGCTTAATTCAAAAAGGCAAAGAACAAGCTAAATTATATTCTTGGGAAAAGACAGCAAAAGCAACGTTAGAAGCTTATCGATCGATTCTGTGATATTAATCAACCTCGCATTTTTAGCCTCAAAGCCCACAGGTCATACAGTGTATGCCAAAAATCTATTGCCTGGTTTAACTCCTCTTAAACCAGTGTTATTAACTGGACAAGATATTCCTGATTATTCCTGTTATAAAATTTCAGATCAGTTGACTCCAGATCAAGGAAAAAAAGGACACTTTAAGCGCTTGAAATGGACTCAGTTTGATCTGCCTAAAATCTATCAAAAGCTTCAAGGCAACCTTATTTTTTCTCCAATTCCTGAAGCCCCAATCTTCACGAAATGCCGCTACGTTGTGACCTTACACGATTTTATTCCGCTGCGATTCCCACGCTTTACGTCTCCTCTAACACAGTATTACAGATACTATATTCCTCACGTTCTGAATCAAGCTCAGCATATTTTGAGTGATTCAGAATCGACCGCAAATGATGCGATCGCATTCTACAAAATCCCAGCCAACAAAATCACTGTTGTTCCACTGGCTTACGACAGTCAACATTTCAAGTTTCTCGATCTGCCAACGCAAAACTATTTTCTCTACGTGGGAAGACACGACGCTTATAAAAATATTGGGCGATTGCTCACCGCTTTCTCTCAACTTCCAGAAGACTATGAATTTTGGATTGCAGGCTCACCCGATCCAAGATTTACCCCTAGTTTAGAGGCACAAGCTGAGGAGCTAGGAATTCGCGATCGCGTCAAATTTCTCAGCTATGTTTCTTATGCCGAACTGCCCGAATTAATTAATCGTGCGATCGCGCTTGTTTTCCCTAGTTTATGGGAAGGATTCGGCTTACCTGTGCTAGAAGCAATGGCATGTGGAACTCCAGTGATTACCTCAAATCTTTCTTCACTGCCTGAAGTCGCGGGAGATGCAGCACTACTCGTTGATCCGTACAAAGAAAGCGCGATCGCAGAGGCAATGAAATTGATAGTGACTGATAGCCAACTACGCCATCAACTGCACCTCAAAGGACTCGATCGTGCCTCAAACTTTAGCTGGCAAAAAACGGCAGCTCAAACCGCTGAAATTCTCAGCCAGTATTTGTAAGCCTACTTCTTCGCCATCAGCATAACCACGCCACAAATAATAAATGCCACTCCAAATAAGCGAATTACTGGAATCGACTCATTAAACAGAAATTTTCCCATCATCACTGAGAATACATACTGCAACGCTACCGCAGGCGCGAGAATACTTAACGGAACACGAGTGAGCAATAAGATATACAAAATCGCGCCAATTCCGTAGCAACAAAGACCAATGACCAGTTCAGGTATTGTTGCAATTCCGAGAACATGACTGATTGCATTACTCGCTGTCACTTGACCGAGCTTCAGCGCCCCGGACTTGAGAAAAAACTGACCGCTCACACCAGCAATGATCGAACCTAGAAACAGCAAAAATTCTTGAACACTCACAAGTAATCCTTAAGTCATTCATTTCATATTCAGTGTACAGCCCGCTTGAACACCCACCAGGAAATCCAATTCTTAAGCTACGATTTGTCTTGAAGTGAAATACAAGCCGATGGACTCTTCAACCTCTGTTAGACCCAATTACACCGATGAGCAGATTTCAGTTTGGTTACGCTGCTTGCTGACTTTAGCTTGGGCAGATGACAATTTCGATGCCGCTGAGCAAGAGTTGATTGTCTCGCTCACGGATCATCCCTTAATTCAGGAAGGAGCCGCACGATCGTTCCCTGCTGCTTCTGACGATGAACTGCGAGCGAGCTTCGGATCAGATGCAGACTTAGCTGAGAACTTCTTGAGAACTGCGGTGATGGTATCTTTAGCCGATGGTTCTTATACCTCAGCCGAAGATGCAATTCTAGAGCAGTTTTGCCGCACGTTGAATTGTGGAACTGAGATTCTAGAAAGTCTGCGGCTGACCTTGTGCGATTGCGCTCAGTCGTCTGAAACTCACGCTCCTCACTCCAATCTTCATCCTCATTCAGAGCCCCATTTAGATGTGTTGAAACCAGTGCGATCGTGGCTCGATCGCACTGAGATTCACGATCCGAAAGTGGCTCGATTCATCTGCAAAATGATTCCGCCCCAGTGTCCCTTCGAGCGCACGATTACCCTATTCGGACACAAGGTGATTCACATCCCGCCGCTTTGTAAATTGAATCCGCTTTATGATCAGCTAGTCGGAATTCGCTTCCGGGCGCTGTCCTACCTTGCGGATGAATGCGGCGAAGATGTGACTCCTTATTGCTGAGGATAAATCAGGATCTTATAGGTATCGGGTGTTGGAGAAACTGCACGATCGACCGCTTTCGCTAAATCTTTAAGTGGGAAGCGATCGCTAATCAACGCATCAACATCAATTCGCCGTTGAAACACAATGTCTGCGGCTAGTTGCTGCACCCGATACGAGGAACTGTAGCTGCCCATCAAATCGATTTCGCGTCGATACAGCACATTTGGATTGATCGGAATTTCGACTTCATCGGGAAACTCTGCAAAGAAGAGAATTTTCCCACCTTTGCGGGTGCAGTCGATCGCCTGAAAGAATGCTTTATCGCTGGGAACCGCCAACAAACTAACATCGGCTCCCATTCCTTGAGTCATCGCCTGAATTTTGCTCGAAAGATCAGGATCACGCGCATCAAAGGCGGCATCGGCTCCGACACTTAGCGCTTTCTCGATCCGGGACGGGAGCAAATCGGTGGCGATCGCGCTTGCTCCAAAATATTTCACCAGCATGATAAACATCAGACCGATCGGCCCTGCTCCCGTAATCAAAACGGTCTGTCCTGGCTGAATCTGCGCTTTCTTCACTGCCTTTAAGCAGCAATTCGTCGGTTCAACAAAACTCGCTTGCTCAAACGTCACATCGTCGGGAATTCGCATCAATCCCCCGTTTCGCACAATATGTCCCGGAACTTTCACATATTCCGCAAATCCGCCACCGCTCGGCACAAATCCGGCTGTCGTCGTGATGTTCTTGTACACCTCACACATCGAGAAATTCTCGTTCAGACAATAGGCGCAGTGCATACAGGGAATATGGTGAAGAACGATGACGCGATCACCAACGTTCCAATTCTTCACTTCAGCGCCGATAGCCGCGATCGTGCCTGCGGTTTCGTGCCCAAAAATCCGAGGCGGCTCTAGCAAGGGATACTTGATCTTTTTAATATCCGACTGACACAAGCCCACGACTTGAACCTGTACTAACACTTCGTCGGCTGCAATTTCGGGTTTTGGAACATCTTCGTACTGGAGTTGATTCACTCCACGAAAGACTTGCGCTTTCATAGTTGGATGAATTGCTTGATTGGTTGATCGAGACTTTATCACTAACTACCAAGCTTCCTTAGATAAACTGAAAAAAACTTTCATTTCAGTTGTCGCCTATGTCCGCCTCAGTTCAACAACAGGTTCTCGATGGTTTACAACGGCTCTCCTCCGAGGAGCAACAACTTGTTTTAGATCTTGTGATTAGCCTTCAGAATAAACACGCTCAATCCTCTGAGCTTTTGGAAACTCCCCAGTCTTTCCTTGACGTTGCAGGAGAGTACATTGGTCGAGGGGAAGGGGCAAGCGATCTATCAACCAACCCCGAATATATGGAAGAATACGGAGAAAATGCGTCAACAGGTCATTCTTGATACGGGTGCGATCGTTGCCCTAATCAATCGTCAAGATCAGTGCCATCAATGAGTCATTTGATCGATCAAGATTTTCTAGTTTATCGAAAGAATGCTAACCAACTGATTTCGACGATCGCCCCTTGGAACTAGAGAAGCGGTGCATCGAGACTCTATCACCAATTTATGCCGCACTGATGGCGCGTTGAGGTTTAGGTAAAGGTTTCCCACTTTCTTGATAATCCTCAATCAACATTTCAAGCACTTCTTGTCCGTGTCTCGCTGCCTCTTCATAAGTTTCGCCATGCGTGACGAAATACTGTGAGGGAAACTCAGGGAGATGTACCAAATAGAGATGGTCTTCCTCTGACCACTGAATCACCATACTGTATTGAAATTTCATTCTTCAGAGTCCTCCAGCGATTCCAACCGCTTCAATGCTTGTGTGACTTCTTTCTCTAAATATTTTGGAGCATCATCTCCATCTTTGCCGGGAATGACCAAGGGATCGTCTGGTAAGCGAGGATGTTTCCAGTAGGTGTGGCTTCCCTTGCCGCGCTTCGGCTGATAAACATAGCCCGCATCTTGAATGAGTTTTTTCAGTTCGCGAATTTTCTTGGGCATTTCAGAGGGTCTTGATAAGTTCCATTATCTCTGAGACGCGATGATCTAAACAGCGATCGAGCCTCTCACTTAGAATACTGAATAGTGTTTGAGGTAAGAGTGATGTTCTTATCCATTTTGACTGCTTACTTCTTTGGAATATTGCTAATAGCACTGATCATCTTCACGCATTGGTGTTTTCATCGAGCTTATATGTCCATTTACTTCCACCATACTGGCTATCTTAAATTGATTTTTAATTCTGCTAGAGAGGAGCTATTTTCTGTAGGTTTCTTTCTCTATTTATTTCTTTTGTGTTTTTGGGCTTTACCCTTCCTGTTAGAAATAGGTGTCTCTTTTCTCTTTATATTTTTAGTCGATACATATCTAAGAAGCTTGTCTGCTTTGGACATTTTTGTGATCATTTCTATTCCATCTTTAATGCTGTTGTTGAGCCGGTTGCCAGCTATAGGTAGAAAGATGTTTTACCTACAAGGCTCGATCGTGGTCGATGAAGATATTGAAGTGACCCCAGTATTTACTTGCTTTCTTGCAATTGGGCTAATGGCTGGCTTTCTAACAACTAAATATTTCTAGTTAACCTGAGTTCGGGTTAAGCAAAATGCTGAAAGCTCGGTGGGGCAGGACTTAGCCGGACTACTGCTTTACATATTGTTCTCAATAGACTTTTCTAATTAAGAACAATCGCAATTGTGAGCTTTATTGACAATGGCTTCACGGTCATCAGAGCCAAAAGGTACGAGAAATCAAGGTTTTTGGCAATTCCTTATCCCGAACTCAGGTTAGTTAGCATTGCTCAAAGCTCCGTTAACCGAGATGATTGAGAAGATTTTTAGCTCAGGTGAACAATGCGGGAACTGATTACAGATGTGCTGGTCGTGGGAGGCGGAACCGGAGGGATAGCCGCAGCAATCCAAGCCGCGAGGCGGGGAGCCAAAACAATTTTAGTCAGCGAATTCTCCTGGCTCGGCGGAATGCTCACCAGTGCAGGTGTTACTGCTCCAGATGGCAACGAACTCGCAGCCTTTCAAACCGGAATTTGGGGCGCGTTTTTACGAGAACTAGAACAGCGTCAGCCTGGAGGACTCGATAATGCTTGGGTGAGTTTCTTCACGTATGAGCCGCACATCGGAGCCGAAATCTTTGCCGATTGGGTGAAAGCCTTGCCGAATTTACAGTGGATTCAAGGCGAAATTCCAGAGAAAGTTTTAAGAAAAGATAATTGCATCCTCGGAGTCGAATTCCAAACCGTCAAAGTCGAGGCAAAAATCACGATCGATGCCACCGAACTCGGTGATCTACTCGAACTCGGAGGCATTCCCTATCGCTGGGGTTGGGAACTGCAATCCGAATTCAATGAACCCAGTGCCCCGATCGCACCCAACACACTCACTCAAACTTACCCAGCCCAAGCCCCAACTTGGGTCGTTGTGATGCGCGGCTTTGGCGCATCAAACGCGCCCGAAATCCCCAAACCTCTAAATTACGATCCAACCAAATTCGAGAAAGCTTGGACAAACTACGGAGCCGAAGCCTTTCTCAATTACGGACGCTTACCCGGCGATCGCTTCATGATCAATTGGCCCATCTCCGGCAACGATTACGGCGAAGGTTTGGAACGCTTGCTCAACCGAGAAACCTGCACCCAATTCCACCAGGAAGCCAAAGATCACTCTCTCAGCTTCGCCCACTTCATCCAATCCCAGCTCGGAAACCGCTACGGACTAGCAGAAGACACTTTCCCGACAGGCGCACTTGCACTTCATCCCTACTATCGAGAAAGTCGCCGACTCATTGGAATCACCACGCTACGTGAACAAGACTTACTGCCGCAAGAACGAGTCGCCCCCTTACCCTATCGAGTCGAAGCGATCGGCTGCGAATATGCCGAAAACTTCTGTCAATCGATCGCGATCGGCAACTACGCCAACGATCATCACTATCCGAGCGGCGACATTCCGCTCAAGCCAAAATCAATTCGCTGGGGGGGACGCTGGACAGGAACGCCCTTCACAATTCCCTACACCTGCCTCGTGCCACAAACGATCGACGGCTTTCTCACCTGTGAAAAAAATATCTCCGTCACTCACATGGCAAACGGCGCAACCCGATTACAGCCGGTCGTTTTAGGCATCGGACAAGCCGCAGGGATGGCAGCCGCACTCTGCATCGAGCAAAACTGTCAGCCGCGAGAGTTAAATGTGCGATCGCTCCAACTCGCCTTAATCAGTGACCCGACTGCCCCTGCTGCTATTTTCCCACTGTTCAACCTGTCACCCTCTCACCCCGAATGGCTGTACTGGCAACGCTACTATATCGACCACCCAGAAAGCTATCCCAATCACGGTGAATGCCCTGCAAACTCCAGAACGCTATCTCCCAGCGCAACGGCTCAACGCTTTTCAGGAAGATTCGATCGCAAAGCAATACAGGACTATGAATTGACTTTGAGCGATCGCCCCAATCAAAGTTGGGCACTTATCACTTTAGAAACAGAAATCAATACTCAACTCCAAAACATCCCATCCGGGCAAATACTGAATGGATTTGGCAAATTTAACCACTCAGGAAATTGGGTCTTAGTAGAAGCACTGAACTAGAAGTTCTTAGACAAACACTAACAGTTGTCAATCTAGTAAAGCTACTGAATTTTATTGGGTTGATTTGTTTCGTCCTGATCTAAAAGCTTCATAGATGTAAAGGGATATGTCACCCTAAGAATGTATCTCCTATGAATGCTCAAGTTCTGGTTGCGCTTTTTATCTCGCTTGTCGGAGTAATTACTGTCAGTCAGCACACTGAAAATAGCAATAATCCCACCTCTCAGTTTAATGTTGCTCAAGAGGTTCAGCCGTTTGTTGAGCATAGAGGGAGCGGACGAATTTATACTGACGCTGTGACAAACGAACTCTAATCTTTTCGTGCGGTAAGGGTTTCCGAAAAAAGGTTCTTCAGAACGCAGACAACCCTTCTAACGTTTGTTTCCCAATCAGAAATAACTTTCCATCCTAGAAACAAAGGCTATAGAATTCGACTGTTGAGTTTCGGCTGAAGTTGGGCAAGCTCAAGACAGCAAGTTGTCATCACACACATTAACGTAAACTTGGCTGCGGCTTCCTAACTATAAAGTTTTGCCTTACAGAAAGTCCGTGCGATTACGGATTGCAGTCTCTCACGGTAGACTAAACTTTACGACTGTTTTGACTGTGTTCCTGTTTCAGGGGTGGCGCTTGATATGACCAATGACCTCGATCTGATCAAATTGCTCAGCCCTAGCGCGATCGATCAGATCATGTTGTATCTTGCCTTTAGCGCTATGCGAACCGGCGGACACCGACATGGTGCATTTCTCGATGCCGCAGCCACGGCTGCCAAATGTGCGATTTATATGACGTATTTGGAGCAGGATGGCAATCTCCGGATGACGGGGCATTTGCACCATATTGAACCAAAACGAGTCAAAGCGATCGTCGAAGAAGTCCGGCAAGCCCTCAGTGAAGGCAAATTACTCAAAATGCTAGGGTCTCAAGAACCTCGGTACTTGATTCAGTTGCCCTACGTCTGGATGGAACACTATTCTTGGCTGCCTGGACGATCGCGGGTTCCGGGAACAAGTTTGACTTCGGACGAAAAGCGCCTGATCGAACGAAAACTGCCGCCTAATCTTCCAGATGCTCAATTGATCAATTCTTTCCAGTTTTTAGAGTTGATCGAATTTCTGCATACTCGCTCGCAAGAAGATCTGCTCCAAGAACAACGAATGCCCCTAAGTGAAGCGCTGGCAGAACATATTAAGCGACGGCTTTTGTACTCTGGCACAGTCACCCGCATCGACTCGCCTTGGGGAATGCCGTTTTATGCGCTCACTCGGTCTTCCTATTCTCCAGATGACCACGAAGAACGCGCCTACGTCATGATCGAGGACACAGCGCGGTTTTTCCGTTTGATGCAGGACTGGGCACAGCGTCAAGGGCGGGTGATGCGCGTGTTAGAAGAATTGGATATTCCAAGCGATCGGGTGGAAAGCGCGATCGCAGAACTTGACGAAATCATTCGTAACTGGGCGGATCGCTACCATGCAGAAGGCGGAGAGCCGTTTGTCGTGCAAATGGTGTTTGGTTCTGCTGAATTGTGATCAGCCCTCACATTACGCAATTTAAAGTTTTGCAACTGTCTGAAAGAGTGTAACAACACGCCAGAGTACACTAGGCATTGATTCTGAGAGTAAGCGGTTTATATCGCGAATTTCAGAACTAACAGATGATGCCAAGTCATAAGCACTAATCTGGAGCCTTCCATAATATGTCGCATACGGTCAAAATCTATGACACCTGTATTGGGTGTACGCAATGTGTTCGGGCTTGCCCGACCGATGTTCTAGAGATGGTTCCCTGGGATGGGTGTCGTGCGGGTCAAATCGCATCTTCGCCTCGTACCGAGGACTGTGTTGGTTGTAAGCGGTGCGAAACCGCTTGTCCGACCGACTTCCTCAGCATTCGGGTTTACCTCGGCGCTGAAACAACACGCAGTATGGGTCTGGCTTATTAAGGCAAAACTTCATACAGCAATCATTTTTCATTTATGTGGGTTCAAAGTTATGGGGGCAGATCGCCCTCTTTTTTTTTGCCCTAAATCCAGGCTGAGAAGTCCTGACTAAATTGTGCCAGAGACAGCAGGTGAACGCGATCGCTCTCTTTTGCCTGCTGCCGCTCCGATGCCGTGTTGTAGCCCCAATCCGCCAGAAATAACTCAACTTGCGTGAGAGTTTCTTGTTTCTCCACTGCTTCTAAGGTTTTCAAGCGATCCTCAACGAACCAAATTGAAGCCGTTTCTCCATACGCTTGTCTCAGTTCACTCAAAACTTGCGGCTTAGGGCGCTTCGATTCTTTACCGTAGACCTGTTCAGGTCTGAGTTCAATTCCCTGTTGATGTAGTAGCTGCTTGATGAATCGCCCTTCTTTGGTACTGATAATTACGAAATCGGTTGAACTGCTCAGAACCGATCGCAACCGCTCCAGAACTCTTGGATAAAATTCGTGTTCTGCGAGCCAGCTTTCTAGATCTGTTGCGATTAATTGATCTCGAATCGTATCAACGATCGCACCCACCTCTAAAGGCTTCAGATGATTGTCTGTAACGATTTGAGCCGCGATCGCAGTCCAATTCTGAAAAATTTCTGCTTCGGTGATTCCTGTAGCCAACGCTCGAATCACGAGCGGCATTTCCCAGCCTGTCTCAACCACGGGACGCAATCGGTAAAATGCAGGTGCGATCGTTGCGTCTGGAGGCGCTGTAACCTGCCAAATTTGCGCGTAAGCCTTCCAAGCAGTCTGAAAATACTCCTTCAGCCCATCGCAAATCACACCGTCGAAATCGAGCGCTAGAACGCGGGGAATCACAGACATTTTGTTAGAAAATGGCAACTTCCTCAAAGTAGCGCATTATTCGTCCGCGATCGCTTCAACTAATGGGCGCTTCGTGCTGGTCGTGACGATCGCGTTCATCGCATCCGGGCTAACAATGCCGCCAGAAATAATCACCTTAAACGCATCTTCGATCGGCATCGACAAGTTAATCACGTCCGTTTCAGGCACAACCGCATACCAACCTGTTGTGGGATTCGGAGTCGTGGGAATGAACACGCTCAGCATGTCATGCTTAAAGTGCGATTGCACCTCAGCTCCGATTGCACCTGTGACAAATCCAAGCGACCAAACGCCCTGACGCGGATACTCCACCAACACCACGCGGCGAAACTTACCGCTTGAATCGCGCAGAATCGTCTCTAGAAGCTGCTTCAGCGTCTTGTAAATTGCCCCTGCAAGCGGAATCGCTTGTAGCACCTGTTCGCCCACATCAAGCAGCCAACGTCCGGCGATATTTCGCGCCATCAGCCCGATAAATAGAATGCTGAGCAACGGAACCGCTAAACCCACTCCAAAATTGAGCAGATTCACCAAAAATGGGTTCAAGCCGTCAAACGGGTTTAGCTGCTTAGGAACACGAGTGAGAAAATTAATGACCCAAGTCGCGATCGTATAACTCAACCAAATCGTCGTTGCTAAGGGAATGACAACGAGCAACCCGGCAATCAGATCGTTTTTGAGGTCTTGCTTAAGACGATGGATCACAGACACCCTACTCTCCTTCATCTGGGGCAATTTCTGCCATTAATATAATTTGGGAGCGGAGACAAAAGTTAGCACGCTCCCAAAGCACTGATTGTAGCCGCGCTACTTTATTTTTAAAGCCTGTAAAGAAATGTTGCAACTTTAGGAAGGTTTCTAAGCTGAATCTCATTATTTAATCATTGATTCCCCTTCGACCATATCCGAATGGAATTAGTATATTATTTTACATTTTGAGATGCAACGTGAGCAGGCTCAGGAATTTTGGGGGCTTCGACTGACGAATTTTTGAGTTCCCACATCTTGAGCAAGATCAAATATTCATAAAATGCTTGTAAGGTACACCAAGTAAAACCGGGATAGCCATCGAGAATGCCCCCCAGCAGAAAATACATATAGAAAAATCGAATTAACGGACGAAACGGCAGGCGTAATGAAAGATCTTTAAGGGCGCGTCGCCGCTCCACCTCTGAACGTCCGAAAATGAGCAATCGCCAATCAATCGAACCAGATTCCAGTTGACGCAGCGTTTCGATCGCCTCGTTCGTCGAATAGCGATTATGTTTATCAATCCAGCGACTAAAGCCCTTTCCAGAAGTGTAATGCGGGTAGGTTTCCTGCAAAAATCCAGTCGAGCCTTCGACCACCTCGCGTTCGGTATGTCCGTAATCCGTAAACCACACCTTCTCGCGCTGAAATAGGCGCAACTGATAACGTGGGTATTGGGTACTGCGGCGAATCCAGTGACCCATAAACATCACCCGCTCAGCGACATAATATCCTGCGTGTTCAGCCGTCGCGATCGTATCCAGACACTCTTGAAACAGTTCCGGAGTCATCCGCTCATCGGCTTCAAGAATGTAAACCCACTCGTATTTCACCGGAACCGATCGCAGCATCCAAGTACGCTGCTTGCCGTGGCTCTCAAATCGATGTTGAACCGTTCTAATTGGATAAGACTGCGCGATCGCCATCGTGCGATCGTCGCTATAAGAATCAACCACCACTACATCATCTGATAACAGCGCCGATTCAATACAGGCAGCAATTTCGACTTCTTCGTTATGGGTCAGGATGAAGATGGAGAACATAAAACAAAAAGATGAAGAGGGCAAAAGGGACGAATATTCAGGTTAAATTCCTTCTCTATTTCTCCCTTTTTTCACGCTTCATCTTTCATGGGGTTGAATTTAGCGCATCACAGGCTTGCGCTTGCCACCGAGAACTCCCATCTCCTTCAAGCCTGTCCAACCAATGAGAAAATAGCCCAGTGACAGCAAGAGACTACTAATTCCAACTCGAACTCCGGTTTTCCAAAATTCACCTCTAGCCTGACTCTCAGCTTGCTGGCGACGTTCGCGCAGTTGAGTTAGCTGCTGGTTACGAAATTCTTTAGCGCGATCGGCAACCGAGCCCGGATTTGCTTTCAGCGCTTGCAGTTCTTTCTGAGCGCGTTGTGCTTGAGTTAATTGATCGCCTTTGAGTTGACCGCTTGCGATCGCAGCATCGATTTGTCTTAGCTGGTCATCCAACTGCTTCGCCTGATTGGGATCGCGCAGAGCTGCACTAATTTGGTCTTGTCGCTGCTGAACTTGGGCATTGAGCTGGGTTTCAGCATCTCTGGATTCTCGATCAATGCGCTCTAATGCTTGGTCTGAAACTTGACGGGTGTTATTCAAATGCAGCGGGAACGCGATCAGAAACGCCAGTCCCAGCAGAAGCGAGAGCAGAAGCGCCCAGAAGCGAAACGTCGTAAACGGTTTGGCGCGATCGCCTAAAGCGAGAGAACCCGCTTCAAGAAATGCGCTCAGTGATAGGAAACCGAGTCCGACCATCGGGATGATACCGCGATCGACAAACTGCGTCACTACACTGGCAAACCAGGCTTTGTCCGAAAAATTCGGGGGAATTAGAAGAGAAATATAGTCCACCAGCGCTGACAAAATCAAAATAATGCCAACAATTCGGAGGATGAAGGGGGCGGTAGGAAGAGAATTCGTTGCTTTCATCGGGCTTTACAGTTCTAACGGTTGTCTAGGGCATCTGTCTAGGGCATCGCAAATCACTCAAACCCTCTGGGCAATTGAGACCTCTGCGCCATTTTTCTAAGGAAAGTGCATAAAGTCGCCTTAGAAACTCAGTCATTTTACATGGGTTATCTCACGATTCAAGCGCAGGAATACCGAAGAAAAATTGCGCGAAAGAGCGATGAGAATCTGAGAGTTGCACCGCAAGTAGAGGGTAACATTGCCGCGTCAAGAAATCACAAGCTTTTCTGACTTGAAACATCTAGGGTTTTGGCTTTATGGTGTCGATTAATCCATTCTGTTCCCACCTCTCCGATGACTGAAGTTGCAGTAATCGCTCAAAAGCTAAATATTTATACGCTGCAAAGTGTGGCAGTCAGTAAAGGTAACGTGATTGTACCGATGTTAGATGGACAATTGCTAAGAGTTACGCCAGATGGAAAACAAGCCCCGATCGTCAATTTAGTGCAAGCTGAGTTAGGTGTGCCATTCGGAATTAGCGAGCAAGGCGAAAATTTGATTGTGACGGTTTCAGGCTATCTCCCTCAACATTATTTATTGCGAGTGCAACCTGATGGCAAAGTCGAAACGATCGCAGATTTGACGCGACGGAGCGGATTTTATGGTGCGCCCTTTGGGGTAATAGTGGAGCAGGGTGATTACATTGTGACGTTGGCAACCGATGTGATTGATTCAGCGAGTGAATTGATTCGGGTCAGCCCAACCGGAGAAATTAGCCTGATCGCCAATTTGACTTTGTTTGGCAATCCGTTCGGTCTAGTGGTACAGGATCAATCGATCGTCGTGGCGCAATCTTACGGGCAGTTGGTACGAGTCGAAAAAGGCAAAGCAAGCACGATCGTGGATCTCAAAGCGCAAGGGTTTGGAATTCCTTTTGATGTCACGATTTGGCGCGGTCAATTAACTGCAACAACCAATTCTGGGCGAGTCGTCCAGGTCGATGCAAATGGAAAAGTGAAAACGATCGCGGATTTAGCAAAAGCGAAATATCAAATTCCATCAGGGATTGCAACGCTGGGCGAAGATTTGATTGTGACGACAAACGGCGGATTTGTCTTGAGAATTTCCGCTTAGAGCAAACTGGAATGTGAGGCCGTCGCAGCCTGAATTCGTGCCTGTAGCTGTTACGAATCGGGACAAATTGGCAAGACTAGGGATACTGAAACCTCTGTCTCCCGTGACGCGAAGGAGTGCTGATCGCATGGAATACACCATTCCAGAACTAGAACCCATTAGCCGCCAATTCATGATGCTCGATCGACCAAAGAAAACGAAAATGCTCGTCGTCGATGACGAACCCGATAACCTCGATTTGCTCTACCGAACCTTTCGTCGCGAATTCAATGTTCTGAAAGCAGAAAGTGGCATTCATGCGCTGCAAGTCTTAGCGCAAGAGGGCGAGGTTGCGGTTATTATTTCCGACCAGCGGATGCCCGAAATGAAGGGAACAGAGTTTCTCAGCCGCACCGTGCCCGAATTCCCCGATACGATGCGGATTATTCTGACTGGGTTTACCGATGTTGAAGACTTAGTCGAGGCAATTAACTCTGGACAAGTTTACAAATACATCACAAAGCCTTGGGATCCAAACGAACTCAAAGCCGTCGTGCAACGAGCAGCCGAAACTTACGAATTGCTCAAACAGCGTACGGAAGAATTACGCCGATCGCAGTCGCAAACCGCTTTGTTGTCCACGATCGTTTCTGTTGCTCAGAGCCATAGCACCCCGGAAAGCGCGCTAGAGCCGATCGCGACTGCCTTTGGTGAAAACTTCGCTGCCGATCGCTGCACTGTCCAATTGGTTGAAAATGGTACTCTAACAATTGCGGGAACTTATGGCATGAGCAGCGATTTCGATCTCGTGCAATCGCAAGCGGTGAAAGACGCGATCGCAACTCAGCAAATGCAAATTGTCACGGAAACTAACGATGTCGCCTTCAGCGCCCATCTCGTTGTTCCAGTCACACTCCGAGGCGAAGTTCTCGCGGTGCTCTCCCTGCAATGGAAACAGCCGCAAAGTCTGCGAGAAGATGAGCTTTTGTTACTGCATCTCTCAGCCCAGCAAGTCGCTCTGGCGTTAACCTGTACCCGTTCGATCAAGAGTGCCGTTGCTGCCTAATCTAGCCCGATGAGCCGCTTCTCTAAAATTGCTCGTCCCAATTGAACCGCCCGAAACTTAGAATTTTAAACAGAACAATTTTAGAGAAGCACTCATCATAAATGAATTCTGATCATATTCAAGCGTTGTTCGATCGTATCGCTCCAGTCTACGACGAGCTTAACAACGGTCTGAGCTTTGGACAGCATCGCATCTGGAAGCGTATGACCGTGAAGTGGAGCGGTGCCAAGCCCGGAAATATTGCCCTTGATTTATGCTGTGGTAGCGGCGATATTGCCCAGATGTTAGCGGAAGTTGTTGGTAGAACCGGACAGGTGTACGGCGTTGATTTTTCTGCCGCTCAACTGGAAGTTGCCCGCGATCGTAGTGAACGTCGCTGCATTAAACCTCCCATTCACTGGGTCAAGTCCGATGTTCTAGATTTACCGTTTTCTGATAATCATTTTGATTGCGCGACGATGGGATACGGCTTGCGGAACGTCGTGGATATTCTTGGCAGCCTCAAAGAGATTCACCGAGTGCTAAAACCTGGAGCAAAAGCCGCAATTCTAGATATGCACCGCCCAGACAGCAATCTCGTGCGTGCGTTTCAGCAGTGGTATCTCGACGAAGTGGTGGTTCCGGCTGCTCAGCGCTTTGGCTTTACTGAGGAATACGCCTATATTTCACCCAGTCTCGACAAATTTCCGACAGGCAGAGAGCAGGTTGGCTTAGCAAATCAAGCGGGTTTTACCAGTGCTACCCATTATCCGATCGCGGGCGGTACGATGGGAGTATTGGTGATTACAAAATAAGGCGATCGCCTGTTTACCCCTCATTACTTCTTAGTCCCTGTGGATCTCTCGACGCTCTGGCTTTTTCTAGGCCCTCCTGTGGTTGGTGGAGTCATTGGCTACTTCACCAACGATATTGCGATTAAAATGCTGTTTCGCCCGTATCGAGCGCTTTACCTCGGCAAACAGCGACTTCCGTTTACGCCCGGACTCATTCCTCGCAATCAGGAGCGCTTAGCAAAGCGAATTTCTGACACAATTATGGGGTCATTATTGACTCCTGAAGAATTGCAGAATTTGGCGCGACGACTTTTACAGACGGAGCGAGTTCAGGCAGCAATTCTTTGGCTATTACAACTCGCGATCGAGCAAGTTCAGGAAAGCAAAGGGCAAAAAACAGCAAAGATTTTAGGCAATATTTTGAGAGACCTATTTGGTCAGTCTTTGCCGCGATTGCTGAAAGTTTTAGCGCGTCAAGAAGAATTTCTTGAAGACCAGTTAAATCATATTTTCGACCAAGTTATTCTGGAGTTTCAGCTTACCGAAGACCAAGCAGAAAAGCTCTCGGAATGGCTGATTCAAATGGTAATTCCGCCGGATGTTTTGCGTCAAACTTTGGTAGATTTTCTCACCGATCGTAATATCCAGGTGATCGATGAAGGCTTCCGAGAAAAAACAAGTGGTACTTATTGGGTTGTTGCAAATTTATTCGGCATTCGGAATACTCTCACTCGACTGAGAACATTTTGTTTAGATGAGAAAGAAGCCAGCAATTCTGTTTTGTCTGAGCTAATGTTTTCGCTCGGTGTGAAACAGCGCTTTAAAGAATGGCTGCAAAATATCTCACTCCAAAATCTACCTGTTTCTACCGTTAGGCAACTTCGTAAAACAATGCGAGATAGCACCCGACATTATTTGCAAGATCGAGGCTCGGAAGTCCTGCAAGGACTGAGTGAATCGGTCGATTGGGAGAATGTTGCGTCGGTAGTGTTAAACCGATTACAAAGTTCAGAAGCGGTCAATTCTTCTTTGGAGCTTGTGAGCGAAGAACTAGCGTTAATTCTGGAGCGTTATCTAGAAAAAGATTTAGAAAATATTGTTGCTCAAGCCATTCCAATTTTGAATATTGATCAAGTCATTGTTGATCGAGTCAAAGCAACTTCTCCAGCCGATTTAGAAGCCGCAATCAACGGGATTGTTCGGAGTGAATTGCAGGCGATCGTGAATCTTGGTGGAGTTTTGGGATTGCTGATCGGGGCGCTGCAATCCGCCTCACTCTTACTCCGCTAAGAGTCATCTAAATTCTCGTTTTCCTCGCTTTTCATCAGCTGATCAATGTCGAGCTTACGGAGAGATTGCTGTCGATTTCTACGAGATTCGCGCCGGTATTTTTTCAGTTCTAAGCGCGGCTCATATTCTGTCCCTTTGCCCGTTGTTTTGAGCTTTAGAACCTCATCGGGATCAGATTGCTGATTCAATTGAGTTTCATATACGATCGCGTCTTCCAGAAAATTCAAGTAATGCTCATACCGCTCCCACTCTCCTCGCACAGTACAGCCAGGCTCGTCTCGATGTAAGCAATTACTAAACTGACAGCTTCCCTCTGCTAGTCTTCGACGCGCTTCTGGAAAATACTGCACTAATTCTTGGGGCAAACAGCACAAATCTGGCTGATTAAATCCTGGGGTATCTGCAAGTAATCCGCCTGTTGGAAGCTCAAATAACTCAACGTGGCGCGTCGTATGCCGCCCTTTTTCTAACTTTCCAGAAACCGCACTCACCCGCAAATCAATATTAGGAATAATCTGGTTGATTAAGCTAGATTTGCCAACACCAGAAGGACCAGAGGCAACGGTAATTTTCTGGTTTAAACGTTGCTTTAACTCAATTAAGCCAAGTTGTTGATGAACACTGATAAAAATCGGCTGATAGCCCCATTCGCCTAGTCGAGCTTTCCAGCATTCCTGCTCGTCGATCGACACTAAATCACTCTTACTTAACGCCAAGCAAACCGCTACTCCAGTTGACTCGGCTTTAACTAAAAATCGACTCAGTTGATAAGGCTCGATCGTCGGAGAGGCAAGCGCAAATACAAGCAAAATTTGATCGACGTTGGCGATCGGCGGACGATCCAATTCTGAGCGCCTCGGAAACACCTGCGAGATTGCGCCGCGCTCTCCGTTCCAGTCTGGCTCCTCAATGAGAACGCGATCGCCCACCATGACACGCTGCCCGATCTTCTTTAGCCGGGTTCGTCGAGTACAAAGCAACATTAATTTGGGTAGCGTCTCCTCCTGAAGTCGCACCTGATAGAAATTCGCTTGCACTGCTAAAACCGTACCTGTGATTTGGCGCGGCTGATCACCTTCCAAAATCTTGCTGAAGTCTTCAAAACTCATAAGATCTCAACGGAAGATTAACGACGAATTTTGACAGCAAAAAAGCTCGATCGATCCTCGATACTCTCAATCTTGTAGCCTTCCATCGTCAGGCTGTCTGGTACCTGCTCGATCGGTTCTCCCGGGTCGAGCCAAACTTCCAACAGCGAACCCGGAGTCATCTGCTCTAGCCGTAGCTTGGTGCGAACGAAATTGATCGGGCAAGGTGTCCCGCGTAAATCCATCTGCACATCTGAGGTTTCTGCTGCTTGACTCATCCGCCAAAAATCTTCCCGATAAAGCCTTCAACACCGCCTTTTCCGACGCGATCGCCCCTAATTTTTGCCAGTTTTTCCAGCAGCTCTCGCTCTTCTGGACTAATTCGCGTTGGAATATCCACCGATACTGTGATCAAATGATCCCCACGGCTCACCGGATTCCCAAGTTTCGGTACGCCCTTGTTCTCTAGCGTCAAAACCGTTCCCGGCTGAGTCCCCACAGGAATCGTTAACTCCTCTTCACCATCAACCGTCTTGACTTCGATCCGAGAACCCAGAATTGCCTGTAGATAACTAATTTTGACATCCGACAGAACATTAATTCCATCACGACGAAAATCAGCGTCCTCGTTGATGAAGAGATAGACATACAAATCGCCCGCAGGCCCGCTGCGCTGCCCCGCATCACCCTCACCTGATACTCTCAATCGAGTGCCATTATCGACACCTGCCGGAATGGTGATTTTGAGCTTTTTCGTTTCCTGTCGCTGTCCATTGCCGCTACAAACTTCGCATTTCTCCTCGATCATCTGCCCAGTACCGTTACAGGTTGGACAAACGGAAACTTGAGTAAAACTGCCAAACGGAGTCCGAGTTGCACGACGAACCTGACCCGCACCCGAACAAGTTGAGCAAGTCTTAGGGCGAGTTCCTGGCTTCGCACCACTGCCACTACAGTTCGTACAGGTTTCCAGATGGCTGATCCGAATTTCCTTTTCACCGCCAAACACGGCTTCGCGAAAATCTAGCCTTAAATCTAGCCGCAGATCATCGCCTCGGACTGGGCCACCTCGCCGTCGGGTTTGACCCCCAGGTGCCCCACCCGCAAATCCACTAAAGAAGCTTTCAAAGATATCAGCAATGCCACCCATATCGCCGAAATCTTGGTAGCCCCCTGCACCGGCGGCAGAACCAATACCCGCTTCACCAAAGCGATCGTACCGCGCCCGCATCTCTGGATCAGAAATCACCTCATAGGCGCGGTTGATTTCTTTGAAGCGCTCTTCTGCACCAGGCTCTTTGTTAACATCCGGGTGATATTTTCGAGCGAGACGACGGAAGGCTTGCTTGACTTCTTCCTTGTCCGCATCACGGGAAACGCCAAGAATTTCGTAGTAATCACGAGCCATAGGGTAGAGATTCAGGGGGTAAGAGGGCTAAAAAGAGGCGTAGGGCAACGGTCTAGACTCCCTATATTACTACCCTACACGCTCAACTAATCGACTGTCTCGTAATCCGCAGTGACGGTCGCATCTGTCTCAAAGCTGAATCGGCTCATATCTGCTGCAACCGTTTCATCTTCAAAATTCATACCAGAAGTGGTGCGCATTTCAAAGGCAGAATTTTCGGAAGGTTGAGCACTTTCATAAACTGATGAACCAATGGTATACAACAGTTGCTGCAACCCGTCGAGATGCGTCTTTACTTCATCGATACTAACCTTTGGATCAGCGATCGCGCTTTTCAGCCCCACAATTTTCTCGTTTGCCTGCACTTTCAGACGATCGTTAATGAATGCGCCGCTTTCTCTCAGCGTCGTTTCATAGCTGTGGAATAAGTTGTCTGCTTGGTTCTTCAGTTCTACGAGGTGCTTTCGACGATTATCTTCCTCAGCAAAGAATTCGGATTCTTGCCGCATGCGCTCAATTTCAGCATTGCTCAAGCCGCCTGTGTTTGAGATTTCCACACTTTGGGCGCGTCCTGTCCCTTTGTCGCGGGCCGAAACTTTCAGAATTCCGTTGGCATCGATTTCAAATGCCACCTCAATTTGAGGCACACCTCTGGGTGCGGGCGGAATTCCAGTCAGTTGAAATTTGCCCAGACTCTTGTTATCTCTTGCCATTGCCCGCTCCCCTTGCAGGACATGAATTTCAACCGAGGTCTGTCCATCGGTTGCAGTTGAGAAGACTTGAGTTTTGCTGCTGGGAATCGTGGTGTTGCGATCGATCACGCGGGTAAACACTTCCCCTAACGTTTCAATTCCCAAAGACAGAGGTGTGACATCAAGCAGCAGCAGGTCTTTGACTTCACCGCCTAAAACTCCCGCCTGAATTGCAGCTCCCAGCGCTACCGCTTCGTCAGGATTCACAGAGCGATCGGCGGTTTTGCCGTTAAAAAACTTCTTCAGTGCTTCTTGAACGGCAGGAATGCGCGTCGAGCCACCCACTAACAAAATGCGATCGATATCTGCCGTAGACAAGCTCGCATCTTTTAACGCCTGCTCCATTGGATCGATCGTGGCTTGAATTAATCGGCTTGACAGCTCCTCAAATTTGGCACGAGTCAACTCGATTTCCAGGTGTTTCGGTCCTGTTTCGTCTGCGGTGATAAACGGCAAATTGATCGAAGTGCTGAGCGTCCCGGAAAGCTCGATTTTTGCTTTCTCGGCCGCTTCTCTTAGCCGTTGAAGCGCCATTTTGTCTTCAGTCAGGTTAATGCCTTCCTGCTGCTGAAACACCTCGTTTAGCCAATCTACAATACAAGCATCAAAGTCATCACCGCCCAGATGATTGTTGCCTGATGTGGCTTTTACTTCAAATACGCCATCCCCAAGCTGCAAGATCGAGACATCAAAGGTGCCGCCGCCTAAGTCAAAGACTAAAACGCACTGATCTTGATCTTGCTTATCCATTCCATAAGCTAGAGCTGCCGCAGTCGGTTCATTGATGATTCGCAACACTTCGAGTCCAGCGATCGTGCCTGCGTCTTTTGTCGCCTGACGCTGAGCATCGCTAAAGTAAGCAGGAACCGTAATCACCGCCTGTGTCACTGATTCGCCTAAGTAATTCTCTGCATCCTGCTTGAGTTTTTGCAGGATCATGGCGCTAATTTCCTGCGAGGTGTAATGGCGACCGCGAATTTGCACATCCACGGTCTCGTCTTTGCCCTTCGCGCAGTTGTAGGGGACTCGCGATCGCTCAATCTGTGTATCGTCCCATCGCCGTCCGATGAAGCGCTTAATACTAAATACCGTGTTTTCAGCGTTGGTGACAGCCTGCCGTTTTGCTAATTGACCGACTAGACGGACAGCTTCGCTGTGCCCTTGGGCACCGCCCGTTTTACCGAATCCCACCATGCTTGGCGTGGTTCTTCCGCCTTCAGAATTCGTGATGACGACGGGCTGCCCGCCTTCTAACACAGCTACACAACTATTCGTTGTTCCTAAGTCGATGCCGATGACTTTTCCCATATCTAGCGCTGCCGAAAGTACGCGAGGTGAACGCAGAACGCAAGGTTCCTAGTTAGTTTTCCGTAGCTACGGACAAAGCTGAACTAACTTTACAAAGGTTTCCCTGTTTCAGAATTTTCTTAACGTTGCGTTCACAGACAAGCCACGCTTGTCGATCGTCGTACTTTCACAGGTCGCTAACTTTGGCTAGTAGATTCGTCTTCGGGCGGTGCGGCAACTTTCACCATCGCATGACGCAATACTTTGTCATCGAGCGTATAGCCGCGCATTAGCTCTTCTACGACCGTTCCTTCAGGATGTTCGCTCGTCGGTTGGCGCATCACTGCTTCGTGCAGGTTTGGATCGAACTCCTTACCTTCTGCCCGCATCGGTGCTACTCCGACTTTCTTTAGGCGATCGACCATATCCTTGTAAACACCCTGATAGCTCTTGTGGATATTCGACTCGCTTTCGGTCTGGGGCTTGATCTGCGATCGAGCACGCTCAAAGTTGTCCACCACAGGCAGCAACTCTTTCACCGTATTGCATTTAATTTGCGTTTCTAGCTCTTCTCGCTCTCTCTGAGTGCGACGACGGAAGTTCTCGAAGTCTGCGGCGATTCTCATGTACTGATTGTTCAGTTCTTCCGCCTGCTTTTTCAGTCCTTCGATTTCTCGTTCTTTAGCGGCATAGTTCGATCGTAGCTCCATAAACGCCGCTTCATAATCCGTCGTGTCTTGGTCAGTAGAACCTTCTACACCAGAGTTGGTTTCCACAGCGTCGCTCGCTGGCTCAGATAGAGGATCAGAAGATTCACTGACGGGTGCTTGAACTTCATCGGGCTGCTGCTGCTGATTTTGTTCGTCGATCATTGTGCGCTAATTCCCCTGTATAGAACGCTGGCTTAAGCAAGCCTCTCTCATCCTAGCGAATGGGATGCTGGATGCCGCGCCGCTTATAACCGTTAAGCATCATATCGCACTGCTCTGGATTTAATCTCGCTCCGAAATGAAGCGATCGGCTTCATGCGTTCTTCAAAAAACATTTTGGGCATTCTCAATATGGTGATCTTCGTTCATCCGTTATGACAAATTCTTCTTCTGCCCGGCGTGCTCTTGTTGTCCAAAACAACTTTTCGCCGTTTGGTAACAAACTGATTCAATCTGGCTATGTCAATAACGAGCAGATGCAGCAGGCACTGATCGAGTGCCGCAAGTCAGGTAGACCGCTTACCGCAGTTCTAGAGGCGATGACCGGACAGCAGTTGTCGCCCGATCTGATTCGTCAATATAAAAAGCAGCAACTGTTTGAGTTGAAGATTCTCTACGGAGTTGAATCGCTAGATCCTGAGTTAAATCAAGTTTCCGCAACTCAAATCGGCAGCTTGATCGGCGAATTAATCCCGGTCGAACTCTGCCGCCGCTACAATCTCATCCCGCTTTCTCAAAACGAGGGCAATCCCCCGTCGCTCTTGGTGGCAATGGTTGATCCAGACAACCTCGCCGCTCAAGATGAGCTGAATCGAATTCTGCGTCCAAAGGGATTGGGGCTTCAGCGATTGGTGATTACGATCGACGATTACCAGCGCCTGATGTCAGGCTACATGGATGCACGGCTTGAACAGGAAAAGCAGCTCGAAGCGCAATCTAGGGTCGATGTTCGCTCTGACCTTGAAGGCTTAGAAGGACTGGCAGAACTGAAAGAAGACGACAGCGCCGAAATGGATCTCGATGCGTCAGCAGATGCAGAAGCGGCTCCGATCATTGCGCTGGTGAACAAGATTTTGATCAAAGCCCTGCAAATGGCGGTGTCTGACATTCACGTCGAGCCACAAGAAGAATCCCTCCGCATTCGGTTTCGCAAGGACGGTGTCTTGCGAGAAGCGTTTGAGCCATTCCCGAAGAAGATTATTCCGGCTGTGATCGCCCGCTTCAAGATTATTGCTCAACTCGATATTGCCGAGCGTCGCCAGCCCCAAGACGGTCGGATTCGCCGAATTTTTGATGGACGCAAGGTAGATTTCCGGGTGAACACGCTCCCCAGTCGATACGGCGAAAAAGTGGTGCTTCGGATTCTCGATAACTCCGCCACTCAGCTCGGCTTGGACAAGCTGATTACCGACGAAACCTCGCTTCATACGGTTCAAGAAATGGTGCGGCGACCGTTTGGATTGATCCTGGTAACAGGTCCAACTGGGTCAGGAAAAACGACGACGCTCTACTCAGCCCTGGCAGAGCGAAATGATCCAGGAGTCAATATTAGTACAGCAGAAGATCCGATCGAATATTCGCTTCCCGGCATCACCCAGGTTCAAGTGATCCGCGAAAAAGGCATGGACTTCGCCGCAATCTTGAGGGCCTTTCTCCGACAAGATCCCGATGTGATTCTGGTGGGTGAAACACGAGATAAAGAAACCGCAAAAACCGCGATCGAAGCTGCGTTAACGGGTCACTTGGTTTTGACGACCCTGCACACCAATGATGCGGCAGGTGCGATCGCTCGACTGGATGAAATGGGCGTTGAACCATTCATGGTTTCTGGTGCACTGATCGGCGTTGTCGCTCAGCGGCTCGTGCGAAAGGTCTGTGATGAATGCCGCATTCCTTACACTCCCACTCAAGCAGAACTGGCGCGATTTGGTTTAACCGGTGCGCGAGATGCTCAGTTGACCTTGTATAAAGCGAACACACTAACAGCACAAGAAATTCAAGACGCAAAGGTAGGGAGTCAGCTTTGTCAAAAGTGTAACGGGGTGGGCTACAAAGGGCGGTGCGGTGTTTACGAAGTCATGCGCGTAACCGAGAGTCTACAAACCCTAATCACTGAGGGCGCACCGACCGAGCGCATCAAAGAAGTCGCAGTCGAAGAAGGAATGCAAACCCTGCTTGCCTACAGCTTAGAACTTGTGCGCCAGGGACTTTGCACCCTCGAAGAAGTCGAGCGTGTCACTTTCACTGACACAGGGCTAGAAGCAGAACTCAAAGCGAAGCGCAAAAGTACACTTACCTGCCGGACTTGTGGTGCAGAGCTACAGCAAGACTGGCTCGATTGCCGTTACTGCACGACTCCCCGCTTTCAGGATTGATCTAGCTGTCCTCCAGAGTGAACTAATTTTCAATTTTCTCAATCTAGCAATCAGGAGCAAATCAAATGGAATTAATGATCGAAGACTTGATGGAACAACTGATCGAAATGGGCGGTTCAGACCTGCACCTGACGGCTGGACTGCCGCCCTATTTCCGCATCAGTGGTCATCTTCAGCCGATCAGCGATCAGGTTCTCAACGCCGAAGAGTGTCAACGGCTGATCTTCAGTATGCTGAACAACACACAGCGTAAGAACTTAGAGCAAAACTGGGAGCTTGACTGCTCTTATGGCGTTCGTGGACTGGCACGATTCCGGGTCAATGTTTACAAAGACCGCGGAACCTATGCCGCTTGTTTACGAGCACTCAGTTCCAAAATTCCGAACTTTGAGAAGCTGAATCTGCCAGATGTCGTGCGGGAAATGTCCGAAAAGCCAAGAGGATTGATTCTGGTGACAGGCCCGACTGGATCAGGAAAAACAACCACACTGGCAGCGATGATTGATTTGATCAATCGCACCCGCGCTGAACACATCCTCACGATCGAAGACCCGATCGAATTCGTGTACGAGCCGATTAAAAGTTTGGTTCACCAGCGTCAACTCGGTGAAGACACGAAGAGCTTTGCCAATGCCCTCAAAGCCGCGCTG
Organism: Leptolyngbya sp. DQ-M1; assembly: GCF_039962505.1. NCBI lineage: Bacteria > Bacillati > Cyanobacteriota > Cyanophyceae > Leptolyngbyales > Leptolyngbyaceae > Leptolyngbya > Leptolyngbya sp. DQ-M1. The sequence continues at coordinate 647,244 of NZ_JAMPLJ010000003.1, forward strand.
CGTGAAGATCCAGACATCATTCTGGTGGGTGAAATGCGGGACTTAGAAACCATTTCGCTGGCGATTTCTGCGGCTGAAACAGGTCATTTAGTGTTTGGAACGCTGCATACCAGTTCTGCAGCTCAAACTGTTGACCGGATGATCGATGTCTTCCCCTCCGAGCGTCAAACTCAAGTCCGAGTCCAGCTTTCCAACTCGCTGGTTGCTGTCTTCAGTCAAACGCTGGTTCCCAAGAAAAATCCAAAACCCGGTGAATACGGACGAGTGATGGCGCAAGAAATCATGATCGTAACTCCTGCGATCGCAAACCTGATTCGCGAGGGTAAAACCGCGCAAATCTACTCTGCGATTCAAACGGGCGGAAAGCTGGGAATGCAGACCCTGGAAAAAGTCCTTGCTGATCAATACAAAGCAGGACTGATCACCTTTGAAGCCGCTGCCTCTAAAACCTCCCGCCCAGACGAACTTCAACGCCTCATCGGCGGAACACCAAACGGCGCTGCCGCCGGAGCCGCAGTCAAGCGCTAGTCCCACTTTCGCACTTCGTTCCCACCACTCCTACTGAAATCCTATGCCAATCTACGTTGCCCGCGTCCGAGATGCCAAAGGAAACGCCAAAAAAGAAAAAATCGTTGCTGATTCTCTCAGCGAAGCACGATCGGCACTGCGCGAACAAGGACTGTTTGTGCAAGAACTAAAGCAAAATGAGAGCTTTGACATCAATAAAAGTTTTGAAAATTTCCAAACTTCACTGGTCTCTGTTTCGGTCAAAGATCGAGCGGTTTTCTCCCGCCAATTTGCTGCCCTCGTTAATGCAGGGGTTGCCCTGGTTCGGGGGCTAGGCGTACTAGCGGATCAATGCACAAATCCCAAGCTAAAAAAAGCACTAATGGAGATTAGCAGCGATGTTCAGCAGGGGGTGAACTTATCCGACGCGATGCGGAAACATCCTCAATGCTTTGATGGCTTGTACGTCAGTATGGTGCAAGCCGGAGAAACAGGTGGGGTGCTAGATGAAGTGCTTAACCGTCTTGCCAAGCTGCTCGAAGATGTCGCTCGATTGCAGAACCAAATTAAATCCGCGATGAGTTATCCGGTTGTCGTTGGCTTTCTCGCAACAGCGATCTTTCTAGGAATGACGATCTTTCTCATCCCAATTTTTGCAGGTATTTTCAAGCAGCTTGGAGGCGACTTGCCCGCCTTCACGCAGTTAATGCTGGACATCAGTGCATTTCTGACGAGTCCTGCCGCCTTTAGTCTCTTAATCATTATTCCGCTCATCGTTTTTGCCTATAAGCAATACTACAAAACGCGGGTTGGACGAGAGACGATGGATCGCTTCTTTCTGAAGATGCCATTGTTTGGAGATTTGATCCAAAAAACGGCAACCGCAAGATTCTGCCGCACCTTTGGTGCCTTAACACGCTCCGGGGTTCCGATCCTCACTTGTTTAGAGATTGTGCGAGACACATCAGGCAATCAGATTGTGGCAAATGCGATCGACGAAGCCCGCAAAGAAATTCAAACAGGCGGCATGATCAGCATCGCGCTCCAAAAAGAGCAAGTCTTTCCAGCAATGGCAATTCAGATGATCAGCATTGGAGAAGAAACTGGAGAAATTGACAAGATGCTGATGAAAGTGGCTGATTTTTATGAGGATGAAGTAGAACAAGCCGTCAAAGCCCTGACGAGCATTATGGAACCAATTATGATTCTATTTCTTGGCGGCATGGTTGGAAGTATTCTAGTTGCGATGTACCTACCAATGTTCGCGATTTTCGACAAGCTGGGTTAGACCACGATCGCGCTCTTCATAGTGATTTGGGTCAGGTGGTTGGCGCTGAGACTGCTAGCATCTGACCTTTGTTCTCTGGATTGAATGCTATGGAAATTTCCGTTCAAAAAGCCCAGTACGAGGAACTACTTGCTACCTATAGCCATTCGCTCGAAGCGATCGAGCTTTTAAAGTGCCATCGTAGTTATCTTGAAATGATTCCTAGTATGCGTCGTGCCGAAGAGAGCGTCATTACAATTCCATTGCCGATCGTGCGAATCCGTCAGACCGTCCACGCGATCGATGCGACCAACATCACAGCCACCGAATCCCAGCTCCTACCCTGTGAGTTGGCAATTCTCATGTGTGATCCAGAGTGGAAGATTAAAACGGGTAAAGAAATCTTCGTGTTTATCCACCGACCTGATGAAGACTTCTCAGATCTACTCGGTCGATGGCGACGCACACAGCTAGCCTTGGGCAGAGAATACGAATGGGTAATGCCACCGCGATATCAGCACTTTCTCAACGATGGCGCAGAGAAAATTTATCCGCTTTTCGTTGTATTCGAGCAAACTGCTGAGCGGATTAAGCGGGGTCTAACTGGAGCACACTTACCGTTTGCAATTCAAGCAGCCCCTGAGAACTCTGCTGAAGCGCTGGAAACAACACTCTCTAACCAAGCTGAAGCATAAAAGCTCCAAGTGATAAACCACTTGGAGCTTTCCAGTTGCTCGATCTAATTTGGCTTGCGCTTCGACTTCTGCTTGCGATGATTCACAGCAATCATCGCGTGATCAACCGGAAATCCGGCAACCGGAATCACCTGATACTTGCGCTCTTCTTCTAGCTGCTTCAACTCGGCATAGTTGACCCAGTGAATACAATCAACCGGACAGGTGTCGATCGCTTCTTGAATCAATTCTTCAGAATCGCCATCTTGTCGAATGACCCGCGATCGACCATAATCTGGCTCGATGTAGAACGTGTTTCGTGCAACGTGAGCGCAGTGCTTACAGCCAATGCAAGTAATCTCGTCAACGTAAACTCCGCGCTGTCGAAAAACTCCCCCCAACTCAGGCTCTAGGCCCGATCGTCCCTCCGCTTCCCGCAGGAACCCACCCAACTCAGGCTCTAGACCTGAACGTTCAGGAGCAAGGTCAGAAGAGAAATGCTCCTCTTGAGGCAGTTGAAAGGAGTCAGGCATTACGCACTCCAGCGTTGTAGGACGAGGCGAATCGAGCCATCTTCATTCTTTTGCTGCTCAGACAACTGGAAGCCTTTTTGAGCACTTTCATTGACGATCGTGTGATACGCGTAACGCTGCGTCACCTTGCTTAAGAAACGATCAACTGAATGATCGAGCTTCCAGAATTGCAGGTCGGCAACCAATTCATACTCGTGACCGTTCCAGGCAAATCCGACATCGTAGCCGTTATCCTGCTCGATGACGACTTCCGCAGCTTGAGTCTGACCGCGATAACCTCGGACATCACGGGGGCCAGATTTCCAGTCCATGCCCAAATCAGACAGGGCGGACTGCAAAGAAGTCAGATTACGGATTTGTGTTTTAATTTGGCTAAAGTGTGACATGGCAGTGGTTATGATTCAAATTGCAAGGGGTTTAAACAAACTTACCAATCGCTGTAGGTTGCTTGGGTCTTAATGGTTTCGGAGGGTTTGACCGTCTGGGCAAAGTATTCAGAGGTGCGCTCTTGAGCCATCACTCGACCCAATTGCGCTTCGATCGCAGTTGTGACTTCCTCGCAGGAGGTTCCCACAATTCCGGTCACTTTTTCCTGCACTCGACCATCTGGATAAATAATGAACTCTAAGGTTTCCATGTGGCTTGCCCAAGGTAAGAAATATCCAGCAAAACAGCGACCTCACTTCAGAGATAAATTTCAATGGGATTTATCGAAATTTACCTGTTTTTAAGAGCTTAGCTATTTCGCTTTAAAACGTTACAGAACTTTGCAGTGAATAGAAGTAGCTTCTAATTAATTGTCAGTTTCGCTTAACTTCAAATTAGAGTCAAGACATCGCAACTCTGTACAGGTTATAAATGCCGGATTGCTCTCAATGCTTCTTCACGAAGAAGCAGAAGAGAAAAGCGAAAGTCTGCATCCCCTTCCAGCTTGACGAAGACTGAAGCGAGGGCGCAATAACCTCTTGATCCAACAGAATTGCGAGGTAAGCTCGCGGGACGCTTTACAGAAGTATGCATTTGTTTAATTCTCGCAGACTTCTATCAATAGGCTGATCCCCAGATGCTGCTCAGCCTGATCGAATTGAATCAGGAGTATCGCCGGATTTCAAAAGTAGCAAGTGAGGGGTCTTGCCCTACGGGGGAATTCATGAACTATGTGTAAATATTGTTACAACGAGTCACGTTTTGTCCTGTTTCTAGAACTCTGTAACCAACATGGTGCCCTCTATCACGCCAGGAACCCTGTTACGGCAGCGGTATTTGATCAAACAAGTTCTCGGTCAAGGAGGATTTGGGCGGACTTATCTCGCGGCCGATCAGGAACGCTTCAATGAATTGTGTGTCATCAAAGAGTTCACGGTTCCGTATCGGGATGACACCCTGGTAGAGAAAGCAAAAGCGCTGTTTCAACGGGAAGCGAGTACCCTTTATCAAATTCAGCATCCGCAGATTCCACAGTTTTGGGCAGCGTTTGAGAGCGACCAACGGCTCTTCCTTGTACAGTCTTACATCCAGGGGCAAACTTACCGCAGCCTGCTACAAGCGCGTCGATCGCAACAACAGACGTTCTCTGAAGCTGAGATTCTTTACTTATTGAGTCATTTATTGCCTGTTCTGGCTTATTTACACGATCGCGGCATCATCCACCGAGATATTTCGCCGGAAAATATCATTCTGAAACTGCCGGAGCGCGTAATTCCAGCCGAGGCTATCCCCCCTCAAGGGCTGCCTGTCTTGATTGATTTTGGAGCCGTAAAGGAAGCAGCAAGCCATTGGCCGATCATTTCGACGATGACTCGCGTGGGTAAGATTGGCTATGCTCCACCGGAGCAGCTGCAAACCGGAAATGTCTTTCCGCATAGCGATTTGTATGCGCTAGGTGCAACTTGCTTGGTACTGTTAACTGGACGAGAGCCACAAGCGCTGCTCGATAGCCAAACTTTAACCTGGCGATGGCAGCCCTACACGCAGCTGAGTGATCCACTCGCCAACGCACTTCAGAAAATGCTGGCGCTACATCCAAATGATCGCTATCAATCTGCTCAAGCAGCCTTAGCAGACGTGCAGCCGTTGATCCAAGCCGCAGTGAAAACAACGCTGCTCAATCCAAACCTGGAACCTTCTCAATCAATCGATCGAGAAATCGCACCCGCAGCGCGGGATCTGAGTCAGAAGCAATCTACTACGACCAGAAAAACTTCTCTGCTGATGGCAACTCAGTTAGGTCGTGGAATAGCAGACAAGCCGAAGCCTGGAACCGCTAAGCATCCAAACAGAAGATTGGCAAGGATGAACCGCTGGGCGGTGCCGAGCGCGATCGCCTCTAGCTTGATCATCTCAGGCGGAATCGGGCTGCATTTATTTAGAGTCACTGAGCCACTCCCCAGCACCCAGCAGATTAAAACCGATGCGCCATTTCGCAACAAATCTGGAATCACCAGTAATGGTCAGCCCCAGCAGATTCAGTTTGCGCCGGGTGCCATTTCGGCAGTAGTAGTGGGAAATTTAGACGAGCGAAATTCTGAGTCTTATACCCTCGAAGCGTCTCAAGGACAGTTTATGGCGGTGACGATCGAGGGAACGGGTGTCCTTATGAACTTGCTTCAGCAAAACGCACAGCCGATCAATAAATCATCGAACCAGACCCGCAGTTGGATGGGTCAGCTGCCAAAAACGGGTCAATATACGATCGAAGTGACTGGAACCGGAGCATATTCGATAGATGTGGCAATTCCGCCCGCTTCTCAGTTTGTAGACTCCAAGATTCAGCATATCCAGTTTCCTAGGGGGCAGAATCAAACCACTGTCACCGGGGAAGTTCAGCCAAAACAAGGACAACGATACTTGCTCAAGGCATCTGGTCGTCAGATTATGACAGTTCGTTCGCTCAAGGGCGATGTTTCTGTGGCTGTGCTGGCTCCGACAGGACAGCGAGTTGAGAGCCGTTCAGCAGAGGCGCACCACTGGCAGGGGCGATTGCCGATGGATGGAGAATACACGGTTGAAGTCACCTCAAAGCGCAAGCAGCCCTTTGCTCTAGCATTCGAGATCTATTAAAGCGTTACCAGCGTGGTGAGGGCGATCGTGCAGTACGATCGCCCTTTTTCTACTGTGCTTCCAGGAAAGTTTGAACGACGCCTTTTGGAGTGAGGCGTAACCGGATTGTAGGTGAGCCACCCCCTTTAATCGGCGAGACGAACGCCTGACCAGTAACCGGAAATGCAGAGTCAAGAAAGCGACCCGCAGCTTCACCCAACGGCTCAATTCTATCGATCGTGCCATCAGGCTTAATAGTGAGGCGATATTCGACATCCTCGGTCATGCCTTGGGGGGGGTTCCAGTTCTTCTGGAAGAATGTTTTCACTTCGGCAACTTGTGGAATGGCTGTTCCTGCTGCAAGAGAGGGGGGAGCTTGAAGACTAGCAGCAGCAGGTGAAGAAGCGCTGCGACCGGCAATCTGGACATCTCCGGTAGCTGGCGGAACGGGAGCCGTGTCGGAATTCGCCGATCGAGCCGCTGCATTTGGCGGAGTCGCGGGTGCTTTAGTCTGGTCGGGAATCGCCGCAACTGGCACATCTCGCACGGGAATCTCAAGCTGAGGGGGGGGAGCAGTCACCACGGGTTCTTGAGAGACTTTAAGCCTTGGAGCTTGAGCAGGCTGGGTTGGCGTTGTCGGAGCGGTACCAGGAGTCGGCACGGCTGTACCGGGAGGCAGGGAAGTGAGCGGAGGTGGAGCAGTTGGCAGGGTTGCGATCGTGTTGGGTGCGGTCGGACTCGGCAAAGGTTGAACCGGAAGCCGCTGATCGTTGCTGCTGGCTCCTTGACTGGTGGCGATTTGAGTTGGGGCAGATGGCTCGAAGACGCGCGCGATCGAGGCGGTAATACCGATTGCAACAATTAATCCGGCTGCGATCGTGCCCCAGGCGGGTGTCGCGTTGAGCCAACGAGGTTTTTCTAAAGTTGGCAAAGCTGTGACATCTGCAGAATATTCGTCGAGAGCCGCTGCGAGATCTGCGAGTTGCACTGCGCTCAGTTGCAGCATTGCGCCCGAAGCATCGTTAGCGAGGGTGCCGAGATAAAGCTGGTGGGAGATTAAACCCTTGGGTTGCAGATAGATTCCCGCAGAATTTTGCTGGGACTGAGCGATTAAATCGGGAGCGGGTTCTGCAACAGTCGTTGTGGAATACTGGCTGAAACGACTGGACTGACTGAGGAAGTTTTGAACGTAGTGGCTGACGGCATCGCTGAGGGCTTCGAGTTGGACACGATCGCCTCGAACGGTAGCCCATTGATCCTCGCTGACTCGTGGATCGTCAAAGCTGAGTTTAAAGCGAAGATTCTTTAGCACCGATTGTCCCATCCAGCGGGAAAGCGGTGAGTCTTTCGCGGCAATTTCTAAAGTGCAGGTGGGTGGAGTGTAACGGCGAATCACAGAGTTAGGTGAGGGCATGGGTTCAACAGTTAAGCACGTCAGTTCGGAGAGGCGGGCAGTGAGCGATCGAGCAAGGTTAGCCAAAGCCGTCGAACGCCCTGCGGACTGCCATAAAAGAGCAAATCGATCAGCAATTTTAGAGCAAGCTGGGTGAGGATCTCCGTGGAAACGGTATCGCCCTGTTCCATGCGCTCTTGGTAGGTGTTTTGGAAGGTGTCCAGGTAGTTGCCTAAGAGCGCCGCTTGATGGGGTTCGCGATTTTGCTCGGTGAGTTGTTCGAGCAGAGCCACAGCACGACGAATCAGTTCATTTTGCTGTTTTGCGAGGTGACAGATAATCAGCGTGAGTGCCCTTGCTTCATCGACATCCAGTTTTTTGCGTCCGCCTTGTCCTTTCCGCAAGGGACTCGATTGCCTCAGCCGCCAGAGTGAGACACGATCGCTAATCATTGATTCGAGATTCAATTCAGTTGCCGCTTGCAGCATGGCTTCTGAGGAGAGATTGGCGATCGCTTCGATTGCCAGCAAAATCAGATCCAGTTGAGCTTTGATGTTGTCTAACTGGTCGGGATTGGGCTGGGCGGAAAGGTGATGGTTTTCCCAGTTGGAGGGAGAGGCGGAGGGCTGCACAATCGAGGTCATAAATTCAGCTTAAGGAACACCCTTGAGAATGGGCGGATGGTTACAGGTCTTGAAACAGCGACTGCGTTCAATTTCAATTTGTTTCCTCGCCTAAATTCAACCACAGATCAGGCAAGGGACGAGAAAAGTTCTGCCAATAGATAGAGTTTCAACCGAGCAGGTTCTGAGTCAGGAAAAACGCGATCGCTGCACTCGAAATCGGCACCGTTAAGTTATCAATGCCAAATTTCGAGAATGCTTCTAATGCGGCTGCACTCAATCCTACGATTAGCGCAATCAGCCAGATTTGCCAGAGATTACCGATCGTTCCTAGCAAAATTAAGGCACAAACGGACGCGCTAATGATTGCCATTGCGCCAGATCCTTCCCAGCTTTTTTTCATATCCCAAAGGTGATAGGAATGCTTGCCGAAGCGCTGTCCGATCAATGCGGCGAATCCGTCTCCCCAGGTCATTACAAGAATTCCGATCGCGGCAAATTGTGGCTGAGCGATCGTCCAGAACCATGCGACTAAAACGCCAATACTGACGGCATAGAAGAACGTCCCGAAGCTTTTTCGTCCAATGCTGTTGATATTGGGCAGGATTGGGACGTAATAGGAGAGCAGTGTGATTGCGCTAAAGACGATTGAGGCCCCCACACCCAGCCAGAGCGGAGTATTCAGCCACCAGGCAATCAGAATGACGTTGCCTGTGCCGATGTGAATCACCTTGCGAACCAGTTCGTTACTGTTGGTCGATCGATTGGCAATTTCGGCACACACGCCGACTAGCGAAAGCCAGAGGAGGACGATCGCAATTTGCCCAAATAGAGAATGAGTCCAGCTAGAATCCACAGATTTTCCATCTAACCCGATGTTTTCACTTTATCGGGTTTGGCTGTCAGAAAGGATCGTCCATGCGCCATAGCGATCGCTATAATGCGCCAAAATTTTCTCTACTTGGTTTCGCACTTGCGAGTTATTGGGATCAGAAAATTCGATTTCCAGGCTGCCAATTTGGCTCAGCGTGTATTCAAATTGCTGGGAAGCCTGGGGAGTGAGGCGAGTTTGAACGCCATCGACTTGAGTGAGGTGGGCTGCAACTTCGCGGTAGACTGCCAGCGGTAGGGTTGGATTTTGAACTGAATAACTCACAGCGATTTTCCGTTTCCATTCGCATTGTAAGGAGGCAGGGTACAGCAATTCACTTCATCAAGGCAAACTTTGCCCCATTGGAGCGCCCATCTAACGAGGGCGACGCGGTTTTCGGTTTCAGTTTTGGTCAGGATATTGCTGATATGGTTATCAACCGTTCGCTTGCTGATTTCTAGTTTTTCCGCGATGTCTTGGTTGGTTAAGCCAGCGGCTACTAATTCAATAACCTGCAACTCGCGTTCCGAGAGCGGCGCTTGTGCTTGAGATTCACCGTCTGACATAACGATATCCTACGCTGTGTATATGTACTCATCTCTAATTCCATTCTAGGTGGAAATGCTCAATTCGCAAATGAGATCTGAGGCGGCAACGATTTGAAGTTCAAGGGATGTTGGGGGATCAGCATTGGTTTTGAGAAAATCGATAGACTAAGAGAGGCGTTAGTTCAAATCAAATTTGTTAGGGCGAATCATGCAGCATCCGAAGTCGGTTCCAACTGTGTCGCTCGATCGACGGACATTGAATTATCAAGAAGCTTACCCCTGCCCGATTTGTCGTCATGGACAGGTGGAAGGATTAACGCTGATGGATGCGTTTGCCTGTAATTTCTGTCGTCATATTTTCACGGCGAACTTGAACGAGCAGACGGTTCATGTGGAGGATAGTTCGCAGCCGATGACGTGGCGGTGGAATGGGCGCAAATGGCAGGCGGCGAATCAAACTGATGTGGATTTGTCGATCGTGATTTGGCTGGTGGGACTGGCATTAGTGGTGCTGCCACCGAGTTTGATTTGGTTGCCGTCACAAGTTTTTGTACCGCTTGATGGCAGTTCTGGTGCTTGGTTTCCGAGGTTTTGGATCACATTAACGTTTGCTTGTCATTTCGGATTTGTCTCTTGGCTGTTGGCAGAACACTATCAACTGCCATTTTATGTTGCGGGTAAAGTTAGGATTCGACGCTGGTTAGAGCGGTTTTCATCCTAAGTGATTCAGCGAAAAATGCGGCTGAGATCGAGAACAAATTCTGGTAGAACGGTTTCACCTGAGAGGATGTCGGGACTTTGCAACGTTTCTACAGGTTGCTCTTGACGATCGATCTTGATTTGTTGAGGAATTGGATCGATTAGCCAGCCGAGCAGAACACTCAACCCTGAATCTCAAAGACTCATTTACAAGTCTCACAGACTCATTGCTGACTCTCATACCAGATTGATTTGTGGATGCGACAGATTCTCGCCCCCTAAATCCCCCATTCTGGGGGACTTTGAGTATGATCTGTCGCATTCTATGTTTAATTCGGTATCAGAAACTGATTGACGAGTCTTAGAACCTCATTGCCGACTCTCAGAACTTTATGGACGAGGCTCAAAGACTCGATCACGACTCTCAAAACCTCATCCGCGACTCTTAAAAGCTCATTGCCGACTCTCAGAACTTTATGGACGAGGCTCAAAGACTCGATCGCGACTCTCAGAAGCTCGGCTGTGAGAAAAAATTGCTCCTTTTTGTCGATCACCTAAAGCTTTGCAGATCTGATTCAGCGAAAAATGCGGCTGAGATCGAGAACAAGTCCGGGTAAGACCGTTTCACCAGAGTGCGTGAATGGGTTTTGTAAGATTTCGACGGGTTGACCTTGGCGGTAGATTTGAACTTGTTTTGTTTGTGGATCAATCAGCCAACCGAGCCGCACTCCATTGTCCATGTATTCCTGCATTTTCTCCTGAAGATCGCTCAAAGCATCAGTTTCGGCTCTCAATTCGATCACAAAGTCAGGCGCGATCGGCGGAAATTTCTTTTGTTGTCCAGGAGTTAACGTATTCCAGCGATCGTACTCAATCCAGGTCACATCGGGCGATCGATTAGCTCCATTCGGCAGCTTGAAGACCGTTGAAGAATCAAAAACAACTCCCAATTCTGTTTGTCGATTCCAAATGCTGACATCTGTTATCAAGTCTGCATTACGGTATCCTGATTCTCCTCCTGTCGGTGGCATGATAATTAATGCTCCGTTCGCAGTGCGCTCAAGCTTAAGATCTGGATTTTGCTGACAGAATTCGTAGAATTCATCGTCGGTGAGATCGATCGTCGGACGCAGATTGATGATTAGTGCAGACATCGCTTATCCTCCTTGCTAATCCAGTAAGACGCTTTCTGCAAGCTCCATTGGTAAGCCGACCAGCGATTTCACTCGCAATTCTTGATAGAACTCATCCTGCGATAATTCCACTTTTGATTGGGCGGAAAGCAGCAATAACGCCCAAAAGACACCCACGCGCTCATGATTCTCCGAATGATGTGGATCGATCTTATTGTTGCGCTCTTGCAGTGCCACCCAGAATTCTAAAACCAGTTCAAAATCAATCCAGTCTTGCCCTTTAGCAACTTCCGACCAGTAATCGGCAAAAAAGCCCTCGATCGCTACCGCCATTTCTGACAAATTCTCTTCGTGGGCGAGTGCGGCGATCGCTTTGACGGCTTCTGATCTCGGAATCTTGGTGCGCTTCGCTCGATGGCGCGGCTCTTTTTCTTCCAGCGCAGTGGCAATAATTTGCAGTTGTTCGATGAGTTCTTTGAGGGTGACGCGCCGCCGTTGAGGAGGTTGGGCGACGGCTCTGCGGCGTAACTGGCGCTCCAAATTGAGCGGCAAAGCCGTTTGACCCAACTCTAAAGAATCGAGAAATTCGTCACCTTCGGGAAACTCTGGAATCTCTGGCGTGGTGTCTACTTGCGCTAAAGTGTTGGCTTTGAGCAAGAGCAGCATCGACGCATAGAGAAATGCTTGCCCCGATTGGGTGAGATTCGCTTCGTAGAGTTCTCGTCCGGTCGCTGGGGCAAGCTCACTCAGAAAGCGATCGATCACATCGATCACCTTCACATCCCACGGATCAATTTCACCGCGTTCAGCTAAATCAATTAAAAGCGCGATCGCGTCTTGAGCGAGAGAAACTGGCATAGATTGGGAGAATTAGCGAATCTTGACCCGTGCGAAATAAACAGCAGCCAGCACAATAAAGGCTAATAGGGTCAATGGTACACAAAAACTCCAATCTCGACTCGTTAACTCGTCTAGATTCAGGAATGCGAGGGGCATTAATAAGAGCGACATTCTCGCGTCCTACTGAGCGTAAATCTCGCGAGCTTCTGCATCTTGTACAGTCTGAGCGGCGGGTAAGAGGCGCTGCTGCTCTTCGAGTTCTGCTTTGTAGCGCTCAAGGTCGTCTTCAAGCGCGTGGATGCGATTTTCGCGCACCGTCACTTCTTTACGAATTTCAACCATTCGCTGAACTTGCGACCAAACACTAAAGACCCACGCTAAAACCGCACCGATTCCACCCGCTAAAATTAGCTCGATCGACAAAGGCGCTTGAACTTGAATATCTTTGACGACATGAATCGTCGTGGGTTCGGTGTTCTCAATTCCGAAAAAAACCAGAGCTAAACAAATCACGAAAATGATTAAAAAGTTAATCTGTCTCATCGCTGATGCTCCAAATCACGCCGCTAGTCTAGCAAGCTTCGCTCCAAACTGATCAAAAGAAAATCTAATCAAGCGGTGGCAGTTTGGTTTCAGGTTCAACAATGATCGTAGAGTCCGCAAGCCGAATCGCATCGATCGTGCCCTTAATCGTGCCTGCGACGGGAACCGCAACAATAATTCCTAACACGCCCGCCACTTGCAGCCCGATTAACAACGCGATAAAAATCCAAAGCGGATTCAGCCCGGTAAAGTCTCCCATAATTTTCGGAGCAAGCAGGTTGTCGCGAATTTGCTGAAGAACGATCGCCGCAAACGCCACCTGCAACGCCAGCCAGCCATTTTGAAACGCGACCAACAGCGTTACCACTCCAATTCCAAGCGCCGCACCAATGAATGGAATAATTTCAGCAACACCGATGATTAAGGCAAAAACTAAGGTAAATGGAACCTTTAAAGCAGTAAATACGGGAATGACTGCTAATGCCATAAATAGCGCTAGAAGAATTTGGCTCAAGAAAAAGTTATGAAAATTCTTCCGCAGTGATTCACCAAAAGGCACAGCAATCTTAGGCGGAATTAAATTAAGCAATCCCTGCCAAAGTTTTTCTCCATATAGCAGCATATAAAATGCCAAAACAATGACTAAGATTGTGTCTACTAATCCGGTCACTGTTCCCAACGCAAGACCTAATGCTTGCGGCGCAAAGTTTTGAATTTGGTTCTCGATTTGAGTGCTTAATCGACTGCCAAAACCTTTGAGATCGATCGGATAATTTCGCGCTTTTGCCCAACTATCCCAAGCATCCAAATTCAATCGACTCGATTCTAACCAACCGGGGATTTTTTCGAGTAATTGCGAGGTTTGAGCCAATAGAATCGGCATCAGAGTCAGCGTTAGGATTGCCAGAAGTGCGATCGTAATCAAAATGACGATGACGATCGCACCTTGGCGTTTAATTCTTACTTTTTGGAAAGCGCGGACTGGATAATCTAGCAGAAATGACAGAATTGCTGCAATCGTCAACACCGCAATTAAATGATCAAAATAAATGAAAAGCTGGCTTAACAACCAAATATTCAGAGCAGCGATCGGGCCAATCAATCCAATCACTAACCATCGTTGTAAATCAGGTTGACGACGCGCCATAGTGTCTTAACTCGCTGGCTTTGCCACAGGCGGTAATTGCTGATTTTTAAAATAGATTCCAACAGCAACGATCGCAGCAACAATTACGGTTCCAATTCCTAATGGGTTTAACATCCAGAATGCAGCTTCAATATGATTTTGTTGTCCGGGCTGAAGCGTCCAAACTAACTGTTTACCCTCGCGACGGACAGCCCCTTTTGTGATGCTCTTCGCACCCCAGGGTGCATCTAAACTAAATTGCAAATCTAAGAGTGAATTTGGATTGACTAAAGCACTACCATCAGGAGCAGGGATACCGAGCGATCGTAAATCCACATCGTAAATTAATCGCGTCCGCTCAAATAGAATAAAGTTGCCTTGTTTTACTACTAATTTAGAATCAATCTTCGGCAATTCCAAAGGCTTTTTGTTACGGATTTTCGCAGCTAGCTCAGCACTAAAATACTGATTAAATTTCTTCTCTAAATCCTGCCCATTGCTAAATGGAATGGTTGCCAAAACTTCTTGGTTTGAAAGTTTGCGCGTCTTTCCTTGCAGTCGTTTGACTCGCTGATCAAGGTTGGCTAACCAGGTTTGCGCTGTTCCGCTCGTAAACGTGCTTAAGCGATCGTCGAGTTGAATTCGCTGCACGATCGCGCCTCGGTTGGGACTATCAAACTGAATCCCGACATCATAGTTTACACATCCAGTCGTCACCAGACAGACACCCAGTAAGATGACGCAATGTTTCAAAAACCGAGAGAGTTTTGCAATCATATCCGCAGGAACAATCGAGAAGAGCGATTTCTATGATGGCGCACGATCGGCGATCGTGGATAGTTCGCTTCATCTGAATTAAGAAATTGCCCGCTTCGATTGTTCCCACTTGAGAAGCGACTATGCCGCAACTGGCTCTGCTTGTGTCTCAGTCATATCGACAGGCGCACCTTCTTCCACCATTTGTGCCATCTTTCCGCCCTTGTTGATGAAGCCTTGCATCGCCGCAAGCATGGCATCCACTTTACGAGTGCGCCATTCATCAATCAGCTTTTGAGTTTCACGCGCTCCATATCGTCGCTCCATTGCTTCGCGAAGATAGGCTGCATGTCCGGTTTCATCCTGAGCAACGCTGATGATTCCTTTTTTCAAATTTGCGCTGACCGCATCATTGGGAAGTGCATCTGCAAGTCGTAAAAAGTCCTTACTGGCATCGAGTTCGAGAATGTAAGTGCTGGCAAGAAACGTACTCCACTCTATATTCTGAGGTTTTAATTGCTCTTGAGAATAGCCCTTGAAATAAGCGTCAAAAAACGGACTCCGTTTTTCGCCGAGTTCGTCCAGCTCTCGCTCTCGCATCTTGCTAAAGTCCATCACGCGGCGATTCAGTTGTTTCAGCCCGTGAGCAAAGATTTGACCATGCCGCTTTTCATCGCTGGCGTGGCGATCGAGCCGTTCAGCTAGCCAAGTTTCTCCTTCTGTGGCGGCACGATCGCGGAGTGCTTGTAAAAACGGCACTGAACCCGATTCTGCCATCTGAAAACCAGCGATGAGATTCGGACGAGTTTTAGAGTCGCGAATGCTGCTCGACAGAATGTAAGCGCTTGCACCTGAGCCAATAATATGCAGAACTTGAGTTAAAAGATTCATAACGTAAAGTCAGAGATTGCTACTGCTCAGGCTAACGCGCAATTTTGAATGTGCAATCCAACGATGTGAGTAACTAACTTTGTCTATAAGTAACTAATTTTGTATTCGTGAGCAGGAGTACAATTTTGACGCAGTAAACGAGTAAAAATATGGGGAATTCAGCGATAGGTTGTTGAGATGCTCACTGTCGGAAATTGGCGCAAAACCTTGGAGGCGATTTGTATCCCGATCGCGGCTCTACTCTTCGCACTGGTTTTGTTTGGAATATTTTGCTTTGCTGCGGGTGCAAATCCCTTTGAGGTTTATTCTGCAATTTATCAAGCTGCCTTTGGGAACTGGTCGTCGTTTCAGAACTCTCTGCTTCGAGCGGCTCCATTGATGCTGACTTCGCTCTGTACAGCCTTGCCCGCTCGTTTGGGATTGGTGATCATCGGCAATGAAGGGGCGTTAGTCATCGGCGGAATTGCAGCGACGATCGTCGGACTCTCCAGCCTGAATCAAGCGCCTGCGGTCGTTACGCAAGTCTCGATGGCGATTGCGGGCATGATCGGGGGCGGACTGTGGATCGGAGCAGTCGGAGCATTGCGCCATTACCGCGCCGTCAATGAAACCATCAGCAGTTTGTTGATGAACTATATTGCGATCGCGCTGTTGAATCATCTGGTTGGAGGCCCGATGCGCGATCCGAGTTCGTTGAATAAACCTTCTAGCTACGCGATTCCGGATCTCGATCGCTTAGGCACCATTCCGCTATTTCCTAGAGTTCACTACGGATTAATTTATGGAATTTTTGCCTGTGTGATTGCTTATTTTCTGATTCAGCGCACGACGTTTGGATTTGCGGCGCGGACGGCAGGTGGCAACGTCAAAGCAGCGCGAATTGCTGGGCTTCCCGTCGGACAGTTAACGCTGGCAATTTGTTTTCTAGCAGGGTCTTGTGCGGGACTGGCAGGAATGGTTGAGATCGCCGCCGTACATGGACGCGCGAATGAATCTCTCAATGCCAACTACGGATATTCAGGAATTCTAGTGGCATTTGTCGCCCGAAATAATCCGATCGCAGCCAGTATTATTGCCATTCTATTCGGTGGAATTCTCGCAAGCGGCAGTATCTTGCAGCGACGATTAGATTTGCCGGATGCAACGGTCTTTGTTTTACAAGGCTTAGTCTTTCTTGTGGTGCTGTATAGCGAATCGCTGTACGGACGGTTCAAAATTTTCAAAGAACCAGAACCAAAAATGCCCGCAACATCAGCCATTCAGGGAGGTTAACACATGGCAACAGAAGCGATCGGATGGTGGGGAGTGCCCTTAGCGATCGTAGCGGGAACGCTGCGAGGAAGCGCACCCTTTTTGTTTGTCAGCTTGGGGGAATGTTTGACCGAGAAAAGCGGCAAGATTAACCTCGGTTTAGAAGGCAATTTGCTGCTGGGCGCGATGAGCGCTTATGCGGTGTCGTATTTGACTCAAGGCACCGTTGGGAGTGCAATCTCTCCTTGGCTCGGTGTGCTGGCGGCGGGAATTGCTGGAATGCTCTTGGCATTCATTCATGCTTGGTTATCTCAACAGCCAAAAGTGAATGATGTTGCGGTGGGCATCGCGATGATTATTTTCGGCAGTGGACTCGCGTTCTTTTTGGGTAAACCGTTTATTCAGCCTTCTGCACCCGGATTACCGTCGATCGGGCTTGCAGATTGGACAGGCATTTCGCAAATGCAGCAGACTTTCAGGATTAACTTACTGTTTGTCTTGGGAATTGCGATCGCGCCGTTAATGTCCTGGTTCTTCAAGGCTACACGCTGGGGGCTGTTCATCCGAGCGGTCGGCGATAATCCTGATGCAGCATTGGCGATGGGGATTTCGATTTCTAGGGTGCGGATGCTCTGCATTATGGCAGGCGGATTTTTGGCGGGAATTGGTGGAGCGTATTTGTCGCTGTATTATCCCGGAAGCTGGTCGGAGCGGATTTCGAGCGGTCAGGGTTTGATGGCGGTAGCGCTGGTGATTTTTGCCCGATGGAATCCGGTTCAGTGTTTGTGGGCTTCGATGCTGTTTGGTGGAGCACAGGCGATCGGGCCTTCGCTACAAGCAGTCGGAATTGACGGGGGTACCTATCTGTTTAATGCAGCACCGTATGTTCTGACGCTGGTGATTATGATTTTGACTTGTTCTCCAAAACGCACAATTTCGGGTGCGCCGGGGGCATTGGGAACGCTGAATTAATCCAATTTCTCAATTCTCAGTTTAATTTCTCGATTCTCAGTTTGATTTCTCGATTCTCAGTTTCGTTTCTCTAAAACAGACTTGATTTTTCTCAAACAATTCTGTTTTCTCTAAAACAATTCTGGTTTCTCGATTCCCAAACCGATTTCTCTAAAACAATCCTGGTTTCTCCAAAACGATCTTGGTTTCTCTAAAACAATTTTGGTTTCTCGAATCCGTACAGCCATTCCGCCAGAATTACGGAATGGCGTGTACAACCCGACAAAGCGATCGCATCTAAACCTATGACAACCGCAACTGAACTTTCCATATCAAACACTCAAAACCTCCCGCCACTGCTCGAAGTTCGGGAAATGACCAAGCGCTTCGGAAGCTTTACGGCGTTGGATCACGTCTCGATGACGCTCAAGCCCGGAACCTTTCACGCGCTTTTGGGGGAAAACGGAGCCGGAAAAAGTACACTTGTGAAGTGCATTATGGGCTTTTACACCCCCACAAGCGGCAGTATTCAGCTAGATGGACAAGACTGCACGATCGCTTCTCCCCGCGATGCCCAGAAATACGGAATCGGCATGGTGTATCAGCACTTCACCTCGGTTCCAGCGATGACGGTTGCAGAAAATTTGGTGATTGCACGATCAGGCGGCAATCTAGTGATCAACTGGAAAGCGGAAACAGAAAAGCTGGCGGCATTTATGCAAACTTCTCCGTTTCAGTTACCCCTAGACGCATCGGTTTCACAGCTAGCAGCGGGCGAAAAACAAAAGTTAGAAATTCTCAAGCTGCTTTATCTCAAAAGCAAAATTCTGATTCTGGACGAACCGACTTCAGTTCTCACCCCGAACGAAGCCGACGAAATTCTCGGATTGCTGCGGGAACAAGTGAGCGCAGGACAACTGAGCGTTCTGCTCATCAGCCACAAAATGCGCGAAGTCACAGGCTTTACCGATGAAATTACCGTTCTGCGGCGCGGCAAGCTTGCAGGCACGGGCAGCATGAGCGTTCTAGCCGTTCCCGATATTACTGAAATGATGATGGGCGAACGGCGGGAGGCGCAACCCGTCGAGAAAGTGCCGCACGATAATCCGGTTCCGGTGCTCGAAGTCCGCGATCTTCATGCAGATAAAGACAATGGACTCGAAGCGGTTTCAGGAATTAACCTCAATGTTCGTAGCGGCGAGATTGTTGGCATTGCAGGCATCTCCGGCAACGGACAGCGCGAATTTGTGGAGGTCTTAGCGGGACAGCGCGCCGCAACATCGGGCGAAGTCATCGTCAACGGGGAACTCTATCAGGCAAGCCGATCGCAAATGTTTCAGCATGGCGTATTTCTCTTGCCCGAAGAGCCGCTAAAAAATGCCTGTGTGCCGCATATGAGCGTGGCGGAAAACTTAGCGCTGAGAACGTTCGATCGTCCCCCTCAATCAAAAGGCTTACTGCTGATCTTCAAGGCGATTCGGGAAGCGGCGCAAGGGCTGATTCAACAGTTCAAAATTAAAACGCCTTCTCCAGAAACTCCGGTACGAAATTTATCAGGCGGTAACGTCCAGCGAACGGTTTTAGCGCGGGAACTCTCGTCGGATCACGTCAAGCTCTTGATTACTGCAAACCCCTGCTTTGGGCTAGATTTTGCGGCAGTCGAAGACATTCATAACCAGATTCTTCAAGCGCGGAATCGCGGTGTTGCAGTGCTGCTCGTCAGCGAGGATTTAGACGAACTGCTAAAACTGTCCGATCGTATCCTCGTCATTAGCGGCGGACGATTTTTATACGAAAGTACAATTGACAATGCGGACTTTAATGAGATCGGACGCAGTATGACTGGGCACTAATAAGAAGCACACGGCGATGCTGTAGAAAATTTACAGAGCGATCGCCGCTTCTGACTAGATGCCTTTATGAAACTATTTTGGCGATCGTTGCTTGCACCGCATTTCGCGTTTGCAGTCCTCTTGACTCCGATGCTCATTGCACCAGCCGAAAGTCTTGCCCAAGTAACACCTCCGGCGCTTGCAGAAGAAACTCCCCCAAGCCATCGTGCTTTTGAGCAAGGATTAAGGCATCTCAAGAACCGGAGTTATCAAGCCGCGATCGCAGAGTTTAATCGGGCGATTCAGCTTGATCCCAGTTTCAAAGAGGCGTATAGCGGACGGGGGTTCGCACAACTGCAAAGCGGTGAACTCTCACAGGCGCTCGAAAGCTATCGTCGAATTTTGCAAATCGAGCCGAAATCTGCGATCGCTTATTCAGGGTTGGCGCTGGTGAGAGCGCGATTGGGTGACGATCGCCAAGCAAAGCTGGACACCGAAAAAAGCGCGGCTCTACTCGCTCACCAAACAGCCCGCCATCTATATCACAGTGAATTGAGCATTCTTGAACTTTCCGTCGCGACTGCCGGACGACCTTCAAAAGCTCAAATGTGGGCTCTGATTGAACAAGGAAATCGCCAAATTAACGATCGCAACTTTCGGGCAGCCTTGAGCACGCTTAACCAGGCAGTTGAATTAATGCCTTCGGGATCAGAGCGTCCTTATATTGATCGTGGAGTTGCGTACTTTGGGATGCAGAACTATAGATCGGCGATCGCTGATTTCTCGACTGCACTTCGGTTCAATCCGTTCTACGTCAAGGCGTATGAGTACCGCGCCCGCGCCTACGAGCAGGCCGGACAAGCTCAAGCCGCTCACGCCGATATGCAGAGAGCGATCGAGTTAGCGCGGCAGTTTGGCACTCAGGCAATGTACGAGGAATTGATAGCGCGGCAACGACAAGCGAGACAGTAAAGATTACACTTCTTCCGCTTGGGTTTTAAACTCCTGATAATCCTGTTCAACTTGTGCCGCATACGATCGCGCATAGTCAATCACATTCGGATGCCATTCTTGAGCAGTTTGAGAAAACGCGATTAGATCATCTGCGATCGCAGAGTTTTGTCGTCCGGTGCTCCGCATTTGTCCCCAAGCGGTCACTTCTGCCATTGTTTTGATCACTTTTTTAAGCTGCTTCGTTTTGCCATCTTTGCTTTCAAGATTGACTCGATCGGCAGTCGGCTGAAGCTCTCGCAGAACGTAAGGTTGATTCCCAATTAGTAAGGAAGTCAACAACGCGGGCGGAGATTCTTGAAATCGGTCTTGGATGGCGGTAATTCGATCGGCTTCGTTTTTCCAGTTAGGCTGTGAATAAGGCGTATAAGGTTGTAGCGAAGACGATCGGGCAGCCTTGAGATCCAGTAAATAATTCTGATTCGGTGAACCGTTGCCCTCAACTAGAATCACATAGCGATCGAGTCCCAAACTTCCAGTCCCCGCAATTCTGTGCATCACATCCAGAACTTGATAAAATTCCGGGTTCGGCTGGGTCGCGGCACATTCGGCGATCGCGTCCGTCACTTTTTGACGTTCGGCTTCGGTTACAGGTGTAGTTTTACCTTCGATCAGTTTGAGCGATCGCTGTTTGCCTTCGATCTCGGTTCGCTCATCTAAAAAATCTTTGCGTTTTCGCGTTTTCAAACTATCGATTAACTCTTTCACCAATCCCGTTGAAATTTCGCTGTGTACGGTTCGATCTTTTCCGGTTGAGAGTTCTTTTGTATAGATTTCAAGGAAGTAGTCACAAAGCGCAAGTGCATCTTCATCACTAATATTCAGCGTATGAGCACCGACAATAATACTGGTTACAAGTCGCGTAATATCCCACGTACAGGGGGCTAACAGCGCCTCATCAAAATCATTCACATCGAAATAAACGAGACGATCGTCTCCTTTAAACGTGCCGAAATTCTGCAAATGCAAATCGCCACAGATCCAAACAGGCGGAGCCGATCGAAATATGCCCTCCACAGGCAAATCCTGATAAAACAAATGACAAGTTCCTCGCAGAAATCCAAACGCATCTTTTTGCATCGCTTTGTATTTCAGCTTCAGCCATTCGAGATTGCGTCCTCGATTGAATTCCCGAATCCGATCAACAACAGATTGATTTGGCATTTGCAGAGATTCACTCAGAAATTAGGTTCCAATTTTAACAATCGGATCTGCGATCGCCTAATCTCTGAGATTAATTTCAACATCTCCAATCTACTTAGCCCCGTCCTTTCAGTCCTGGATAGTCCGGGTAATATCTGACAATTTCCACCGTTTGCGGCAACACACCTACCATCAGCGCAAACGCCTCACTCGGCAACCGCGCCACCATTTCCGCACCAAAATAGTTCTCAAACTGATTCAAAATCATTTGTGCCCGCTGAAACGGCATCGGATTGTCGGTAATCTGCTGCGTCAGGCGAATCCACTGACGGCGAATTAGATACGCCTTCTGGCGTTCTTCATGCGCTCTCGGATCAATGAGTGGCGACGAATCCCCGACCTCGATCACCGCCTTACAATCTCGATCAAACAGGTTACCGACCGCTGCTCCCGGCCCTGCAAACTCAGCGTGAAATTGCTTAAAAAGAATTAATCCATTTCGTCTACGGCTATTCACCATTAGCAGTTGCCCCTGGTGAAGCTGAGACAGAATATCAGACACGATCTTAAAAAAATAATTAGGGGGCTTGTGTGATTACAATCTAAAAGCTTTTTTTCATTCTGTCATGGGTAATGGACAGTTCTCGAACAGGACGATCGCTATATTCGATACCATCACTTTCGCCCTTGGCTCGCAAGATTAATTCGATCCCCAAGCTGGCGTAAAGTCTGCGCCATACTGGAATCTTTCTCTTTAAGCTGTCCGATCTTTTCGCAGCTATACATGACGGTTGTGTGATCTTTGCCACCAAAGACCTCGCCGATTTTGGGCAAGCTTAGCTCGGTGTGATACCGCATCAGATACATACCAACTTGCCGCGCTACGCTGATTTCCCGGCGGCGTGAGTTGCCTTTGAGGTCATCGATCGACACCCCAAACGCTTCGGAAACTGCCTGAATCACCACTTCCGGCGAGGCTTCAACCTTTTCAACCGGAGGATTGAGCACTGGGGCAATATTTTGCACCGTCATCGGCAAGCCAGAGATCGAGATATACGCGACGGCTCGAATTAATGCCCCTTCTAGCTCCCGAATATTCGAGGTATAGCTTGAGGCAATATATTCGATCACCTCACGCGGCAAGCGCATATTCTCGTATTCGGCTTTTTTCTGCAAGATTGCCATCCGGGTTTCGAGATCCGGCGGTTGAATATCTGCAATCAACCCCATCGAGAAGCGAGAACAAAGCCGTTCTTGCAAACGAGGAATCTGATTCGGGGGACGATCGGAAGCCAGCACCACCTGTTTACCCGCTTCATGCAGCGTATTGAACGTATGGAAGAATTCTTCCTGGGTGTATTCTTTGCCCTCAATGAACTGAATGTCATCAACCAGTAACACATCCGCTGCCCGATAACGATCGCGAAAACTCTGTAAGTCGTCTTTGCGAATTGCTGTAATCAGATCGTTCGTGAATTTTTCAGTTGAGACATAAAAGACCTTGGCATCTGACGAAATTTCGATGCGGTAATGCCCGATCGCTTGCATCAAATGCGTTTTGCCTAATCCAACTCCCCCACAGAGAAAGAGGGGATTGAACTCGCGCCCCGGAGATTCCGCAACCGCTAGCGATGCTGCGTGTGCCATGCGGTTATTTGGCCCCACGACCAAACGCGAGAACACATACTTCGAGTTGAGATCGGCGGAATGGCTCGATCGCATCGCCAACACCGGTAATTCCGACTGCGCCGAAGACTCAATTACAAACGGGTAAAACAAATCCGTATCGTCACCTTCTGCGTTCGGCACAAAGCGAAACTGTACCTCAACGGGTCGCCCTACGATACTGTGAACGGCTTCTTGAACCGTCTTCATGTAATGCTTCTGAATCCAGTTCTTCGCGAACGGATTCGCCGTTCGCAGCGTCAAGCAATTCTCGGTCAACTCCTCTGGAACGGCAGTTTTGACCCAAGTGTCAAAGGTTGGCGGACTAAACTTGAGCTTCAAAATTTCCAGCACTTGCGACCACATCGCATCGATCGACGAGCTTTCTACCGCCATATTTCCGCTCCGAACCCCAGACCAAAGCATAGAATAATTTACTCTACTTTGCCGGTGAGCGGATAACGAAGTGCTTAAGATCTCTTAGCGACCGAGAGTGAAAGTCAAGAACTGCAATCCTCGCGCTAGGATAAAGAAATATTTTCCTTGATTTTTACGGCTTACTCCCTGTTGTGAATACTCCCTCTCCTAGAGTCGATCTTGCTCAGCTTTATCCGTTTGAACTCGATGAATTTCAGCGCCAAGCGATCGCGGCTCTAGAAGCGGGAAAATCTGTTGTCGTCTGCGCTCCTACAGGCTCAGGAAAAACATTAATCGGAGAATATGCGATTCATCGAGCATTAGCAGCAGGTCGGCGCGTCTTCTACACCACCCCACTCAAAGCGCTTTCTAATCAAAAACTCCGGGATTTTCGCGATCAGTTCGGAGCCGAAAACGTTGGACTCCTCACCGGCGATGTCTCGATTAATCGCGATGCCCCCATTCTGGTGATGACGACCGAAATCTTCCGCAATATGCTGTACGGAACGCCGATCGGCGAAGTGGGAACCTCTCTAGTGGGTGTCGAAGCCGTCGTGCTGGACGAATGTCACTACATGAACGATCGTCAGCGCGGGACAGTTTGGGAAGAGTCAATTATTTACTGCCCGTCGGAAGTTCAGCTCGTTGCTCTTTCTGCAACGGTCGCAAATAGCGATCAACTCACCGACTGGATTGCTCAAGTTCACGGCGCGACAGAGCTAATTTATTCTGATTTTCGTCCAGTTCCGCTTCAGTTTTCGTTCTGCAACACGAAAGGGCTGTTTCCCTTGCTGGATGAATCGGGCAAGCGCTTAAGTCCCCGCTTAAAGCCAAAGCGAAGTGAATACCGCCCCAGAGGCGCGAACCAGCGGGGCGCACCTCGTCCAGAGTGTCCCAGCCTCAGCTTTGTGATTAGTCAGCTTGCAGCCAAAGATATGCTGCCTGCAATTTATTTCATTTTCAGTCGGCGCGGCTGTGATAAAGCGGTGACAGAACTCGACAATCTGACGCTAGTGAATGAAGCAGAAGCCGCACAACTGAAAGAGCGAATTGATGCGTTTCTCGATCGCAACCCCGAAGCAGGTCGCGCTGGACAAGTCGAACCCCTGTATCGCGGAGTCGCTGCCCATCATGCGGGAATTTTACCGGCTTGGAAAGGTTTGGTCGAAGAACTGTTTCAAGAAGGCTTGATCAAAGTCGTCTTTGCGACTGAGACGCTTGCGGCTGGAATCAATATGCCTGCTCGAACCACAGTCGTTTCCAGTCTGTCTAAACGCACTGATGCCGGACACCGCCTGCTCAATCCGTCTGAGTTTCTGCAAATGTCAGGACGGGCAGGACGGCGCGGCATGGACGATCGCGGCTATGTCGTTACAGTGCAAACCCCATTCGAGGGGTCAAAAGAAGCGGCATATCTTGCAACCTCCGGAGCTGATCCGTTGGTGAGCCAATTTACACCGAGTTACGGCATGGTATTGAACTTGCTGCAAACGCATTCGATCGAAGAAACCAGAGCCTTAATCGAACGAAGCTTTGGGCAATATCTTTCTACGCTCTATCTGCGACCGCAGCAGCAGGAACTCGAACGCTGCAAACTTGAACTCAACCAACTGCAATCGATCGTCTCTGAGGTGGATTGGAAACTGCTTGCTCAGTACGAAAAACTGCAAGAACGCCTTAAAGAAGAAAAACGCCTACTTAAAACGCTGCAAAATCAAGCGGATGAAATGCAGGCGGGAGAACGAGCGATCGCGCTACAGTTTGCGGTTGCGGGTACGATCTTGGCGCTCAAGGGTGACGGAGGCACAATCATTCCTGCCGTTCTCGTCACGAAAGTTTCTGGCTCTGGTCAGTTTCCTTATCTCGTCTGCTTAGGACAGAACAATCGCTGGTATGTTGCCTCGGTTTCAGATGTTGCCGCCCTGCGCGGTGAAATTCCTCGCTTAAAAGAGGTCGATCATCTGACACCACCGCCAGAACTGGTGCTCAAGGCTGGACAAGCCCGCAAAGGGACAGAAGACAGCTTAGCGATCGCCGAACTCGTCCCCGATCCACCCGGACTGCCCGACGAAGCACCTGAAGTCTATGCCCAAGGGCAACGCCTCAAAGCCGTACAAGCCCAAATCGAAGCGCATCCGGTTCACCAACGAGGCGATCGTCCGCAAACGCTCAAACGTCAACGCAGGATGCAAAGCTTGCAAGAAGAGATCACCGATCGCCAAGCTAAACTCGACGAAAAAACGCAGCGCCACTGGGAAGAATTCGTCGCGCTGATCGAAATCTTGCGGCGATTTGGCTGTCTCGACGACCTAGCCCCAACGACTCTCGGACAAGCCACCGCAGCAATCCGAGGCGATAACGAACTCTGGCTCGGTTTAGCACTGATGTCTGGCGATCTTGATCATCTTGATCCCCATCATCTTGCTGCCGCCTGTGCTGCACTGGTGACTGAGGTTTCACGCCCAGACACCTGGACACGCTACGATGTCTCTGAACCTGTGCTCGAAGCCCTGAGCGAACTCCGCAGCATTCGCCGCCAACTGTTTCAACTCCAACGCCGTTATCAGGTTGCCCTTCCCGTCTGGCTCGAAGACGAACTGCTGGGACTGGTGGAACAATGGGCGCTGGGGACAGACTGGTTAGAACTATGCAGCAATACTAGCCTCGATGAAGGTGATGTTGTCAGAATCCTACGCCGCACCTTAGATTTGCTCTCTCAAATCCCCCATACCCCACACCTCACACAAGCGCTACGCTCCAATGCCAATCGCGCTATTCAACTGCTTGATCGCTTCCCGGTGAATGAAGGGGTGGAATAATTTTATGTTCATGAGAGTATACGTTGGGCACTCTAAGTTTGAAGTGTTTTTAAAAACTTGCAATGGGAACTCAAGCTGGTGTTGGGATTAGTCATCTTCGCAACGTCACCCAAGCCGCAAAAGAAGCAGTACAGAAAGCGCTCAGCGCCGCCCACATTGATCAGCCGGATTTCGTTTTTCTCTTTGCCTCGCTTGGATACGATCAGCAAACAATAGTTGAAACCGTGCGTCAAGCCACCGGACACTGCCCACTAGCGGGCTGTTCAGGGCAAGGCGTTATTGTGCAAAACGAAGCCGATGAATCGAATTTCTCGATCGCAGTGATGGTGATTCGCTCCGACGAAATTCGCTTCACCACTCGGTATGCGGTGGGATTGCAAGACGATGCCACCGAGGTTGGAAAAACGATCGCCAGTAAATTATCGGTTGATCTCAGCGATGACAGCCAAGCGATGTTCGTGTTCACCGATGGTATGGCGGTGAATTTCGATCTCCTACGTGACGGCATCGAATCGGAACTACCGCGCTCACTTCCCCTTTTAGGAGGAGCCGCAGGCAGTGATGCTGAAATGCGGGAGACGTTTCAATACTGCAATGATCAAGTGTTTTCCGATGGGGTCGTTGCCACGCTGATTTCCGGTCACTGCAATTTGGTTTGGGCGCTGAATCATGGCTGCGTTCCGATCGGCTATGAGCGTAAAATCACTCGTGCTGAAGGGAACCGAATTTATGAAATCGATGGTCAACCCGTGCTCAACGTGCTGAGAGAGTATCTCACCGACGAAGAAATCAAGGCGTGGGATCGAACGATCGTTGCCTTTTGCTTTGGGCTGAAAGCACCCAACGAGGCACAAGACGAATTTTTCATTCGATACTTGCCCAGTAGAGATGAAGTTGCAGGTTCCGTAACGCTGCAAACCGAAGTTGTAGAAGGAAGTAGCATCTGGATTACTCGCCGCGATGTCGAGAAGATTACACAAGGCATTGATTTAATTGCTCAAACTGTGAATACGCAACTTGGCGATCGACCTGCGAAGCTGATCTTCCAGTTTGATTGCTACGGACGCGGAAAATCTGTTTTAGGTGAAGTGAAAAAGCAGCACCTTGAGCAACATTTGCAGCAGCAGGTTGGTACCTCCCTTCCCTGGATTGGATTGTACACTCACGGCGAAATTGCTCCACTTCAGAATAGAAATAGCTTTCACAACTACACACTGGTTCTTGCAGCAATTTATTAACGCAAGTTCGACAGATTCTTCGCTGCGGTTTACGCGGCTTCTTGCCGCCTAAATCCTCCACTCGTGGGGACTTTAAGAGTTAGTCATCACTAAAGCCTAGAAAATCTCTTTGCTCTTAGTCCTCCACAAGTGGGGAACTAAGAGCAACCCAGATGCAGCATCGAAGCAAATTCTTTTTATCAAATTCAGGTACGTTCAGCGTCGAGCGAATTCTTTCTGTCGAACTCGCGTATTCTTCAGCAGCCTCAGTACGCTTGGTGATATTGATTTGTATGCTTCCTTTATCCTCAACTGAGCAAGAGATTGTCCGGCTTCGAGCCGAGAATCAGCAGCTTTCTGAACAAGTCAAGCGACTCGTTCGAGCAGAGCGCCGCATGATTGAATCCCAAGAAAAACGCGATGCTCAAGTCGTCAGGTACCGACGACTGAATGAAATCGGCAGACAGTTTAGCCGAACGTTTTCGATCGCTGAAATCTTTCAGCGCACTGTGCAATTCGTCGTCTACGAATACAATTTTGAGCGTTGTCTGATTCTACATAGAAATTCTGGGCAGGTCTTCACCGTAGAACAGTGTGAAGGCTACTACGACGATGATTCTGCGATCGCATCTCTTGTCCTTGCTTGGCAGCATCCAGCCTTCCAGCCGCTTGTGAATGGAGCAGAATTTATTCTGGTGCAGCAAGACAACGATGCCTCGGTGCTGCAAGACTTGAGCCAACAAATTGAGATGGACGAGTTTGTCGGCTTTGCGATCGGGAAACCCTCGCTGCCTGAATTTCTGATTCTGATTGGCAACAGGCGTACGCGAGCCAAATACCATCAGCGCATTCAACCGGATGACGACTCGCTTCTCGGTCTAATCAATCTGCTACAGAGCGTTCGATCCGCCATTAGCCAAGCGAATCTTTACATTCAAATTCGTGATCGCGCCTCAGCCCTTGAACAAACGCTACAAGAACTCCAGCAAGCCCAGAGCCAATTGGTTCAGAGTGAGAAAATGTCGAGCTTGGGTCAACTGGTTGCCGGAGTCGCACATGAGATCAATAATCCCGTCAGCTTTATCTATGGCAACCTAGTTCATGCCAGCGAGTACGCAGATGAATTGATTGAATTACTCAAGCTGTATCAGGCTTGCTATCCGCAGCCAATGCCCAACATTCAAGCCAGAGCCGCAGAAATCGATCTAGAGTTCTTGCTGGAAGATCTGCCAAAACTTTTGATTTCAATGAAAGTGGGAGCCGATCGTATCAAAGAAATTGTTGCATCCTTGAGGACGTTCTCGCGCATGGACGAAGCCGACTGTAAAGCCGTCGATCTTCATGCTGGAATTGATAGCACCTTAATGATTCTGGAGCATCGTACAAAGTCAAACCCGCGCCGAAAAGCGATTGAGATTATCAGGGAATACGGCAGCCTCCCGCTCATTGAGTGTTATGCCGGACAACTCAACCAAGTATTTATGAATCTCATCAGTAACGCGATCGATGCTCTAGAAGAATATACTCAACAGCACCCGAACTTCAGTCCTCAAATCAGAATCACGACTGCATTACTCGACTCAACCTCAGTCATTATCAGCATCAGCGACAATGGCATTGGGATTCCAGAACCAATTCAATCCCGGCTTTTCGATCCCTTTTTCACTACAAAGCCTGTTGGAAAAGGAACAGGCATGGGGCTTTCAATCAGTCATCAAATTATTACAGAGCGTCACAAAGGTCACATTGAGTGCATTTCAAAGCCAGGAATGGGCACCGAATTTAGAATTACCATTCCTTCACAATCCCAGTAACAAGCACGAATTCACCCCTAAAGAGTTCTCTCCGTAAAATACCTGATTGCTTTAGCCATAACTTTGCTCATACTGACAAAAGGGCTAGAAGAGCGTGTCGGGTCTTTCTTAAAGCGCTCAAGTCATTTGCCCACCTTACAAACTGTTTCAGTGACGTAGGCATTGTCTTTGTGAACGACCTGGACTTAGAGCGACCCAGAATCTTAGTTGTAGATGATCATCCTTCAAGCCGGATGACGGCTGTGGCGCTACTGACGATCGAAGGCTACGACGTGATCGAAGCCGAGAGCGGCGCTTCAGCGTTAGCAAAACTGCACCAAGCCGCTCCAGATTTGATTTTGCTCGATGTGATGATGCCAGGAATGGACGGCTACGAAGTGTGCCGCCGCCTCAAGGAAGACGAGCAGACTCGTTTAACTCCGGTTGTCTTTATTACGGCACTCGACGATCGTCGATCGCGCTTGCAGGGAATCGAAGCAGGCGGCGATGACTTTCTCACGAAACCTTTTGATCAACTCGAACTCTCTGCGCGAGTCAAATCGCTGGTTCGGCAAAAGCGGCTCAATGAAGACCTCGACCACGCAGAGAAAGTGTTATTTTCGATCGCTCGCACCGTAGAAAGCCGCGACCCCAATACCGGAGATCATTGTGAACGATTGGTATTGCAAGGAAAAGCGTTTGCAGAATACTTAGGGTTAACGCGATCGCAGATCCGAGATTTGATGTGGGGCGGCTACCTCCACGACATTGGCAAAGTCGGCATTCCAGACGCGGTGCTGTTGAAAAAAGGCAATCTCACCGTAGAAGAGTTCAGCGTTATGAAACAGCACGTCCTGATTGGCGAAAAAATTTGTCAGCCGCTACGGACGATGCGAGGCGTTTTGCCGATTATTCGGCATCACCATGAGCGGTGGGACGGTTCTGGATACCCAGATGGCTTGAAGGGCGATGACATTCCCTTCCTGGCGCAAGTGTTTCAGATTCTCGATATTTATGATGCGTTAACGAGCGAACGTCCTTATAAAAGAGCATTTTCTTCTGAAGAAGCCCTGAGAAAAATTGTTGAAGAAACCAACCAAGGCTGGCGCAATCCAGAGCTGATCGAAGCCTTTTGCAGCTTTATTCGAGCGATCGAGATGCAAACGACGAATGAACCGGTTTGGTTTCAACAGTACATTAAGCTTGAGAATCACGTTTAGGCGAAGAGGCTATGGCGAATTCTGTTTGAGCTGTGAGCACTAAAATGAGTTGTGAGCGCTAAAAGAAGTGAGGTAGAGAGTAGGGGGCTAAGAAGGGAACGACATCTCACTCCCCACTAATTTAAGATCGCTATATCTTTCTTTTTGGGAAAGCTGCTTTAGAATTGGTGTAATGCTTCCTTGAGTCGATGAACGCAGAAACGGCAAAGCAATGCTTCAACCCATCATCTGAAGCAGGTTTGAATTTAAGTTGTTATTTAATCGAAATGTTGGAGGCGCGATGTTAGTCATTCTAGCGGGCGATCAACTCCTTTCAGTACACCAGGTCTGTCAAGGCTGCTTAATGGCAGACCAAAGCGGCCAACCCCGATGGCGACAAGGGCAATTGCGCTGCGGTCAAGCGATTAGTCGATTGGGTGAAAAGCTGCCAGCGCAGTTTGAGTGCCAAATGGGATTTAGAGTCGCCAATATCGAGTAATCCTTGGCTGTAGACGTGATAGCCGGGAGACTGTGTTCTTTCATCGTCTGCGAAGTGCGTTATTCTGGGCATAGCTTATTTGCATGACAACGCTTAGGAGAATTTAGTTATGTCGTGGCGCGGATCTACAACGGTGTCCGATCGCATCTTTGCTTCTCTGGTCTATCTTTTGCCGCTGTTAGATGTCTTGCGCTTTGTGGGACAAATTCTGAGGCTCACAGGCTCTGTTCTGAGTCCACTCATTGTGCTCGTTGAAACGCCGCTCAGACCTCTCCTCTCGATTTACACAGGCTTTGTCCCATTTATTGTGTTTATTGCGCTGTTTGCTCTCGTTGTGCGAAACGAAAACATTCCGCACTTCATCCGATTCAATACTTTACAGGCGATCTTCTTTGGAATTGTGCTGAGCTTGGTCGAGATTATCTGGCAGTTTGCACTCTCTCCAGTATTCGGGACACTGCTTACCCAAACGTTGTTCAATGCCGTTTTCTTAGGCATGATTGCAGCAGTTGGATACTCGATCGTTCAAACCGTTCTAGGGCGATATGCCGAGATTCCCACGATCTCGGATGCCGTTTACACCTACGTCCGCTAATCCTGTAATTGGATTTGATAAAGCGGCGATCGCAAGCTGACTCCATTTTCGAGAAATCCGATCCCTTCGATTTCGACTCGAACGCGATCCCCTGCTTGCATCGCCCCAACACCTTCTGGAGTTCCGGTGAGAATCACATCTCCTGGAAGCAGCGTCATAATCTGGCTGATGTAAGACACAAGCCTATCCGGTGAGAACACCATGTCTCCGATCGAAGCCGACTGCACCGGCTGATCGTTGAGAAAGGTTTGCAGCCGCGCATCGGGATTGATTTCACGCACGATCCAAGGGCCTAACGGACAGAACGTATCGAAGCCCTTAGCGCGTGTCCACTGCCCGTCTTTTTTTTGCAAATCTCGCGCTGTGACATCGTTGGCGATCGTGTAGCCCCAGATTTTGCTGTGCGCTTCTTGGGCAGGGCAGTCTTTGACGCGATCGCCGATGACGAGTGCTAATTCGCCTTCATAGTCAACCCGTTGAGATTGCGCGGGATATAGAATTTCGGCATTCAGTGCAATCACCGTCGTTGGAGGCTTGAGAAATAAGAGCGGCTCTTGGGGAACTGGGGTTCCCATTTCTGCAGCGTGGTCTGCGTAGTTTTTGCCAACGGCGATGATTTTTGAGGGCGCACAAGGCGCAAGCAGATGATAGTTGGTGAGTCGCTGATCGGTCGGTTGTCCTTTTAGCCAGGGGGGAGCGTCTAAAACCTGAACGGTGCGATCGATTTGCAGCAATCCATAGTAGATTTTGCCATCAGGAGTTTGAACGCGGACATAACGCTGTGCCATAAAAATAACCAGAATCGATAGGGGTAGACCAGATCAATGAGCGCGACGAATTCACGAGAAACTGGTATAGAATTGTAATTCCTTGCCCTTTTATTATTGGGGTTTCTCTGCCTAAATCAAGTGCGAATCACTAATTTATGCAGTTACCCGAATAACTTGAAAGAGCCATTTAGCCCGTAAGGAGTTGTTTGATGAGTCAGTTGTACGAAACGATGTATATTTTACGTCCTGACATCGGGGACGAAGCAGTCGATCAGGCGATCGAGAAGTATCAATCGATGTTGAGAGAGAACGGTGGGGAGATTATCGAGACTCAGCATCGGGGTAAGCGGCGGTTGGCTTACGAGATTGACAGACTGCGCGAAGGAATTTACGTGCAGATGAATTTCCGAGCGAACGGCAACCAGATTGCGCCGATGGAGCGAGCAATGCGGTTAAGTACCGAGGTGGTTCGGTATTTGACGGTGAAGCAAGAGGAGCCGGAAGTCGCTGAGGCGGTTGAGGCTTAGCATTTCGCAGTTTGAAGTTTAGAAAACTCCGGTTTCATTCCGAAACCGGAGTTTTTTTAATGAAAATTTTCAGCCCAGTCTTATCGACTGAGCAAAATTCCCCTTAATCCCGCAGCGTTGGCGGCTTCGTAATCTTCTTGCAGACTGTCGCCAATGTGCCACGCATCGCCAGGGTCACATTGATGTTTAGCAAGCGCGATCGCAAAAATCTTCGGGTCAGGTTTGGCGACTCCTGCTTCTGTTGAGATAGTGATCGATGCAAAGAAGTCTGCCAGATCCAGCGCTCTGAGAACTTTGTACAGTCGAGAATCGAAATTCGAGAGAATGCCTAGCGGAATATCAAGACTCCGGAGTTTTGTCAGGGTTGGAACTGTATCGGGATAAACGATCCAAGGTTTAGCCGTCTCGAAATGCACATACAAATCGGAAAAGAAGCCGGAAAAATCCTCGAACTGGTGTAACACGCCCGCTTGATCGAAGGTCTGCTGTGCGATCGTGTTCCACCACTGCTGCTCAAGCTGGGGAATTTCTAAGATGTCCACTCCCGGAAAGGTGCAGGGCGGAGACGCTTTGAACGCTTCGTAGAAGGCACTATCAATCACGCTAGCATTGACTGCGACCCCGTATTTCTGAGCGATGTCACGATACACTTGACCAACACTGCCTCGCACCCCAAACAGTGTGCCAACTGCATCAAAAAACACCACACGGGGACGCTTCATCGCTCGATCACGCCAAACTCAACAAAGAATCGAACTCCTATTATCAATTGTTTTGGGTCAATGTGTTGACGATCGGGCGGGTGATCCAGTTGAACCCAACGCGGAGTTGATGTCTGAGGGTTGGCATTCGATTCAGGTAAGCTAAGCGGCGAGCCAGATGAGCTAGGGTACCATCGAGCTGAATTCCAAGCCCAGTCAGGGTCGCTTCATTGATGCCCAGGGTCATCATTTCACCGAGATATTGATAACGGAAAGGCAGAAGCGGTCGATCGCTCAGCGATGCCCAAATATTCCAGCCTGCGTAATCCGATTGCTGAAAGGCCGCTTGAGCTGTGGAGGGAACTTGCTGATTGTCAGCATCTTTGCAGTCGGCGAGATCCCCGATCGCGAAAATTTCAGGCCGATCGACGACTTGTAGCGTGGGCGTAACGACGATTTGATCGCGTGAATTTTGCTTGAGGGGTAGATTCTTCACGACTTCATTCATGCGAGTGCCGATCGTCCAAAGCACCAAATCGACCGGAATCGTATCGACTACGCCTTTGTAGAGCAACGAGATACTGTCAGCCGCGATCGATTCCACTGAAGTTTCTAAATCCGTCCAAATGCTGCGCTTTTCAAGGGCTTGCGTGGCTGCTTCGCGATTATGCGGAGAGGACGATCGCAAAATTTGATCCGAAAGCTCAATCAACCGAACCCGACCGCGATCACCGAGCTTATCGGCAATCTTGCAAGCGAGTTCTACGCCACTGTAGCCCGCCCCGACGATCGCAACCCGAATCTTATCGGCATCTGAGGTTTCTAGCTGTCTGAGCCGATCTTCTAGCCGATAGGCATCTTGAATTGTTCTAAACGGAATCGCAAATTCTGCCGCACCCGGAACGAGATCCAACGGAGTTTCCCCGCCCATTGCTAAAACTAGGCGATCGTAGTCGAGCAATCCGCCGTTCTCTAGCCGGACTTGCTGCGTTTCGATGTTAATTTCAGTCACCGCCGACTGACGGAACCGGATCGACGTGCCTTGGAGCAGTTCTTCGTAAGGTGGCGCGACTTCCCACGATTGCAGTTCTCCGGTAACGACCTCGTAGAGCAACGGAGAGAAAACAAAGCGATCGCGCGAATCAATGATCGTAATTTCTGGTTTCTCGGTCTTTGTCCAAGGAAGACCATGCAAACGGAGCGCAGTGTACAAGCCCCCGAAGCCACCACCGAGAATACAAACTTTTGCAGGAGTGTGAGACATAAGACACGCGAGAAAGGGCAACTTTCTTAATTCTAAGTTCGGAATTCTAAATTCGGAATGACTGCTGCGCCGATCGCCCGAATTTCTACCTTACGTCCGGTGGCTTGGTAACTTAGGCAAATTTCCAGGTAAGACTCTGGTTTATAGGCGAGTCGTTCTGCCCACTCGATCGCGCAGATTCCTGGTTCTACTTCGATGCCTTCCCAGTAGATTTCGGGGTAAAGCGTGGCGGTTTGGTGCAGTTCTAATCGGTACAGATCGAAGTGATAAAGCGGCACTCGTCCGTCAAGGTATTCGTTAATTAAGGTAAATGTTGGGCTTTCGATCGAGTCTTCGATCCCCAATCCCTCACCCAATGCCTGCACAAATGCGGTCTTGCCGCTGCCTAAATCGCCTTGCAATAAAAGCACCGTTCCCGCAGGCAATTGCTGCCCGAACTGAAGACCGAGCAATCGGGTATCGGCGGCGGTTTTGAGGTCGATCGTTTTCATCGTCTTGAGCGTTCATACCAGCGAAGAATGACCCGTGCGAGCTTGCGCGAATCATGACGCACATAGCCTGTTTCTTCATCCTCGGTCATGATGTTGGCGCGAATCACCCTTCGTCCGAGCTGCATCACTCGATCTGGATCGAGATCAACCGGACGAGACTGTTCTTGAGCGTATCGTAAGAGCGCCTTGGAGGAAGGCGGCGTTTTTTGCACCAAGACCGAATCAAATAATTGCTGTCCACAAGCTTGATCGATCGCCCGAATATGATCTGCAACCGAATAATCATCGGTTTCTCCGGGTTGCGTCATGATGTTGCAAA
Source organism: Leptolyngbya sp. DQ-M1 (assembly GCF_039962505.1). NCBI lineage: Bacteria > Bacillati > Cyanobacteriota > Cyanophyceae > Leptolyngbyales > Leptolyngbyaceae > Leptolyngbya > Leptolyngbya sp. DQ-M1. The sequence goes on from NZ_JAMPLJ010000003.1 coordinate 683,151, forward strand.
TATAAATGCAGGGGACTTGCCGAGCCGCGATCGCCTCGGCAATTTCAGGCACCAGTAAATTCGGAATGACGCTGGTGTAGAGGCTTCCAGGCCCGATTACGATATAGTCTGCGTCCTCGATCGCGTCGATCGCTTTTGGCAGTGCAGGGGGATTTTCGGGTTTACAGCCAATGCGAACGATTTTTCCTCGCGCTTCTGTGATGCTCGATTCGCCTTCAACGTAGCGACCATCGGCGAATTCTGCCCACAATTTCACATCGCTTAAAGTGGCGGGTAGCACCTGACCGCGAATCGCTAACACTTTGGAACTCGCTGCGATCGCTCTTTCAAAATCTCCGGTAATGTCGCTGAGTACAGTGAGAAATAGATTTCCAAAGCTGTGTCCAGCCAGTCCATCGCCTGCTTTGAATCGATATTGAAACAGTTCGGTTAGAAGTTTTTCTTCGTCTGCTAGCGCCGCAATACAGTTGCGAATATCTCCCGGAGGCAACACACCAATTTCGCGCCGCAAGCGTCCCGACGAGCCGCCATCATCCGCCACCGTGACGATCGCCGTGATATTTGCGCTAATGCCTTTTAGTCCTCGCAGCAGCGTTGACAGCCCAGTTCCACCCCCGATCGTTACAATTTTCGCGCCTCGATTCAGCTTGCGGTGGCTAATCAGCACATCGACTAAATCTTCATCGCGATCGCTCATCAAAACTTCGGTAATCGATCCAAACGTGCGCGTCTGTCCCCAAAACACCAGCAGCAGTCCCAAAATCAGTACCAGTGGGCCGCTAATGTAGTTTGGAACCAGGCTCGTGATTAACTCCAGCAACTCGCCGGAGAACTGCATAATATAAAACACCGGAGTCAATCGGCTCCAGATTGCTACACCCAGTAACACCATCAAAATGCCGCTGACGCTGATAAACATCCAGCGCTTGACGAGCAAACCCGGAGACAGCCACTTAAACCAGTGACCCGCTCGATCGGGAAGACGGCGCGAATACGAACGCGAAACGCGCATTGCCTTTTTGAGAAAACGATTGGTCGTCATGCTGGGGTAAACCTTAGCGGGATGGCTCGATCTAGCTATGCAGCATACCCTAAGTTTGGAATTGCAACGGGGCAATCCTGAACGGAGGACGCGCAGTTATTCTGACAACTACCTTGTTTTCTCCGACTTTGCCTCGCTAACCGGGAAGAATTTACGGAAAATTTATTAGAAGACCAGAAGTATTACGGATCTAATTTGGGTGCTTTTGCGGGTCGGGGGTGCGATAAATTCCGATTAACAAGCAGATAATGCCGACATTGATGAAAATATCGGCAAAGTTAAAAATCGGAAATTGAATCCAGATGAAGCGCGGAAACGGATTCGGATAAGGGACATACACAAACGGAACTTTAATAAAATCGACCACATGACCCAACACAAAGCGATCGATACCGTTGCCTAGCGCTCCGCTCAGAATCAAACCATAGCCGATCTGCTCCCAGCGTGGCATCCGTCTGCCAAACCACGCCCACGCCATCAGCGCGACACTCGCCAACAGCGACAACCACCGCAAGAGCGGACTCCCAGAGAGAATGCCAAATGCGGCTCCATCATTAATCACATAAACCCAGTGCAAAATCCCTGGAATGACTGGAATATCCTGGGGCGGAATCGTCAGCGCCATCGTTCTGACCACGATTAGCTTGGTGAGCCGATCGATGATCAATCCCGCGATCGCGACGATCCAGAAAAAGCGGTTTTTTAGCATGACGTGACGGTAAGAGGAGCAGATTCCAATTCTCACAGAAAATTGATCCGCTTAGTAGAACATGATGCGGCGCAGCACCAAGGCTAGAACAGCGATCGCGCAAGTCACTGCTAATTGTCCCGGCAGTAAATTCACGGAATAGGTGAGAAACGCTTGCCAAATCGAAGCCGTTCCGAGATCCACCCATCGCAGCACCGAACCGACCACCAAGTATAGAATGCCGACCAAGTGAATCACGAATAGCCCACAAAGCCCGCTAAATGCGAGAGTTTCCAAGCGGGGTACTGTTTTGAATGCAAGATAGCCGCAAATCCAGGCACCTGGAACAAATCCCAGTAAGTACCCAAAGCTAGGAGCGCTGACATACTGAAGCCCGCCTCCTTGCGAAAACACTGGAAGTCCTACCAGTCCCAGCGTCAGATAAGCAATTTGTGACATGACTGCCGCATTTTTCCCACCCAGGCAGCCCACCAGCAGCACGGCTCCGATTTGATAGCTCACACCGAGAAAATACAGCGGAACCGATTGCGATGCCCAGGGAAGCCCCACAATTGATGCCCTCAGCAACGTTCCTCCGATCGTCAACATCAGTCCAATCAGTGCCCACATCAAATCGGTGATCGTAATCCGAAATCGGGGGCGCGATCGGGCCGGGGGGCGGCGGGAGGGGGTACGAGTCATCGTGAAGAAGTTTTCCATCAGTCGTGTACGGGAAGCGCCAATCGCAAAACCCGGCAGTGGAGATTGTATCGCACGGCAGAATCGATAATGATAAAGAATCGTTCTTTAGCGTTGACTTATGATTGCTGCTGTTCAAACTCGCGATCGGATTGCCCAAATTTATCATCAGCCGTTCCCTGATTTGCTGTTTGAGGCGCAGCGCGTTCATCGCGAACACCACGACCCGCGCACGGTACAGTTTTGCACTCTAGGAAATATTAAGAGCGGTGCTTGTCCTGAAGATTGCGGCTATTGTGCTCAGAGTGTGCATCACAATACGGGCTTGAAGCCGGAACCGCTGATGGAGATTGATTCGGTGCTTGAAGAAGCAAAGGCGGCAAAAGCAGGCGGATCAACGCGGTTTTGTATGGGAGCCGCTTGGCGAGAGGTGCGAGACGGGGCACAGTTCGATCGCGTTCTGGAGATGGTGCGTCAGGTGGCAGCGCTGGATCTGGAGGTTTGCTGTACGCTTGGAATGCTCAAACCGCATCAGGCACAACAACTTAAAGCGGCAGGGCTAACAGCCTACAATCACAATCTAGATACGTCCGCAGAATATTACGACAAGATTATTACCACCCGGACTTATCAGGATCGCTTAGAGACGATTCGGGCGGTAAGTGAGGCAGGGATTTCGGTGTGCTGTGGTGGCATTTTGGGGCTGGGTGAATCAGTGAACGATCGCCTCTCGCTGCTCGAAACTCTGACGACGTTTGATCCGCCCCCTGAATCGATCCCAATCAATGCCTTGATTCCAATTGAAGGGACACCGCTTGAGACTGCGACTCCGATCGATGGTATTGCTTTGGTGCGAATGATTGCGACCACTCGGATTCTGTTTCCGAAAGCGATGGTGAGATTGTCCGCAGGTAGAACTCAAATGAGTGATGAACTGCAAGCCATGTGTTTCTTTGCAGGAGCAAACTCGATTTTTACGGGTGCGAAGCTGTTAACGGCTCCGAATCCAGAACGATCGCACGATGAGGAGCTGATTATCGATCGATTGGGAATGATGCCGAAACCGCTTTAAGGTTCAGACTCCCACGGCAGATTACAGCGATCGTGGGAGTTTTTTGATTATTTCAAGGGATGAATCAGCCCTGGAATTTAGGGAGCAACTCCGAATCTAATATCGAAGCGAACCTTCTCTATCGAACTCATTTCCTTTGAGTTGAGCAGTTTTATTGCGATCGCGATAAGTCGAAAGAAACACAATAAACAGAATTGCAAAGGTCAGATCAATCACACCAGAAAGTAGATAAAACGGGTGAAGCTTACCCAGCAGCGTGTGATATGCCAGAATTGCAAAAACGCTTGATTGACCAATAATCCCTAACCTAACAATGTCGTGATTTTGAGAAATATCGCGACCCACCCACCAATAACCAATCCCGATCACAATTACAAAACCATAGAATAGTTGGTTATATTCAGGATTCATGAGAGATTCAGTATTCAAGGCAGTCCGAATCCAACCATCGGCAAAGAGAAAAACGATCGCTTCAATCCAGTTAATCACTGCTTTAACTTGAAACATCCGTTTCCAAGCCATTGCGCTGTTCATTACATTGTTCATTGCATTGTTTATCGAACCTTCCTCCCATTGATGGTTATGATTTCGATCGCTGGTTTGTTGCAGTAGATGTGGAAGCTGCTCGTGTGCTTGTAGTTTGCTTTTCGCTGCTTTGAAGTCAGTTGCCATTTGCTTTTGCTGTTCTGGGCTAAAGTTGTGCTTCAAAATTGGAAAGATATCTTTTTCTTCTTGATTGATATGGTCTCGAACAGCCTGCCTCACTTGCTTCACTTTCGATTTGAAGTCTGGATCTCTAACATCAAGCGATCGCACCTCATCTAACATTCCGATCGCCTCATCGGTTTGCTCCACAATGTCCGGCATAGCTCGATAGTAGGGACTAGCCGCATGATAAACAATCTGCTCTTCTGCAAGACCATGAATGCTGACATCCTTGTAAAGTTGGACAAAGCACTCTTGAATCTTTTCCGGATCATCAGTTGCCAGAATTTCAGCAAACAAAATATCTGACTTGGTGTGATCCATCAGCAACAGATCCCGAATCGACATCTCATCATCCGTGCGAGTAATCACACTGCCTGCGACACCCGTGAGCGCGGCGATCGCATCTTCGACTCGTGCCCAAAGTCCTTGATCTGGCTCTTGTCCGGTCAGTTCTCGCACACCCAAGATTTCTAAGAAGCCTTTGAGTTGTTCTTGATGGGCGCGATTTTCAAAATTAACCGTGTGAATCGGAGCGATCGCAGCCTCAACATCAGCCCCAACCAACTGTGCTGCTTTATGAATCGTGAGACCCGTCATCGTTTGCCGGTGTTTGAGAAGCTCATGCTGAAAGACTTTCTCAAACACAGACAGTTTAGAATCTTGCATCTGAGTTTGAATCTCTTCTAGCTGCTGTTGGATACTCCTTTTAGGCTGAGATTGAATACCGGACTGAATAATCACGGTCTCTAGAATGCCTAAGTTTTTTTGATCGTCTTCCAGCATTTTTAGCAATCGCCGGCGAATATGATCATCGTTAACTAAGTTAATTAAGCATTGATCATTAGAAATTAGTAATTGTTGCAGCGATCGCATCTCTGCTAACTGAATTGCGATCGCGCCTCTGTTTGTGGCATTTAGCGGCATCACCATAACTCCCTCTCTTCTGAAAGGCTTACAGCCGCTACAATACTCAACCCAAAATGACCCTTCCTCTACTCTAGGAAGCACGTTTTCAACTTGAGCGCTGCAATCCTTTGTTGTGCAAATGCTGCTCAATTTGCTGCATTTCTTCTATTGTGGCTCCGGTGACAATGCCATAAATTTCGGTGTAGATTTTGCCGTATTTCACTTTTTCTAGGGCTGATAGGATTAAAAAGTCTTTTTGCTCTAGCTCTGGCTTTAAGCGGGTCAAGATAGAATCTAATGTGCCTTCCATCCGGTAGTCGCTAGAGTATTTAGCGATCGCTTTATCCAACTTCAACAACTCATGGCGCTGTAGACACAGAGGAGTAGAGCCGTTAATGCGAAAGTTGGCATCGATCGCATACAGTTGCCCGTCTCGGTCTTCCAACACATCTACACCAATCACGCCAAAATAGCCTTGTTGGTGAGCATACTGCGCGACGTTGGCAATCAATTGAGAGAACTGGCTCAAGTCGTCAGTATAGTCAATCAAGCCGCCCAGATAGTCCCCTGTAGAAGTCGTAAGCTGCTGAGTCACACCGATTAACGTAATCTCACCCTGTTGATTCACATAGAACTGAATGCAGTAGTTTTGAACTTCGTGTTGAACAAACTCTGAAACAATGATTGTTTCTAATAAATGAATTCTTAGATACTTCTTTAGTTCTTCCAGACAATAGTGCAAATCACTAGGGTTACGAATGATATAAGTTCCCTCACCGGAAAGACCATGCGAGGTTTTGATCAGGTAAGGAAACTGCTCTGGAAGCTGGATCTCGTCAAGACGAGTTTGCTTAAGCTGATAGGTTTGATAGTTCGGACAAGGCACTCCTAGCTTAGAAAGAGTCACTTTACTCAGCAGATGATAGTGTATGTCTGGATCAACTGCGTGTTTTTCGGGAAGCAATCGATCGAACGGAAACAGAGTAATCACACGATCGATCTGCCCGCTCTCACTGAGGTCATCCAAATAAGTGGAGCAATCCAATTGTTCAATCTGACTATATTGAAAGCCAAACTGATCACGCCAGTATTGCATCAATAAAGGCGGTGGCGGAACAATCATCACACCGGGCAACCCGTCGCCCAACACAGCTAAATTTTTCCAAGGTTCTTTTTGGCAAATCTTATCAAACGAAGTTTTGGTCGCTTCACTGCTGCCATCCTGCAAAAAATACTTTCGCGTGTTTGGATATGCCGCCCAGCTTGCAGTTGCAGGATAGTTCAAAATCAACGTATCCCGATCGCGCTGAATGTCTTGAGCAAACAAATCGGACAGCGAATTCCCTTGAAAAAATTGAAATGTGTGCTGAAAAGACATAGTGAACCGGAGTCGGAGGTTATTTTTTGCGAGTAAAAGTAGCAGGTTGCTCTAAATCCTCATTCATGTACGCAACTGCCATATCTTGAGAATTGTGCGCCCAACCGATCCGCCCTTGAGAATCAAGCAAAATACATCCCGCTTCACCTTCTACCCGGCTAACTAAGGTCTCGATCGCAAATTGGGCTGCCTCATCTGGATGCTGGTGTCTGAGCGCATCGATCGCAGTCTTTGCTAGCACAACTGGAATAATCGATTCACCATCGCCTGTGGTTGAGCAAGCACCGACCTGATTATCGGCATACAGTCCGCACCCAACCACCGCCGAATCGCCCACTCGACCTTGAGGCTGTCCCGTGATTCCACCTGTGGATGTCCCCGCAACCAGGTTGCCATTCGCATCCAGCGCCACACACCCCACTGTATTTGGACGATCCAAAACTTCTGCCTCTTCTTTCCACTCCTGGTATTGTTCTCCGCTCACCAAGGCTTCTTTTGCACAAATCTCTAGGCCATGTTCGTGAGCAAACCGTTCTCCACTGCGAGCCACCAAGAAGCGGGAGCGCTTTTCCATAATTTTTCGAGCAACTGCGATCGGATGACGTACTCCCTGAACCGCAGCGATAGCCCCCCACCCTAATGTTGCTCCGTCCATGATTGCAGCATCGACCTCGACTTCACCTTCGCGATTCAGCGTCGAACCGAAACCCGCATTAAAAGTTTGATCCGATTCTAGTACCCGAATCGCGGCTTCGACGGCTTCTGCTGCACTTCCACCTTGACTCAGCACTGCCCATCCAGCTTCGACTGCCGATCGACAACCTGCTTGATTCGCTGCCACTTTGTCCTCTGAAATCGTTTTCGCCCCGCCATGAACAATGATCACGGGTTTTACGCTGCTCATTTCTGCCCTAGCCCAACATTTACTCACTACAATAGCGATTGCGAATCAGCGCCATCTCTACCGCAGGGATCACGATCGTGGAGCAGACTCGCGGTTTTGAGCCGACGGAACCGGACACGCTAATTGCAGCAGGTTTTTGATTTCAGTGAATAGAACTTCCAGCACGATCGGCTTGGCAATGTGAGCATCAAATCCTGCGGCGATCGCGCTTAGTCGATCTTCTTCTCTCGCATTTGCCGTCAGCGCGATCGCCGGGATGCGGCAGGACTCAACAGCACGAATATGCTGGATAAAATCGTACCCATCCATTCCCGGCATACTGATATCGCTGAGAATCAAATCGGGCGCGAATGACGAGAATTTAGCGATCGCGTCTTGAGCCGAGTCCGAGAGCGAAACGATCGCTTGCTCATCTTCCAAAATAAATCGCAGCAACTCTCTCGCATCTGCTTCATCTTCAACAATTAAAACTTTGTAGCCGCTGAGACATCCAGTTACCTGTGGAGTCAGGGAAATCACTTCAGGCATCAATTCAGCACTAGGATTCAATACAGGAAGCTTCACGATAAAGGTCGCACCGCGATCCACTCCTTCACTTCTTGCTTCAACCTTGCCCTGATGCAGTTCGACCAAGTGCCGCACGATCGCTAAACCCAACCCCAACCCACCAAAATTCCGAGTTGTGCCGCTATCCTCCTGCCGAAATCGCTCAAATACGTGCGGCAAAAAGTCTGGATGAATCCCTTTCCCAGTATCACTGACGCTGATTTGCACAAAACCGAGTGTCTCGTTCGGAGGGTATTCAAGTGCGATCGTGACTCGTCCGTTTTGTGGGGTGAATTTAACCGCATTCGTCAGCAAATTAACAACCACCTGCTGCAATCGATTCGGATCGCCGTGGACTAACAGCCTAGACTCCAAGTTTGGAGGCGAAAACGCGATCGAAATGCCTTTTGCTTCTGCGGATAGTCTAACCGTTTCGATCGCCGATCGAACCACTAACCCAATCTCTAGTGCAATCTGTCGCAGCACCAGCTTGTCCCGCAGAATCCGGGACACATCGAGCAAATCTTCGATCAGTTGCGATTGCAGTTTGGCGTTTCGACTGATCGTTTCGATCGCTTTTTGCGTGGTGCTGGCATCGAGCTTACCGCTCTGTAATAATCTTGCCCAGCCTAAAATGGGATTCAGCGGCGTTCTCAGTTCGTGCGAAACGACAGCAAGAAATTCATCTTTGATGCGGTTGGCTGTCTCAGCTTGCGATCGAGTTGCTTGCTCTCGCACTAGCAGTTGATCTTTTTCTAGATTCGTTCGCTCTAATTGAGCATTCGTCTTTGCTAAGGTGCGATTGGTCTGTTCTAGAATTTCGTTCAGGCGCGATCGGGCTTCGTATTCTGCAAGTTGGATTTGAGAAATTGCGAGTTTAACCTGCGCTTGAGTCTGTTGAGTGATCGCGGTTCCAGTAAATAATCCAATCACACATTGAGTCAGCAAACTGAGCTTATGCACCGTCAGTACGTCTGAACTAATTGGAAATTCAGGCAGGGTTAGTGCTTGAGGATATTTCAGCACATAGCTTAATAAGGCGGAGATGACACAAAGGCTAGCTGTACTGGCACCCCCCACGGCTCCAAACCGCAGTGCTGCCCAGAGAATCGGCACAAAGTTCAGAAAAGAAAATTGCTGAAACGCAAATCCTGTTTGACTGGTTTGGGAAACGCTCAACAGCGCGATCGCAAAACACAGACCGACAATTACAATCTTCTCTGCTCTCAGTCGGGGTGAATCTTGACACCGGGGAGACGGAGCAGGCAGATCTTCTGGTAACCATTGCCAGCGCTGTAGAGTTGGAGTCAGCGTCAGAAGCGCGATCGGGGCAAGCACCATCGTTGCTATCGCGTTTCCCAGCCACCAGGGTGGGATTGTGTTCACTACGGCTTGCCAAGACATTGTGCCAGTCAAAGCTAAAGACAAACTCCCTACAACCGCAGAACTTGCACAAGCAAACACGGGCGCACTCAAAATAAAGGCGCTGACATCCTTGAGCCGCCCCAGAAACAGCGATCGCTGCCAAAACTGACGGTAAAGCCACCATGCAACGAAGGGTTCAACCGCATCGGTCATACCAACCCACTGCATCCAGCCGCTACTGCCCCAGAGCGGCGCGAGAATAGTAGAGACGAGTCCAGCAACGATCGCGGCGGCAGGTCCAAACCAAATCGCTAATGTAATCGCGACTCCTGACGGCGGAAACCAGAGCGATACCGCTGGGTGTATCCGAAACAGTAGTGCGGCGTAGTGTGCGAATACAAGACCACCCGCACCAAGCAGCAATGGCAGCCAATTTTGCTTGAAGCCGCGATTGCGATCGCGGGTGCCAGTGGCATCGTTCATGTCAAACTCAAGCCTGTGCTAGACGGGATCTGTCTTATGATAGACATAAAATATGAGTATATTCCCGATAGCAGATCCACTGATCAAGGGGCACATTCTAAGCAACGCATCCGTGATCCTCCGAGCTGCTCAGATCTCATCCTGGCACTGATCACTCGGTACTCTGGCGGCTCCGCCATCTTAGCAATTTTGGTTATTGAAATTCCGTCGCAGATTTTGGCTAAACACAATTTAGGGTCGAATCGTTAAGAAACTTAAAGAATATACTTTGAGAGAGGCGAACAGCCTGTGTTGATCGCATTGCTATCCTCAAATTCTCGACGTTATGACCCAACCTCAGACCGATTTGATTCAGCGCCCTGCTCGGTTTCAAACTTTCACCCTACCGTCCATTCTTTCCGTCCTCACGCTCTGTTTTGCTTTGTTCGCCCTTGCAAGTGGTTCAATCTTTATGACGATCGCTCGGCAAGACATGAGCGCGAATCAAGTGGCATTTTACCGAGTGGCGATCGCGGCGATCGTGTTTGCAAGTTGGAATAGTATTCGAGTCGTTGCCCCAAGGAAAGAGCCAGAATCCGATCAAATCCGTTGGCACGAGGTGAGGTTACTGATTGCTGCGGGTGCTAGTTTTGCAGGATTTATCGTTTCGCTGGCTTGGGCACTGGCACATACTCAAGTCGCAACCGCGACATTACTGACTCACATGATGCCCATCTTCACAACCTTGGGAGCGTGGTTGTTTCTCAAGCAGCAGTTTAGCTCACAGTTCTGGATGGGTTTAGTCATTGCATTATCGGGTGCAGTTGCGATCGGAGCGGGAGATTTTAGCTTGTCGAATGCAACAATCTGGGGGGATGCTGCGGCTTTACTGGCGGCAGTGTTGATTGCGATCGAAATGCTGATCGTCGAACAACTGCGGACGCGACTGACAACCCCAACGATTGCGATGTGCGAAGCGGCGATCGCTGCTGTCTTAATTCTTCCCACAATACTATTCAGTGGTTCGGCCATCCTTCCACCTTCTTGGCAGAGTGGTTCAGCCGTGATTGCTGCCGCATTGATTACGCAAGTTGCAGGGCATGGATTGTTAACGTACAGTCTGAAGAAGTTTTCAGCCGGGCTGGTTTCGGTTGCGCTCTTAGCGGTTCCGATTATTGCAGCCGGATTAGCGCTGGTGTTATTCAGGCAAACGATTCAGATCGGAAGCGCGATCGCGTTTGTCGTGGTTTTAGGTGGAATTTATCTCACAGTGACGGCTCCGAAGGCGGAAAATCATGAGTCGTTTGCTCGATCCACCGTTGCAGAATAGGATTCACTAATTCTGGGGCTTCATCCTGCGGACAGTGACCAACTTGTGGCAGCGGAATGAATTCTTTGACTTGAGGATACTCGGCAAATTTGCGACCAAGCGCGATCGGCTCCCACGGATCGTTTTCGCCCCAGAGAACGATCGTTGGACAAGGCAATTTCGGGAACAAATCTTCGGGTAACGGCCCTGAAGAATATCCGGTAAATGCAATGAAAACGGCGGCGGCTCCTTGGTCGCTTGCGGCTCCAAGCAAGAGTTCAACTAATTCATCAGTCACCGCTTCGGGTCGAGCGTATGCCTTGAGCAGAATGTTTCGCACCGCTTTTGGTTTGGCAACCTGGCTGAAAAACCATTGCCCGAACGCTTGATTTTTCAGCACTTTTTGCAGAATGGGCGCACCAATGCGTTTAATCCAGGGTTGGGTTGCCCGATGTCGATCGTGCAGCAACCGTAAAGAGCAATTGAGCAAGGAGAGCGATCGTGCAATTTCAGGATGATCCACCACTGCCTGCATCACGACAATACAGCCGATCGAATTGCCAATTAAAACCGCAGGCTCTCCGACCACTTCGCGACAGAAATCTGCAATTTGATCGCCCCAAGTTTCAAACGTATATTCAATCTGTTCAACAGGTTTTGGTTTTGCCGATTTGCCGAAACCAACGAGGTCGATCGCATACACGCGGCAAGTTTTCGCCAGTTCTGGCAGGTTCTTGCGCCAATGAAAGAACGATGCACCAAAGCCATGCACTAACACGACTGGAGTTCCTTCAGTTCCCTGAGTTTGATAGGCAACTTGGAACCCCTTCCACATCCAGATCTTGTATTCGGTTGAAACTGTGGAAGCCGTTAGCATGATGGCGCTGTGAAGTAGTCGTACTCTTTAAGCGTACAAAACTTCACAAAGTTGCGCTACTTGGTTTTGATATCGGCGATCGCGTTTCGGGCAACTCCAGCGATCGCAGCATCCGTCGCTTTCGGCAAGTGATGATACTTTCCACCCGCTTGTTTGGCAAGTTCTTTAGCAAATCCAGTTGAAATGAATTTGTTTTCCGTATCTATCACCAAAAGCTGAATGCCCAAGGCGCGAATCTTCGCTGCAAGTTCTAAAAGCTCGCCTTTGATGTCGGGTTTTTCACCTTCGGGAAGGGTTTCACCCAGCGATCGAGCCAGTGGAATATTGCCGCGCCCGTCCGTAATCGCCACAATCACAACTTGCCCGATATCCCCGGATTGTTTTGCATTCAGTCCGACTCGAACTGCTTGCGTGAGTCCATGCGCCAACGGAGAACCGCCACCACAGGGTAAGCGATCGAGCCTGCGTTTCGCGGCTTCAATCGATCGAGTCGGCGGTAATAACACCTCAGCCTGTTCACCCCGGAATGGAATCAACGACACTTGATCTCGGTTCTGATACGCTTCAGTCAGCAAACTTAGAACCGCACCTTTGGCAGCATTCATCCGATTGAGTGCCATTGAACCAGACGCATCCACCACAAACACGATCAGCGCTCCGGCTTTTCGAGCCAGTCGCTTTGCCCGAATGTCACTTTCTTCGACAAACACTCGTTTGCGTCCGGTCGAGGCTTCCTGAGATCTGGATCGTCTTGATTTTTGATAGGGTGCTGCCGTTCTCAGAGTCGCATCCACTGCAATTCGCCGGACTTTACCTTTCGGTAACATCGGTTTGATATAGCGCCCCCGATCTTCAGAGAGCACGATCGTTCGACTGCCGGATTTCCCTTGCCGCGTTGCCATCTGTGCAAAATACAGCACTTCTGGATCGAGAATCACTCCTTCTGGATCAAAGACGAATTCTTCAGGAATGTTCGGAGTCTCTTGCTCTGGTTGATCTTCCGGTTCGTCTTGGTCTTCTTGATCTTCCTGATGGTCTTGCTCTTGATCAGATTGGTCTTGAGGCGGTGGCGGTGGCGGTGGCGGTGGCGCTTCTTCGGGTGGCGTTTGAACGATCGTCGATCGTGGAATAATCACCAGTTCCACCGCTTTTCTCAAATCTTCTGCATTGACCTGTGTGCGTCCTTCTAATGCGGCATGAGCTTTCGCAACCCGCAGCGCAAACAGTTCGGCACGATGTCCCTGAACCCCACCGCGAATGGCTTCTGTGACTAAATATTCAATTTGATCCAAGCTAATCTGCACATCTTGGAGCCATTCCCGCGCCAAGAGAATTTGCGTTTTCAGCGCGTCAATATCTTCGTTGTACTGTTCAAGAAATGCTTGTGGCGAATTGGAATAGTTCGTCGCTTGTTCGACCGCTTGAACACGATCGTCTAATCCCAACACCATATCTGCCGATAAGGAGATTGCAATACGATCGAGCAAATGTTCTCGCAATGTTCCTTCTTCAGGATTGTAGGTTGCAATCAATAACGGCTTACAAGGATGCTGAAAACTGATGCCTTCACGCTCGATCTGATTTCGTCCATCGGTTAGAACTGACAACAATAAATTTGAAATTTGATCATCCAGCAGATTAACTTCGTCGACATACAACACGCCGCGATTTGCTTCTGCCAACAATCCAGGCTGAAACACCGTTTCGCCTTGCTTAATCGATTGGCTCACGTCTACCGAGCCGAGTAATCGATCTTCGGTTATACCTAAAGGAATCTGTACAAATGGGGCGCGAATCACTTCCGTTGGCACATCTTCGGCATCGCCAAATTGCTCCAGCGTGAAGTCGTCCCACTCTGCGATCGCACCCGGTTCGCAATTGCTCACTGAGTCTTTCACAACTTCGATCGGCGGCAGGAGCGCGTGAATTGCTCGCGCCATTACAGATTTAGCGGTTCCGCGCCTCCCCGCGATCACCACGCCACCTAAGCCGGGATCAACCGCAGCAAGCAGCAGCGCCAGTTTGATCGCTTCTTGACCCACAACGGCAGCGAGAGGAAAAGCAGTAATTTGAGAATCGATCGTGGCAGGCATTGATAAATTTAGATTGCTATCAATCTCCACCATACCAAGATCTGCGGCTCGATTTCGCTGTACTCCAAAAGGTTTGATATAGTACCCAAATACCAACTGTGTTGCTCATGCCTATCAAACCTTCCCAGATTTTGAGCTTGCTCGATCGTAAGCGCGAGGAGTTTATGTCGTTCGATCGTACTGCCCTCCAAGCGCTTCAGCAGTACGGAACCGCATTGATTCAGATGTCGCAAAAGTCTGATCAAGCCTTACTCAAAGCATTAGAGGGGATAAAAGATTGTGGGGCAAGACCGTTAGAGCCGTTGGGCTTGTTTCCCGAATGGATGATGCACTCAAATCTAAGCTGGCAAAATCGCGAAGAGAGTTTAGAGTGGGTGCGCGATCGCATTACCGGAGTTTCGACTTTTTCAGTCGATGGTTCTCAAATCTATCCAAGCAAAGATTTCTCAATTCCGGTTGCCTTAGTGCAAATTGGCTGGTTCGAGAACGATCATCTTGAATCAGGCAAGTATGAAAAAGACATTGCTCTCGATGTGATGACCCCGAATGATCTGAAAGTGGGACGGGGTGATCTTGCCGATCGACGAGTCAATTTACGTCGCTTTGAAATGGAGTGCGATCGTATTGTTCAATACATAGAAGAACACGCTGGAAGTCGATCTTGTCTTGCCTTCTTCGATGGCTCACTGATTGCAACGTTTGCAGAAGCATTCGACGAAGAGACAAAGAATTTTTATGTCAGATGTATTCGTACGGTATTACAAGCGAGTGAAGATTATCGCGTTCCTGTCGTGGGCTATGTCGATACTTCCACAGCGCGAGATCTCACAGAAATGCTACAGCGATTGTGTCAGCTACCTGAACGCAAAACCATCCATGATGCCCAATTGCTCAATCGCGCTAAGAACCAGATGCAATGGGGCGATCGCACTCCGATCTTTCTCTCTCAACGTCCTGGCATTCGAGATTTATATTTTGAACATCGCGATCGCATTGCCTTCACCTATCTAAAAACCACACAAGATGGCTATCCGGCTCGAATTGAATTACCTGTCTGGATCTACGAAGAAGGCTGGCACGAGCGCGTTTTAGATTGGGTACGCGCAGAAGTGGCGATCGGAGGCGGATATCCTTATGTGATTGAGACGGCCGATCAGGTTGCAGTCTTGAAGAATGACGATCGGCAAACCTTTTATCGATTACTACAGGATTGGGCAGAGAAGGAAGATCTCACCCTCCGACTCTCGCGCAAAATGATCAGTAAAGTAAGGCGAAGATAATTCACAGCCAGCCCATTACAATAATGTTTTCTATTGTTGGGAAAATTTATTATGCAAGCAGATGAATTAAAACAACTCGTAAAAGAAAGTTTGCGCGAAGTATTGCGCGAAGAACGCCTGAAATTATGTCAAGTTCTAATTCCGGTCGTGAGTGATAAGGAAATGCAAGAGATCCAGCAGAAATTAGGGACACCAGCCGATTTAGACGACTCCGAATTAGTCAACATGAGTGACTGGGTGAGGCATGGAACTAAGCTTCACTAAGAGTTCAGTCAAGTTTTTAAACAAGCTGTCGGCAAAGGAGGCAGAAAAGATTCGAGAGAAATTGTCTCGTCTCCTGGAATCGATCGAAGTCGAAGACGTTATTCCATTCAATGAGCTAGACATCAAAGCATTGAAAGGCGAGTGGAAAGATTTTTCCAGAATGCGAGTTGGAAAAATCAGAGTTATCTTCAAGATCAATGCTGAAGAAGATGAATTGATTGTTTATGACATTGATTATCGAGGCACGATTTATAAGTCTATGAAATTGGCTGAATCGTCGCGACAATCCTTGCTTTACACAAAAACTAATTTCTGTTTCAATCCGATCGACGCTCTCGCGTGAATGTAAGCCGGATCGGGATAGCGATCGATTGCGCGATCGTAGGACTCGATCGCATTGCCATACGCGCCCATTTCCATCAATAACAATCCACGATTAAACCAAGCTTGATGATAATCGGGCTGTAAGAACGTCGCACGATCGTAGTTACTCAATGCTTCTGCATACCGTTTTAATGCAGAAAGCGCATTCCCACGAAAGTTCCAAGCCTTCGAGCAACTTGCATCAGTTCCAATTGCTTGATCAAAATGCTTGATTGCCTCTAAATATTCTTCTCGCTGACAACATTCACAACCTTTTTCTAAACTATCCATCCCAAACACCTGAATCTCTGCATCTTAAGTATCTGATCGAAGTTCTCTACCGTGTGGGAGGGATTTCTCGACTCGATTTGATTCGGTTAGCAGAGACAGGAATGCGCGATCGCGCCCTACACTCGAATTAGAAATTTGGATAAAGTCAGTGGACTCGACACTTCACACGATTATTGAAATTCTTTTGGGCATCAGTTTAAGTGCGGCAGCAGGATTTCGCGTGTTTATTCCCCTGCTGATTGTGAGCGGTGTCTCTGTATTCGGACATTACGATTTACCTGCTGACTTCGACTGGCTGGAAAATTCTCAAGCACTTGGATTGTTTGCGATCGCCAGCATTCTCGAAGTGATTGGATATTCGATTCCCTGGTTTGATCATGCGCTCGATGTGCTTGCAACTCCCGCCGCGATGATTGCCGGAACGGTTGTCGCTGCTTCGGTTGCACCGGACATGAATCCATTGATTCAATGGACATTAGCGATCGTTGCAGGAGGCGGAACCGCAGGCATTACAAAGTTATTAACAAACTTACTCAGAGGCACATCGACGGCTGCTTCGGGTGGCTTGACGAATCCGATCTTCGCTGCGGTAGAACTCGCGATCGCAGTTCTGCTTTCTGTGTTAGCGCTCACCGCCCCGATCGTCGCCGGACTGCTGGTGATTGGATTGTTCAGCTTTGGATTCTATCGACTGACAAAGTTCGTCACACGCTGGCGGACTCAGGGCAGAGTCAAAACTTTGCAAGAATAACTGCCCTTGCAACTTAGCTAAATATAATTTTCTGAGCTAAAACTCATCCTAAAATTTCATCAGCTGTAATTGAGACTCCGGGAAATGCCAAAAGCTCGATCGCTTGACCCCGCATAAAGGTCTGAAGCGATCGATATCCTGTAGCACTTGGTTGCCGATACACCTCAATTAGTTCTGCATTCACATCAACAACCCAAGATTCAGCAATGCTGTCTTCGGCATAGAGCGGAATTTTGACAGTGCGATCGTGGCGAATGGTTGAGTCTGAAACCTCAATCAGCAAAAATACATCAGTTGGAGTGGGATGAGCAGACGCATAAAAATCTTCACGCGGTCTCAAGATTGCAATATCAGGTTGAGGTTCTGAATGTGCATCAACTTCAACTGGATTTTGAACTGCGACTAACACTTGATCACCAAACTTTTTGAAGAATAGCCGATTCAGCCGATTAACCCCCGCTGCGTGTCTTGTCCCGAGGGATGCCATCTCAATAATTTCCCCTCGAATCAACTCGACACGATCGCCCTCTTGAATAATTCCGGTTTCGATCATGCGGTGATACTGCTTAACCGTAAATAGTCGTCTTAACACCTCGGTTGTCATGACGAAATCCCCCAGGTTAGTAGTACGTCTAGGTTATCAAGAATCTAAGGCTCAACGATAATAGGAGTCCCGATCGACACCTTTTCAAAGAGCGCCACCACATCTTTATTTCGCATCCGAATACATCCATGCGATACCGCTTGTCCGATTAGCTCCGGTTCATTCGTACCGTGAAATCCAAGCTGCGTTTTTCCATCTGTCCAAAACCCAATCCAACGCACACCCAAGGGATTATCTCGTCCGGGCTTGATGATTTTTCCGGTTCTAAAGTTTTTGAACACCGGATTCACTTCTTTCGAGAACACGTTATATTCACCGGGAGGAGTTTCCCAGCCTGATTTACCCACCGCGATCGCATAACTTGCAACCACCGCTTTTCCTTCATATACAAACGCTCGCCGTGCTTTCGTCCGTATCACCACTCGCAAGGGTGCAACCTCTGGTTCCGACAGTTGAATTTCAGCCGTCGATCGCCAATCTGGAGCCGCTAGCACTGGCAGTCCAGCAATCAGCAAAAATCCGCTTACGAGAGCTAAAATTCGTTTCATCTCACTCACCTTTCACGCTTTTTCTATCATTCCTGCTCATCTGGTTAAAATAATCAAGCGCTGATCGGCACATCTGATCAGCCTGAACAGCGGATGTGGAAACGACAGGATAGAATAAGTCCAGCAAACCTTATGATCGCAGTAAAGGTTAAAGAAGCGAATGGGTAGAGTCGTTGGGATTGACCTGGGAACAACCAACTCGGTCGTGGCAGTCATGGAGGGCGGTAAGCCAGTAGTCATCGCCAATGCCGAAGGAATGCGAACCACGCCATCGGTAGTCGGCGTGAGTAAAGAAGGCGAACGTCTCGTTGGACAATTGGCGCGTCGTCAGGCGGTGCTTGATCCGCAGAATACGTTTTTTGGCGTGAAACGGTTTATGGGGCGCAGATATGCCGAACTCAACCCCGAATCGAAGCGCGTTCCTTATACAATCCGTAAAGACGAAGCGGGCAACATCAAGCTGAAGTGCCCTAGACTCGATCGCGATTTTGCTCCCGAGGAAATTTCCGCGCAAATTCTGAAGAAATTAGCCGACGAAGCTGCTCGATATTTGGGCGAACCCGTAACGGGTGCAGTGATTACGGTACCCGCTTATTTCAATGATGCCCAGCGCCAAGCTACCCGCGATGCTGGACGAATTGCCGGACTAGAAGTGAAGCGCATTCTTAACGAACCCACTGCGGCATCGTTGGCATATGGACTCGATCGCGTGCAAAGCGAAACCATTCTTGTGTTTGACCTCGGTGGCGGCACGTTTGATGTCTCGATTCTTGATGTTGGCGATGGTGTGTTTGAAGTAAAAGCCACCAGCGGCGATACGCAGTTAGGCGGAGGCGAGTTCGATAAAAAGATCGTTGACTGGCTAGCAGAGCAGTTTTTAGAGCGCGAAGGCATTGATTTACGCAAAGAACGCCAATCGTTACAGCGACTCACCGAAGCCGCAGAAAAAGCGAAAATCGAGCTTTCCGGCGTGGGCGTAACGGAGATAAATCTTCCCTTTATTGCAGCCGATAAAGACGGCCCGAAACACTTAGAGACGCGATTAACCCGATCGCAGTTTGAAGGCTTATGCGAAGACCTGCTCTCTCGTCTGAGACTTCCCCTGCGAGAAGCGTTCCGCGATGCAGGTATGAGTCCCCGCGATATCGATGAAGTCGTACTCGTCGGCGGCGGAACTCGAATGCCGATGGTGCAAGAAGTCGTGCGATCGTTGATCAATCTCGAACCGAATCAAAACGTCAACCCGGATGAAGTCGTCGCGGTTGGAGCCGCCATTCAAGCCGGAATCCTAGCAGGCGAAGTCAAGGACATTCTGCTGCTCGATGTCACTCCGATCTCAGTTGGGCTGGAAACGATCGGCGGCATTATGAAAGCGCTGATTCCACGCGGAACCACGATTCCAACTCGACGATCGGACGTTTTCTCAACCTCCGAAGACAACCAAACCGTCGTTGAAGTTCACATCCTACAGGGTGAGCGTCCGATGGCATCCGGGAATAAATCGCTAGGGCGGTTTAAGCTCATGGGCATTCCGCCTGCACCGCGTGGCATTCCTCAAATTCAGGTCGCGTTTGATATTGATGCCAACGGCATTATGCAAGTGACGGCGATGGATCGCACCACTGGACGCGAACAGAGCATCACCATTCAAGGGGCATCGAACTTAAGCGACGAAGAGATTAAGCAAATGATTCGCAGCGCCGAAGAATTTGCCGAAATTGATGAACTCCGCAAAGCCAAAGTCGAGAAGCGCAACCGTGCCGAAGCCATGACCTATCAGGCAGAGCGCCAACTGCGAGAAGCCACTCTAGATTTCGGATTCCAGTTTGTTCAGCCTTACCGCAATCGCATTGAACCGCTGGTGCAGCGACTGCGAGCAGCACTCGCAAACAACGACGATCGCGGAGTTGATATCGCAGAAGCCGACCTCAGAGATGCCCTTTACGACCTAAATCGCGAAGTTTATCAGCAAAACAGAGAGGAAGAAGGCGAAGGCGGCATCCTCAAATCAATCAAAGACTTTTTCCTCGAAGACGACGACGATTACTACTACGACAATCGCCGCGATTATCGAGATGACTATTGGAGCGGTGGACGCAGTGGTTATGCGCTGAATCCCGCGCGTGAGCCTGATTTGTATCGCCCAGATTATCCGCGCCGGGATTCCTACAGCGATCCGTACAGTTCAGGCGGACGAGATGCTAACGGCTCAAGTGGTCGATCGACCCGCGATGCTGATTATGGCTCTAGTCGATCAGCCCGTGATTCTGACTTCAGCACACCGCCGCGCCGCAGTGCTGATCCGTATGGCGATGCTTACGGTTCGCGGGATTCCTACGGCACCAGCGATCGTTCATCCCGCAGTTCCGATTATTACGACTACGGTTCCCCCCAATCGGATCGTTCACCCCGACAAGACAGCGACTACGATTCGCCGCGTCGGGACAGCTATGATTCACCCCCAACTCGTAAGCGCCCCGATTACGATGCCGATTATTACAACGATCGCCAATCCCGCAGCAGCGATCAGCCCCGCCGCGATGATACCCCTCGCAAGCGTCCCAGTCGCCCCAACTATCAGCAAGACAACTGGGATGATGAGGACGACTGGCTGTAACGAGAAGCCAGGGACAAAGAGGAATGCGCCGAGATTTCAAAACAGTGCTACACTCTAGTCCCTAAGCTTCTTTTCAACCCTCCTAGCTCTGTTTTCCTATGCAAAGTTTCCGCAATTATTACGAGATTTTGGGCGTTGCTAATGATGCATCGGCTGATGAAATTAAGCGATCGTATCGACGCTTAGCGCGACAATATCATCCGGATCTCAACCCAGGAAACACAGCAGCAGAAGACAAGTTCAAAGCTTTGGGAGAAGCTTATGGCGTATTGTCCGACCCAACGAAGCGGGCGCAGTATGACCAATACGGCGGTTTTTGGAAACAGCGCGGCTTTCAAACCGGGCGTGGGGGACGAGACGACAAATCGACCTATGGCAAATTTAAGACGTTCAATGAGTTCTTCGATGAGGTTCTCAGCCGGAAGACTCCCGCACCAGAACCAGACTTCGATCCGGTTCCACGTCAGACCCGAACCACTCGCACCGTCCGTACTGCAACACCGCCGCCTCCGAGACAAGAACCTGATCCATTTCGTCCGGGAACCTCGAAGGAAAGTTACACCGTGAGACCTCCCAAGCCGAAGCGAGATGCAGAAGCAAGGTTAACGGTTCCGCTTGAAAAGGCTTACTCTGGGGGACGGGAGCGCATTCGGCTCGAAGATGGTCGATCGCTCGAAGTGGATATGCCGCCTGCGATGATGACTGGGCAAAAAGTCCGGCTGCGGGAGCAAGGTGTGAACGGTGGCGATCTGTATCTCAAAATTGAAGTCTCACCGCATCCGTTTTTCCGACTCGAAGGATTAGACATTAGCTGTAAATTGCCGATTACGCCGAGTGAAGCAGTCTTAGGTGCACCCGTCGAAGTCCCAACACTCGATGGATTGGTGAAGATGGTGATTCCAGCCGGAGTGCGATCGGGACAGCGCTTACGACTGGCAAACAAGGGCTACCCCGATGTAAACGGCGATCGGGGCGACCAAATTGTAGAAATTCAGATCGCCGTCCCCAAAGAACTCAGCGAACAAGAACGCGAACTCTACGAGAAGCTGCGGCAAGCTGAAACTTTTAATCCTCGGAAGGACTTACCCGTCTAATCTTCCGGGAGAATCCATTGCGTTGGGGTTGACATGCGCTCTAGCGCTTTTTTCCGTACCGCTTCATCTGCCATTTCTAGCAGCTTATCGAGCGGCGTATCGCTGATAAATTGGCTGGTTTTCTCGGTGTACTCCCGGTTTGGACATTCATCCCCCAGAACACAGCCGTTCTGACACAGTTCAGCGCAGTTAATTTCCGTCATGGTCTCTCCAGAGTCATTCATCAGGTGTTCTCAAGCAGTCGCGACAGTCTGCCCACTTGTCATTCTAGCGGGCATCGACGATCGTACCTATCTCCCTCGTGGTATGCGAGAATCAATCTACGGTTAGCTTCCGAGTTTGAAGGCTTCGAGAAATAAGCTGTAAATCAGTCCGAGCTTGAGCGCATTTGCAAGTTCAATCAGGAGCGATCGACGCAAGCGATCATTTCCCCCGTAAGTAAACCGACTCACCGCTTCTGTTAATAACAGCAGAAAAAAAGCTTCCACGATATCGAGTTCCGCTTTCTGACCTGCACTGGTTGAAATGGCACTACCAAGGAAAAAACCGAGCAGCAGTCCGATCATCAGCAAGGACGTGCGCCGCCAAGGATTGCGAAACACCTGATTAAGTTGTGCCGCAGTGGTATTCACGATCGTACTCAGTCGAGTATTCTGCATAATTCAAGTGCGCCTGATCACAAGACTATCCAAACTGTATGCGAACTCTTGCCGAAATTAATCAAAAAATTCAGCGTGGAACCGCGATCGTTCGCACTGCTGAGGAAGTGAAAGCTCAAGTGGCGGAAATGGGCGTAACGGAAACGGCAAAAGTCGTTGATGTGATTACGACTGGAACTTTCGAGCCGATGGAAGCTTCAGGCGCAATTCTGAACTTAGGACAGACCGATCCGCCAATCAAAATTCGCCAGTGCTGGATGGATGGCGTGCCTGCTTATGCAGGGTTTGGAGCGGTGGATCTGTATTTAGGCGCGTCTCAATTAGTTGAATACCCCAGTGGAGGAGAGCCGCTCGATAGTGACGATCGCGAGTCTCCGGATGTACGGCAACGACAGCGCGGCGGCGGTCATGTGATCGAGGATTTGATTGCCGGAAAGGCGGTGAACCTACGTGCGATCGGGCAGGTGACGGACTGTTATCCGCGCTCGTCCTTCGAAACGACGATTACCCGCGATACGATTAATCAATTCTATTTGTTCAATCCTCGCAATCTGTACCAAAATTTTATCGTTGGAGTAAACGGCGGCGATCGTCCCTTGTACACCTATTTAGGCGCACTTCAACCGCGTTTAGGGAATGCCGTCTTTTCAAATCCGGGCGCAATTTCGCCATTGCTCAATGATCCAGATCTGCAATTAATTGGCATCGGATCACGAATCTTTCTTGGTGGTGGAGTGGGCTATGTTGCTTGGGAAGGAACGCAACATTTTCCGCTGCAAAAGCGCTTACCAAACCGCACCCCGATCGGGCCTGCTTCTACGCTGGCGCTGATTGGTGATGCGAAACAAATGGATGCGAAATGGGTACGGGGTTGCTATTTTCGCGGCTATGGTGCTTCGTTAATGTTGGGTGTTGGCATTCCATTGCCTGTGCTGAGTGAAGAAGTAATCGCTCATTGTGCCGTTCGCGATAAAGATCTGGTGGCTCCGATCGTTGATTTTTCTATTCCTCGGCGTGTGCGTCCAACGTTTGGGCTTGTCAGTTACGCTCAGTTGAAATCAGGTCGATTAACGATCGACGGTAAATCTGTCCGGGTTGCTCCACTTGCCAGCGTTTATCTGTCGCGACAGGTCGCTTTGGAATTGAAACGCTGGATCGAAGCTGGAACGTTTACTTTGACCGAGGCAGTTGCACCAATTCCGAGCGATCGAACATTTATTCCACAAGATATGCGCGGCAGTTGATTACCTTTGGAGAGTTAGCAGAACACTATAGTGATCCTGTTTGTAGTGTTCCTGTTTGAGTGGTAAACGCTAAAAGGAGTAGGGGGCTGAAAAGGGAACGGCTCCCCACCTCCACTTCACAACTCATTCAGGTCGCCCTATACGCAATTTCGCTTAGATCTAATCTGATTTAGCGGCAATTTGACGGGGCTTTTGCGTTCTACTTGATTCGTTTCAAATTACTAATGTAAAGTTGAATTAAGAATACTTTGGGAAGAAATTAACAGTTGTGTTTATCGTTAATAAGGCTTCTGATGAGCAGATCGATCGTCATCAAATCAATCAGATCAAAATTGAATTGGAGAAAAAATTTAGCAATCAAGCTTTTGATCCAGCAGGTTTGGGGCTGATTTGGGCGGGTGAATCAGAATTCGTCTTACTTAGTGCAAATCTTTGCCTACAAGCAGTACACATTAACCTGATTTATGCTGTGATCGAGCTTTATCGGGAACAGCAGCTTGACCTTGTAGAGCTGGATTCTCCAAAGTTTCGGCTTAAATGCTGAAGCCACGAAGAAAAGTACAGCGCTTCGGGTTGAGCCGTGCGGAAACTCAGCAAATTGAACTCTGCGGCAGATTTAATTTGCTGAGCCGATCGCGCTCCCGATGCAACCCCCATTGAGACGCTCATGTACGCTAACATTCGAGGCACACAAATCTATTTCGATATTGAAGGTGCAGGACTTGTTCCTCAAGGCAATCAAATGCGCGAAAAACCAGTCGCCTTTTTGATTCATGGAGGGCCTGGAGCTGATCACACTTCCTACAAACCGACCTTTTCTGCATTAAGCAACAAGATGCAGCTTGTCTACTTCGACCATCGTGGACAAGGACGATCGGCAAGAGGTGATCAATCTACTTATACCCTCGATCAAAACGTCGAGGATATGGAAGCGCTGCGGCAGTATTTAGGGTTAGAGAAAATTATTGCGATCGGTGGCTCCTACGGCGGTATGGTGGCGCTCACTTACGCAACTCGCTACCCCCAAAACCTCTCACACTTGATCGTGATTGCCACAGTCCCCGATTCTCGCTTTCTCAAACGTGCTCAGGAAATCTTGCAAGAACGCGGCACATCCGAACAAATCGCGATCGCGCAATATCTCTGGAATGGCAACTTTGAAACCGAAGAGCAGCTCAGCGATTATTTCCGCATCATGCACCCGCTTTACTCATTTACGGCTGACTCAACTCAAGCGGTTCAACGCCGATCGATTCTCTCGATCGAGGCAATTAACGAAGCCTTTGGCGGATTTTTGCGGTCGTACGATGTCCTCGATCAGCTTCACAAAATTACGGCTCCAACGCTCGTAATCGCAGGTCGCCACGATTGGATTTGTCCGCCTGAATTCTCTGAAGAAATTGCCCAAGCGATCCCCAATTCAGATCTCCGCATCTTCGAGAACAGCGGACATTTGATTCGAGTGGATGAACCTGAAGCGCTACTTGATGCGATCGCAGGCTTCATCGTTTACAAAAAATAAGGGCGATCCGAAGACCGCCCGTTCAACCTATGCTTCACTAATCGCGCTATCTGCCGCAGGGGGACTGCTTTCAGCCCGACGCTTCACGGGCTTGGGCAGCGGTTCCGATCGACGCGGTGCTTCTGGCGCAGAAGCGACACTTGCGGGTCGGCGATCACCTCCACCCGGACGCGGACTAAACGGTCGTCTTCCGCCCGGACGAAATCCTGGACGACCGCCTGAGCGCTCCCTAGCGCTTTCCTCCTTCGATTTTTTGCGAGGCGGAATCATTCCGATCGATTTAGCGCTCTTGATGACGAGATCGGCTCCTTCACGCTGGACGTTGAGTTCCCAGAAATAACCGACCACTTTTCCGCTTAACTCACCATTGAGCTTTAGCTTAAAAGACTTCGCTCGATCGTCTTTCTTGCGCGGCGACTGCTGAATCTTCACCACAACAGACTTCTCTTCAGGTGTATGAAAGATAACTTCTCCCCGAATCGAGAAATAATTATCTTCAACTTCCGAGGAGGGCAGATATGCAGGTGATTCTGCTTCTTCCTCGTCAGGCTTACTGAGATTTTCAGGCTCCCAAACTCCGACAATCTGAACGTGCAAATCTTCCTGCTTTTCGCGAGTGCGCGGATACACAACCCAGAGATGCTCTTGTTCGAGGTCTAAATGATTTTTCACCAGGCTCATGACGCGACCGAGCAATACCGCTTCGATCGTCGTGCCATCGGCAGTGATCATCTCGCCGCGGGTGAATTGCTCGTCCGAGGCTTTATACCGACCGCGCAGTAACCCAATGGCACGATACTGCATCGGTTCGCTTGGGGCGGGAATCGGTTGCTGTCTCAAACTCGCCGGATCAAACGCTGGTTCTGACGGAGACTCAACTGCTGGAGGCGGAGCCGGAGCAGGCGACTGTGGACGAGCCACAGGGCGCACCAACGGGCGCTGAACAGTCGTGTGTTTTGAATCAGAGGCTTCTGAGGGTTGGGGCATGGTAGAGCCTTCAGCCGCATTCTGAGCGGCATAGGGTTTAGGAGGCTGGGGTGGGCGGTTTGGCAAGGGACTCATAGGCTGTCATCGTCACAGGCTGAGGGCAAAAGCATTTCAGGCGCTTATTGTACTGAATGCAGGCTGATTTAACGGAATCCGAACGCTTTGCAACGGGTTTACAAAAAACTCACCCAGCTTTGCATCTTTTTCGGAATCTCCCTAGTTCTGGTAAAACTGCCATAATAAAAAATACGACAGTTTATAGAACTTCTTAGCATTTCCGGCACAGTGTCAGCAATAGCACTATGCCCATGATACTGATTTCTAATGCTGCGCTCTTCGATTTCTCGAATAGATAACTTTAAGTTTTCCCCTGGCTAGTTTGAGATCAACACGAAAGAATCAGCATTCTGCCAGTTTGAAAATCTCAACATTGAAATCTATCGCCTAGAAGCGTGCAGAGAACCAATCCTGCTTTAGAAAACGCTCGTCCTTAAAAAAGCGCGTTAAAATTTGTGAAGAAGGGTCTTATCCTTTACAGAATCAACCTTCAGGAATCTTTCGCACTCAAGTTGCATCTTTAAAATGTAGATAAGTTCGTGCTCTTATTATCGCTTCGCTCTCAGTTTGGCGAGTTTGATTCATGCAAGTTCCCCTTTTTGGCAAAGTTAGTAAAAAACCGACCCGTTGGCTATTGGCGCTACTTGCAGCAGGCGCGATCGCGCTTCCAGGGGGTGCTTTTCTAGTTTCACGGCAGTTTGCCCCGCGTCAGGAAGCCGCCACAATTTCTGTTGAATCGAAGACGGTGACGGCACGTATCTCAGCCAGTGGAGAAGTAATTCCAATTCGGACGGTCAATCTCAGCCCCAAAACGACCGGAAAAATTGCCCAACTGCTTGTGGATCAAGGCGACCAAGTGATGCAAGGGCAGGTGGTTGCTCGAATGGACGACAAAGATATTGAAGCTGAGCGCGCTCAGGCTCAGGCGCGAGTTGCAGAAGCGCAAGCGAGGTTAGATCAGCTCAGAGCCGGAACCCGTGTCGAGGAGGTGCGGCAGGCAGAATCAGAAGTGGCGCGGGCAAGAGGTGAGGTCGATCGCGTTCAAGGTCTTGTGTCAGATGCAACGCAAGCGGCAGAGTTTGCCCGGACGCAAACCCGAAGACAGCGTGAACTAGCAAGCCAAGGGGCAATCTCGACAAATTCGCTCGATGAATTTATTCGTCGTGAGCAGAATGCGAACCAAACTTTGAGCCAAGCTAGGGCGCAACTGAGCCAGTCACAGGCGCAACTCAATCAAGCGAATCAGCAATTAGCGCAGCGGCAGAACGGTGCAAGACCAGAAGAAATTCGGCAATCCGAGGCGCAGTTAGCAGCGGCGATCGCGCAGCTTCAACAAGTACAAAATCGGCTCGAAGACACGTACATTCGCGCTCCGTTTTCAGGAGTGATTACGCAGCGGTACGCGACCGTGGGCGCATTTGTGACCCCGACGACACAGGCAACCGCAGGAGCGGATGGTTCTGCCTCGACTTCGATCTTTGCGCTGGCAAATGGGTTAGAAGTGCGGGCGAAAGTGCCGGAAGTCGATATCGGGCAAATCCGGCGCGGTCAGGAAGTCGATATTCGAGTCGATGCCTATCCGGAGGAATCCTTTAAGGGACGGGTGCGATTGATTGCCCCGGAAGCCGTGACCGAACGAGATGTGACTTCATTCTCGGTGCGGATCGACATTCTCACGGGGCGCGATAAGCTGCGATCGAAAATGAATGCCAACGTCAACTTTTTGGGCGATTCGATTCCAAATACGCTGGTTGTTCCCACGGCGGCACTTTCGACACAGAGGGGACAGACGGGCGTTTGGGTTCCGGGTGAGAACAATAAACCGCGATTCCAGCGCGTGACGACTGGATTGAGTTTTGACAACGAGACTCAGATTTTAGAGGGAATTAAAGCGGGCGATCGCATTTTCGTACAGCCGCCAGAAGGTCAGAAAATCGACAACGCAAATAGCTAAGGCAACGAGCAATGGATTTTGTTGAAAGTTTAAAGATGGCGGCAAAGACGCTTACCGCCAACAAGCTTCGCAGTAGCTTGACGATGCTGGGCATGATTATCGGCAATGCGTCTGTGATTGCGATGATCGGGATTGGGCAGGGGGCTCAACGGTTAGCTTCAGAGCAGTTTGAATCGTTGGGACCCAACGTTTTGTTTGTGACTCCGGGAAGCGGACAGGCGCGGCAGAGAACCACGAACTTACCGCAAACCCTAGTTTGGGATGATGCCAAGGCGATCGCCGAACAAATCCCGATGATTTCCGGAGTTGCCGCTCAGAAAAATGCTCAGTTTCCGGTCGTTTATGGCAATCGGAATTCATCCTCGCTGATCGTGGGAGCGACTCCCGAATTTTTGATCGTCCGCAGCTTTGATGTGGCAAAGGGTCGGTTTATTTCAGAAATTGACCTGAAACGGAATCAGCGCGTAGTGACCTTGGGGGCAGATTTGGCGAATCGGTTTTTTGGCGATCGCAATCCGATCGGTGAAGAAATCCGCATTCGCAATGTCAGCTTTAAGATCGTGGGTGTCTTGCAAGCAAAAGGCTCATTTCTAGGGAGTAACCAGGATGATGCCGCTTATGTACCGCTCACAACGATGTCGAGTACGCTTACCGGACGGACTTCTCCGTATGGGTTGAATCTGACGTTTGTTTCGGTTTCTGCCAAAGATGAAGCCAGTATTCCAGCCGCAGAATTTCAGATTACAAACCTCCTGAGGCGGCGACACAAAATTGTCAACGAAGATGATTTTACGGTGCAAACTCAGAAAGACATTTTGCAAATTGTCGGCACGATTACCAGTGGGTTGACTGCGATGTTAGCGGCGATCGCAGGAGTCTCTCTACTCGTCGGCGGTATCGGCATTATGAATATTATGCTGGTTTCTGTGACCGAACGCACCTCAGAGATTGGACTGCGAAAAGCGATCGGGGCTTCTGGAAACGACATTTTGATGCAATTTATGATCGAGGCAGTCATTCTGTCCGCAGCCGGTGGTTTGATTGGAACGGTGATTGGAATCGGAGGAGTTGTAATCGTCGCTGCCGTTACTCCGCTTCAGGCGATCGTCTCGCCTGCCGCAATTATTCTGGCAGTTGGGGTATCGGGTTCGATCGGTCTCGGATTCGGTGTGATTCCCGCTCGTCAAGCTGCCAAACTCGACCCAATCGTTGCGCTCCGGAGTGCTTAATATGCCGAAGTCTGTCATCATTCGTTTAGAAGAAATCACTAAGGTTTACGGGATTGGCGAAGCGACCGTTCATGCCTTAGCAGGGGTTGATTTAACGATCGAACAAGGGGAATATTGCGCGATTATGGGCGCTTCTGGATCGGGAAAGTCTACGATGATGAACATTATCGGCTGCCTTGATCGCCCGACTGCTGGACGCTACTATCTCGACAGCGAGGATGTTGCTCAACTCGACGATCTCGCCCTCGCTCACATTCGCAATCGCAAAATTGGCTTTGTGTTTCAGCAGTTTCATCTGTTGCCGCAGTTGTCGGCACTCGAAAATGTGATGTTGCCGATGGTCTACGCAAACGTACCCGCAGCAGAACGGCGCGATCGAGCGACAGAGGCGCTGATTCGAGTGGGATTGGAAAAGCGATTGCAGAATAAGCCGACGCAGTTATCTGGAGGTCAGCAGCAACGGGTGGCAATCGCACGAGCGATCGTCAATCGCCCTGTTTTGCTACTAGCTGATGAACCAACTGGAGCGCTTGACTCTACAACAACTCAAGAGATTTTGAGCATTTTCACTGAATTGAACGCCAGTGGAATGACCGTAGTGATGGTGACACATGAACCAGATGTCGCTCGCTGTACCCGCCGCGTGATTTGGTTCAAAGATGGTCAGGTTCTCACACCGTATCTTGCACCAGAAGAGGTTGGAGTTGCACCTGTTGGTTAATCAAATGGGTTAATCAAACCGGGGCGACCACAACTCCTCGACGGCAACTTGCCACCCCGGAAAGAGATCCGGAATCGTGAGAATATCACCGTCTTGAAGCATGATCGTCTTTTGCCCTGGACGGTGAACCTCCACAGTTCGGGTTTCAGGATTGAGCAGAATTCCAACTTGCGTTCCTAGCTCCAGAAATTGTTGGATCTTCTCTCTCAATTTGGTAAGCCTATCCGTTGGAGATTTCACTTCTACCATCAAATCAGGAGCTAATTCTGCAAAACCCCGAGGACTCTGACGCAAGCGTTCAGCTCGGACAAACGAAACATCGGGAGCGCGAGTGTCAGAGTTTGGCAAGATAAAGCCCGCTGACGAGCCAGTAACTCGTCCGAGTCGTCTTTCATCAACCCAGCTAAATAACTTGCCACTCATGCGTGATGCGACTTCATCAGACTCGTAGCCAGATGGACTCATAACGATAATTTCTCCGCCTACCAACTCCATCCGATAATCAGGATGTTGTGCTTGAAATTGCTCTAAATCTTTGACAGTTAGCATCGTTCATACTCTCCCAAGTCGATCGACCGGATAAAATCGCAACCAAGCCCGACCTAAAATGAACTCCTGCGGCAGAAATCCCCAGACGTGAGAATCGTTGCTGTTATTGCGATTGTCGCCCATCACAAAGTAACAGCCTTCAGGAACTTGGACAGGTGGCATTTGATAAGACGGCGCTTCAGCAATATACGGTTCTAGAAGCGGCTGATTGTCTACAAAGACCTTACCGGACTTAATCTCGATCGTTTGTCCTGGCTTGCCAATGATCCGCTTGATGAAGGCTTGATCTTTAGAATATCCAAGTTCTTGTAACTGGGTGGGTGGATCAAAAACGATGATGTCTTGAAACTCCGGCGGATGCAGGCGGTAGGAAATTTTCTCAACCACCAGACGATCGCCAATTTGCAGCGTTGGCATCATCGAATCTGACGGAATAAATCGCGGTTCTGCAATATACGATCGCACTAACAACGCCAGAATCAACGCAATAAATAAGATTTGAAAGTTCTCCCACCAAGTTTTCCATTTTGGAGCAGAACTTGAAGGAACAACAGCCGGATCAACTTTAGATTCAGGAGTCATAGCGCATTTAACGTACTATGCGATATTCTACCGAGGATTGTGAACTCTCGATGTTTAGCCCTTTGGCTTCAAATTATTTACGGATTTTGTTGCTGCTTCTTGTAGCAAAATGAGCATACACCGTTTGTAATCACGCGCATTTGCTGACTAGAAAAGGAGTGTCAAGAGTATGCCAGTCACGTCACTACAGGATCTTAGAGAGAATTTAGATGGACTTGGATATTATCTTGGGCCAAGAGGACTGGATGGATTAGGAAACAGCGTTAGCGCTTGCGATCGCGAGGTTCTAGGCGCGATCGACTGCAACGCGACTTCCCTGCGGCAACTTGCCAACATCGAAGACTACACCCGTGCAGCCATTTTGCAATATCAACTCGATAGCAACATGGCTGCAACCGGAAACGACGGGCCGCAGCTCAGAAGCGCGATCGAAAAAACGGTCAGAATTCTGCAAGACAACCTGAAAAAAGTATTGGGGATTTCGATCGAACTCAGCGGAAATTACCGCCGCACGACTTACAGTGCAGTTAAAACCTATCAGCGTACCCGCGGCTTACCCGTCACTGGCATCGCGACTCTAACGGTTCGTAGACGATTAAATGATGAAGCACGCGGCGCGACCCCAACCCCTTCTCCAACGCCCTCTTCTTCATCAGAATTGGAGACTTTACGAAAACTTAGAAGCGACCTCATTACCCTAAAAAATAGTCTTCAAGCTCGACAAATTACCGACGAAGAATTCATTCGAGAAGTCTTCAGCCGAGTGCCTTAACCCTAGCGATCGCTCACGCAGAAAATGAGCAATCTGAGTTAGCGATTCATTGTTGCGGTGAGGCGATTGATGGCGTTGGTCTAAAGTCGGAGCCAAAACTGCTCTGGAAGAACTCGACGATCGAGTTGTTGATTCACATAATTTGCTGTCGCTAGTCCAGCCTCGAATGCACTCTCAACGCGATTTCCTCCGCACCAGTCACCTGTACAAACTAAAGGATTTGAGGTATTTGCTGTAAGGTATCGATCGGCAACCGGAGCAACTGGAAAAGCATAGCGCCAGCGATGCACCTGTAACACTTCAGGGCGGGTAAACCAGTCTTCCGCCACTTCTGCTGCTCGATGCAACAGCCGTTCTCCAACTTGCTCAAGGTCGCTCTCTTCGAGATGTTGTGCAGCAAAACGAGCATTACTTTGAACGACGATCGCAGGCTGTACCGGATTGAACTGCTTTGTACTGTTGATCCCAATCCAGCCTAAATCCGGATCAGACGGACAGACGATCGCTTTGTAGCCTAGTTTTTCAACCTCTGCTTGCCGCTCTAACGGATAAACGGCGATCGCGCTGATGCAAGGGAAATATTCAACTGCTTTAAGCCGCTCGACAAAGGCGTGATCCAGCGACCCGCAAATGATTGCTGCTTGTGGAGCCGGGATTGCAACCACGATCGCAGATGCCGAAATGATTTCCCCGGATTCACAACACAATCGCCACCCGTCTCGCGCTTCAATCCGTTCGACTCGATGATTTAATCGCAGCGTTAACCCAAGCGAGAGAAATTTCGAGATCGCTGCGATCCCATTTGCTGCGGCATAACAAGGAGCTTGACGTTCAGCCGGTTGAATTTGTCCTTGTGAGTTAAGCTCATGGATCGTGTCTGTCCAAACGCGAATCACTTTGCGATCGACAAGCCAATTCAGTAACGCTTGAAACTGAGCCGATTTTGGTTTGAGATAACACACCCCATGATCTGCGTGAGTTCCATGCAGGCGACGGGTTGCCATTCGCCCGCCTAAACCTCGTGATTTATCGACGACCACAACCTTATAGCCTGCTTGATGAAGAGATTGGGCACAGGACAAACCAGCCATCCCTGCCCCAACGATCGCGATGTCAAACTGAGAATCGAGCATGGTAAACCGTTGTGAAACAGGATGATTCGATGTGCCGTCTCATACCGAATTAAACATAGAATGCGACAGATCATACTCAAAGTCCCCCAGAATGGGGGATTTAGGGGGCGAGAATCTGTCGCATCCACAAATCAATCTGGTATCACTTATGTAGAATAAGACTGACGCTGCATCGGGAGGAAGACCACCAGTGGATGAATTTAGAGCCGCTTTGGAATTGGCAACGGATGATGAACTGCGCGAACTAACCGAGATTCTATTTCGTCCAAAGTTCAATCCGCTGGATTACGTTAACGCACCTGACCCGATCGAACTACAAAGCCGTGACCGAGAAGACTGGCTAAATGCGATCGACGATCGATTTCGCTTTCTAGCTGCTGATGGTATCACCGTCCTGCGCCGCCAAACTGGACAAGTGACCTATCGCCAAGTGCTCATTCAGGTTTGCTGCTATCTAAAACTGCCCTATGAGGCGAAGATGTCTACCACAGACCTCGAAGCTGAAGTCTTTCTGAGTTTACTAAATCGGGCCTGGAAGCAACTTCCATCGCGTGAACAAACGGCTTTAACTCATCGAATTGAAAAATCCCTGGCGGATACCAGTTTTGTTGAAGAACTGCCGATATCTTTGCAGAAAAATCCGTTATCACTAGTGATGAAAGGCGGTAGTGCATTGGCAGTCAATACGGTAGTACAACCCCTTCTACTCGAACATATTGCCCGTCAGTTTGCTCTTCATTTTGCCCGCTACCAGGTCGCACAGCAAGCGATCGCCCAAGGCAGTATTGCTGCTGCCACGCAGATTCAAACGCAAGTTTCGATGCAGCTTGCACGACGCGGAATGACGGTGGCGACAGCGCGGTATGGTGCCACTCGCGCAGCCTTTGCCTTTGTAGGGTCGGTTTTGTGGGCTTGGTTCTTGGCAGATTTGGGCTGGAGGGCGATCTCCACGAACTACGGGCGAGTGATCCCAACGATCTTTGCATTGGCTCAGATCCGGTTAACGCGCTCTGAGCATTTTGAACCTGCTTGATTGAGGTTGGAATTGAAAACGCAGCGCCTTCAATCTCATCCTGATCCAGCTTTGCAGAAACATTGGACTGTCGTTCAAGTTGGATTATTGCTGCTGCCTTTTAGCGTGTTTCTGGGTGGGATTCCGGTTCTATTGGTGGCACTGGACATTTGGCGACGGCTATTTTCGCGCATGAGCCGTGAACCCGTAAATCGCGGCTTGGCGGTGCTGAGCGTGCTGATGATTGGGGCAGCGACGTTTGCTGTCGATCGTCCCACCGCCTTTTTGGGGTTGTTCAACTTCCTGCCTTTCTTTGTTGTGTTTGCCGGACTGGGTGAACTGATCGCATCGCCTCAGCAGCTCAGGCAAATCGCCTGGATTTGGGTGCTGACTTCCATTCCGGTGACACTGATTGGATTGATGCAACTGTTTTTTCAGGTCGGGGGATCGCCCTCGTTGCTTTGGGGATTGATTGAATGGACGATCGCACCTGGGGGTGAGCCTTTGGGTCGGATGTCCTCGGTGTTCACTTATGCAAATGTGTTGGCGAGCTATTACGCGATCGTATTTATTCTCGGCTTGGGAGTGTGGCTAGAAGAACGCAAGCCAATTTTAGGTGTGATTCTTTGCCTCAATATGATCGGGCTAATTTTGACCCATTCGCGCAATGCTTGGGCGATTGCGGTTCTAGCGTGTTTGGCGTTTGCGCTCTATCAGGGCTGGAAAACGATCGTCGCGCTGGTCGGAGCCGTAACAGGCTTGATGTTAGGAGCCGCGTTTGCTCCAGAGCCGATCGTATTGCCGTTAAGAACGATCGTGCCGCGATTTTTCTGGGCACGGTTAAACGATCAAATGTACAGCGATCGACCTGTGAACCAACTGCGATCGACCCAGTGGGAATTTGCCTGGTCGATGACAGAACAACGCCCCTTGACAGGTTGGGGACTCCGCAGTTTCTCGAAACTCTATACTGAGCAAATGCACCTTTGGCTTGGACACCCGCACAATCTTTTCTTGATGATGGCTGCTGAAACCGGATTGCCCGCAGCTTTGTTGCTATACAGCTTGGTGAGCTGGATTCTGGCTCAAGGGGTTCTCCAGTGGCGCAAGCTACACAAACTCGACCAGCGAATTTATTTCACCTTTTGGATTGCCTTTCTTGCCTGTACACTCTTCAACTTTCTAGATGTGCCGCTATTCGATGCCCGGATTAATTTGATGGGCTGGGTGCTACTAGCTGGAATTTGGAAAACGAAGGCAGTAAGCTAATCCTGACTCTGCGATCGCAGTTCTGCCATTCGCGTTTCTAGCTGCTTTTTCTCGCTTTTGAGTTCTTCTTCTAAGACCTGGATTTGTTCGCGCCGTGCCTCAAGCTCGATTTGCCGTCGCGCTAGTTCTTGGCTCTCAAGCGTTAACGATTGTCGCCATTGTTCTGCCCGCTCGATCTCCTGCTGCAAATGACTGGGAGTGACTCCGTAGGTGAGATATCGCTGCACCAACTCCAGCACCCAGTCTTTTGCTTCTCGAATGTCTAAAATCTGATTGCTGTTCGAGATATCGACTAAAACTAATAAGCCATCGCTAAAGCCGCTGGCTTCGGTGGAAAGCACCGTCTCTTCTTCAGGAAGCTTTGTCCAAATATGCTCTGACTTTTGAGCAGCCAGTAAGCGCAATCCTGCTTTGCCTAGATAGCCCTTTTTTTGAATTTGCGCCAAGTGCAGCATTAATTTTCTCTCGATGTCGTCTCGGTGGGAACGATGCTCAGGGGCATTTACAGGGCGGTCTTACCTGCTAGTGTGCTAACAGCATTCAACGCTAGATTACCCGTTCCATCGTCCGTAGATGCACTAACCTGATGGGCACTTTCATGGAGCAGTCTTGACAACTGCGATCGGAGTTTGTACCTATCAAAATAGTATAACCTCCCTGTTTTCTATCGGAATTATTGATAGGTCTACCTCACAGAATCACAAAAAAAGAGATGCTGAAATGGCGCATCTCTGACGCAAACGTTAAGAATCGATAAATTTAAAGGCGATCGAGCTTAGTTTTGAGAATTTCTGCCTGTTTTTCTGCTTCGGCTAGGGCTTCACGAGTCGATTGCACCACATCGGGCGGCGCTTTATCGACAAATTTCGGATTGCTCAACCGACCCCTCAGCGCTTGAATTTCTGCCTCTACTTTCTTCAAATCTCGTTCGGTCTTAGCTTTGAGTGCTTCAAAATCGACCAGTCCAGCTAGCGGAATCGAGATTTTGACGGTTCCGGTTACACCGACGATCGTTTTGGCATCGTCTACAGGCTCAGGTTGTGGTGCGGGCGCAACCTGAGGTGCGGGCGGTTTCGGTTCTCCGATCACTTCAGTCTTGAATTGATTCACCTGCTTAAAGAAGGTCTGGCGATCGTCTCTTTGCCAGAGTCGCGTTTTTGCAAACCAAACGGTGTAGCCGATCCCGACGATTTCGAGGAGCGGGGCAAACAGTGGGACATCGTGAATGGCATCCAGCGTTGTCGCCGCAAGCTTGAGGGCAAACGCGATCGCGCCAATTAGCAGAAGTGACAGCAAAATCCTTTGATGTTTACCGAAGAAGTTGCCAAGCGTGTCCAATGCGGTTGCGAGAATGGGCTGATTGAGATTGATCAATCGTTTTTGAGCGTCAGCATTTCCCGCTCCTGAGATCGTCAGCGTTTCAACCCTTGCCAAGTCCTTGATATAAGACTGTCCTGTGATCAGCGTTTGCTTTTCTTGCTCGTCTTCGGTCGAGAGCGCAGCGGTGATTCTTGCTCCGGGTTTGATCTCGGCTCCCGATCGCAAATTCCGAATCGTGCGAATCGTGTTGATGATTAGCTCAAACTGCCGCTCAAGACTCGGATTGATGAATGCTGCATCCGGGACGGGATAGCTTTGGAGCGCAAGAGACTTATGATCGCTTTCCGGGGTCTGCGTTAGGGTGTGCCAAATTTCCTCGGTGATGTGTGGCATGAAGGGATGCAGCAGTTTGAGCGTTCCTTCTAGCACATGAGCAAGGGTTTGCTGGGCTGCAAGGCGCGTGGGTGAATTTTGGTCTTGCAGTCGCGATTTGACTAACTCGATATATTGATCGCAGAAGTCACCCCAGATGAATTCATAGAGGCTTTTCGCCGCTTCACCGAACCCATAATTGTCGATATAGTTACGGACTTGGCGCGTGACTTGATTGAATCGTGAGAGAATCCAGCGATCGCTCAGTTCTAAATTCTGCGGCTGACCCAATTGAGCAGGCGTTTTATCGTCGAGATTCAGCATCACAAAGCGCGACGCATTCCACAGTTTGTTGGTGAAATTGCGCGACGCTTCGACTGTTTCGGATTCGTCGGTTTTGCGATCGTAAGCAATCCGAATATCCTGACCCGCGCCTGTGACTTCCCGAATTAAGGTGTATCTCAGGGCATCGGTTCCGTATTTATCAATCAGGATGAGGGGATCGATGCCGTTGTTTGCCGATTTCGACATCTTTTTATTGTTCTCATCCCGCACCAAACCGTGAATGTAGACATCCTTAAACGGCATTTGTCCGGTGAAATGTCCCGCCATCATTGTCATCCGAGCGACCCAGAAAAAGATGATGTCAAATCCAGTGACGAGTGTTGAGGTTGGATAGTAGCGCTTGTAGTCTTCTGCTTCGGTGTTCGACCAACCTAGTGTTGAAAAAGGCCACAATCCCGAAGAGAACCAGGTATCGAGGACATCTGGATCTTGCTTGATTTGGACATTCTCGCCGAACTGCGCGATCGCTTTCGTCTGCGCTTCTTCTTGCGATCGCGCCACGATGTACGGTGTGTAGTCGGTAATCTCGCCGTTTGTCTCACTGATCGCATACCAAGCGGGAATTTGATGTCCCCACCACAACTGCCGCGAGATACACCAATCTTTCAGACTGACCAACCAATCGCGATAAACCTTTGTCCACCGCTCCGGTACAAATCGCGGCGAATCTTCTTCATCTAAGGATTCCAGCGCAAAATCAGCCAATGGCTTAATCTTGACAAACCACTGAGTCGAAAGTAGCGGTTCGACAGGGACTTTACCGCGATCGCTGTAGGGCACGGTATGTTTATATGGCTCAATCTTGACCAGAAAGCCTTCTTCTTCGAGTCGCTTCACGACGTTTTTCCGCGCTACAAAGCGATCTTGCCCCTCGAATTCCCCGGCTTGCTCGTTCATCGTGCCGTCTTTGTTCATCACATTGATCGACGGCAATTGATGACGCTGACCCATCTCGAAATCGTTCGGATCGTGCGCGGGTGTGACTTTAACACAGCCTGTTCCGAAACTCGGATCAACATGTTCATCGCCAACGATCGGAATCTCGCGACCGACGAGCGGCAAAATCAAAGTCTTACCGATTAGCTCTTTGTAGCGATCGTCGTTCGGATTCACTGCCACCGCTGTGTCGCCCAGCATCGTCTCTGGTCGGGTGGTTGCGACTTCAATAAAGCCGTCCTGCTCTTTAATCGGATAGCGAAAATGCCACAGATTACCGTCAACTTCTTTGCTCTCAACTTCGAGATCCGACACTGCCGATTGCGTTGCCGGACACCAATTGACGAGGTAATTGCCGCGATAAATCAAGTCTTCATCGTGCAGCTTCACAAACGCCTCCAGCACCGCAGCCGAAAGCCCTTCGTCCATTGTGAAGCGTTCACGCGACCAATCCACCGACACGCCCAAGCGTCGAAGCTGATTAACGATCGTTCCGCCCGATTCCGCCTTCCATTTCCAAGCACGTTCTAAAAACCGTTCACGACCCAAATCATTGCGGGTTCTGCCTTCCGCTTTCAGTTGCCGTTCTAAAATCGTCTGAACCGCAATACTGGCGTGATCGGTTCCGGGCAGCCACAGCGT
Organism: Leptolyngbya sp. DQ-M1; assembly: GCF_039962505.1. NCBI lineage: Bacteria > Bacillati > Cyanobacteriota > Cyanophyceae > Leptolyngbyales > Leptolyngbyaceae > Leptolyngbya > Leptolyngbya sp. DQ-M1. Next base: position 722,317 of record NZ_JAMPLJ010000003.1, read on the forward strand.
ATTCTTACCGAGCATTCGCTGATATCGAATCAATACATCGATCAGCGAGCTTTCAAAAGCGTGACCCATGTGCAAACTGCCCGTCACATTCGGCGGCGGAATCACGACACAATACGGCTCACCGGGTTGATTTGGATCAGCTTTAAAGACCTGATTCTCCTCCCAAAACTTTTGCCATTTCGCTTCAGTGGTTGCGGCGCTGTATTGAGTTGGAAGAGTAGCAGTCATGAGAAGTTTCTAGAAGGTTGGGGACATTTAGCCTATGATAAACGGTTCTTTGCATGAGCAAGCGTTAAAAATCGAGTCTGTGCAAATGAATCAAGCGATCGCGATCAAAAGGCTCAATCTCCAAATCAGAACCCCTGCTCTAAAGCACAAGCTTTGGAGCAGGGGTTCTGATTTGCGAGTTCAGCAAGCAATTAATCGATGAAACCCATCAGCGCGGTGGAGTCATCCAGATCGTTGGAAAACACGGGACGATCGCCCATGTGCCGATTAGCCGATAGCAATCCAGGTTCACTCGCCATCACAGGTCGCCCAAGTGTTTCCGACCCTTCGACTGCATGAAAATCGCTGTAAAAAATCGGGCGATTTCCCGGAAGCATTTCAGCCACTTTCAGATTGCTCGACATAATCGGACGACCATTCATAATCGTGCCGTAGATTGCCATGTGGCTCGCTTCGATCGGGCGAATTCCCGCCGATTGAATCGTACCTGCCACCTCAAAATCATCCGACATGATCGGACGATTTCCAGCAGACAAGCTCGGAAGGCTAAGAATTTCGAGCGCGCTTCCATTGCCTTCTGCAGGTGTTGCCGTTGCTTCAATCAATTCTGGATTACTCATAGGGATTTCCTCTTGTGTAGGTGCTGGTGTGGACGGCTCGGCAGGTTCGTCGATCGGTTCAGTAGGGGGTTGTGAAACGGGAGCTTCTGAAGTGGAAGTCTCCGGTGTTGCGGGTGAAGAATCAACTGGAACCGAAGTTTTCGCCGCTGTGTTGTTTCGGCTGGATGCTCTGCGAGTAGTTGATTGATTCCTACGGCTCGTCGCCATCGCGCCTTGTCCTCTCTTGTACAGAATTACCGCTTGCTCACGACCGGAAGAACCTACCCGTGGCGCTGCAAACAAATATTTTGATAAATCACGATTCTTAAGGGATTATTATAAGTCAAAAGGCTGTGCCACTTATCGCTTGATCCCCAGGAGAACTTATTGGAGACATTGGCGATCGTAATTGGTTGATCTCAAAAAGAAAGGAAGCGCGATCGCGCTTCCTTTCGCCATTTCAATCAGTCCTAGACCTTTGCAGGTACTTTGGTTGCGCCAACTGTGTTTGTCAGACGCTCGTAAGTTGCCCGCATTTTCAGACCAGTCAGCACTTGGAACAGCCCTGTTCCATTGTTGGAACCCGGATATTCCCGGTGTTGCAGCAACAGTTCGGTGACTTCGCCGTTGTACTTCGCTGAAGTCTTGCTCAAATGCTGCTCGATGTAGATCACTTCTTCGAGCTTGTCGAACTGACCATCGACTTCGAGGACTGAAACGCCGTGTTTGTAGTACACATCGGGGCCGTAGTGCATTCTGATGCCGGGATACGAACAGGTCAGCTTGCGACCGCAAGGAGTCCAATCGATCGTGGAACCTTCATCAAATAGGTAAACCGGATCATATCCTTCGATGCCATCACGCTGAATCATTTGAACGCGCAGAACCTTCCGCTCTTGATCGTCTTTGATTAATTGCGTGGGCAACACTTGAATCACCACATCCGCGAATTCTTTTTGCGGATCGATATACGCATCAAAGTCGGGTTTGCGCGAGTTGATTTGCGCCAACACATCTTCGTAGCTGTGACCCCGCTCTGCCATATCGCGCTGGATTTTCCAGGCGATTTTGACTTCATCGCTAATGTCGAGATAGACGCTGAAATCGATTAACTCACGCACGCGCTGATCGTAGAGCGGATGTAAGCCCTCAATCACAACAATGTGGTTCGGCTCGACTTTCTCTGGCGGATCGATCATGCCGGTTTCGTGGTTGTAAATCGGCTTGTCGATCGTTTCTCCGTTTTTCAGCGCTTTGATTTGCTCGTACATCAAATCAAAGTTGTTTGCCTTCGGGTTGAGTGCCGTGATGCCCGTTTCCTTGCGCTGTTTCCGATCCAGACTGTGGTAATCATCCAGGCAGATCACAGTGACGAAATCTTCCCCAAACAGATCTGTGATTCGGCGCAGAAACGTGGACTTACCGCATCCGGAGTCTCCGGCAACGCCAATCAAAACCACGCGGTCTGGCTTACTGGTCATAAGGTTCCTCTAATAACAAAAAAGTCAACGACGGTTTATGAGATCAGCCCGGAGAGTCGAGGCTGCATCGATAGTGCTTCGTTTGATCGACAAATTGCTTTATCGATCGCTTTACCTTAACGAGTCACAGCGCAAAGTATTACTACGGGATTTGAGATTGCTCCAAGTCGCCGCAAAAAAATACCTTGCAAGCAGCCGATCAAGGCTCAAGGTATAGCGATAAGTATTTAATACTATCGGTTAAGGGGATTCTACCAAATCGCGATCCCTGGTACAAGCCTTAATAAAATATAAAACTTTGTACTACTGTACTATCTACTGTTTTTGCTGCATTTGAATCCGGTAGGTAACGCCATAGCCTGAATCCGTAAATCCGCCTGTTCGGTGAATAAACGCAATAAACGTCACAGAGATAAAAAGCTGAAGCAAAATCAGCGCCACGAGCGATCGCCACCGGTTCTGCAAGTGGGTTGCCCACCAGACGTGGATAAACGGAAATGGAGCAACTACATAATGCGGCGGAATGTTGAGCATCGACAAGGTGATTAATCCTCCCATGCCAATTCCCATTGCATTGAAATAAAAGTCGAGCGATCGCGCCACGGGCGGATTTAGCGGCTTGCGGCGAATGAAGGCAATGAGAACTTTAAGCCCGATCGCAACGAGAATTAGATGAGCAATGCCAATCAAGTAAGTCGGCTGTCCGAAAATTAGCGGCTCCTGGATGAAGTGGCTCCACATAATCTTCCCAAGTGAATAACTCAGATTTGTGCCTAGCCCTAAGACAATCCACTGCAAATAAAACTTCGGAAACAACAGCGACAGAATCGGACGACCCGCACCCCCGAAAGTATCGATCACCAAGTGCAGCCACATCGCAAACGGAATCAATCCCAAAATGGTTCCAATTGCCCAAGCCTTCCAAGCCGTTTCTGCTAAGCGATTCTCTTTGTAATCTCGCCAAACTGTCCAGAGAAACAATCCCGCTCCGTAAAAAAAACCGCTCATGTGCAACTGCCCGATCATCGTGCTCATCAAGCCCCAGAGCCATGCGCCAAAGGGATGCCGACGAAACCAATGTCCTAAGATCGTCAAGACTGCAAGCGGTGGAAGTAAATCGGTTGTCCAAATCTGTCGGGAAAACAAAATCGATAGGGGATTTACAGCCACGATCGCTAAACCCCACAGCCAAGGCGATCGTTCTTCTTCGAGAATTTGCCAAATCACAAATCCAAACATTGCCCACAGCGCTGCAACATTCAGCCACATCACCCACTGCACCATTTCGATCGGTGAAGCGGAAAACCAACCGAACGCCGTAAAGATCCACAGACTAAACCCTGGATTCAAAACTTTCGCGCTGCTTGGCATTCCTACCCAGGTAAAGGGAATTTGACCCTGTGCGAGCGCTTCACCGTTTGTATAATTCCAAATCTCGTCTGCTTTCCACTCCATATCTTCGGGATAAATTACCCGAAGTAAACTGCCGATTATTAACGCAGCAATCACATAGAAATAGGGGGAATGTTTGGGGTGAAAGTTGGCGATCGTTAACTGCTTCACAACTGGGGCTAAATTCTCCAGACTCTAATTTAATGGCATTCCGCCCTGGGCAATGCGCCCCTCAAGACAAAAGATTAATCTCAGCTTTACAATTAGCGCGATCGAATGTCTCAAAGCCTCTGTAAAGTAGGAACGGGAGTCGTTTTAGCTTCTAAGCACGTTTAGATCAGGTTGGGGTAAATTTGCGATCGATCCCCAAACGTTGCATATTAATCTAAACAAGCTACTTGCAGCACAGTTTTAGTTCATTTAGGTCGGAGAAACACAGAGCGATGTATTATTCCAGCGCGTCGGGTGCTGCGAACACCCCTTCTGGGAGCCGCGTCTTCCGGTATGAAGTGGTCGGATTGCGCCAAAACGAGACAACCGATCAGCAAAACTACCCGATTCGGCAAAGTGGCAGCACTTTCATCAATGTCCCCTACAATCGCATGAACGAATTCATGCAGCGGATTACCCGTCTGGGCGGCAAGATCGTCAGCATTCAGCCTTTAGAGGCAAACGGCAACGGAACTGGAAACGTTACTGTTGAACAGAAAGCGCCTGCTGTCAAGCAGGAAAATGCTACTGAGAGCAACACACCAGGATCTAAGCCGATGACACAAGCCAAGGCTAAAAAACACGCTGATGTTCCAGTCAACATTTACAAGCCCAATAACCCCTTCGTTGGAAAGTGCATCTCCAATGTTGAGCTAGTGGGTGAAGGCGGGATTGGAACGGTTCGACATATCAAATTTGATATCTCGAGCGGTGATCTGACTTACGTGGAAGGTCAAAGTATCGGCATTATCCCGCCGGGAACGGACAAGAACGGCAAGCCAGAAAAACTGCGTTTATATTCGATCGCATCTACTCGTCACGGCGATGATGTGAATGACAAAACCGTATCGCTCTGTGTGCGTCAGCTAGAGTACAAGCACCCCGAAACCGGTGAAACCGTTTACGGCGTTTGTTCCACGTATCTGTGCAACCTGGAAGCAGGTGCAGACGTGAAGATCACAGGCCCCACCGGAAAAGAAATGCTCTTGCCGGAAGAGGAAGATACCAATGTGATCATGATGGCAACCGGAACGGGAATTGCTCCGATGCGTGCCTATCTGTGGAGACAGTTCAAGGACAACGAAAGAGCAGCGAACCCCAATTATCAGTTCAAAGGTTTCTCCTGGCTGATCTTTGGAATTCCGACCAGCGCAAATATTCTCTACAAGGAAGAGCTTGAAGAGATGGCTGAGAAGTATCCGACGAACTTCCGCTTAACGACTGCAATCAGCCGTGAGCAGAAGAATAAGGACGGCGGCAGAATGTACATTCAAGACCGCGTAGCTGAAAACGCGGCTGAACTCTTCCAGATGATGAAGAGCGAGAAGACTCACACCTACATTTGCGGTTTGAAGGGCATGGAGGACGGCATTGATGCGGCTCTCGGTGCGGAAGCAGCAAAAGAAGGAATCGAGTGGAAAGAGTTCCGCAGCGCAATGAAGAAAGCGGGTCGTTGGCACGTTGAAACGTACTAATTTCGATTAGCGAATCTGAATTAAAACCGGGAGAATTTTGCGATTCTTCCGGTTTTTTGCGGAAATTCTTGTTGTTTTATCTCTCTAGCCTTAACGTGCGATCGCTGCTGGAACCGTCCAAAAATACAAAGTTGTTTCTTCTTCAATCTCAAGTTTGATCACTTTTTCGGGTTGCCAATCGCCCATATCAAAATCGATCGACGCAATCCGAGTTCCCGGTCGAAGCTGTTCTAGTAATGCAGGTCGAAGTCTGAGATTCAAATGCGGTAACAGATAAAGAACCACGATCGAAGCGTCTTCAAATCGGCTCTCAAATAGATCTTGCTCTCGAAAGGTTAGGCGATCGCTCACTCCCGCCTGTTCTGCTTTCATTTGGGCTGCTTCAATTCGCGCTGGATCAATATCAATCCCTACACCCCGCGCTCCGTACTTCAAAGCTGCCGTAATCAACACCTGACCATCACCACAACCGAGGTCATAAATCACATCCGATCGATTCACCTGTAACGTCTCAAGCAGCGTCTCGATCGCGTTTTGAGGCGTTGGAATAAAAGCAATATCTGGTCTACGCGGCATCCTGTCTCACTTTACAAATGCTGGGCTGTTGCTGATCATACTGAAAATACAATTGCAATTTTGTACACCAGAACAAGATGCGATACGCTTGACTCGACTGCATAGACTTGATTTAAAGTGCTTTGTGTGACGCTAGGCTAAGGGAAAGCGATAGGACTTATGGGCAATTCAGCACAAAAAGAACAACTCAAAGCGATCGGAACTCGCCTCAGTGAAGAGCGCCAGAAAAAGTCAATGTCGCTCGAAGAAATTGCTGCAAAGACCTACATTCCGCTGCGCCTCCTCAACGCGATCGAAGACGCGAACCTCGATCGCCTTCCAGAACCGGTTTTTGTCCAGGGCTTTATTCGGCGCTATGCAGACGCGATCGGGTTGAATGGTATTGCCCTGTCGAAAGAATTTACAGTAGACTTGTCTCCGCTCCCCACTTCCTCTGCGGCAACCTTAATCACTTCCATCCCAGAGCCACCTTTGAAGCCCGCTGTTCAAGCGCCTGTGCCGCCAAAACCGGCTGCACCCATTACGCCTCCTCCCGCCCTGAAGCTGCCAGAACCTGAACTGATTCAGGATGAGCCGAAAAAATCAGAGCCTGAGCTAATTCGCAGCGAGCCGAAAAAGTCAGAGCCTGAGTTAATTCGGGATGAACCGAAAAGGTTAGAGCCTGAGCTAATTCGGGATGAGCCAAGAGTAAAAGGCGAAGCGCCTGCACCAAAAGAAACGACCCGATTGCCCCTAATCGCGCTAGGAGGAGCGATCGCTCTCGGTGTGATTGGTGTACTAGCTGCCAGTCTTTTCAATCGTCCGGCGGAGCGTCCTGCTCCAACGACTGCAACCGCTCCGGTAACGCAACCGCCTCAACCGCCGATCGTTGCTCCTAGTCCGACTCCTGCCGCTTCTGCTCCAGCAAGCCCAACTCCAACGGGTGCAGTCGGGGTGAAGATGAATGTCAACGAGGAAAGCTGGGTTGAAGTGGTGGTTGATGGCAAAACGGAATTTGAAGGAACGCTGCCTCAGGGAACTCAGCGATCGTGGAGCGGGAAAAATCAAGTTAGTGTGAGGGCTGGCAATGCAGGCGGAGTGGCTCTTTCCTACAACAACGCCACCTTCAAACCGATGGGCGGTGCTGGGGAAGTTCAAACTGCGACGTTTCCACCGACGCCCTAACGCTTAACTCCGCCGCTGGCTGGTTGAAGAACGGCGATCGCTCGATCTACTGCCAGCCAGGATGGGGTGGAAGAGCGCTGATTAAACGCTGCTGGCTCCAACTCGCAAGCCGCCCAACTTTACCGAATTCAAGCAATTCGCGATGGAACAGGGAAGCAATCATAAACGAAATCGGAGAATGATCGCCGTCGATCGCGTCCATCAAGTTTGGTAAAGCAGCCTCAGGTTTAGGGGGTGTATTGCGATCGTGGAGCGCGGTACAAGCATCGCCAGCACTGATTAACGCTTTTCTGACGATTGGGCATTTGGAGGGTTTGCTCCAAGGAGATGCCGAAGTGAAACAAAGTGCCCAACTCTTCAAGAGATTCGGGTATGGGGGGTTCGTCCTGCTCGGTGTATCTATCCGGGCGATTCTCTGACTCTGGCACTATCAGAATCGTTTTGAGGTGCTGTCTAATTTTCTGTAGGGCTTCGAGTGGAACTCTTTGGATAGACATGAGTAGAGAAGGACAAGTCAGGAGTGACAAAGATTTAGGTCTAAAGTGCCCTTGATTACAATTGGAATTCTTACTAGCGAGACTGCTCCGCCGCCCATCTGGTTCGCAATCCTTTTCCTTCCGCCTTCATAATGAAAGAAGTTCTTTACATTGCTCAATCATGCCGAGAGATTTGCGCGGATTTATCAGACAGCTAGAAGAACGCGGACAGTTGCGCCGGATTTCAACGCTGGTTGATTCTGACTTGGAAATTGCTGAGATTGCGAATCGGATGTTGCAGCATGGTGGGCCTGGACTGCTGTTTGAAAATGTCAAGGGGTCGCCTTATCCGGTTGCAGTCAATTTGATGGGTACGGTGGAGCGGGTGTGTTTGGCGATGAATATGGAGTCGCCGCAGGAACTCGAAACGCTGGGTAAGAAATTAGCGCTGCTGTATCAACCGCGTCCGCCGAAGAAGTTTTCGCAAGCGATCGAGTTAGGTAAGGTTCTCTACGATGTGGTGCAAGCAAAACCTGCCCGTGATTTTCTTCCTGCTTGTCAGCAGATCGTGCTTAAAGACGATGCGGTGGATTTGAATCAAATACCCTTACTGCGGGTATATCCGGGTGATGCGGGGAAGGTGCTGACGTTGGGATTGATGATTACGAAAGATCCCGAAACTAAGATTCCAAATGTTGGAGTGTATCGGTTGCAGTTGCAGTCGAAAAATACGATGACGGTGCAGTGGCTCTCAGTGCGGGGAGCGACGCGGCATTTGAGAAAAGCGGCGGAGCGCGGCGAGAAATTAGAAGTGGCGATCGCGCTTGGGGTTGATCCACTAATTATCATGGCGGCGGCGACTCCGCTCCCTGTAGATCTGTCTGAGTGGCTGTTTGCAGGCTTGTATGGCGGAGCGGGTGTTCACCTCGCCAAGTGTAAGACTGTCGATCTGGAAGTGCCTGCGGATTCGGAGTTTGTGTTGGAAGGCACGATTACGCCGGGAGACACGGCGATCGATGGCCCTGCGGGGGATCACATGGGGTATTACGGTGGCGTAAACGAGAAAGCGCCCTTACTGCGGTTTCACTGTCTGACCCATCGCAAAGATCCGATCTATCTCACGACGTTTAGCGGCCGACCCCCGAAAGAAGATGCAATGATGGCGATCGCGCTCAATCGCATCTACACGCCGATCTTGCGGCAGCAGGTGCCTGAGATTATCGATTTCTTCTTGCCGATGGAGGCTTTGAGCTACAAAGCGGCGGTGATTTCGATCGATAAAGCTTATCCCGGACAAGCGAGACGAGCGGCGTTAGCGTTTTGGAGTGCGTTACCGCAATTTACTTACACCAAGTTTGTAATTGTGGTGGATAAAGACATTAACATTCGCGATCCGAGAGCGGTCGTTTGGGCGATTACCTCGAAGGTTGATCCAGCGCGAGATGTGTTTATCTTGCCGGAAAATCCGTTTGATTCGCTGGATTTTGCCACAGAAAAACCAGGTTTAGGCAGTCGGATGGGCATTGACGCAACGACGAAAGTTTTCCCGGAAACCGATCGACCTTGGGCTGATCCGCTCAAGTCCGATCCGGATGTGGCAGCGATGGTCGATCGACGCTGGGCGGAATATGGGTTAGCCGATCTCAAGCTGGGAGAAGTTGATCCAAATCTGTTTGGCTATCAGATGGGCAAGCCTTAACGCACGGTTGCCCTACGGGTAAAAAAAGAAGGCAGGACTTCCTAATCCCGCATTCATGTTGTAGAGCCATCTGGGATAAAAGTCGCCGCTCCAAAGTTGCTCCGAAAATTGTTGAGTCCAGCGCAAATGGAATGGAATATCCATTGCATCAAAGACACCATGCAGAATTGCAGGTAGCACCAACAGCAACCCGATCGCGCTAATCAGCAAAACGGTAGTGAGAGATGGTGGTTTTTGATCGGGCGACTCTCGCTGCATCAATCTTAAGGCAGACAGACTTAATGGTTTTTGCATGATATATTCGCGCACAACAGACTCTAGCCAGAGAGTAACAGATTCGCTCTGCTTGCGCCTAATCAATCAATAGGAAGCATGATTTCAAAGCAAAAAGTTGGTTTTATTGTTGCGCTCGCGCTATCGATCGCCCTTGCGATGCAACTGACCCTAAACGAACTCGGCATACTTGGAATTGTATCAACATCGGGATTCTCGATGTTATTAAATAAGCGCTTATTAGGCTTGGAGTTCCTTGCTTTGTGCGGGCTCTATCTCGCTTGGTTAATTCAATTTCGTCCAGTTACGATCGCTTCACGATTTAGAGAACTATTGAAGCCTGTAAGCGCGTTCTTGGCCGTTTGTTGGTTGTCTTATCCGGGTACAAACGATATTTATATGTATCTACAGTACGGATTGATCAGCCTAAACCGACTTAATCCTTACCTCACAAAAGCTGGAGATTTTGGCTCTAGTATCACAAATTTAATCGATTGGAATCAAAGTTCAACTTATGGAGTTGTTTCACTCTTCTTCTTTTTGGTTTCCTCAAAGTTGTCTGAGATTAATCTCTTTCTTGGCGTTTACGGATTTAAGTTAATCTGCTTGGGGTTTCACATCTTAAATAGCTATTTAATCTGGAAAAATCTCAAGTCTAGAACCTATCGAGATCAAGTCACACTGGCATATTTGATCAGTCCGGTGCTGTTGTTTGAGCAAGTTGCAGAAGCGCATATCGATGTCATGCTCTGTACTGTTTTGATCGCAGTCGATCGATTTCTCAAGACAGGTCGATATTTGCTTGCTTTAGTCACAACTGGAATTGGATTTCTAACAAAGACACTACCGATTATTTGGATTCCATTAATCGGTGTGTTTCTAATTCGACAGCGACGTTGGAAAACGATCGTAAAATTTCTATTTCTTAGTGTAATCGGCATCCTGATCTTGCACTTTACATTGTTTCCAACTATTGATGCTTGGAGAAGTATTCTCAATCCAGGTGTCGGAAATAGAACTGTGGGGTCATGGCATGATGTCTTAGACAGCATCCTGATGCGAGCTGGAGCGATCATGCCGAGTTCTGCTCAAACGAGTATTACTGCTTTATTTAATCGTTTCACGCTGCTCTTGTTTGCGGCTTATTATGCAGTAACGCTGTACAGAATCTTTTTGAATCGCTCCATTTCGGAGAGTCGATTGATGATAGAAATTGGGTGGGTTACTTTCGTTTTATTTGCGATTGCAACTCCCTGGTATCAGCCTTGGTATGCAACCGTGTTACTTCCGATCGCGGCCCTGAATCTACAATCACCGACTTTTGCGATCGCCAGTTTTGCCTTCTCACTGATCGGAACAACGGCTTCCCTTGGTCTGGAGTGGGGTTCCCGCATCCTCGCAATCATTGCGATCGTCCCAACAATGGGTTCCCCGATCGTAGTTCTCCTGATGCGACACAAGATTACGGCATTGATCCACGCAAAGTTTCTGCACGAAACTAAACGCGAGCTTGAACAAGTAAGGCAATAATCAAAGACGACAATCGCGACCCTCATAGAATAATGGGTTGCTCGACGCATTGACAAACCTCCCACGAAGTTCTGGGTAAAGTCAATTTGCAAGAAATTTATGATTTATGCCTTGATTGATGAAGATTGAGTGCCTCAATTAGCGGCGCTGGTTTTCGGGTGATACAGTTCGAGCAAAACAAATCCTAGTCAGAGAGAAACAGCCGCACTCTGTTCGCGCATAGTTAACTAAGGAGAAGTATGGTACTAAAACAGAGAATAATTTTTATCGTTGCGATCGCGCTCTCGATCGCAATTGCAATACAACTGTCTCTGAATGAACTGAATGCGCTCGGAGTGGTGTCAATTTCGGGATTTTCGGGATTAGTTCGCAAGCGTTTATTAGCAGTAGAGTTTTTTGCGCTGTGCGGTTTATATCTGGTTTGGCTAATACGATTCCGTTCAAAAACGATCGCGGCAAATTTCGCCGAACTTTTGAAGCCCGCAAGCTTATTTTTAGCGGTTTCTTGGTTATCTCATCCGGTCACGAATGATATTTATCTATATTTACAGTATGGTCTGATGAGCCTAAATGGAGTTAATCCTTATCTGACAAAGGCGAGGGATTTTGGCTCTAGTCTTAGCAATTTAGTAGACTGGAATTATAGCTCGACCTATGGAGCTGTTTCACTTTTATTCTTTTTGATTCCTGCAAAATTAGCTGAGATTAATCTGCTTCTTGGTGTTTATGGTTTCAAGCTTATTTGCTTAGTTTTTCACATTTTGAATAGTTACTTAATTTGGAGAATTCTAGAAACTAAGGCTTATCGAGACAAAGTAACGCTGGCGTATTTGCTCAGTCCAGTTCTTCTGTTTGAACAAGTGGCAGAAGCACATCTTGATATTTTCTTATGTACTGTTTTAATCGCGATCGATCAGTTGCTTAAAACTCGCCGATATCTGCTTGCTCTCGTCGCCACTGGAATTGGATTTCTAACAAAGACCTTGCCGATTATTTGGATTCCATTAATTGGAGTATTTTTAATTCGGCAACGACGCTGGCAAATGATCGGAAAATTCCTGCTGATTTCTTCGATCGCTGTTCTTGTTTTATCCTTTACGCTTTTACCATCCATTGCTGCTTGGAAAAGCTTGGTAAATCCAGCCGTAGAAGGTTTAAGAGCAGGATCATGGCACAGTTTGCTAGAAATTATTTTGATGCGAACGAGCGTGCCAAGTTCTACTCAAGAAACCATCCTGACTTCATTCCATCGTTTTACCATTATTTTGTTTGCTATTTACTATGCAATAACCCTCTACAGAATCTACAGAAATCGATCAATTTTAGAAGAGCGATTGATGGTAGAAATCGGATGGGTCACGCTTGCTTTATTTACCGTTGCCACTCCCTGGTATCAGCCTTGGTATGCAACAGTTTTACTCCCGATCGCGGCGTTGAATTTACAAGCACCGATTTTTGCGATCGCGAGTTTTGCCTTCTCATTGATTGGAACTGCGGCTGCACTTGGTTTGGAATGGGGGAAACATCCACTGGGAATTTTAGCGACGATTCTAACGATGGGATCTCCGCTCGCTGCTTTGTTAATGCGATCGAAGATCAGGGCATTTATGCAAGCAAAATTTCCGCGTGAAACTGAACATGATCCTCAACAAATGACGCAATGAAATAGTAGCTATGATCGTAACCTTCCTGAAATCGAAGTGTTAACGGTTGCCCGACAGTTTCACACGCTTTTTGAAATACTTCAGGCAATAACTGATTTGCAAGAAATTTGTCGCTTGTACCTTGGTCAATCAAAATCGATCGCGGAAATTTCTGCACTTGAACTAATTCGGTTGCATCATACAATTTCCAACTGGCTCGATCTGATCCTAAATAATTCGAGAATGCTTTCTCACCCCAAGGACATTGCGTCGGCGCACAGATTGGCGCAAAGGCAGAAACCGATCGATAACGCTCAGGATTTCGCAAGGCACACACCAAAGCACCGTGTCCGCCCATCGAATGCCCGAAAATGCCTTGACGATCATTCCTCACCGGAAAGCTTTCAGCAATTAAAGCAGGCAACTCATCCACGGTATAGCTGTACATTCGATAGTGCTGATTCCACGGGGTTTGAGTCGCATCCACATAGAATCCTGCCCCGGTTCCAAAATCCCAATCGTCATCCTCGCCCGCGATCCCTGTGTTTCTCGGACTGGTATCCGGCGCAACTAAGATCAATCCATGCTTTGCAGCAAACTGTTGCGCCCCGGCTTTCACCATGAAATTCTCTTCGGTACAGGTCAAACCTGCGAGAAAATACAGCACCGGCAGCGATCGCTCCCTCGCTTGCTGTGGTAAATAAATCGAGAATTTCATCGGAGCGTTGCACGAGGTCGATCGATGCGAATACACCTCAATCGATCCTCCGAAACAGCGAGTTTTACTGAGTAATTCCATTAGAACGTCACCACCGATCGAATTACTTCTCCCCGGTGCATCAGATCGAACGCTTCGTTAATTTGATCGATCGGGAGAATCTTCGTTACCAGATCATCAATGTTGATTTTGCCATCCATGTACCAATCGACAATCTTAGGGACATCGGTTCGCCCTTTTGCACCGCCGAATGCTGTTCCCTTCCAAACGCGCCCAGTCACAAGCTGAAACGGTCTTGTGCTAATTTCCTGACCTGCGCCCGCAACCCCGATAATCACACTCACGCCCCAGCCTTTATGACAGCATTCGAGTGCCTGACGCATCACTTTCACATTACCAATACACTCGAAACTGTAATCGGCTCCGCCTTTGGTCAACTCCACAAGATAAGGAACAAGATCGCCCTCAACCTCGCTGGGATTGACAAAATGAGTCATGCCTAATTTCTCAGCTAGTGCGCGTTTGCTGGAATTCAGATCAACTCCAACAATCATATTTGCCCCAACCATTCGCGCTGCTTGAATCACATTTAAGCCGATGCCGCCTAATCCAAATACGACAACATTTGCACCGGGTTCGACTTTCGCGGTGTTGATCACAGCCCCGACCCCGGTAGTGACACCGCAACCAATTAAGCAAACTTTCTCAAACGGAGCATCCTCGCGAATTTTAGCAACTGCAATCTCTGGTAAAACCGTGTAGTTCGAGAAAGTTGAAGTGCCCATGTAGTGCAGGATGGGTTCACCGTCGATCGAAAACCGACTCGTTCCATTCGGCATGACTCCTTTGCCCTGAGTTGTCCGAATCGCCTGACACAGATTCGTCTTACCACTGAGACAATATTCACAGTTACGGCACTCTGGCGTGTAGAGCGGAATCACATGATCCCCAGGTTTGACGCTGTTCACGCCTTCGCCCACTTCGACTACGACTCCTGCTCCTTCGTGACCCAAAATCGCTGGAAACAAGCCCTCCGGATCTGCTCCTGAAAGCGTGTAGGCATCCGTATGACACACTCCACTCGCTTTGATTTCGACTAACACTTCTCCCGCTTGCGGGGCTTCGAGTTGTACGGTTTCAATTCTTAAAGGCTCTCCAGCTTTGAAGGCAACAGCCGCTTTGGTATCCATAATTTCCAACCTGGTCTGACTTCTTGAAAGTGTAGCGTCGATCAATTTCGATCTTTAGACACGGGTAAAAAATTGACATAATAGAGTCTGCCTTTCATGTGATGGATTCCATGCAGACTAGCGATCGTCCTCAAACTTCTTCCGTTTTTCCTGTCGCTCGAATTGCCTCAGTCTCTCGTAAAACCGGGGAAACCGATGTTCAAGTCACGGTTAATCTCGATGGCACCGGGAAATGTGTGGCAAAGACAGGGATTCCGTTTCTCGACCATATGCTGCATCAGATTTCGTCGCATGGCTTGATCGATTTGACGGTGCAGGCGATCGGGGACTTGGAGATCGACGATCACCACACAAATGAGGATGTTGGAATCACGCTGGGAATGGCGCTTGCGAAGGCATTAGGCGATCGTAAAGGCATTGTTCGCTTCGGGCATTTTGTCGCACCGCTTGATGAAGCGCTGATCCAAGTGGCGCTAGATTTTTCTGGTCGTCCGCACCTGAGTTACGGGCTAGAAATTCCCACTCAGCGAGTCGGAACTTATGATACGCAGTTAGTTCGAGAATTTTTTGTGGCGATCGTCAATCACGCTCAAATGACGCTGCATATTCGCCAGTTGGATGGCATCAATTCACATCACATTATTGAGGCGACGTTTAAGGCATTTGCACGATCGCTACGGATGGCAGTTGAAACCGATCCGCGACGGGCACATGAAATTCCAAGCTCGAAGGGTGTACTGTGATGCGGGGCTGGCAATTGGTGTTAGGCGTGGCGATTTTGGTCGGATCGCCTGTGGTTGAACTCAAAAGCGTTATTGCTCAGGAGAGCATTTGGAAGCGGTTTACGTCACAACGTGGTGGATTTTCCGTGGTCATGCCCGGAACACCCAAAGAGCGTAAAGAGAATGGTTTGACGCTCTTTGAACTGATTCGAGACGATGAATCGGTGCGCTATTCGGTGGGTTATCTCGATTTGCCGGTTGCACCGGGAAACGATAAACGCCTCCAGAACGAAGTGTACGAAGGCGTTCGTAAAGGTGCGGCGAAAGATCAAGGAGAGTTAATCTCATTTCGCACGATTCAACTCAATCGATTTCCAGGTCGAGAAATGAGCTTTAAGCTACCTGATGATATGGTCGCAAAGTGGCGCGTTTATCTTGTGAATCGCCGCGCCTATTTTGTCAATGTCACAACGACGAAAGAGAATCAAGAACAAGGCTTAGCAACCAGCATTAATGTGTTTCTCAATTCGTTTCGATTGGTCGGTCGGCGCTAAGGGAATTGTCGATCAACTAACCGGAATTTCAATCACAAATTTCGTGCCTTCTCCCACGGTTGAATCACACCACAATCGACCCTGATGTTGCTCATTCACAATCTGATAGCTGATCGATAATCCTAAACCTGTGCCTCTACCCACAGGTTTAGTCGTAAAAAATGGGTTGAAAATTTCGCTTTGAATCTCCTTGGGAATGCCGCAGCCATTGTCAGCGATCGTAATTGCGATCCATCCATCTTGAGTGAGTTCTGTGCTGATCCAAATCGTTGGATCAAGCTTGGGATCGGCTTCAATCGCATCGATCGCATTACTCATCAAATTCAGTAACACCTGATTGAGCCGACCTGGATAACATTCAATCTTTGGCAATTGCGCGAAGTTTTTCACTACTTTAATCTCAGGTCGATCGCTCGTAAATTTTAGTCGATGCTGCAAAATCATTAATGTGCTTTCGATGCCGCTCTCGATTTCAACGGCTTTCAATTCGGCTTCGTCTAAGCGCGAAAAATTTCGCAAAGAAAGCACAATATCCTGAATCCGTCTTGTACCTGTTTGCATCGAGTTAAACACTTTTTCAAGATCGTGATTTAAAAACTCAAAATCGATCGTCTCCAACACTTCAATTACTTCTGAATCAGGTTGAGGATAATGCTTTTGATAAATTGCTGCTAACTCTAACAAGCTTTGCGTATAGCGATCGAGGTAAACCAAATTGCCGTGAATAAAATTAACTGGATTGTTGATTTCATGCGCCACACCCGCAACAATTTGCCCCAAACTCGACATCTTTTCTGTTTGAATCATCTGGGTCTGAGTCTGGCGCAGAGTCCGAAGCGTTTCACTCAGCTCTACAGTGCGTTCTTCAACTCGTTGTTCTAATTGCTCGTTGGCTTTTGCCAGCGTCATGAAAGAATCGCGCAACTGCTGTGCCATCCGATTAAACGATCGTCCTAACTGCCGCAATTCGCGAATTCTGGAAATTTGAATTGTTTGATCTAGCTCTCCCTTAGCGATCTCCTCAGATGCCTGGCTCAGCCTCAAAATCGGCTGAACAATCCAGTGCGAAGTCCACCAACCCAAGAGCGCTGCTACAATTGTCGCGATCGCGCAAAGCAAGATCGTTAAGCGGAGATTTTGATCAATCTGCGCCATAAAGTCCGACTCTGGCACAATCACCACGATCAGCCAGTCGAGACCTTGATCATTGCGCCAGGGCAACACATTGATAAACTGCCGCGCTCCATCAATTTCGAGCGCAAATTTCTGCTGTGACTGAATGGCAGTGAGCGACGAAAACCGCTGCTGCAAATTTTTGCTCATTGCTTTGATCAACGGATCAGGACTGTTGAAGATGGTGAAGCGCTTCACCTGATCCTGTTCCTTACGGAGAAGCTGACTCGGCATCGAACTGCCGATCAGCGATCCATCCCGCTCGATAATCATCATCTGCCCAGTCCGACTGACCTTGAAATCGCGCAAAAAGCGACTGATATTTCCCAAGGTTAGATCTACATTAAGCACCCCAATAAATTTCTGATTGTTGTCGTAGATTGGCGTGGTCATGCCGATCGCTGTGTAGTACGACACACCATCTAGCATCACCTCACCCTTCGGGATTGAGCCTTCAAGTCGGTTCATGGAAGTGATTTCGACTTCGCCCCAGCCTGTTTTCCCGGTTGTTGCGGCTCTTTGATACCAGCTTCTTTCAGTCGTGCGATAAGTGTAGGTTTGCGCTAATTTGGCGATCGCGCCACGATAATTTGGCAAAAAATCATATGCTTGCCCGTCTGGTAATGCCCGAAACAAAATGACATCGACTCCCTCAAGCCAGCGCCCTGCTCCAGACGATCGTTCCGTTGATAAGGAGTACCCCACAAACCCAACCTCTGGAAACGCTTTTGCCTGTCTCCAAAAGTACCGTTCAGTGGCGGAGAAATCATCAAGCTTAATCTCTCCATTGGCAAGGGCATCTTCGTTAATTTGCAACAGTTGTGCAGGCAAAGCGAGATATTGATCGAGATGGCTATCAATGCGTTGATTGGCTTTCTCAACTAACTCATCGGCTAAGCGGTTGACTGCCTGCTGCCCGTTCTTAAAAGACAAGTAGCCGACTAATCCAACTGCACCAAAAATCTGTAGAACAAATGGTAGAACCAGTACCAAGCGAAGCGAAATTCTTGGTACAGATGACTTTATGAAGGGAACTTTCATAGAGGGGGCTTCTGCACAACTTCTACGAGAATTCCCAATCTACACAGAAAAATGTGGTTGGGTTTGGGTTAGATGCCTGAAAACTAGACGGTAGCCAATACTGGAGCGGATTCTAGAACAGTTGTGGATTCTAGAACAGTTGTGGATTCTAAAGCAGTTGTGGATTCTAAAGCAGCTGTGGATTCTAAAGCAGTTGTGGATTCTAAAGCAGCTGTGGATTCTAAAACAGTTGTGGATTCTACTGGCAGTGTGGGTTCCGTTGCAGGTCTGCTAACCAGTGCAAAATGCTCATCCACTAAACTAGCGACATCTTTCGGATCAACTTTGGTGTAGCGCGTTTTTCCGGGCATAAAGACCACGGGGACTTTCCCGCAAGCTTTCATACAGCCTGTGCCCTTGATTTTGACTTGATCTTCGAGTCCACGATCGCTAATTGCTTTTTCGATCGCGCTACAAACGGCTTTTCCGCCTCGCTTCATGCAGCTTGATTTCTGACACATCAGAATCGCTTCTTTTCCAGGCTTTTGCGGCTTGGGATGGCCGATTTTCGTAGCGTTCACTTTCGCTGCTGCTTGACAAGGAAGGGCTGCCGAAATCGACATTGGCTGAATCCAATACGCCTTAAATTTCAGGGTGTTAGTTTTGCGATCGAACTTCTTCCATCCTCGAATCTGAATCTGCTCTCCGGGAAGTAGCGTTTGCTTGAGACTTGCTCTTGCTAACTTCGTCATTTTGATCGAAAACTCGCCTTCTGAAGTTGCGATCGTCAGTCGCTTGATTTTGTAGCCATCTTTGAAGACGTAGCCGAGAAACTGACCAGAGAAACGAAATTCACCAGATTGAAGGGCTAGAGTCATGGTTCAAGTGAAAATAACGACTCAGTTATTGCTAAAGATATGCAATAACCTCTGACAACCAACATACTCGAATTGCTCAGCTTTTGCAAATACTTCTCAATAAAAACCAACGGTCGATCTTTGATCCCCAATAGCAAAAATCTCCGGCTTAAGGTCACAAGCCGGAGATCTCAAAGTTTGAATGCTTATTAAACTCGTACTTCCGTAGCCGCTTTACTCGGTTCTAATGGCAAGAACAGCGTAAATACTTCACCCTGCTCTGGGCGTTCTCGCACGATTAGCTTTCCGCCTAATGCCTGAAAGATATTCTTAGTAACGTTCAGATTCAAACTCAGGTTGCCTGTTTCGGGCTGGAACATCAAAACTTGTCCCAGAGATTTCAAGAGCGGCATTCGGTGTTTGCTCGAACAATTGACATAATCGTCCTTTGCCTGGGGTTGAAGCTGCAATTTCAACTGATGTCCTGCTAACGACACCTCCACTTGAATCGAACCGCCAGAGGGCAAACTCCGCGCCGATCGTTCAATTAAGCTCGTCAACGCCTGATCCAGCATGGTCGGATTGCTCATTACCGAGGGAATGTGCTGCGGCAAAATTACGTCCAGCGTGAGGTTGCGCTGACTCGCTTGTTTTTGCCAACGCGGAATGCTTTGTTCTAGTACCTGTTCTAGCGAAGTTGTCGCCAGCGATGAAACCTTAGTTGCTGAAGTTTCGATTTCGACTGCATGACAGATCAGATTGAAGCGATCGATTTGTTCGCTACATTCGCGATCGATCACTTCCAATCGTTTCACGGCATCTGCGGGTAGGTCTTTTCTGCGTAACAATAACCGCGTGAGTGTCCGAATCGTGGTGAGCGGTGTGCGAACTTCGTGCGAGATTGCTTGCAGCAATTCGACATCTGCACCTGCTAGCACATCGGCAGTTTGCGCTTGCATCGGTCGAGGAGCGCGAATCGTGCGCTTTTCGGATTCTGTGATTGGGTCTGGCAAATAGCTCAGGAGTGCATGAGTAAACTGCGTGACTAATTTGTATTTGGGTTCGACAGGCGGAAAGGTTTTGTAGAGACGATCGAGCTTGGGAAGATGTCCCGGATTCATCAGCACCACGCGCAGTCTCAAGGTTTGCCAGGCGCGATCGATCGCTTCTGGATCAAACGAAAACTGGAAAATCGGATCGCCGGAGCCGTTTTCACCCTGCACCATTAACAGGCTAAATTCACGAGTCAGCGCTAGACAGAACGGCTGCGATGCGAGCGGATCACCGGGGAGCAGCGCTAGAGTATCGGTCGTTTCACCCTTTGTAATGTTGCCATCGGCAGAAGGTAATTGGAACGGGAAGCCCGAAAACATCACGCTGGGCGTAAACAGCCAAGCGGAGATATTAGGCACTCCGGGCTGGCTGAGAACTGGGAGCGGAGCAGAAAACACTGCGCCTTCGGTCGATTGCAAGAGGGCTTCGAGTGCGGCGATCGCGCCAAACCACTCCCGCTCTGCTCGCAGTTGTCGAGATGCGACTGAAACGGGCGCTTCAAGTTCAGGAAGATCCAGTGTTTCATTACTGGCTGCCAAAATTTCACTCAGGGTTGGGAAGATCCACTCAGACATAACACGACTTTCACTGCGACTACCTTAGAGCGTATCTGGTTTCTCGATTAAAGAAAGATCGTAGAACCGTACCAAATGCAATGCGATGTCCGAAGCCGTTGAATTTTAGAGAATCGGTTTAGGCTAGAGATACCCCCTAATCTTCAATTTCGCTCATGGATTGGCAAGAAATTTCTGGGAATTGGGTTCTCGTTCCCGATCGTCCGATCGCGATTATTCATTTTCTTGGCGGCGCTTTTGTCGCAACGGCTCCACAGTTAACTTACCGCCGTTTGCTAGAGTTTTTAGGTGATCAAGGCTACCTAATCGTAGCGACTCCGTTTGTGAATACGTTTGATCATGCTGAGATTGCAGAGTCGGTTTTGATCAATTTTGAGAAAGCGTTGAACGGTGTGCGATCGCAGTATTCAGTGCGCTATTTGCCGATTTATGGCATGGGGCACAGTATGGGCTGTAAGCTGCATTTGCTGGCTGGTAGCTTGTTTTCGGTTGAGCGAGCGGGAAATATTTTCATCTCGTTTAATAACTACGCTGCAAAAGAAGCCGTTCCGTTTGTTGAGCAGTTTTCGCAATTTCTAAAGCCGCAGGGGATCTCTGTTGAATTCACGCCTTCGCCCACGGAGACGACTGCCTTGATTCGCGATCGCTATTCGGTGCGACGCAATTTGATTATTAAATTTGCGGATGATTCGATCGATCAATCGATCCCGTTAGCGCAGCTTCTAGAAGAGTCCTATCCGGGACTGATTACCACTCATCGCCTCAAAGGAACGCACCTTACGCCGTTAGGCCCTGATATGAAATGGCAGGTTGGAGGCTCGTTTACGCCGATCGATGCGATCGGACAGTGGATGCGTCAGGAGATTTATCGGGAATTACATCAGCTAGAAAAAACGATTTTGAAATGGCTGAATCCGTTCGCTTAAATTAGCGCCAAAACGTACTTGAATATTAAACGGGGATTCGGGAGTTGCCCGATCGTCTGTTCTTCAATGATGGAAAATCATGTTTGTTTTGCTTCAGCAAGTCCGATTGCTTGATCCAGTAGCGAATGTCGATCGCGTGACCGATGTGCTACTCGAAGATGGGATTGTGCGGTCTTTCTCGCCTTCAGAAGTTCCCCAAGAAGCGGAGCGACGATCGTGTTCGGGCTATGTTCTCGCACCTGGATTGATCGATTTGTACAGTCACAGTGGCGAACCCGGATTTGAAGAACGCGAAACTTTGGAATCTTTGCAAGCAGCGGCGATCGCGGGTGGATTTACTCGTCTGAACATTCTGCCGGATACGAATCCTGCGATCGATCAGAGCGCGATCGTCGCTCAAATTCGCACCAAATCTTCGAGAATTAGCTGCTGGGGTGCGTTAACGCTTGGTGTTCAGGGGCAGCAAATGACTGAACTCACGGAACTCGCAGAAGGTGTGATCGGATTTAGCGATGGCAAACCGATTTCAAATTTGGCATTAGTGCGGCGATTGTTGGAATATTTGCAGCCCATGCAGAAGCCGATCGCGCTTTGGGCATCTGATCCAGGACTCACCGGAAAAGGCGTGATTCGAGAAGGCGTAAATTCGATGCGGTTTGGACTGCCGGGAGTGCCAATTATGGCAGAATCCGCTCCATTATCTGCCCTGCTTGAATGTATTGAAGAGATTGGAACACCAGCCCATCTGATGCGAATCTCAACAGCGCGAGGGGTAGAACTTGTGCGATCGGCAAAAGCGCGAGGGGTTCCCATCACTGCGAGTACCACTTGGCTGCATTTGCTCCTGAGTACCGATTCTGTGCAGTCTTATGATCCGAGCTTGCGACTTGATCCGCCGCTTGGCAACCCGAACGATCGAGACGCTTTAATTCAGGCAGTTTCAGATGGCGTAATCGATGTGATCGCGGTCGATCACACTCCTTACACTTATGAAGAAAAAACCGTTGCGTTCGGAGAAGCACCAGCCGGAGCGATCGGCTTAGAACTGGCGTTACCGCTTTTATGGTCGAATTTAGTTGAGTCGGGTCGCTGGTCGGCGTTGGATTTATGGCGGAGTCTTAGCGTGCGTCCGGCTCAGTGTTTGGGACAGGACTTGAGCGCGATCGCGCCCGACCAACCGAGTGATTTAATTCTGTTCAATCCGAATGAAAAATGGACAGTCGATCGTTCCCATCTACGATCGCTGTCCACAAATACCGCTTGGTTCAGTCAGTCCATTAATGGACGAGTGCTGCAAGCTTGGTGTTTCTAATATTTTGGTTCTGGTGCAAGCTCACCTGCACGATTCGGGGGCCAGAACCGGACAACCGCTCTGCCAATAATCTTGTCGCGAGGGACGAAGCCCCAATAGTGACTATCGTAGCTGTTGTTGCGGTTGTCGCCCAGCACGAGATAAGAATCTGGAGGAACCACTTGAGGCCCCCATTCATATTGGGGTGCTTCGTCTTTGCCGATGTAGTTTTCTCGGAGTGGCTGATCGTTCACGTAGACCCGATTGCCTTTGACCTGAACTTTATCACCGGGTAGTCCGATCACCCGTTTGATAAACGCATCGTGGAAATTCTGTTTCTCTAAAGCAGCAGTCGGAGAGAAGACAACAATATCGCCGCGCTGTGGATTATTGAACCGATAACTGATCTTGTCGATGATCAAACGATCGTTGATCTGTAAGGTGGGCAACATCGAACCAGACGGAATGTAGCGAGCTTCTGCGACGAATTGCCGAATCCCGATCGCGAGAACCGCACTTAAACCGATGGTCTTGAGTCCCTCTACCCAGGGATTTTCGTCTTTTTTCTGATGCGCTTTTTTGTTAGGAGCCGGGTTATCCACGCGATTCATATCACCTTAACGACTACAGATTCTAGAGGCTGAAATAGAAACCTTCGTTCCCAGTCTAATCTACACGGGTGGATTTACACTTTCAGTATCAATTCTCCGAACTGTAGCAAGAGGTGCTTACTTTTTCAATCCGATTGGCATGATTAAAACTTTTGGCAGTTGAGCGCGATCGCGGCAAATTCAATACCGAAGTTCGAGGACGGGCATTGAGATTTGATGCTTAGAGTTGAGCGTGAATTTCTTAGGATGGAGAAGTTCGCGACTCGCTCTGAAAATGCCTTCAATCTACAAACCGACAAAAGCTGAAGTTCACGCCGCTTACAATACAACGCTGCCGGATATTATTGCGCCAAATCTCAAAGTTCTGTTTAGCGGGATTAATCCCAGTTTGTACAGTGCAGCCGTGGGACACCATTTTGCCCGTCCTGGGAATCGATTTTGGAAAGCCATCCATTTAGCTGGATTTACCGATCGACTCTTATCTCCGTTTGAAGACAGAACCATGCTCGATCGTGGTTTCGGCTTAACCAATTTAGCTGCTCGTGCAACTGCAAGAGCCGATGAGTTAACGAATGAAGACTTAGCGATCGGGCATCAGGATCTCGCCGAAAAACTCGAACAATATCAACCGAAATATCTAGCCGTTTTAGGAGTGAGCGCTTACCGAACGGCGTTTAAGCAACCGAAAGCGCAAATGGGACTGCAAAAAGAGCTGCTACACAATACAACGATTTGGGTGTTACCAAATCCGAGCGGTTTGAATGCTCACTATCAGATCAAGGATCTGGCTGAGGTGTATGGGGAATTTTACGAATTTGCAACACAAAGTTAATCTCAGGCGTCTAGACTTAACAAAAGTTTAAGCTTTGAGAGGAATGCCATGTCGATCGTTCATGCGCTCAAACCTAGATTGAATAGTGCTTTCAAGCAGTTGATGTCGGTTCATTGGTGGATGAGTGGAGCGTATCTTGTTCTGTTCGTGACGGGAACGTTCATGTCACAACTCGATCGCTCTGTATCTTACCGGGGTTCGCTGTACGATTTTCATAAGTCGATCGCAGTGCTATCGATGGCGCTGCTGACTTGGCGGATTTTTCTGCTGTTGCAGGTGTGGTGGAAGAAATACACGAAGCGTCTTCCAAAATTTACGCCTGCTTGGTTTAAAACACTTGCACTGCATACAAGTTTGTATGTATTTATGTGGGCAGTTCCAATAACTGGATTTTTACTCTCAAACTCGTTCCGTCCTAACAATGTCAAATTCTTTGGGATTGTTTTACCGGATCTATTTCCCCAAAATGCTGCGATGGCGGAAGTCGGGCGTAATGCTCACTTTTGGCTGTCTTACACATTTTTGGCGTTCATTGTTCTGCATACGATCGCACAATGGAAAGTAGCTCGCGCTCATTGGCGACGGTTTAGCAATTTCTTGAAACTAAAATCTAAAACGGTTCGGACATGAAGCAGGTTTTTTGGAGTGCTATCGTAACGGGGTTATTGATATCAGGGTGTACGCCTGTTGCTTCAGTGGATGGCACTCCAACTAGCATTCGGATCATGCCGCTTGGAGATTCGATTACACAAGCCGATCGCAATCACAATAGTTATCGTCGTCCGTTGTGGCTTAAACTTCGAGCCGCAGGCTATGACGTGAATTTTGTCGGTTCAACAAAGTCTCATTATTTAGGAAATGCGCCTAAATCTGATTTTGATCAAGATCATGAGGGACATTGGGGTTGGCAAGCGGATGAAGTGTTGGCTCAAATCGCTCGCTGGTCAGAAGTCGCTAAACCCGACGTTGTATTACTTCATTTAGGAACAAACGATATTCTAGGCGGACAGAGTTTTGACGGTACGATCGCGGAACTGAGACAATTAATTGAGACAATGCGGCAACGGAATCCTCACTTAAAGATTCTGATTGCACAGTTGATTCCTTCGTCGGGTGGTGAAGCCTTAACCCAACAGTTTAATCAACAAGTTGCGGCGTTGGCTCGATCGATAAATTCTCAAACAAGTCCAGTCATTCTAGTCGATCAATTTAGCGGATATGATGTGCAGCAAGATACATACGATGGACTGCATCCAAATGAAGCCGGAGAACAAAAAATGGCAAGTCGCTGGTTTCAATCCTTAAACAAAGTGCTGCCTAAAAAGCCCTAACGATTCCATGCATCCCGGTACATAAAATGACCCATCAGAAACAGAATAACTCCTGCTCCTAAAAATAGAATTTGCCAAAAACTTCCAACTTCAAAGCTTAGACCTACGGGCATAAAAGCCGTTCCAAGCATCCACATAACGTATGTGAAATTGCGGCGCGATCGTGATTCAAAATCCATAACGATTAATCAGAACTCTTAGCTTTACCGTAGCGATTCTGTCGATCGTTATCCTGTCTCCTGCAGTAGAACTACTCTCTGTCTGTTGTTAGAGATGTTTTGCCTTGTACCCAATCAATTTGTTAATGCTACAGATCCTTTGCCCCCTAAGTCCCCCACTCGTGGGGGACTTTGAGATATTCAATCCTTCTTTGGCTTGAAGTCCCCCAGAATGGGGGATTTAGGGGGCTTGCAAGATCTGTAGCGATTAAAGATCAATTTGGTATTAGTTGGAGAGAGTTGCAAATTAGAAACCATTTCGTTAACAATATTTGCAGAGCGTTCAAGGAAGAAATTAATGATCTCGAATCCGCTTGTTTCAGTGATTATTGCTGCTTACAATGCTGAGGCATTTATTTCAGACACGCTAAAGTCAATTTTGGCGCAAACTTACCGCAATTTTGAAGTGATTGTGGTCGATGATGGGTCAAACGATCGCACGGCGGAAATCGTGCGATCGTATATGGCAATTGATGATCGTATTCAACTGATTCAGCAGGAAAATTCAGGAGTCGCTGCTTCTCGAAACTTAGCAATTCGGCAGTCTTCTGGTCTATATATTGCGCCGATCGATGCTGATGATATTTGGTATCCCGAACGGTTAGAAAAGCACGTTCATTGTCTAGAAACTGCTGATGAATCCATTGGATTAGTTTACTCTTGGTCAACATATCTTACTGAAACAGGCAAGATTAAAGGCTACTCACCTTTTGGTCAGCTTGGAGCAGTTGAAGGAAACGTTCTAGCCGTTCTTGTGTTCTACAACTTTCTCGACAATGCAAGTACGGTAATGTTCCGTCGAAGCTGTATCGATACGGTGGGGGATTACAACACTGAACTAGAAACTTGTGAAGACTGGGATCTGTTTCTCCGGATTGCTGAACATTATCACTTTGCGATCGTTCCAGAGTATCTCATCGGCTATCGGCAATATAGCGGCAGTATGTCTACGAAATGCACCACAATGGCGCACTTTTACGAATTAATTATGTCGCGAGTCTATGCGCGTCACCCGGAGCTACCCAGTTCGGTTCGTCAATGGGCAAACACCGCTTTTTACAACAACTTACTGAGCAAAAGCTATCTTGCGGGCAATTATCGCTTGATGTTTCGGTGGCTCTATCGCAGTTTGAAAGGAGATTTCGCGCTGTTGCTGCGTCCAGGAATTTATAAAGTGACACTGGTTGCGATTTCTAAAGCTCTAACTCGCCCGCTACGGAATTTTACTTCAAAGCGATCAGTTTCAAAGCCGTTATCCCCTTCAACGATCGCGATCGAAACTCAACTCCCCGCTCCTTCACATTCCAACGTCTGGAAGCCATACGATTTAGTCATCCGACACCGTTGGCAACAGATGGTCAAAACAACTCAGCTTTAGAAACGGAGAGGGGGGGATTCGAACCCCCGTTGAGTTGCCCCAAAACGCATTTCGAGTGCGCCGCATTCAACCGCTCTGCCACCTCTCCAGGTGCATATGCTCAATTAATATACTACAGGAATGAAGCTTCTGGCTCATCAACTTCTAAAGTTGTCCTAAATCCCTGATTTTTTGACCATTGCAATCCGCCCTCTGCTTGGGTTTGGTAAACCTGAACTTGACCCACCTGCAACTGACGCAGCGTTTCAGGGTGAATTGTTCTCGAATAGGCGATCGCGACACTCGGCTGCATTTGTCCTAACAATCTCGGATGCAATCGCCGTCCCGACCACCAAAGAATTTCATTACCACTTAAATGATTGCCTAACGCTTGCCGCTGACTAACATTCGGTACATCTTTCAGCCATAACCAGCGTCGTTGTTCAACGCCAAGCTGTAAAATCGTTGGCTCGATGCTCAATGCTTGAATGTCGATTGTGCCTGTTTTAATCACTTGTCCGGTTGTAATCGGTAAATGCTTGCCTTTTTGTGCTGTTAATTGCTGGATTGCTTCAAGTGAGACGGCTGGCTGTTTTTCACCAGAGAAGTCGTAGAGCGATCGAATGGGCAATTCCTTGATCAACGTACTCCAACCTTCTGAAGGAGACGCTGCCACTGCCCAATCAATCCGGTTAACCCCTTCCTTTTGCAAAAACGGCAGGATTGTGAATCGTACCGCATCCACATCACCGCTATTAATCAATCCAACCCGTCCATGATCCTGAACAACCATGACCGGAGTTTGACCCACCGATAATGCGGTGACTTGTAATAAGCTCGATCGCACATACCAAGCGGGAATAAAGACCAAATTGATTCCAACTAGAAGAAACGCCCACCATTGCCGTTGGAATCGAGGAAATATCCAAGGTGTGCAGAGCAATCCATACAGTACGAGCATTAATAGGATTGAAATCGTGCCAACTGCGATCGAATTCCCTGGCAATTGACAAACAAACTTGACTCCAGCAATTAACCAATGAGTTGGATAGTACAAGAACGGTGTAGTAATGTTTGCGATCGCGGGTGAAATCAAGTTCAATACCGCATTAATAATTCCGCCAATGCTAATAAATGAGATCAACAAAGTCGCAGCAACGTTAGCGGGAATGCAATAGGGAGAAACGATTCCAAATGAAAATAGCTGTAAAGGTAATGTCCAGATAAATGCGGCGATTGGAACAGCGATCGCAGGAGCAATCACACTCGGCAACCAATCTAACCGTTTTGAAATCGCCGGAACTGTAACCAACAATCCCAACGTTGCGAGAAAGCTAAACTGAAATCCTAAATTCCAAATCCACAATGGATTGACGATTAACAAAATAATCGCCGCAATTAACAATGTGTTTAACGGCTTGGTGTATCTTTCCAACAGGATTCCAAGCAGAACCGCAAACCCCATGATCACGGCTCGAAACACCGCAGGCTGCATTCCCGTCAGCCCCATAAAAACGATTAATCCTGTCGCACCCGCTCCAAACTGTATCGCTTTAGGAAATCGCCGCGTCAACGCTAACAACACGCCTAAAATCAGCGTGACTTGAAATCCTGATGCTGCTAACGCATGAGACAACCCAATCTTACTAAAGGCATCTTTAACATCAACCGGGATATCAACGACGCGCCCACCGATGACCATTGCGCTGATCAGCGATCCTTCTACGTTCCCGAACTGTTTCGCTTGCGATCGCACGATCTCCCTTTGAATCATCCACCATCCCCATGTCGGCTTCTGATTCGTGTCGAGTAGTCGAATTGATGTTCCTTTCAGCCCTGCAAAGCTGCCTTCTTGCGCCAAGTATTTCTGAAAATCAAATCCGCCCGGATTCATTTTCGGCTTCGGTTTGTAGAGATTGCCTTGAATGGCGATCGCTTGTCCCGGATACAAGTCCTCTCCGTCAATCTTTGACAACGTGACATAGAGCTTTCCGTCCGCTTTCTGCTCTCCAACCTTTGTCACATTGAGCCAAACCTGCCGATTGTCTCTGCGTGTTAACTTCGGCAGCGATTCAACGATTCCCGATACGGTCACTTCTTGCCGCTCTTTCGGGACAAATTGGCTCACGTCGATCGCGCTCGGTTGCGGTGTCCGAAGCTGTAGATAAAACCCCGCCGCCAGTCCAATCAATCCTGCAATAATCCAGACCTTTGCGATCGTTCGTCTCAGCTTCAATCTTGAAAGTACAAGCGCACAAATCACACCAGAGATGAGTACGATCGCGCCTCCAAATGGAACTGCGGTCATTAGCAATCCGACGATGTAAGCCAAACACCAAATGACCACACTGGTAGAAGCCATCTTTTACTCTTTGTCATGCAGGATCTGTTTATGGTGAATTTGATCAGGTTTCTCGCTGCGATTTGAGCGGCTTCTTGCCCCCTAAATCCCCCATTCTGGGGGACTTTGAAGGTTAAAACACTTCTTAAATATAGGGAATCCCTCTTCTCTAAGTCCCCCACACGTGGGGGATTTAGGGGGCAACCCAAATCCACAATCGCAGCGAATTTTCTCAATCAAACTCACGCTGACTTAAGAGTGCCCAAAAATTTCAGTAACCACAAAAAAAGGAGTCAGCCGCAGCCAACTCCTAATCAGCTTTTGCAAATGTTTTTAGATCGAGAGTCCGAGCATAATGCCAAATACACCGTGAAGCAGTACGATTCCAGCGATCGCAGTGCCTAAGTAAGCGTGAAACAGTCTCAACCCTGGCTTATTTCCTCCAAATCCCGCCAGCGAAACTGCTCCATTCAAATACAGCAATCCCAACACCACCATCCCAGTCAAGAAATGCGGACTCTCTAGAATCGACTTCTTCTGCATCACCAGCGACAAGATTCCGCCCGTTGCTCCCAGCGTCATAAACAGCACAACTAACGGCATCAGCTTCCGGTGATCCGCCCGATTCTTTAACGCCACTTCCTTATCTTCTGCTAACCGTCCCCGCCATCCAGCCCAAGCCGAATAGCCTCCCATCACCAAAACCACAATTCCCATCATCACCGGATGTCCCCAATGAACGATCGGCTCTGGCAAATTCAAAGAGCGAAAAAATTGCGCGATCGGCTCCAGCATTTCACTCAAATTTGTACCCATGTTCTCCCTCTTGCGTCACCGTTAAGAAATATTAAGAGCATTTTATGAGAAGAAGGGTTCAAGTGCTGAAATTCAAAGCGTTTCCTGATAAAAAAGCGATCGCTTCCTAATGTTGGAGATGCGATCGCCATTGTGCAACCTTTCTCTTTTCTAACTATGCGCTCTGCTCCTCGTCAGCCATCCGCGCCGCCTTCGCTCTCATGCGGGTCGCGCTGCTCTTCCGAATCCGCTCACTCTTCCGCATTCCGCCCGCCATCTCATATTCCCGACTATCTTTGCCATACTTGAACGCCACTCCGATTAACATCTTGTCAATGAAGTCGCCCAAGCTTTTCTCTAGTTCATCAATCTCCTTTTTCGACGAGTCGAGCCTTGCTAAAGCGAGATTGTAGTCTTCGAGTCGATCGCGCAATCGATTCATCTGCAAACTCATCTGCACCAGACTCCGCGAATCCCCAAAGTCCATTACGGGATCGACTGCTTTCAATCCAGAGATTCGGAGTTCAGCTTTTTCGAGAATTCGGGAGGTTCGTTTCTGACGAGTCATAAATGCGCTCCTTTGTAAACTATTACTGTCAGCTTGGCTCATTTGTACTGTGTTTCAGTTCAGCAAAAAGCGCGAAGAATTATATTTTCTCTGTTAAGATTCTGAAGCAATTTGAGTAGCTGTGCTGATAATATTTCTTCTTGCTCAGCGTAATCACGATCGGCTTAGCAAAAATGATGCGTTAAGTTGAAAAAATCGCGACGTTCCTAACGACAAGCGCGATTTTTCTAAGTAAAATTTCGATTTTTTGTTAAAAATCACGATGTTTCTAACGACAAGCGCGATGTTCCTAACGACAAGCATGATTTTCTGTTAGAAGTTGCAGTTTTGGTTAGAGCGAAGGGGAAATGAACAACTTAATGCGATCGCTCCATGCTTTACTTCTTTGGGCAGACTGACTGTAACTCCTCATTGATAATTGATCACTTCAAGTTGCTACAAGAAAAACAAGGAGCAAACATGAGACTCCAAACAAGCTGAACCACTGTGTTATCCTCGCACTAACACGCTTCTAAAGCTATTTGTATGACATCTTCATCGCCAGTCTTTCACAGCGATCGTGAAATCTTAGGAGGAACGCCTGTCTTTGTCGGAACACGAGTTTCCGTCAAAACTCTGATGGATTATCTCGAAGCAGGCGACTCCCTCAACGAATTTTTAGATCACTTTCCCTCCGTCAGCCGCGAACAAGCGATCGCAGCTTTGGAATTAGCTAAAGACTGAAGTAGCAATTGTTGTGATGGTTGCATCAACAAATTGTCTACCTGAATTGCTTCCGCTAATTCCTAACGTTTACGATGCGTTGAATGCAATTCAACTAGGTAAAGTGATCGAGAGCGCAATCTGAGCAAATCTTCAATCCCTATCGATTCTTACCGAAATGACAAAAGCGATCGCATTTCCCACTTCAACGTAAATGTGCGATCGCTCAGCATACTGAATCATTTCAGCGATACTAGCTTCTGAGAAAGTTTGAGGCGCTAAATATAGCAAGTAGTATGACAACATTCACCGCCCTAGTAGAGCGAGATACTGACACTAACCTCTATGTAGGTCACATTCCTGGCTTTCCTGGAGCGCATTCTCAAGGTGAAACATTAGATGAATTACGCGAGAACTTGCGAGAAGTGATAGAGATGCCGCTCGAAGATGATCAGGTTACCTTGATCTTCAAATAATCAAAGCGATCGTCCTCAACAATCTAACGGTTGATGAACGATCGCCCTTTTTTCCTACTAAACCGCCTCAACTTTCTCCGTCTTCAACAGCGGAAACCCTAACTCTTCGCGCTGTTTCAGATAAAGCTGCGCCACCTGCCGCGCCAAATTCCGCACCCGCCCAATATACCGCGCCCGTTCCGTCACCGAAATCACCCCACGCGCATCCAGCAAATTAAACGTATGCGAACACTTCAGCACCTGATCATAAGCAGGCAACACTAGCCCACGCTGCATCAGTTGTTCCGCCTCCTGCTCATACAACTTAAACAACGTAAACAGCAACTCCGGATTCGATGCCTCAAAATTATAGGTCGAACACTCAATTTCCCCTTGCAGATGCACATCGCCATAAGTAATGTCATCATTCCACTGAATATCGAAAATCGAGTTCACCCCTTGCAGATACATCGTCAATCGCTCTAACCCGTAAGTAATCTCGATCGACACCGGACGACAATCCAGCCCCCCACACTGCTGGAAATAAGTAAACTGCGTCACCTCCATCCCATCCAACCAAACCTCCCAACCGACCCCCCAAGCACCGACCGCCGCATCCTCCCAGTTATCCTCAACAAACCGAATATCATGATCCTCCGGCGTAATCCCCAACGCCTTCAGCGACTCCAAATAAATCTCCTGAATATTGTCAGGCGACGGCTTAATCAAAACTTGGTACTGATAATAATGCTGCACCCGATTCGGGTTCTCTCCATACCGCCCATCCCCCGGACGACGGCAAGGTTCCACATAAGCCACCGCCCAAGGCTCAGGACCGATCGCCCTTAAAAACGTATGCGGACTCTTCGTGCCAGCCCCCTTCTCCGTATCGTAAGGCTGCACCACCAAACAACCCCGCTCCGCCCAAAACTGATTCAACGTCGAAATTACAGACTGAAAATTCACGATGTCCTATCCTCGTCAACCAAATTCACTTGCCCATTGTCGCGTAAAGCAAGCCGTAGCGGTTGTTTGAGAACAGATTAGAAAAAACTTTCAAAACCTGCTTGACATCCTCCTTCTGTTCCGGCTATATTGATTAAGCGGTGAGGGAAGCCGAGCGAAAGCGACGCACTTCACAGTGCTTGAACCGATATACAACAGAATAGTTTAGAAGCCAGAGAAAGGAAAGCCTTCGTCAAGAAAATGTTCCTAAGTGTTTAGGAACCGGAAGGAAAACCGGAAATAATTACCAGAGCTACAAACATCTATTACAACATGGAGAGTTTGATCCTGGCTCAGGATGAACGCTGGCGGTATGCTTAACACATGCAAGTCGAACGAAAGACTTCGGTCTTTAGTGGCGGACGGGTGAGTAACGCGTGAG